>FR887797.1 GCA_000432735.1 Bacteroides sp. CAG:443
AGGAGTATACGGTAGACGAGCTGCCGGCTCTGGAGGATGAAACGGTGGTATCGGTACCGGAAGCGCTGGTTACGGCGGTAACGACATCGGGCTGCGTGGTGACCGACGCTGACTATGCGGTGAACATGTTCTTGCAGACAACGACTGCGGTAAACGTGGGCGACAAGGTGGCCGTGAAGGGTACAAAGAATACGGATACGCACTCGCTGCCTTACGTGGCATGCGACGAGGCGCGTGTGGTTTCGGAAGGCAATAACGTGAATTATCCGGAAGCGCACGACGTGACGGCTGAGGTGGACAGCTATACATCGGACAGCCGCGAATGGATTTCGGCTAGTGGTGTGATGAACGGCAGCAATATTACCATCGACGGGGCGGTGAACTCGGTTTCCATCATCGACGCGCCCGAGAGCCTGAACTTGTCTGCCCTGAACGGACATCAGGTGACGGTATACGGTTACTTCGACGGAGTGGCTGCTCCTGCACTGCGCATACGGGCAGCACGCATCGAAGACAAAGGGGTAGTAGAGGTGATCTACTTTGCCGACGACTTTGAATGGCTCCTGCCGTGGGCCGAGAACAGCGGTGCCGGACAGACGGTGGAAAACGACGGTACGGGGGATGCTCCGCAGATTTACAGTGCCAAGAACGACGAGGGACAGACAGCGGCTGAGGCGTTGCTGGCTCACGGATACGGACTGGAAGAGAGTCGCGGTGCTTCCATTTACTTGCAGAAGTGCTACCTGAAGTTCGGTAAGACGGATTATCAGGCGGGCTTGACATTGCCGCCGGTAGACGGTATTCCGGAAGGCGAGAAGGTAATGCTTTCGTTCGACTGGGCTCCGATGGTGGGCGGTACGCGGAAGTTCGACCCGGTACAGCTGATCATTACGGTGACAAACGGCAGCAAGACGGTGGAAATGAATCCGATAGGACATAACTTCGTCAACACGGTGGATAAGCTGGAATGGCTGCATGCCGACGTGGTGCTGGAGGGCGTTTCTATCACGAAGGATACACGCATCACCATCAAGTCGGATGCGTGGGGTGAAACGGCTGCTACTTCGGGCAGCAGTGTCTATCGCCGCTGGTTTATCGATAACATAAAATTGAGCCGGGCCAACTGACAGGTCCGGCGGCCGGATGCTCTTCGTCCGGCTTCCTTTTCTTTTCAGCTGACAGGCTGTACAGGCTTGCGCAGGCGGTTGTTCGTCGGGGTGCAAGGCCGGTACAGCCTGTTTTTTTGTTTATTGTAACAATGTGTCCGCATGACGGACGGTGACGGACATTACCAAAACCGGGCTGTATATCTTTGTGATACAGAAAAGAAGTTTGAAAGCTTTCAACAGGTATTCGTTTTATTAATCATTTAAAAAGGTAAAAAGATTATGGAAAGAGCAGTGACTTATTCGGTAGTGGCAAGAAAGAAACCCAACGACATGGAAGGGGAAGCCAAGTTTTATGCACAGGCGCAGGCGCGCGGCGAAATGGGAATCCGTGAGATGACGGAACGTATCCAGCAGATGTGTACGGTGACACGTGCCGATACCATGGCGGTACTGGTTTCGCTCGGTACGGTGATGCGTGAGGGACTGGCAGGCGGAGAGATCGTGCGTCTGGGCGACTTGGGTTCGTTTCAGATCGGACTGAAGAGCGAGGGGGCTGACGTGGAAGAGGATTTCCATGCAGGTCTCATCAAGAAGGCGCACATCAATTTCCGTCCGGGAGCTGATCTGACGGATATCCTCACTTCGCTGAGCTACGAGCGTGTGGCGGTGAAGCCGAAAAAAGAGGAATAAACTATGATCCGGAAGCAGGTAAAACAAATAACAATGAGGAGGGGAAGGTATGACTGGAAAGGTGAAATGGATTTTACTCGGAATTCTGAAGTGCCTGTACTGCTTGCTCACAGGAAGAAAGGGGGGAAGCAGTGAGAAAAATTGACTTGATTGTGGTTCATTGTTCGGCTACGAGGGCAGACAAGCCGCTCTCGCCCGAACAGCTGGAACAGATGCACCGGCAGCGGGGCTTCAAGTGCTGCGGGTATCATTTCTATGTGAGGCGCGATGGAAAGATTTGTACCATGCGTCCGGTGCAGCAGGAGGGGGCTCATGCCAAGGGGTTCAACCGCAACAGCATCGGGGTGTGCTACGAAGGAGGGCTGGACGAACAGGGACGGCCTGCTGATACGCGGACGGAGCTTCAGAAGCGGGCGCTAAGGGTGCTGGTCAGGGTACTTGCCATGGACTTCCAGACACGGCGTATCGTGGGGCACCGCGACCTGAGCCCCGACCTGGATGGCGACGGGATTGTGGAACCGGAAGAGTGGACCAAAATGTGTCCGTGCTTTGATGTGGCTACGGAACTGTAAAATGTAAGAAGTAAAATATCTTTGTGTAAGGTTTTCGTGTTTCTGTCTTATCAAAGTGTTAGAAGTGAAAGATGTGTGATTTTTATCAAAATTTAACTATTGTATAAGTATTTGTAGATTAGTGTTTTAAATAAAGGGGTTCTTATAGTGAGCCCCTTTATTTTTAATGTTTATTAGCGTTTGCGTATACGTAAATTTGTCTATTGAATTTGTGAAATCCTATATTTGCAAAGTTTTTGTTATGAAAACAGCCTTATTTACGATGAAATTCGTTCTTTTTAGTGTCTATTTGATATTGATATGACATGTGCAAGTCTATTTACCTCTTTTTCTATTATTTTTTGTTTTTTAATAAAATGCTATATATATTTGCCAACGTTATCAAAAAAATATTGGAATATGAAAAAGCGAATTACACTTTTTTGTGCCTTTTTGTTAATTGGCATAAGTCTGGCGATAGCTCAGGCTGTACAAGTGACAGGCTTGGTAGTTTCTTCGGAAGATAACATGCCTGTTGTGGGAGCTTCTGTTTTAGTAAAAGGAACTTCTAACGGTACAATTACGGATATCGACGGAAAGTTTACGCTGAAAGTAGACAAAGGGGCAAAGCTCGAGATCAGTTATATCGGTATGAAATCGCAGACGGTGACGGCCAAAAATAATATGAAGGTGGTGCTGGAATCGGATACGGAAGTGCTGGATGAAGTAGTCGTAACCGGTATGCAGCGCATGGATAAGCGACTGTTCAGTGGTGCTGCCACTCAGATTTCCGGTGAGGACGTGAAGATGGATGGTCTTGCCGATATCAGCCGTGGTCTGGAAGGTAAGGCTGCCGGTGTATCGGTACAGAACGTTTCCGGTACTTTCGGTACAGCTCCGAAAATCCGTGTACGTGGTGCTACATCCATCTATGGTAGTTCCAAGCCGTTGTGGGTTGTGGATGGAGTGATCATGGAAGATGCGGTAGAAGTAAGTGCCGACCAGCTTTCTTCGGGTGACGCCGAGACGTTGATCAGTTCTGCCATTGCAGGATTGAATGCCGACGATATCGAGAGCTTCCAGATATTGAAGGATGGTTCTGCGACTTCTATCTACGGTGCGCGCGCCATGGCAGGTGTAATCGTCGTTACAACCAAAAAAGGTAAGGCTGGTTCCAGTAGAGTAAATTATACAGGTGAGTTTACCACACGTCTGGTGCCGAGTTACAATGATTTCAACATCATGAACTCTCAGGAACAGATGGGTATCTATAAACAGATGGAGCAGAAGGGATGGCTGAACTTCTCGGAAACCGTACGTGCTGCCGAAAGTGGTGTATACGGCAAGATGTATCAGCTGATGAATACGTTTGATCCGAATACGGGGCTGCCGATGTTGCAGAATACGGAAAGCGCTCGCAACAGTTACTTGCAGGCTGCCGAATTCCGCAATACCAACTGGTTTGATGTTCTTTTCTCACCAAGTCTGAGCCAGAACCATTCGGTAAGTATCAGCAGCGGTACGGACAAGTCGTCGTTCTATGCTTCTCTGAGTGCCATGTACGATCCGGGATGGTACAAGCGCAGTTCGGTAGAACGTTATACGGCAAATGTGAATTCTTCTTACAACATTTCGAAATGGTTGAGCTTTAACATGATTGCCAACGCCTCTTATCGTAATCAGGAGGCTCCGGGTACACTGGGACAGGATGTGGATGTGGTTTCCGGTGAGGTGAAGCGTGATTTCGATATCAACCCGTACTCTTACGCGCTGAATACTTCACGTACGCTCGACCCGAATGAGTATTATACCAGCAACTATGCTCCGTTTAATATCTTGAACGAGCTGGAAAACAACTATATGGACTTGAACATTGTGGATGTGAAGTTTCAGGGTGAACTGAAGTGGAAACCGATTACGGGACTGGAATTCAGTGCACTGGGTGCTGTAAAGTATCAGGGTACCTCGCAGGAACACAAGATCAAGGATAATTCGAATCAGGCGGAAGCTTACCGTGCCGGACTGGATGACAAGACCATCATGGACAAGAACCCGTTCTTGTATACCGACCCGGACAATCCGTATGCATTGCCTATCTCGGTTTTGCCGGAAGGTGGTATTTACAGACGTACCGACTACAAGATGCTGAGCTACGACTTCCGTGGTACGGTAAACTATAACAAGGTGTTCAACGAGGTACACCTGACCAACTGGTTCGGTGGTATGGAAATAAACTCCATCGACCGTACGAAGTCGAACTTCCAGGGCTGGGGTATGCAGTATGAAAACGGTGAAACACCTTATTATATTTATCAGTATTTCAAGAAAGGCATTGAAGACGGCGACCAGTACTTCAGCCTGAACAATACGAAGGTGCGCAGCGTGGCTTTCTTTGCCAATGCCAACTATTCGTATGCCGGAAAATATTCAATCAACGGTACGATCCGTTACGAAGGTACGAACCGTATGGGTAAGAGCCGTAGCGCACGCTGGTTGCCTACATGGAACATCTCGGGTGCATGGAACGTGCATGAAGAGAAATTCTTCGACGCGCTGGAACCTGCCATGTCGCACTTGACACTGAAGGCTTCTTACTCTCTGACTGCCGACCGTGGTCCGGCGGATGTAACCAACTCGAAGGCAATCATCAACAGTTACATTCCTTACCGTCCGTTTACCAACATTCAGGAATCGGGCTTGCAGCTGGTAGATTTGGAAAACAGTGAGCTGACTTACGAAAAGAAACATGAATTGAACATCGGTGTGGATATGGGATTCCTCGACAACCGTATCAACTTTGCACTCGACTGGTATACGCGTAACAACTACGACTTGATTGGTGCGGTGAATACGCAGGGTGTAGGTGGTACGATCCTGAAACTTGCCAACGTAGCTTCGATGAAGTCGCACGGTGTGGAATTTACCTTGTCTACTCATAACATCAAGACAAAAGACTTTAACTGGAATACAGACTTCATCTTCTCGAATGCACAGAATGAAGTAACCGACCTGCAGCAGAATTCCAATATCATGGATCTGATTTCGGGTACAGGTTTCGCTAAACAGGGCTATCCGGTAAGAGGTTTGTTCTCTATCCCGTTCAAAGGACTGGATGAATACGGTATTCCTTTGATTGAAAACGAAAAGGGTGAGATAACCAGTACCAGCATCAACTTCCAGGAACGTGACAACACGGACTTCCTGATTTACGAAGGTCCTACCGATCCGACCATTACCGGTAGTTTGGGTAACATCTTTACGTACAAAGGTTTCCGCCTGAATATCTTTATGACTTATTCGTTTGGTAACGTGGTTCGTCTGAATCCGGTATTCAGTGCACAGTACTCCGACCTGAGCGCCATGACTCGTGAGTTCAAGAACCGTTGGACCTTGTCGGGTGATGAGAATGTGACCAACATTCCTGCCATCATCTCTGCCAGAATGTACAACGAAAATACCGACTACAGATATGCGTACAATGCTTACAACTACTCGGATGTACGTGTGGCAAAGGGTGACTTCATCCGTATGAAGGAAATTTCACTGGCATACGAGTTCCCGAAAACATGGATCGCTCCGCTGAAGCTGTCGAACCTCTCGCTGAAGGTACAGGCAACGAACCTGTTCCTGATTTATGCCGACAAGAAGTTGAACGGACAGGATCCTGAATTCTTCAATGCAGGTGGTGTGGCTTCTCCGGTTCCACGTCAGTTTACATTTACACTGAGATTAGGGTTATAACAAAAAATAGGACATTATGAATAAGAAATATATATTATTAGCAGCCATTGTAGGAAGTTCGATAGGATTGTCTTCCTGTAGTGATTTTTTGGATGAAATGCCAGACCAGCGTACGGAAGTGACTCCGGAAAACGCAGATTATCTGCTGGTGACGGCTTATCCTAATAGCATGCCTCTGGAAATGTTTGAAATGTATAGTGATAATACCGATGCTTACCCCAACCGTTATGCGGCTATGGATCGTCTGCAGGAAGACCTGTATAAGTGGGAAGATACTTCTCAGAACGAGGAGGATTCTCCGGCTGCCGTGTGGGAAGGATGCTACAAGGCGATTGCTACTGCCAATCAGGTATTGACGATGATTGCCGAGCAGGGGAATCCCTCGACGATGGATGCCACAAGAGGTGAAGCATTGCTGTGCCGTGCGTACAGTCACTTTATCCTGGCTACGGTATTCTGTAAGGCTTATTCGTCGACAGCGTCTACCGATCTGGGTGTACCTTACATGACCTCGCTGGAAAATACCGTAAGCCCGAGCTACGAACGCGGTACGCTGGAGGATGTATATAAAGGTATTGAGAAGGACTTGCTGGAGGGACTTCCGCTGATAAGCGACAGCAAGTATTCGGTGCCCAAGTATCATTTCACCAAGAATGCGGCGAATGCCTTTGCGGCACGTTTCTACCTGAACTATACACAGCCGGATCTGTCGAACTACGACAAGGTGATAACGTATGCCAATGCCGTACTGGGAGACAATCCTTCGATGATGTTGCGTGACTGGCAGACACTGGGTGGCTTGTCGCTGAACGGTGAAATCCAGCCGAACGAATATGTGGATGCGGAAAAATCGGCCAACCTGCTGCTGGTTTGCTTCCAGTCTTACTGGGGATACGTGAGCGGCCCTTACGGAGTGGGAGAACGCTATGCACATGGTCCGGTGGTTTCGTACGAAACAAACCGCTCGAACGGCCCGTGGGGTAATTATACTTCCAGCCCGAATACGACGATTTATCACGTGGGCGTATGGAGTAACTCTTCGGCACTGCCTACCAAGATTATTTCGATGAAGGTGGCACAGTACATGGAGACTGTGGATGTGGTAGCCGGAATCATCAACGGTTATTGTGTGAATGCGGCGTTTACTACCGACGAGCTGCTGCTGAGCCGTGCCGAGGCTTATGCCATGAAGAAGGATTATACGCATGCGCTGGCCGACCTGAACAGTTGGATGGCTGCCTATACTACCCGTTCGCAGGCGATGACAGAAGATGAAATCAATACTTTCTACGACGGACTGGCTTATTATACGCCGACCTCACCGACGGTGAAGAAGGAACTGCATCCGGAATTTACCATCGAGAAGGGTACACAGGAAAATATGATTCACGCTATCCTGCAGGCTCGCCGTATCACTACCTTGTACGAAGGACTCCGCTGGCTGGATATCAAACGTTTCGGTATCACGGTATATCGCCGTTACATGAACGATGAAGGCGGCATCGAGGTAACCGACCAGATGGATGCCAATGACGATCGTCGTGCCATTCAGATTCCAAGCGATGTGATCAACGCAGGTATGAAGCCTAATCCAAGAAATAACTAATCGGTAAGGAGGAACAATTATGAAAAAATACTTTATATACGCATCAATGTTTTTACTGTCGCTGGGATTTGTTTCTTGTAATAACGAAGATGAGATAGATACCTCGCACAGTATATTCGGATCGGACGGAACGGAGGCAGAGGAACCGAACGAATTCGACCAATGGCTGCTTGAAAACTATATCTATACGTATAACATTCAGGTAAAATATCGTCTGGATGATAATGAAACGGACGTGGAATACGATCTGGTGCCTGCCGATTATGAGAAGGCTTTCGCACTGGCAAAGATCGTGAAGTTTGTATGGATGGAGGCTTACGACGAGGTATGGGGCATTGAAACCACACGTACCTATGTACCGAAACTGATCCAGATGATCGGTAACGTGGCCTATACGGAAGCGGGTATGATTCTGGGTCAGGCAGAACAGGGTATGAAGGTGACACTCTTCAAGATAAATGACCTCGACGTGAACAACCTGGATGTAGCTACCCTGAATGAGTATTACTTCAAGACCATGCACCACGAGTTTACGCACATCCTGAACCAGCGTAAGCCTTACGATACGAACTACGACCGTATCACCGAATCGAGCTATGTGGGTTCCGACTGGTATCAGATTTATGATGAACAGGCGTTGCAGATGGGATTTATCTCTCCGTATGCCATGGACCGTGGCTCGGAGGACTTTGCCGAAATGCTGTCTATCTTTGTGACCAACACGGCAGACACATGGGAATCGTATCTGGAAGCTGCCGAACCGAACCCGAACAGCCCCTATTACAAGGCAGGTGTTGACGGACGGGCTATTCTGGAACAGAAGTTCGACATTGTGTACAAGTACATGAAAGATTCATGGGGAGTAGACCTTTATGAATTGCGTGACGTGGTTCAGCGTCGGCAGGGAGAAATCAATACCTTGTTCAACTAATAAAACACTGGAATTATGAAGAAATTAATTTTATATAGTTTATTGGCATGTATGACGTTTTCCATGCAGTCGTGCTTGTTCAGCGAGGAGGATTTGTTCGAACAGTCGTCTGCCGACAGGGAAAATGCTTCGGTCCTTGAATTGAAGAGTTTGTTGACCAGTTCTACAAACGGGTGGAAGCTGGAATATCGTTACGGCAACGAAGGTAGGGGCGGAGCTGCCAACCTGTTCTTTAAGTTTGATGCCAACGAGGTGACGATTGCTTCCGACTATGCGACTTCTTCGTATAGCCCCGGACAGACTGCTACTTCGCTCTATACCGTACAGTCGTATAACGGAACGGAAATCAGCTTCGACTCGTACAACGAGATTCTGCATGCGTTCTGTGAACCTAACGGCTATAACGATCCGGGCTTGATGGGCGACTATGAATTCATCGTACGTTCCATGAGTGAGAACGAGATTCACCTCGCCGGCAAGAAGTATGGTGTGGAAATGGTGATGACACGGCTGGACGATACGGTGGACTGGACTACTTATCTGGCTGCTGCCGCACAGATCAGCGAAGATTCAGACTACAATCTGTTTAGTTTGATGCAAGGTGACCAGAAGGTGGCTTCGGTCATGAGAGAAGATCGTGCATTCCTGCTGGGGAGTGTAGACGAGAATGGCACTCCCCCTTATGCTTATTTCCCGTTCGTTTGTACGGAGACTGGTGTGAGAACGTTGGAACCTATGGTATGTAACGGCATATCGATGCAGAACTTTACGTGGGATAATGCAACCAGTACGTTTACTTGTACCGATGAGGGAAGCAATGTAAAGCTGGTATTCGAACGTCCTGCCAATTATGAAAAGTATCTGGGTACGTATCGGGTACAGAGTGGAAGCTCCAGCTTCAGCCTGACACTGGAAAAGAAGAAAGACGGTAAGTCTTATCAGGCTACGAAGGTTTATAACTTGAATAGTGGCGGTACATGGTCGATGACAATCGAATTCTACTACGATGCAGAACGTGACGATATCTCTGCCAACGGTCAGGTGGTAGGATATATGGATGGTGCAGCTGTAGGCTTGTATCCGGGAATCAGAGCGGAAGGTCGCTTCTATTCTACACTGGAAACTGTCTTTGAAGGAACAACTACTGAACAGGATGGTCAGATGACGATTACATTCAAAAATAATATAGCTAGTCAATCTGGAATGAACGACTGGTTGTTCATCTATAATTCGGGTGGATATACAATGATGACTGCTTGGGAAAATCCGGTATTCACTAAAGTTTCTGATTAAAATAAGGATTGATTATGAAAAAGATATTTTCTATTATAACGTTATGCTTATGCACCTTGTTGGTGGCATGTAGCGATGAGGAAGCTGTAACAAGCTCATTGCAGGTCGTTGCGACCGACGGCATTGATTTCTCTGCTGCCAGTGGAGAAGGGACTATTACCGTGAGTGCCACGGAGGCTGTAACCGCCGCATCGAATAAGGAATGGTGTACAACGACTGTGGAAGGCAATGTGGTACATGTGGCTGTAACCACCTCTTCGGAGGTGACCAGCCGTATTGCCGTGGTTACCATTTCGGCGGGTACGAACTCTGTAGATGTGCCTGTGATACAGGCGGGAGCGGTTACCATTGTGGATGATTATAACTTGTATTACTGCTGCGGATACGACGGCGGAGAGTTTGATTTCAGCTTCAAGACCAATTCCTCTTATAGTGTAGAGGTGCCGGAAGAGGCTGCCGGATGGCTGACTTATACGTACGATACGGAAAACAATGTGTTGAAGTTTAATGTGGCTGCATCGGCCGACAAGACTCCACGAGGTGCGGAAGTCAAGCTCTCTGCAGGTGCAAAGGAACTGGTACTCAGCCTTTCTCAGATTGAAGTATCGCTCGATCTGATTGGAGGCTACTGGAATATGTCTTATATTAGTGGAGCGTATGGACAGGAAGTCGCTGGAACTGGTCAGATTGGTATGCTTTCGGGCAATATCGTTCTTGTGGATGCACTGCAGGAAAACTATTTGCCGCTGGAAATCGGCGAAAACGGAACCTTGAGTGTTCCGGCAAACGTAGTAGTAGGTAGTACTAGCGGTTATACGCTGAAGACAGCTACAGCCCTGAGCGGCGGATATTACTCGCTGTCTGTGCCGTGTGTAGCTGTGCCTAAGGTAAAGGATGGAAAACTGATTTATCACTTTGGACATTGCAGTGCCTATACCGACGGACAGGCAGTAGATTATCCGATGATATACGCATTTGCGGGTTCTTCGGTAGCAGGATATTGGGAATACTATGAAAATTTGGAAATAAGTAAACCTTTGGAATAAAGGTTATTTTTTCTCTCTTAAAAATCATTCTTGGGGGGCTATTCCTAGTGATAGGGGTAGCCTCTATTTTTTTGTCCGGACAGTTGGGGGTATTATGCTGTGCGATAAACATCTTCCGACTGCTGTAATACGCTGCTGTAAAACGGTATGTGCATTCATTTGGGCAAAAGGACTTGTACATAAATGCAGTGCTGATAATTGGATGGTTATATATGCTTGTCGTACACAAATAAAAAGTGATCTTGATGAAATCTACCAAGGGGCTGTATCAAAATAGAATTGCAAAAGTAAGGACTTGACAGATTGAGGTTTAGGAATGAAAAATCTCCTACTTTTAGTCTTGTAATAGAAGAAAACAAAGACTGACGTAGGAGATTTTTATGTTGTAATTTATAGCTTATAGGCAAGCTTATCTCTGTTTTTTATTTTGAAACAGCCTTTTATGCAGGAATCTCAACCGAGGAGCTTCCCAAACTCAAATCCGTTTAAGCTTCTTCCTTTGGAGGAACAGCGTTTGTTTTGGGTTTGATTGAACTTCTCAACCCCAAAATCGTTTAAGCCTCTTCTTTTGGCGGGACAGCATTTGTTTTGGGTTTGATTGAACTTTTCAACC
>FR887798.1:0-66825 GCA_000432735.1 Bacteroides sp. CAG:443
CCTCTTTATGATACGACTTTTTTATATTTTACAACTTCAACCTATAACTTAGTGGTGTAATCATTTACGCTTGAAATCCCTTTCTAGGTTACACAATCTCCAACGAAAAGAGTCTTTCGTTTGGGATCATCCTTTTAAGGATTTTAGAAACGATGAGGAGGCCCACCAAATCCACCTCTTGGTCCTCTCCCAAACCCGGGACCACCTTTAGGAGCATCCTTTCCGCCAAACAAATTCAGACGGTAAATGAAGTGTACCATGCAATAGCTGTAGATTGCATTATATTCCGTATCCTGACGCATGGCAGCACTGATGGTACGGCTGATGTTGCTCTGGTTTCTCAAGATATCGTAGAACTGTATGCTTACCGTAGCAGCATTCCCCTTAAGGAAGTCCTGAGAAATCTGTGCATTCCAGATCAGCTCGTCGGTATTCATGCTCGATTCAGTATACCCTCTTCGGGAGTTCTGAGACAAGTCAGTAGAGATAGACATATTCCATGGCAAGCGCACATTCGTACTGGCACCATAAGAAAACTGATACGTATCCATATTATTGCTTTCCTGATAGCTGTTACGTGAATGTGTGTAATCCAGCGAACCATTCAGCGAAAACTCCCACCAGTCATTACGATACGTACCTCTCAAACGTTCTCCCAAGGACAAACGCTTCGTAGTATTTTTGTCGGTATCGGCAACAACATTCTTATCGCTGATGTAACTGATCATATTCTGATAATTTGCCCGAGTAAATGTATTGATAGTATATTTTTTGTTGCGCAAAGCAATGTTAGTACCAACCATTCCCATCAAGTTCCAGTTTCCGTTGATGTTTTCAGGAGTAGTCACATATCCACCTGTCTGCGGATCGTATACTCTTCGGTTACTGATGTCGTTCAAGACATTCTGATAACGGAAGAACGAGAACATACCCCGCTGATTTTCTGTATTGAAGAAATTATATTCGGCGCGCAGCTCGTTAGTAAACGTAGGCTTCAGTCCCGGATTACCGTTCTGAATATTCAACGGGTCTGTATTATCCGAAATCGGCAACAAATCTACCATGTCCGGCTGGGCAGCCTTTCCGCGATAACGAATACGTAACTGACTGGTTTTTGAGAACTTATATCGGAAATCGAACGTCGGAGTAAAGTTGAATACATTTCTCACGGTCATTGTATCCAGTTCTCCCTTCTTATACGACAAATCCGACTTCTGCGGTTGGAAGCTAAGACCAGCATTCAGGCTCATCTTCTCACGCACCCAGCGGAACGTTACATCCATCTGGTGATTATAATAATTGTATACTGCATTTTTACTTAAATCTGCGTTGTATTCTCCCTGTGTATCACCGTTCAGTCCATCATTCACCGTCCAGTCATCTCCCATATTGAATGTAGAGTTATCAGTTGTAGAATGTTTATACTGGAAATTATAACTGAACTGAAGAAAACCACCCGTAAAAATAGGCTCACTGTACGTCAGTCGTGCACTAACATCAGACGTTTTAGTGGGAGTCGTTATATAACGGTTCAAAATTTCCAGACGTTCTTCCGGAGATTTCTGGAAATAATCTGTCCGTGAGGTAGAGAACTGTTCACTGCTGCTATTGGTATAATTATATCTGCCACGGAAGGTTATATTTCGGCCAGCCTTTCCCAAACGGCGATTAATCATTGCAGAACCTCCAGCTGTAAGATCATCTCCCTTTTTCAAGGTATTTTTCAAAACCGTATTCACGATATTTTCTTCGGGAACCAACGAAGTCAGATCATCCGTTCCAAACAATTCATCCGTAGAATAGCCAGGATCCTGTCCGAAGGTATACGAATTTTGACTGGTAGAATTATCCGTCTTACCATAACTGATACGCGGACGGAAAATAAAAGTAGTCATAGTATCCGGTTTCCATTCGATGAAAGCATCGGCCAACATGTTAGTCGTTTTATTACGAGAATGATCAATCGCATTCTTGAATGAACTGCTCTCCGACGATACAAACGTTTCAGAAGCTTGCTTGCTGATTATATCTCCATCCTTATAATTGAATTTCACACTTCCTTCGGTTTTCAACTTCGATGTTTCAGTAGCGAAATTCACTCCACCCATCTTTACAGCCGTCAGCCCGTTATCTCCTTTGCGGAAGCCACCTCCACCACCAGGGAAGCTATTGTCGTTTACATTATTTAAAGAACCAATAGCAGTAAACTGTCTTTTCCCTTGAAAATAGTTTATCATAGCCTTTCCACTGTAACGATCTTTTGTTCCAGCCGCCAAGTCTACATTACCTACCCATCCTTTGTTCATACCAGGCTTGACAGTCAGGTCGAGTACCGTTTCCTCCTCTCCATCGTCTATTCCCGTCATCCGGGCCATATCCGACTGCTTTTCGTAAGCACGTATCTTATCAATGATATTCACCGGCAAGTTCTTCATTGCGATATTCGGATCGTCGGCAAAGAACTCTTTACCGTCAATCATAATCTTATTGATTTCCTTGCCGTTGATGGTAATTTTCCCACTTTCATCAATTTCAGCTCCTGGCAACTTTTTAACGAGTTCCTCCAGTGCCGATCCCTCTGGCACACGATAGGCTGAGCTATTATATACCAGCGTATCTTCCGAAGCCGTAACTTCCGGTGCCTGAGCTACAACAACCGCTCCTTCCAACATAATCGCATCCGAGTGCAATTTAATCGTACCCAAATTGATACGTGGTTTTGCATTTGTCAACGTTACCGGTTGAAATGCAGGTGCATACCCTACAAAAGATACTTTCAACAAATACTTTCCCGGACGCACAGATAAAGCAAAACGTCCGTCATTATTTGTCACATCCCCCGTAACCATTGAACTATCCCGCACGGCAAGTATCTGCACCGTTGCCTGCATAACCGGAGAATTGTCATCATTATCGATGACAGTTCCCGAAACCAAACCTTTGCTACCTCTGCTTTGTGCAAAAGCGACTACCCCACAGGATACCAGTAGCAACCCCATCACCCATTTTTTCATTCTTACAATCTAATACAAATGTTTCAACGTTGGTTTGACATTGAAAAATTTTAAAGGTTTAATTGCAAAACCTTTTTTAAGGGTTATTTTCTTCTAAAAGCCTTTTCAATGCGATGCTTCTGCAAGAAAAACTCCCAGCAAAGTACATTGATAATCATATATACGATACCGACAGAATTATCGGCAGACTGCACATCCTGATTGATGGTTCCCTTTACCAGCATAACAATATAGTATATTCCCCACAAGTATAAGGCATACTTCATCGCCTTACTGCGAATACTGGCTATTTCTTCGTTCTCTTCCTTAGCCTTTGCCAAAAAGATCATGAATAGTGAAATCCAGATAACAAGCTTTATACACAGCTTGACATACAACAAATTACCATCGTGTACAAGTCCAAACATGTACATCAGCAAAGGTACAAAAACAGATAAGATAAGTAAAGCATAGCCTGCATATCTACACGCAACGGGTAATATTCCTTTCATAAACAAATCAATTTATTGGTAAATACTGTACAAAAATAATTAATTGTCAACGCACGGGCATGTACTTTTTACTTTTTTTCTATTTTTGCAGGAAAAACAAAAGATTTATGAGCAAACAAGAAGTTGTCATTTGTCATGAGCTGGAAGAAAATCTGCGTCATGCAGTTTCCAGCCAATCCTACGATAAAGTGTTCATCCTGACCGATGAACATACCCGCATGTATTGCCTTCCCATTATTGAAAAATATCCGTTTTTAGCTCATGCCGAACAGATATGTATCGGAGTAGAAGATATACATAAAAATCTGGAAACCCTCGCTTATGTATGGAATCAACTGAGCAGCAAGGGAGGTACACGCCATTCATTGCTGATTAATCTTGGTGGCGGCATGGTTACCGACTTGGGCGGCTTCGCTGCGGCTACTTTCAAACGGGGTATTGATATGATTAATATTCCGACTACCCTGCTGGCTATGGTAGATGCTTCGGTAGGCGGTAAGACAGGTATCAACTTCAATGGATTGAAAAACGAAATCGGAGCCTTTGCTCCGGCCAACTATGTACTGATAGACTGTGAGTTTCTGAAAACCCTCGATCATCCCAATATTTTGTCGGGATATGCAGAAATGCTGAAACACGGACTTATCAGTAATGTAGAGCACTGGAGTGAACTTCTCAATTTCAATCTGGAACATGTAGACTACAAGCATTTGCAAAAACTGGTAGATACTTCCATTCAAGTAAAAGAAAAGGTTGTGGAACAAGATCCGTTTGAAAAAGGAATCCGCAAGGCACTGAACTTCGGCCATACCATAGGGCATGCATTCGAGAGTTTTGCCCTCGAAACAGAACATCCTGTATTGCACGGGTATGCAGTAGCCTGGGGAATGGTCTGTGAACTGTATTATTCTCACCTGAAAGTAGGTTTTCCGAAAGACAAACTGCGCCAAACCATACAGTTCATCAAAGAACATTACGGGAAACTGGATTTCAGCTGTAAAGATTACGACCGTTTGTATGAGTTCATGAAGCACGACAAGAAAAATGCTTCGCTGGGTAACGTCAACTTTACCCTGCTGGGAGAAATCGGTGATGTTCATATCAACCAGACTGCTACACAGGATGAGATCTATGATATGTTCGATTTCTACAGTGAAACAATGGGATAAACAGCCGGAGCCGTTGCAGGAACAGTCATGTTTCAGGTAATATTAAGACAAAAGTCTATCTCTTTTGTTTTCAAGCATAACCGCCCAAGCTGACATTTTGCTGCAACGTGCTTCCTTAAAAAAGTAGAAAAAACTATCCCAAATAATTTGCTAGTTTAAAATAAAGCCTTACCTTTGCATCCGCAATTCGGGGTGTAGCTCAGCCCGGTTAGAGTACGCGTCTGGGGGGCGTGTGGTCGCTGGTTCGAATCCAGTCACCCCGACTGGTGAAAATGAAGGAGTTAAGCGGTTGGCTTAGCTCCTTTTTATTTTTATATACTGACGGATTACTGACGGTTGGGGTGGAGAATAAATGCTATCAAACATAAAATAATGAAGAAAATAATTTGTTTTGACTTGTTCTTATTTTCATCTGTTTACTCGAATGAACTGCAAGCCTTCCCTTTGCTATGCTTTATTTTTATGCTTGTTCAATAGCAATGTGGTCGTTGCTTCTTTACAATCACTATCTTTTGTTATGATACCAAATTGAATGTCTTCATAATTCAGCCATGAGCGGACATTACACTTAAAATCGTCCAGTTCCTTGTTGGTTAACGGGTATTGAGCAGAAACACGAATGCAGACCACAGCATTATTGTATCGACTTAGGTCAAGTTGCTGGTATTTGGCCATGGAATCAGCAATATAGGCTAATCGATTTCCTTGCCCGTTGGTAATGGAATGATAATCATATCGTGTACCGTACTCCACTTGCAATAGATAAGCCAAATCTTTGTACGTGAAACTGCTTCCAGACACAGTAAGTTCTTGTATGATGGACTTCCTTCGTTCCATTTTGCTTTGCATGGGAGCATGACTTTTCCAAAAATTCTCAATTCTTTCTGCTGGAGAAAAACCATAAAAGGTAATATCGTATATACAATGCGCGGCTATTTTCTCTTTGCTTAGAGTAGTATTTGGGGGCAAAACAAGCTCTTTAGCCAATTCATTCTCCCAAAAATCCGCGTCTAAAGACTGTATGCTTATCCAATCCTCTTCTTGCTCTATCCAAACTTTTCCAACGAACTCAGGATTAGGCTGCATATCCCGAAGAATATCGTATGCTTCCCGAAAGGCATAGATATTGTCAAAATGCCCGACTATTATTTCTTTCAAGTAAGGAAGCAAGTCGTCAAATCCTACTTCCATGATTAATTCTTTCACCGTCATGATTGCTCTGTTTTAAAGTTTCCGGTTACAAAATAAAGCCTGTGATATGCCATATTAGTGCATAACTTCTATAATTTGATAGGAAATCTTATCCCATTTTTGAGAATATACTCATTCCCGGCATTATGCTCATCGTATTGACCGTATGCTACGGCATAAATCTTGCATCCGTACTTGTGTGCAAAATGTACTGTATTCATCGTGCCGCTTTTCACAGCGCATTGAACGACAATGACTCTTTGTGCTAAAGCTGCTTGCAGTCGGTTACGGGCATACAGTCGTGCAGGATTGGCTTTCACGCCAAAAGGTTGTTCGGAGATAATTAAACTGCCCTTGTCGATAATTTCTTGCTGCAAGAATTCGTTTGCTTTAGGGTGGACGATATTCAAACCGGATGCAACTACTGCAATAGTTTTTCCATTGGCATCTATACATCCTTGATGAGCGGCACTGTCACACCCCAATGCCAATCCGCTCACTATGACATTTTCTTTCAAGGCATTGTCTCTTGCCAATTGATAGGCTATATTACATCCGACATCATCAGTGTTTCGTGAGCCAATGATGGCAATGGAATTTTCGTTATAAAGTAACTCCTTATTTCCCAATAGATGAATTAACGCAGGTGCTTCTACGCCAATTTGAGCAAATGAAACTGGATAATCGTCTGCATAATAAGGGATAATGCAAATGTTCGCTTCTTTTTCTTTCTCACAAATCATCTTTGCTTTTGCGAAGGTTGCCGGATGAAGGGCGATTGTTTCTCGTAATTCCCGTTCCTCTTTACCGCATATATCAGCATAGTGACACCGCAACAAATGCAGGCATGTCAGTTCTTCTATCGAAAATCTATTTCCCATATTCTCATCCTTTTTTCCGCAAAGATGAATGGAAGTGATGCCAATGTAAAGCATTACTGCAATTTTTTCTCATCTTATGCTTTGATGTTACATATCCTTGACAGAACTTTGCAGCAACAGATATTGCATTTCTCATTGAAAATGAAAGTTTTCTTGAGAGAATTCGCTATATTTGTTTTAAAATTCATCCACTTTAAAATATACGTTTATGGAAACATTATCAGAGCAATTGACCGAACTTTACGAAAGTAAGTGGAACGGATTAATGGAACAACTGGAAGCCAATGGGTTACGAGACAAACTGCAATGTCCGTTCTTGATTTCTTTGTATCGTTCTGGGCAAGAAAAGGAAGAACGAGAAAAAGCACAAGAAGCAGATATTAATTGGTATGCAAAGAAAGCAGATGCTGAGCATGAAGAGTGGTATACCAAAGCAGACATAAAAATTATGTTCTTTGGGAGGGAACCCAATTGGTGGGTGAGATATGATGAAAAAGGTGAAGACCCAGCCGATGTAGGCAAGGTTATGGCTACATATGAAGATTATCTCGATGATAATTATAATGCTGTAGATGCACATTTTTATAAAGAGAAAATAGACCATAGAAATAGATTCCTCCTTTTTGGCGTTAATGGAATAATGTCAGGTATTAGGGAGTTATTAAAGGATTTCCCCGACAAACGAGTTTCATTAATATGGAATGAGATTTCCAAACTATCTAAACGAAAAGGAGAAGGAGGGGAAGCTGTCAATGCGTTTGAGCATAGCATTGAAAAGAAATGTTTTCATGTTATTCCGAAAGAAATTGAAATATTGAGACCTGATATTGTCATATTCCTTACTGGACCCAAAGAAACAAAGTATTGTGGCTATATCAAAGAGAACTTTAATATCATAGGTGAGCCAGTTGCTATTTCTGATCTATCCACAAATGATGTGGAAAAATTACAAATTGAAGGTGTCAAATTGGCGTATTTGACCCATCATCCAGGATATATGCCCAAAGAGGAGAAAGCCAATGATTTTCATTGGACACTTTATAATACTATTCTTGCCGACATCAAAGAAAACATCGACAAACTATTGAAGAAAGAATAACTTGTGAACCACTTTGGCATAACTTGACCTCATCTTTGCATTGAAATGGATGGAAAGATGAGGTTTTGTTTTTCCTATGTGTAATTTAAAACCGGAGGAATATGGAAAAGAAAAGCAATGTGGTGAGCAAACGTTTGCGAAAGCAACTGGATGAGTTGGAGCGGGGCAAACGATATGATGAAGCTACCCAACTGTTGGAACCTATTGCCCGCCGAGGCAATGCTGATGCACAATACGAGATGGGAGAACTGCTTTACCATAAAATGGTACATGAAGCGGAAGCAGCAGTCAGAAATTACTCCAAGATTGAGAAAGCAATATTTTGGTTAGACTTGTCAAGGAAACCAGAATTATGTAAAGCTGATTTCTCTGATTTTAACAAAATGATTAATTGGTACGAGAAAGCTGCTAAGCAAAAACATATTAAGGCAATGGTAGAACTTGCCGAATGGTATACTCCAATACGTTGCGGTTCATCTGCTAAACATGTAATCAAGCAGTCACCGTTCTTTACCCTGAAATGCAATTTCAATCATGCATTGTCCTTATACATAGAAGCATTGGAAATCGGCGGAGATGATTCTTTTTTTGATGTTTGTGTTATAGAAAATCTACTCCATTCGCCTCATGTACCCCAAAAGGTGAAAGATAAAGTTGTGGACATACTTCAAGCAAGGGTAAAGAAGGGTTGTTGTCATGCTGCTGACCATTTGTTCCGCATTTGGGAAAGCAAATACCGAAGCCCACAAAGGAAGCCATATTATGACATACAGATAGACGAGCATGAATTGTTGCATACCGATTGGTTCCGGTTGTTGTTAGATCACGAGGCAGAATGTGAAAAGAAAAACGAGTATTCCGCGAGGAATGCACTTCGTTTACTGTCTGATTTGGCTAAGAATGGCAACCAAGAAGCGTTGGATATGTTGACGGGTATCGGGATGAAAACGGGAGGCTCGTCTGCTTGTTGGGCTGGAGATGTCTATTATGAACGTAAGGAATACAAAAAAGCCTTGGAATGCTATTTGGCAGGAGAATATGTGTACAAACTGGGTGGAATGTATGAACGAGGCGAAGGCATCACACCCGATATGGAAAAAGCATTTTATTATTATAAGCAGGCAAATGACAATTATAACATAGGGCGAATGTATGAGCAGGGCCTTGGCACGAAGAAGGATTTGCGTAAAGCGTTTGAATGTTATCACAAAATTGTTGATAGAAAGATTTATGAGCATGATTCAGAGGAAGAGAAAAACGAAATTCTGTCTGCTCGCTGTTCATTCCGTCGCTTGAAAAAGATATTGTTCGAGCAAAAGGATGAGATAAGAATGACGGTTGCTGCCAAAGGGCAGAAATCCGTTTGCGGATTCTCGTTCACCAGTTATGGCGATTGCCAATTTACGATAGATTGGGGTGACGGACAAGTGGAAGCGATAAATAATGAGAAAGGAGAAGAAATCCAAGCAGAACACACGTATGCCAAGCTAGGGAAATGGAACATCAGCCTAAGAAGCAATGAGACACATACCATCACGTCCTTTCATTATACCTGCAAGACATGTATACTGAAAGCGTTGGATGTAACGCAATGTCCGATACTTATCGACTTGTATTGTGTCAATCAAGGATTGAAACGTTTGAATGTTTCCAAAAATCCAAGGCTGGGACGCCTGGTTTGCCGCGGCAACAAGTTGAAGATATTGAATATCCGGAGAAATAATCGCCTTACCCAACTTGACTGTTCTGACAACCCGGAGCTTTATCACGTAGATTGGAATCCACAATACTCAGCATTGACTAAGGTTTGCATGAAGAATATCATAAACTTTGACCAACTGGACTTTCTTGACTATTTGCTGAAACGGAACAAAGGACAAAAATGCGAACCCATCGCGGAAGCCTCGTTTGATCCCGTATTCTTGCCACTCTCTTATTATATGCGTTGCTTGAATTGGAGTGACGTGAAAGCAAAGATAAAAGAAGGTGGCTATCCAATATGGAAAGAACATTCATGGAGAAAGTATAAATCCGCATTCGATGATATGAGTTCACGAGAAGATTTCCACTACACAGGCATTGACCGTATTGTTTGCGAAGGCGGTTATACCTATTACTGGCTTTATAGCTCCCGTGAAAAAAAGTACGTCCACCAAGATCTTGAAGATGTTGTTATGAATCTTATGCCTTGGAGTGAAACGCTTGATATGCCTGTGGAGATAAGAGAAAAGGAAGGATGGATGATGTTCCCACAAGTGACTTGGGCAGATGTGTTTTGTCCCTGTTTCATTGAGATGACCTGTTCGCACTGGAAAGAAACGGAAGAAATTATTCAATGGGAGCGTGATTATTGGGAGCGACATCGCCAAAGACAGGAGAAATACGAATGAGACTGGACTATAAAGGAAAACATTTGTTCGCATTTTCGGACACGCATGGCAAGGAGGGCAACGCGAGGAAAAGTGGAGCACAAAGTTTGGCAATGTCTCCACCTTTCAGGCGCTTTGCAAGACAGATAGTCAATCAGAGTTATAGCGTTTCCCGTTTTGGTCTATAATGTGCTGGCATACCAGATGGGCTTCCACCCAAAAATCATTTAACCGCAATAAGTCCGGAATGGAGTAAGGCTTGTGCGTGCAAATGTCATGTACGGCATGACACACAACAATATGCTCCAGTTCCGGACTGCGTAAATGCCCTTCCGCCCATGTCACGCCATCATCCCATACATCCACACAATGCAGCTGTTCATCCGTCATATCGGAAGTGTGTTGGGGCAAATAGCAGATTGAACATTCTTCTATTTCAGGTATCCCCCCACAGAAATCCTCATTCAGCAAGTAAATCAATTCTATCATATAAGCAAAGTCAGAACCATAAAAGCTGTCTTCCGGTAATTTCAAAATAGAATATTCTTCCTCGCCATACACATATTTCAATGTACCGCGAACTACATAATCGTCATCAAAAGCCTCATCTTTTGGGCTATCAATCAATGTACGATAGAGATTTGCCATGCGATGGTACATTTTCTTGGTCAAGTTATTCAGCAATTCGTTTACTGCCTCAAAGCGTTTGATTTCCTGCGAGGTTGCTTGAAACATCCGGTTGAGAATCAAGCTCCGTATACCTATCAAGTCCTGTATCTTTTCTATCTGTACTGCGCCGATATGCCTCAAATTAAGACTACCCTTTTCCTGTTCACCCATGAGTTTCTTGATTCCCGCTTCCACTTCCAATAGTAAAGCCCGTTTTTTATCCACATCATTTTCTTGATAGATGTAGTCTGTCAAATCATCTGCATATAAATCCATAACCGTCATATTTTGTTTAATGATGCGGCAAAAATAAATCAGCTTTATGCCAGATGGAAGCATAGGAATACTTTTCTCTCATAATAACAAAATCTTTTTAGCATATGCTTTAGTTTAGCATAACTTTATGCGATATTTGTAGTATCGAATTTAAATTTTTGTATTATGGAACAACTGACATTCAAATCTTTACTTATCCGGTTTGGTTTTGACGACATCTTACCTGAGTTTAAAGCATTATATCAGCGGAACCAGCCCAAACAAGCGCAACATGCTAATTGGGAAGCTTACCGTAGCGTATATCAAAAACTCCAGATGCATGATGTATCTGAATCCCAATATGCCATTTATTTGGTGTCAAGATGGGAAGGATGCTCACCGATGATTGATATGAATTGCTCTGTTTATGACCCAAAAGATGAAGATAGCGATTATTACCCAGTGGCAAGCTACTCTCCTTGGTCTGCTCTTTTAGGTATGGATATTCATATTGACGAAGATGTAACAATCACTTTACAAGAACTGACAGCCGGATTGCTTTGGGAAATCACTTATTACGGAGAAACAGAAGAAATGATTCAAGAACATCTTAAAAAAATGTTCAAATAGCTGATTTTGTAAAAGGAATGATATGACAAAAGATTTATTTGACAAATACATTTGGTTAGTAGACACTATCTACAGAGCCGGGAAAATCACGTTTGAGGAAATTAATGAGCGTTGGCTTCGTTCACGATTGAGTGAGGGAGAGGATATTCCTTTAAGAACCTTTCATAACTGGCGTATTGCCATCGAACAAGTATTTGATATAAATATCAATTGTAACCGAAAGGGAGGTTACTATTATTATATCGAAAATGCGGATGATATGCAAAAGGGAGGCATTCGCAACTGGTTGCTCAATACATTTGCCGTTAATAATCTGATAAACGAAAGCCATCATTTGAAACGGAGAATCCTGTTTGAAGAAATTCCTTCCGGCAGAAAATACCTCACGCCTGTCATTGAAGCCATGCGTGACGGATTAGAATTGGAGCTATATTATCAAAGCTATTGGTATGAAGACCCCAGTACCTATACGCTGCAACCTTATTGCATCAAAGTGTTTAAGCAGAGGTGGTATGTCATCGGTTTCTGCAAAGAGCGGAATAATATCCGCACTTTTTCTTTGGATAGAATACAACAACTGACCACCTTGGACACGAAGTTTATTTATCCAAAAGATTTTGATCCAGAAGCCTACTTTGCAGACTATTTCGGTATTATGATTGAAAACAAGAAATTGGAAACCATTCGGATTAAAGTCTATGGAATGCATGTGCAGTATATCCGTGCTTTGCCTTTGCACCATTCTCAATGTGAAATTGAGACAACAGAAGATTATTCCATCTTTGAGTACCGTATGAAACCGACCTTAGACTTCCGGCAGGAATTACTCTCAAGAGGGGCGGATGTGGAAGTACTTGCTCCTTTATTCTTTCGGGAAGAGATAGTTCAGTCGGTGAATAAAATGAGTTCATTATACAAATAAACAGTAATCTTACATATAAATGAAAAAGAAATATACTGATGCTCAATCCTCTTTTCAAGATTGGGCACAAATCAAAAAGAAAGAAGTGCAGAATATGGAAGAATCCATGAGGGGAAATCCGTTATATCAGAAGGAAGTGAACCCAATGGATGATGATGAAACTTGGTCAAAGCGATTCCATTTCATACTTCACAAGGGACTCCCCGAAAAAGAATGGAAAGCATATCAAAAAGGCATAAGACAAGACCGTTTACAGATTTGGGCAATGTTTATGAATGAGAATCCAGACTACGATTATCATTATTTCTTGAATCTGTTGAAATTCAAATTGGAATGGATGATTTTCTATTGGGAGAACTTTGGACATTTAGCTCGTGCGGAGCAAGATATCAGTCGAATGCGGATTGCTACAAGGCTTTTGGATATTATCATGGACGAAAATTCTGATGCTCCAATCCCTTATGTGAATATGAAAAACAAACATCGCTTCCGTGTATATCATAAATCGCAGGGTATGTATAATGAAGACAGCGAATATGAAGCTCGCTTTCGCAAAGCGTATTGTCTATTCTTTAGATTCTTAGAATATCATTTGTTAGGATGGTGGGATTGAGAGACGATATATCCCCCAACAACTCAAACGAATTGTTGGGGGCAATAACTATTATCATCTCAGGGCTTCTGCTTCCTGTTGCAATAATCTTGCTCGTTCAAGTTTTTCAGCCCTTACCCTTGTACGGTATTCAAAATCTTCTACCACGTTGCGAATGTTACCAATAAGTTTTTTATCCTTATTGTGCGTAAATATGACTTCCAAAGTATCTAAATCTGCCCCACTCGCTCTGCCATGCATTCGAATAAAACGATACTTTAGATCGTTATCTGACAAAACCATATTTCTTTTAAACTGATAAGCATTACTTACCAAAAGAAGCATAATCATTCCAATCATACTCGCTTGCCACAGAAACGGGCAGGAGGTTTTGAAATCAATGATATGCGTATGATTGTTCTGAACTTTCAGATTTTGCAAACGTTGCAATTCATTGCTGATTCGTTCTTGCTCGGCAAATATTTTTCCGTTGGTTGTACTCAGAACTGAATATACCTCTTTGAGTTCTTTTAACCGCAAATTTATAGCGGTACGAAGTCTTTCCCGTCTTTCTTTGTCATAAGATAGTTCGGTTTTCATTTCCGTTATTTCCGATTGAAGCCGTTGTAGGTTGTCTGAAAGCAGGATAATTCCTTCACTACCCTCATCTTCTTGTTTCTCCGTTTCTACATTTACCAATTCTTTGATTTCGGAACAGAGGTTATATACTGCATCCAGCGTGTGGATAAAATTGTTGTTTTCCATTTCTTTCATTTTTGTATCTATTTTAGGGGTTTTACCAATTTATTCTTTTCTTTTTCTTCTTTTTCAACTTCCGTTGAAAGGCAGCTTCCGCATTTTCATCAGCATTGTTAAAAGTAGGGGTGAATAATCCACCCAATGCTCCGACAAGGCTTTCAGCTATATTGCTGCTTGAGGTATAAGTATTCTCATGTTGTATTACAGGTTGCCCATTGTTGGTTGTCATTCCAATACCCTGTTGGTATTGGTTATTGTTTTCTCCCAACTGTTTATCCAGTTTTGAATAGCTGAAATTCCTGTCAATGCCCGAAGCCTTGAACGTAATGCCATCTTTGGTAAGAGATAAACCTTGAATAACATTACTCTTGCCTCTATACTTAAACTCCGTTTTTATTCCCTGCTTGGATAATTCAGAAATGAATTGTTTCCAGCTATTGGATTTGCCTAACGAGTTCTTGACGGCATGGTAAATCTCGTACTTCGTCTTATCGCTTCCTTTCAGACGATGTGTTCTTACCCTGTCCTTGCCTTTACCAAAATAAAGTCCGTACTTTTCTTTCAGTTCCTTGCAAACCTTGATATTCCGATAACAGTCGTTCCTGTCGCTGATAGTACGTCCGTTGTTATCCACACGGTTGAAAACGATGTGAACGTGCGGATGCTTCTGGTCGTTGTGCCGGGCAATGATATACTGGGTATCTCTGATTCCCATTTTCTGCATATACTCCTTTGCCAGACTTACCAGCGTCTCATCCGTCATTCTTGGAGTATCCTCGGGCGCATAGCTGAGTGAGATATGTCCCACAGGCTGACGAATATTCGGCTTCATCATCCGCTGGGTTTGAAAACAGTCCGTAATGGTTTGAATACTGTCCGTCAATACTCCTTCCGCTGTCAGCAGTCTTGCATCGGGCTTGCCCAATACATAATTAACACAGCCTTTGAATCCAGTTCCCTTACTTATTTTTCCAATCATCGGACAACTGTTTTATGATTTGGACTATCTTTTTCTTTAACATCATCAGTTCGGCTGCTACTCCTGCGAATCCTCCGGCATTGGCTTTATGGGCAAGCTGGTTGATGTTGTTGGCTTCCCCTGCCAATTTACGGAGTACGTCTGCATCCGCCTTGCTGATACGCTGTACAACTTTCCCCGTAAGCAATACGGAATGTACAAACCTACTGAGGGAAACGCCTGCATCTTTCCTGCGTTTCTCTACCGCTTGGTATTCAATATCTGTAAATCTTGCGCTGACCACACGCACCTTGTTACGCTTGGTCGGTCGTGGTTGTTGTTTATCTTTTTTCATTTTGAAATTTCCTTTTAATTGCGACCAACGGGAGCGGACTGTCTTTGCTTCCGGCAAAGCAAGGTCGGAAATGTATACATTTCCATAACCTTGCTCCATTAGACAATACGGCTTCCGCCAGTACAGCGATAATACATGTGGATATTATAAACTCCGCCCTTTTGACTTCTTAGGCGGTGCAACTTGTACATTTTTCTTTTCCTGTATAGGACGTTGCTTGATAAGATACTCGTTCAAGTCCTTGCAATCCTTATAGGTGTGTGAAGCGTCACGGACACGATAGGAGTACTCGTTTGTCAGTTTTCGGCAGGCTTCCATTCCGGCACGATCATTGTCGAAAAAACAATGAATGCGCTCATAGACGGCTAACTCGTCAATCGCCTTGGAAAGATTGGAAACCGAGTTCAGTATGATATAGTCTTGCCAGTCCAAACACGGCATATTGGGACATTTCTCTATTCTTATGGTCAGGAACGAGAGATAGTCCATGAATCCCTCGAATACGAAACAGGTATCATTTCTTCTGCTTTCATGCCTAATATGGGTAATATCCTTCGGCGCGATACAGCCTTTAAAGTATCGGTTGCGTATCTCGTAACCGTCAGCCATATTTTGAAAGCCGATGGCAAAATAACGCTTGCCGTTGTTCTCGAAGTGTACCTCACAACATTCTCTTTTCGCAAGTTCCAAATTTATTCTCCGCTCTTGCAAATAGAAGAGCAGAGCAGGAGAAGTGAGCTCCTTTATTTCCATACGTTGAAAGTTAGGTGCAGTAGAGGATTGCTCCCGAAAAGAGAAAGACACGGGTCTGATGTGCGGTGTCTGCTCTGCAATCCGTTGCAGCAGGTACGGCACATGGACGGAACAGTAAAGTTCCGAAGCCAGTGCGATGATATTGCCTCCCTTACCCAGTCCAAAGTCATACCACTTATTGATTTCGGCATTCACTTTGAATGATGCTTCGTTTTCTTCCCGAAACGGTGATTTGTACCAAAGGTTTGCCCCCTGCTGTTTGACAGGAGCATAACCCAAACTGTGCAGATAGTCTGTCAGCCTTATATTCTTTGCTTCTTCAATTGTCATTTTCTGTACGGATTTAATTGTTAGTAAAAACTGTTGAATTGTTGAACGCATCTTGTATTAAGTTGAAACACAAAGATGTACCTTTCAACAGCAACTCAACAAATGCCAACGAAAAGAGAAACAATTATTTTTTCTTTTCAACAGCATATTTTGAATGTTGAGCCTTTGTTGAAATAATTGTAAGCTAAGCATCAATAAGTTACTTGCTTATTTCAACAATTCAACAAAATAATCAAAGTTTGTCCAGCAATGTTCTACTGACGGTGTAAAAGCGTCCCACCCTCCTGACTGGAGCAAACCTGCATTCCTTATTATAATCAAACTGATAGGTGGTATAAGTCAGTCCATTGGGGGCAGGTGTCAATTTCCAACTTTCTGCAATGATTCTGCGCAAGTGATGCTTTTCGATTTTCACTCCCGAAAGATTCAACAGGTTAAGCAGGTCATTCAAACAAAAAGAAAATCTGTCAGTTCCCACGTTGTCCATTATTTCCCTTATCAGTTCCATGACCTCCACTTCGTGTTTGCCACGGTTGCACCGGATGATTCTCAACAAAGCCGCAGTCTCGGTTAACTTCGGAGAAAACCACATACGGCTTTCCTGTCGGGTTGTCAGTTCCCTATGCTGAAGGAAGTAAAGAAAAGCAGGAATTTCCGAAGTCAATTTTTGCAGGAAATTCGTATCGTCACTTTCAAGGCGATGAATCTTCCGTACCCAATAACGTGTTTCGCCCGGGTCAATGATAACAGGTAGATTTTCATTATTGGAACAAAGTACGAACTTGGCAAAGAAAGCTATCTCGTCACGGTCTTTACCCTTAGCTTCTACTTTGTAGGACAATGTGGTACTGAGATTCTTCAATCGCTCTGAATCTTCCCTGCGGTTCAGTAATACTTCATCTACCACAATGATAAGCTTTCCTGCCCAGTCTGCATTGAACTGGCTACGAAAATCTTCATTCGTGTTAAAGGTTACATTATTGCGGAACATAGCTTTCAGGAAGTTCAAAAACGTACTCTTTCCCGTATTGCGTTCTTCCGATACCAATAATAGAATCGGCAGTTTCTGTACAGGTTGCAAGTAAAGAAGTTGCAGATAATCCATTCCCAGCTCATACTGTTCACCGAAGATGTGGCGCACTAAAACCTGAATGTGGGAGAAATCTCCTTCCTTTGGTTCGTGTCCTATCGGCTCGTACAGATTCAGAAAATTATCTATCACGTGGCAATAGTTTACATGGTCAGGGACGGTACAGAAACCGTCGTATTTGGGAACACTCGCTAAATAATCCTTGCCATAATCTTGACGAAGTGTTTCGTTGTTCCATACGATGCGTTTCTTGATATGTCCCCCGTTTAGTCGGGGCTGGTTCACTATCTTGTAAAGTGTTGTTCCTACCCGCACAAACGGACTTTCATTTTTGAATGCTTCTTTTGTACTCATAGTTTTAGCGTTTACGTTTGAAACATTTCTGAATGCTGATTGCCGAATCGCAATTTTCATTACTGCTTGAAACCAGTTGCTGGTGTGCCCACTCAATAAGAGCTTTGCGGGAAAAGACAAGTTTGTTTCCATACTTCATAAAAGGTATTTGTTCTTGCGAAGTCATTTTGTACAATTTTGCCTTTGAAGTCGGGAATCCGTTATCTTCCAATACTTTCAGCGCATTGGGCATACTTAGTGTATCAGGCAAATCAGAACTGAACATAGCCTGTTGATTTCCTGAAAAGAATTTTGAAACCGCATTGAATACAGCTTCTTGAATTTGCTCCTCTGTTGCGACAATAATATTTGCCATAATCAAACATTTTAGGGGTTAGACAATAAGCTGTCGTCACAGCTATCTCAACGTTGATGATGCAAAGGAAAAACAAAAAGAAGAGCTTATAAAACGAATAAATATCTGCATTAACAAAGACAAAAGAAGACATTAGCTGCCACAAGAAGACATACAAATAATGCCATTCAGAGGTTTGGAAGCGTCTGTCCTCAGAATGGCATCAAATGGCACTTTTGATATAGATGATAAATTGAAATGTGATTTTATTGTTTTTGCTTGCGCAATTGCTCCGTTACTTCATCCACATTAAAATAATCAAAGCATACATGCGGGTCTTGGCAGGGTTTTATTAATCCGTCTTTTATCCATTTGTTTACAGATGCGGGTGTGGTTCTCATCCATTTGGCTAAATGAGTATTTGTCACCAAATATCTTCCGTTCAGTTGGGTAAGAGTATGTTTGTTTGCGGAGAATCCACGTTGCAAGCGGTCTATCAGTACATCTATGTCCTTCTTTATGATTTTAGGGGCAGGTTTGTTTTCCTTAATACTTATCTCAATAGAAGTCATATCAAAGTTTGCCAGCTGAGGGAGTTGGGACAACTCCGCAATCAGATACTGGGCACATCTCAGGTCTTTGATTTTGAATGTCAATTGCTTTCGTCTTGGCATAGTAGTAATGATTTTCCTTTTTCTGTAGTATAATATTTCTGAAAACGGCTATTGGGCTTGTCAGGAACAGTCATTGCCAGTAGTTCTTCCGAAATCAAAGGGTTTATATATTTTCTCTTAAATTTCGTTCTATCGCTAAAATTGAGCGAAGCAATAATTTGTGTTAAAGTGTTTTCGTACAAACACATTTCCAAAATAGTTCTTATTTCCTTTTGACTTAGTGCCAACTTAGTGCCGACTTGATGCCAACTTAGTGCTGACTTAGTGCCGACTTGCTCCCGACTTGTCGGCATATTTTCTGCAAGCTCAAACTCTTTAGGGTCACGATAGGTAATTGAAAAGATAAACTCCTCTCCACTATGTATCTCTATTTCAGAGTTTTCAAAATACAACGGAGCATATTTCCGAATATTTTTCTGTCCCGATCCAAGTTCTTCAGCCCATTTCATCTCACGGAACACCTTTGTTATTAGCGGATTCTTTGTACGGGTGCGCCAATCATTTATATCTATATCCCCTGTTTGGAAAGGTTTCGTCCAATTCTCCGTTATAACCCGGTCGCGGAATATGAGAAACTTATTGGTATATGAACTGATATACTCACGGTGCAGAAGTGTATTCGAAATCACTTCTCTGAATATCATTACCCGTAAATCCAAACGGTCTATACCGTTGTCTGCCAAACGGAATTTGTCTGGCATATTGCGCTGCACAAAATTCAGTAAACGGATATATGACTGAATCAAGTTTGCACATATCATATCCCGGTCATTGTAACGAATATCAGGGTCGGTAGGGAGCGGATGCAAGAAACGCTCGTAAGACATACTGCGGTAAATGGCATCCGTACGATGCCACGGACAACAGTTCAGAATAGTCTGTTCCTTGCCAAATAAGAGAATAGCAGCCAACTTATATCCTTCCTTGTTTGTACCTCGTTGCCTACCCCAAAACAGACTTTTCAGGAATTTTTCATTTGTCATACTCAACCACGGATGATTGGAGTTATGAATAGAAATGTGGCTACGCATAATTTTGAACGATTCTTCGTCCATATCTTCCAAGGTCACATCGGGAAACACTTCGTTTTCGGAAGATTCCTTTTCTTTTCGCATGAACATATTCTTAACCAAATAGGTATGTTTTGACACATCATTGTCCGCATCACCCCAACGGTCGAAGAAACGATTCTTGTATCTATGCACTTGTTCACTTTCAGGTACATTCAAATACAAGATAATTTTATCGTCTATCTCCGCCTGTTCCGGTGTGATTGGCATTGGAGGGAGAAATTGTTCAGGATTATTCAGCGTATTGATAATGCTTTTGGTCATATCTGTTACACATTTAGGGTTAATTCCCAATATTGTGCCATCATCATCTACTCCTAAAAAGATATATCCTCCCTCTGCATTCAAGAAAGAGCATACGGTTTCATACACAGATGCCGAAACCTTATCCGTACATTTTTTGAATTCTACTCGCTTATTCTCGCCATGCGAAAGCAAGTCCTTTATTTTATTTGTTGGTAACATACTGTTTCGTTTATAATACTTTTACCGCTTCGTCTATTACACTACTGGCAAAACTATCCAAGTAAGTATTGGTCGTTGCCAAATCGCTGTGCCCTAATATCTGTGAGATAACTTCTCTCGGTACTTGATTGTCCTGCAAAGTCATTGCCATTGTATGGCGGCTTACGTAGCTTGTCAACTTCATGTCTGTAATCTCCAAAGCTTTCGCTAAGTTACTCAAATTCTTGTTATTGCGTCCAAAACGGCTACGAATATGATTATAAAGTTGCTCTCCTTTATATCCTGCAATAGAAACTATTGGCAGCAAGTAATCTTCTACTAACAATGTATTGGCGGAAAACCAATCCATTAACTCTTGGATTTCAGGGGTTATCTTAATCTGAATAGGTTTGACTTTCTTAGCTTCTTTTGTTTTATTCCGTTTATAGACAATATAATTCCCACCGTTATAACGGATAATATTCTTTTTAGTTAGCAATGCTGCATCTATAAACGATATGCCATAGCAGTAATACGAAAAAAGGAACAATTTTCTTGTTCTTTCAAGTACGTTATTGTCCATGACTGTAGTTTTTAGTTTCAACATAGAGTCATGTGGTAAATAGCGTTTGGTCGTTTCTTCTTCCAATGATGAAATGCTAAAACCGCCTTTGCCAAATGGGTAAGTTGTTTCTGACGCTTCACCATCTTGGATAGCTTTATTCAATACTGCACGCAAAGTCTTAAAATAGAACTTCCGAGTATTCCCTTTACATTCACGTTTTTGTAAAAACACATCAAAAGATTTTACATATTTAATATCTATTTCAGGGAAAACACGTTCAGGCAGTTTCTCATCAAAGAGTTCTAATACGTGAAGTGTTCTGCTATAGCAATTGGCATTGCCAATATGATTGGTATCTTTATAAGTTTGAATTAGATTTTCAAAGAATTCCTTTACATTTCCTTTGTTTGAGTAGTGAAAAAATTCTTGTTCGAATTGATTTAGTGTCCAATCAATTTTATTAGCATCAAAATCTGCTATAATGCGAAGTATCTCCGATTTCTTTTGCGTTAACCATTCATTGAGGTATATTCGGTCTGGATGTAATTTGGGGACACGCTTATCTGTGACAAACATTTCAAGTTTGTCATTCCATTGATGTGGTTCTGCATAAATGCCTAACGCCATCACCTTTCGTTTGTTATTCTTGCGAACAACCAACCAAATAGCATATCCTTCTTTATAGTGATATTTATCGGCTATCCACATTTTAAATGAAGCATACTTCATAAGCGACACAAATTACTGACATTTTATTCTGCTAAAAAGATATTGGACTATAGTATTCAGATTACCAATAAATTATCTACTCTATTTTACTGACGGATTACTGACGTTTGTACGATAAATATAGATAATCAGATGTAAATAATACCAATACTTCCGTTTCTTATTCGTTGGCAAATATACTGAAAAACAATTAGATATAAAAATATAGGAAATAAATGGATAGCTCTGGGGGGCGTGTGGTCGCTGGTTCGAATCCAGTCACCCCGACTGGTAAGGCTTGACTATTAATTAGTTAAGCCTTTTTTGTTCCGTTTTTGTTCCGCTAGATTCAAGGATAAGCGATTTTTCTTGTAGATATAACCTATTATAATTATATTTGCTTGGTGCCTAAGAGCAGGCACTCTTTTGAATCCAGAAAAGGAGTTGAGACCTAGGTTTCACTCCTTTTTTTGTTTTGTCCACGATAAAAGCGACCTCCAGTTTCCAGAATGCCGCTTATTTAGCCGAGTCATTTACAAGTATATCATTTATACACCACTATGCAATTCCCCTACAAATCCTGTCTGTAAGCTATCTTATGTAAATCCACATGCCCCAGGTGACGGATCACGACCCCAGGGAGTACGGAAAAGGGAGCCGCTTCCGTGACTCCCTTCTATTGCATTCCCCTTCAGTTTCCGAACAGCCCCAGCCTCCAGCCGGAAAAGGCTGTCATACCCAGACCCAGCACGTTGCTCGCACCCGTTTCGCTTTCTGTAGCCACCATCAGCAGGAACCCCACTGCCAGCAGCACGATATTGAATCTACGCTTCATAAGACATACTTTTATCTGATAATAGCCTAATCTTTTCAGTCAGGCGTTTACTGGCCATTAAGTCAAACTGAGCAAACTTTTCTCTGATACCATTTACTTGAGTACATGCGTTGTTCACATCATTAAGGCTCGTTATCAAAGCTTCCCTGCAATCATGTAAATAGCATGTGATAGCCTGTTCCTTCTCGAGCATCAGTCTTACTCTTGACAAACTATTATCTGACAGTTCTGAATAATCTGCATAAAAAGTTCTTGGTTTTCCATCCAATGAAACATCAACCCTATTTAACAGGTCTCTTTTGTTCTGGAAATTCTGGTATGATTTATTTCTGAACTCAGCATAACTTTTCATCTTGCCTTCGATTTCTTCTTTAGTTAAGTTCTTGGCTTCGAATAACGCCAAATGAAGGTACTCTGCACAATCTGAGTAAAATGCAGTATGTTCAATTTCAATCTTTAGAAGCCGTTCTACTCTGTATTGTTCTGTAGCCTTGTCAGTATAGAGTTTTTTGAGTTTGCGTCTTTCTTGTTCACTTTCATTTAACTTTATCTGTAGCTTAATCACTGAATCCAAATTCACCTGGGTTTTCTTTCTTGTTTTCATGCCTTTATATCTTTGTGGTGGGGGGGACTTTGAAAGTACCCCCACCGGGTTAATAATTATCCTATCTTTATCAAATTTGCCACTTTAAACGACCTGTAAGCCTGTTTCTCGTTGTCATAGTATGTGATGAGGCTTTCATTTCTTTTGCGCTCTGTGCCTTTTGTTTCAGGTATCAAGCCATCTTTAAGCGTACCCCATGCAGTCCGGATTTCACCGTTCAACTTTTGATAGAAGAACTTTACTACACCGTTCTTTAAGGCTGATTTCAGTTTCAGCACTAACCAAGCCTGTTTCATAGCCTCAGCCATAGAAAAACCGTATACTTTTACAAGCATCCAAGCCTGTTTCATCAAATCACGCATCTTGTTTTTAAATTCTGTTGCCATAGTCATATATCTTTAACCGTTAATATTATGCTGCCAGTCTTTCAACGCTTCTTTCAATCTCTGTAAGGTCGCAATCTACATCTACTTCGTTGCCGTCCTCGTCATAGGCTTCTACGCTGTCAATGCAAACAGAAACGTAAGTAGTTACCCATGCGCCGGTACCGTTGAAATAATCATCCTCGCAATAACCGTCAATCTCAAAGCTACCATCGACAACTACCAGAGTATTGTTTACTTCTACCTCAACAGAGAATGTACCGTTGTTACCCTCGATGTTTTCTACTATCGCATTTGCTATTGTTTCGTTTATTGCTTTCATATTGATTATACCTTTTATGTTCTTTTTCTGATGCAAATATAGCGTAAATGATATAATCTACCAAATGATTAAGAGTAAAAATATACCATGTGGGTTATATTTAACATTTATTTATGCCTTAAACGCTATAATTTTGTCTTTAATGCAATATATTTGCATTATAACTTAAATGATATACGAGTATGGAATCAAGAATTAAAGAACTATTAAAAGAAAGAGGTATTACGATTAGTAATTTGGCGGAACAAATAGGTACAACACAAACCAGCCTTAGCCGTGCTTTGGGCGAAAATGGAAACCCTACTTATGACACGTTAAATAAAATAGCCAAAGTGTTAGATGTTGATATGTCAGAATTATTTAAAAGTAACGGTCTTTCCCTCACTTGTCCACATTGCGGAAAGGAGATAAATATCAAGGTTGAGTAAGGTGTACCGTCCCACTTCTGTAAATATTGGAGTGTCCCACTTTTGGGACAGATAACTACTGTATTATCAATAAGTTAAACCATTTTGTCCCACTTTTAGAGATATGGGACACGTGGGACAGTGGGACAGTAGAACGTATCGAGTGTATCGGTTGCAATACAGTATAACTACATTAATATCAATAATTTAAGTATTGTATCGTATCGATACGCTTAGAAATAATACACATGATACATTAAAAAATAGTACGAATAATCTTCGTACCTGACCGATATATTACAGGGGTCGACAAAAAAAAGACTCCTTTGATGATGTCCATTTGACGGACACCCTGTAAGGAGGTACTATTTTAGGAACCCCGCTCAAATGATGTAAACCGGACTTCACCACACGCCAGTTTTGGGGTATGTAATTCGGCAGGAATTGGCCTAATATGGTTTTAGTGCGTATAAATCAGCCTATAAACCTTTTTCTATCTCCTGCCAAAGTGATATCATTTCTTTGGTGGGAGCCTCATCTTTACCCAGAAACTCAAGATCTTTTCTTTGGTATGGGGTGCGTTCAAAGCATATCAAGTCCAAAAGGTAGTTTTTAGCCCCTACAGGACGCAAATAGCATAGTTTCCGATATTCTCTATACTGCTGGTCTGAAAGTGGCTGAAAAAGGCTTATTCCCTGATATGAAAAAATAGTCTCATACACCCCATGCCCAGAATAAAGGACACGGAGTGTAAAAGGCTTGTTTGTTTCAAAAATGTTCTGAGGTTTCTTGCTCATTGAGCTTGTTTGTAGCTTGTTTTCACACGTGCGCTAAGACTTTAACTAATTCGGGAAATTAACCATTTTTCAACCGATTTAAGCCGTTTTCAAGCCGATTTCTCAATCATCAACGCTTGTTTAACGCTCGTTTTCTGCGCTTCCTCTGCGCTAAAACTATACAAAGGTTACACATACGCGCGCGGACACTTAATCTAATTGATTTAATTGCTTACGTGTGCGCACGTGGACACATCGGAAAATTAAGATAATTCTATTTTTAAAGTAGATTTTTTTAGAAACCGGGCAGATTCTCCGCTATGGCAAACCTGCCCGGAATGAATTAATTTCCTTTCATAAAACGATCATGCTCGATTGCTTGGTATTCTCCCATTTCCGGATGCTTTAGAATCGCTTTAGTGTCTGTGTTAATCATATCAGCAATATGACTACATTCGTCTCCAGTTGCCGGAGCGCTTTTCCTATAACAACCTCCACTTGTTTGTATAATCCAATCATCATACGGATTATCTCTGTAATCCGGATCAAAATGAGCGTTATACCCTAAAATGCCATCAGCTATCTTTTCGGATTCCGTTCTGTTATCCCATTGTTCAGGGTTATCAATAGCGTGCCTTGCAGCCTGGATACCCAATTTTTCATCTGCTGCAATGTTGGCGATACGCATGGCCCAATATCTATCCACATCTGTTTCCTTATCCCATTTTTCGATAGCTTCTTTAGCTTTCTTGTAACCCTGTGTACTTGCCAGATTTGCGATGGCATGTAATAAATCTTTTCTCATAATCTGAAAATTTTAAAAGTTAGTAAATAATTGTTTCTGCTCGTTCACCTCCAGAATAGCAAACTCTATCCGGGGGTGATATCTGTCTATTTTCTTTTCCGCTGTAATCTGAAAGCATAGTTTATCGTCCGTAATGGCCCCGACCATTTGCAGACAATCCAAAAGCGTTTTTAAGCTATTATCAAGGTCGAAACGTACCGAACTGTGAAACACACGCACAAACAGGCGGAAACGGCTTGAAATGCCCCTATTTCGGTATATCTTGCATTGTTGAGCAAAAGAACGTTCATACGTTCTTATCTTTTCATCCTTGATAATCCGCTTTGTACCGAACTTTCCCGGTACGGCCTGGTAATGGTTGGCCTTTGCTAGAATCTGACCATATATTATTTCTACTTCCATCATGCAACCAGTTCTAAATCAAACATATCAATAAGTAGTTGTAAAGCCGGGTTAACTTCTATCATAGCCTGTAAAGTCTTTTCCGCTTCTGTGATTGCTGTTTTAACTTCCGTAACGGTACTTTCAGACAAACAACGTATCAGCCAGTCGGCAATATCTATTTTGTTGGCTCTATCCTCATCGGTAGCGTTCTTCTCCAGCAGGTCGGAAACTACTACTTTGCATCCGATAGCCTCAACCTCTTTAGCCTTATTGCTCCAGTACTCGAAACCGTCCACATCCGGGAACATGACAACCGTTCTGCCTTGCAAGACTTTCAGCTTATCAATGGATAGTTGGGATTTGCCGCCAGTAGCCAGCCAAATGTAATCAGGATAAACACCGGAAGCGATTAAAGCACTCTTTTCGGATTCAACCAAAGCAACCACCTTAGTAGGGTATATCTTTAGCAGGTGTTCACCAAAAAGGCATTGCACTAAATGATAGTCATCCGGCAATAGTCCCTGTTTTTTCATAATGGCATGGATCCAATTTATACCGCCTCCATCCTTTACCCTGTGACCTGTATCGGGGTCGTATTTCATAATCTTACCAGTCCTTACCTTTCCTTTGGTGTCTATCTGCCAGTAGATGATACTACCGTCTTTAGTCGCTCCTAAAGCGTAATCCTGCATTAACCTTTCAATAGTAGGAGATTCCAAAGAATAGCGGTCAAACAATCCGCAAAGAAAACATACAAAGGAACTGTTATAGCTTGCCGACTTTTCTACATACTGAAAAGGAATGTAACCAATTTTTCGCTGAGGCTTCTGTATTGGTTTCTGCTGTACTGGACTTACAAAACGTTCTTTCTCTACTGGATTATCAATAAAGAACTGTTTGGGTGTGTAATGGTAGCCGCATCCGCTTTCATGGTTACACCTGCCTACCGTTTTATCTATTGGTAGCCCGGTGTTTCCATCCAAGTAATAAGCGAATGAATGAGGGTCGCCACATTTCGGGCATTTGTGCCGTGAAGCCCGTCCCGTGTATTTCTCTAAATATGGTTGGTTATAATTATTCATGTCGTTAATATTTAAATCTGTCCCACTGTCCCAAGTGTCCCAAATGTCCCACTGTCCCAAGTGTCTCAGGCGTGGGACGTGGGACACCATCACATTTTCAAAATTCTTCCGACTTTTGATTTACTGATATTCAGTTCTTTAGCAATTTCTCTTATAGACTTACCCTGTCCCGCCAACTGTTTTATGTTCTCTGTTTCCTGGGACAAATCTTTGTCGGATGGCTCTTTCAGGTGTTCTTTTTCTGTGGCATATCCTATGTTTACAAACTGCAAGAACGAGCCAGTTTTCTCAATAGCCGACACTATAACGTTATCGGCATCGTATGTATAATTACCATACCTTACTTTAAGCTGCTTGATATACCTTAGATCGCTATCTTTTGCGCTCTTGCCGATAGCAAATACACTATCGAAGAAGTTGTATAGTTTTTTACTTCCGGCAAGATCGTTTTGTGTGATTGGATTTGACAAGCATCTTTTAGGGGTATGAGCCAGCACGAGTATTGATAAGCCGTATTTCTTTTTAAGAGCCATGAGCCGAAACATGAGCAAACCTGCTGCATCTCCTTTTTCTGATGCTATGCACAAATAAGTTAGATTATCAATGATAAGCACCCTTGCACCTGTTTGCAGTGCTGTTTGTTCGATATTCTCTATCACAACCTCCTCAAAGTTCGTAGTATCTAAAGATTCACGATTTATTTCCACCCTATAAAGATTATCCGGGAACTGGTTAAGGTTGCCTTTCTCATCGCTATATCTCAACTGGAATTGTTTGTCTGAAAGCTCAAAGTCAAAATACAAAACCCGTTGTTTCTCCGCTATGCTTGTCGCTATCTGTACTGCATAGATGGACTTTCCTAAATTGGAATCGGAAAATAAGCAACATACCTCACCTTCATACCATAGTGAGAGCCAAAGCGAATCTGGGTTGGGCCTTAATGCAGCTTCCTTAATAGTCCTGTTTGCTGTCTTTACGGTAAACATTCCTATCTGTTCCGGTACGGCTGCTGCTAACTGGTCGGCTTTCTGGAGTTCTGCGCCTATGGCTTGAATGTAATTTAATTCTCTTTTGACGGGTTGATAATTAGATGAATTATTGTTATCTTTGTGGGTGTAATCGTGTGTCTGTCCGGGGTTATTATTGACTATGTCCATAGTAACTCCCTTCTTTTTATTTAGATACCTTTTTCAAGGCATCATTAATATCTTTATCCGTATAATACACACGTCCCCCGACACGATGGGCATTTATGATTCCGGCTTTCGTCCACGCATCTAAGGTTACAAGGGAAACACGCAATTTTGCAGCGGCTTCTTTACGTTTGTTCAATCCGTTTTTAGGGATTTCTTCCTGTTGGGGAATAGATTCTAAGATATTAGCCAGCTTCTTATCAAGTAAACGGCTAATCATGCTTTCAAAGTCGCTCATCGTTGCGCCTTGAATAAGCATTGAGTTAGGGGATAAAAAATTTGCCATAAGTTACTTGTTTTTAGTTCTTATGGCAAATTTCTTTGTTTTTGCTATGTGCAATATTGCTTGCAATATTACAAATTGTTTGTTCTTTGCTTTATTCTTCCTTTTTCGTACTCTATTCCAATAAGTGCGAATTTCTCTTTTAATACTTCTTCGTTTTCATATCCTGTATTTGGTACTAAACCGTTATTTCTTATAGAAAATTCAGTACCACCACAAAGCCATGATATGAATTTCGCTAAATCTACATCAGAAGAATATTCTATTCCGGCACTCTTTAATAATGTTCTTATAACATCTACTTGTTCAGGGGTTGTTGCTGTTGGTTCCTTCTTTTTACGAAAACACCGCCTATCATACACTTGTGATTCATTGGGCTCGGTTAATACTATTTTTTTGTACCCCAAGTTAATAGATTCTTGATTCAAACTTATCCCAAAACATTTAAATACATCGCTTAATTCATATAAAAAGTAAATCAGTTCGCTTGTCTCATCATCGTTTCCAGCAATGTCATAATTGTCAATATTATTGATGGCATCCGAAAATTCTCCTTCTACACACATGTAGTTCCATATATAGTTTAAAATAATCCTGCTATATGCTTTTTGATTACTGTCATTCATGGTAACTAGCTTGTTTGTTACGGCATCTACACATTCAAACATCTTAATGTAACAGCCTTCTTTATCGAAATCACTACTATAAACATATTCGACATACTTTCTAATATTCTCCATATCACATCACTTTTAACAGGTTACCGTTCTTCTGCCAGTGCATCATCAGCATCTTGGCATGTTCTTCTTTAGTCACTTTGATATATTTCAGGAATGCGGACTCTGTGCGATGGCCAGTAATCTGCATGATAGATACAGCAGGGAACCCGGATTTATATAGATTAGTGGCAAAACTTCTTCGGGCCGTATGGCTGCTCACCAGTTGCCATTTCTCATAAACTGTAGTCTGTTTCTTACCTCCACGTGTGATTGATTTCAATATCCGGCTGTTTATACCAACTATCCTACAAACTTCCTTGATATAGTCGTTAAACTTCTGATTGCTTATATTCGCTGGAAGATCACCTTCATATTTGTCCCAAATGGCCTTGAACACCGGATGCACAGGAATAACTACAGGCGCATCGGTCTTATGCTGTGTAATGGTTATCATCCCACCAGCAATGTTTTCTTTCCTTATACTGGTAAAGTCAGAAAAACGCAATCCGGTCCAGCAACCTATCAGAAACAAATCACGCACCCGTTCAAGTCTTGGGCATGATGAAAAATCAAATCGGGCCAGACTGTCAAGTTCATCCTCAGACAACGCAATGTTATCACTTTGCTCTGACACACCTTTAAAGAACTGAAACTTCGTGTTGCTTGTCAAATCATTCTCGTTTGCAGAGCGCATAAAGGCCTTTATACAGACTATCTTATGGCCGATAGTATTTGTACTAAGGTTCTGTTCCTGAAGGAATGCGATAAAATCGTTCATGAAGGACTGGTTGATATTGTTGAAATCCAGTTTTACTCCTCTTTTCTTTTCATATTCTAGGATATAGTGATACGTCCTTGCATATTCCCTCATAGTCTTATAGGAAAGCGTCTGACCGCCCCGTTTCGGGTTTGTCCTTGTTTCGCAATTCTTGATGAACTCTTCGAAATAGGAATGAAAATCTTTGGCCTGTGCTCTCTTTTTCCCGAAATGAACGTCCAGAAGGTTCTTGAGCGAATCTTTCGACAAAGTTTCATTTTCAGACATAGCCACCTGAGCCATGAAAGATTTTATCAAAGCATCAATAGCATTTAAAGCCCCGTTCACTTCCTCACGATAAGAACAATAACCGGTATTTCTTACTCTCTCCTTTTTTTCATCCCACAAGGAAGGCTTCACTTTTAAGGGTGTTGCGTACATCAGCTTTTCGTTTCTACCGAATCTCGATGTGACATAAACGGTCTGTTCCGTCTTTGCATCCATATCACGGATGATGAATTTAATATTTGCCATATTAACTACTTTTGAATCCATAACAAAGATACTAAAAGTACGGAACAAACAGAAAGAATGTTCCGTTTTTGTTCCGCAAAATCTATGTTTTTCTTTCCTGTTTGATGTTATTATATGATTTCATAAAACGACAAACAATTGGTTATCAGATTAAAATAATAAAATAAGAGAAAATAAGACAAAGATAAAAAAATCTAGGTTAGATACCAGTCACCCCGACTAGTAAAAAGCATTGATAATCTGATGATAGTCGATGCTTTTTTGTTTTTTGTAGCTTATAAAGCTATAGCGGTTGACGCTGTGGTCGACACGAAAAGTCAACCAAGAAGTCAACCGTATTTTTTATGAAAGCTGCAATTTCGATTATGTACTACAAGGGCTCAACGTAGAAACCGAAAGCTTCGTTACTTTAAGCATAATATTAATTTAAAGAAAAAGGCCATCTCAAGTTCATTCATTATGAGACGGCCCCTTTTCAACACTGATATCAAGTAATATCTTACTTTTCACACATCACTCCTTATGATCATGTTCATGGCATTCATGATGATGTTCATGGGATGAACAGCTTACTCCCGAATCAGTAAGAGTACCGTTTAAATACTCAGCAGCCACATCGAGAATATTACCCGAACAACCTCTTATCACCTTGATATGATGGGTGGTTAATACGTTTAAAGCACCTTGTCCCATATTTCCTGCCAACATGACGCTGACTCCCATATTTTCCAATTCTCCCGCAATATTAGATTTACACCCGCATCCCTGAGGAGAAGGAATAGTTTCGCTACTCAAAATTTGATTGTCTGCCCCTACTGTCAAGATTGTATAATACTCACAGTGACCAAAATGGCTGTCAACCATATTATCTCTGGTAGGAATTGCAATTTTCATCATAATCTCACTTTTATTAATGTTTATATTACTTATGCTTATGTCATTGGAGTGGCACATCGGACATTCTATCTTACGGATTTTAAGTGCCGGATTGATATTATTGAATAAAAAACCGCATACTCCACAACGGAACCATTCACTATCGGTATACGATACTCCGCCTTCTATCATTATCGCCACCCCACGTACCAATGCTGTGGCTATCTTTTGCCTCGCACTGACATATATCCGGCTAAGAGTCGGACGTGATACTCCCATTGAAACAGACGCTTCTTGCTGGGTTTTCATTTCATAATCACACAGTCGTATCGCTTCATATTCTTCAAAATGCAAGAATATAGTATCCTTACGACAATAGCTTGAAGCTATCGGCTTAAATCCTGCCACAGAAGGCATATCATTGATTTTACGGATATTTTTAGGACGTGGTGACATGAATGTATTTATTGTTTCCGCCCGCAAATATAATGAACAAATGTTCATAATAGAACAAGAAGTCATTTTTTAACATTAAAGACAGATATGTCTTGAAACCAGTAGAAAGAACACTCTTAAAACAAGAATCCCGGCCTTCGTTTGAGTGAAAGCCGGGATCTTTTCTTATAAACCAATTATCCCAGAATCAATCTGCACAAAAAGACAGACAGATAAAGAGTCAATACAAATATCCAAACCTTACTTTCCTTTTAAAGCATCGGCTGCCGCTTTTGCCTGATCATACAGCTCGCTTCCTTTCAGAGTAATGAGTATTTTAGACAAGCATCCCATAGAGGCCGCATTATAACTTTCAATATGAATATGCGTATCGACAGGCACTTTCGAACCAGCCGGCATTGGTTCGCCTCCCATGTCTTTAGACAATCCGTCGTATGCAAAAGGCTTACCGTTATTGTCGTAAGATAATACCACCAAGTCATCCAGTTCGAATGCATCGGTCGGCTCGTATGAATCAAATCCGATTGCGGTGGCCGTCAGTTCCAATTCACCAACCAGCTTAACCAAATGACGTGAAACAGATATATCTTCTATCTTCATAGGAGTGACAACCTTCAGCGGTAGTTCCGGATCAATTTCGGTTACCACCTCTTTGCCTTTCACTTTTTCGAAAGCAGCATTCATTGACTCCTTAAACTTTTCTTCCGCTGTTTTCATCTCTTCGAGGATTTTCTTCATATTATCCTCACCTCCACTTTGCAATTCAGCCCGTTTCGCATCCGAAAAAGTTTCAAAATCACTCACAAGTGAGGGTATTTCTCCAAAAGGTCCCGAAGCTGAAGCTTTGCTTCCATCACCTCCACAAGATACTAACATCGCCGCTGAGGCCAAACCTGCAATCATTACAAACAACAAACTTTTCATAGGCTTTTATTTTAAATGAACAAATGGAATATCTGTCTCTTATCCGGTCAAGGGAGCAACCACATTATCCCTCCCTGCTTTTTTCAGTTTCTTACGGATACGATAGCGCACTGAATAAATGGTCTTCTTTTCTATATGAAACAAGGTCTGGATATCCCCATATTCCATACCGATAGCAAAACACAAAAGATATCTGATATCCGTATGAGTAAGAACATGATAACATTGTAAAATATCCTTTCCCTCTTCACCTTTTATCTGATAGGAAGCCAAACGATGAAGATATTTCACTTTCCGTTCATCGCTGATGTTTGCTTCCGAATCGACAATGACCGCACACAGTTTTTTTATAATCACCAAAATAGAATACTCTGTCAGTCCGGAATTGAGAAATTCTGTGTTTTGCATAATGTTGACGTTCTTATCTTCTGCAAATAAAATTAGCCGAATCTGTGCTTCAAATAAATAGACAAATATAGACAAATGCCTGTCTCTCCATAAAAAATCACTTCATAAGAAACTGAAAAGAAGGATTGTCCCTGAATTTCTTACGCAACCGATAACGTACTGTATACACACTGGCTGGCTCTACACTAAAAATCGTAGCAATATCGCGAGCCTCAAACTCAAGATAAAAGCAAAGAATATACTTTATGTCCATTTGTGTCATCCGAGAAATGGAAGTCGCAAACTGACGTTCAAATGCTACTAAATTAAGAGTTGAAAGCTTCTGTATATATTCATCGCGTACAGCAGGATCTAAACGGGCTGCCATAACAACCGATTTCATCTTTTCCACTGCAACTTCAAAATTACGTAATACCTGTCTGGATTCAAGACTATCCTTCAGGTCAGAATATTGCGATTTAACGGTTTCCAGTTCCTGAAGATTCATCTCCGACTCAAGAGCAGACTGATAAAGACGGTCTTGCAAGCGGCGACGATGCAGTATATAAATCCAGACTACAAACACAAGAATTACCACGGCAGCCACCAGCGAGCCGATAAGCAAACGAAGAATGACGGTACGCTGTTCTTCTCGTTCTTTCAGATTCTGCAACTCCAGGTTTTTCTTCTCTACTCCAAATTTAGTAGAGATTTCATCCAGCTGCCGTGCAAGTTCACTATCGTAAACCTTTTGATGGTAATCTATTATCTTTTGCTGATACGCCAGCGCCTCCTTATAATTACCAAGAGCCGAATCCATCGAAACAATGTTTTCATAAGCATCCAGACGTTCCTGACGGATACCGTTGTTTATCGTATCGGCATCCATCATACGCAGCGCATCTTTAAACACCTTGATGGCTTTCGGATAATGTCCCTGACTTTTATAAAGCGTAGCATACGCACAGCGTACATTCAGCTCTACCTCCCTGGCATGCATCGCCAGACGCTGCGGCACACGTCTGGCTTTTTCCAGATAATAGGAAGCACTATCTTCATTTACATAAGGCTTCTCGATGAAAAACAGTGCATGATTATAATAGTTCCACGCAAAATTGGCAGTACCCCGTTCCAGTTCCGGACCATATTTTTCCACAATGTCCAGCGATTTTCTGGAATATAACAGTGCAGAATCTCTCATTTCCGGACGGTCAGTGTCAAGAGCATAACGAGCAGTAGCCACCGAATACCATGAATAGTACGCCCTTGGCGGAACATCACCATCGGCCTTTCGAAAGATCTCCCTGATGTCGGCAAGGATATTATCCAGACGTTTGGTATCTTTTACCTGTGTATAATAGATAGCCAAGGCATAAAAACTTTCCATCACCTTATTGTAATCCTTTATCTTTTCGGCAGCACGAATAGCCTGATAAAAGACTTTATGGGCCTTGGCTATATCGCCGAAAAAAAGCTGCATGGAAGCATAGCTGTAACATACGGCCCCCTTCTGCCGTAGTTCCTGATAGCCGGTATCTCCAACTTTAAGAATATGGTTATAAGCCATTTCCATGTACTTACGGTGTTCCTCTATCTCTCCAAATTTAGATACCGTCAAGGCACGGCTCCGGTAAGCTACAGCCAACATGAGATGGGACACATTCGCTTTTTTCTTTTCAATAAATGGAAAAATCTTTTTCGCATAAAAATGTTCAGTTTCTTCCGAAGAAAGTGAATCGTCCTCCGTAACTATTCTTACAGCCTTCAAAACGGCCGTATCTGGAATTTCAGTCGAGAACAGTGAGTCCAGCTTCTTTTCTACATTCGCAAGATATTTCTGTGAAGCGGCAAATGTGAATGCAGGAATCAACAGGAATAAGAGACAAATGGATTTCATAGTATCAATAAATAGGTTTACCTAAAAATAAGCAACAAATATCTCACAAACAATTTTTTAACACTTTTATCTATATAAAATCTTATATCTGTATAATTTATGTATTTAGTAATAAAAACGTCTCAGATTTATCCAATTGTCTGTTTGCCCCTTAAACATTACGAACTTATCCCAATATCCACAACTGAAAAATTTATTATAATTTTGCAGGTCGTTACAAATTCAAGTAAAACATGAGTGATACAACCATAGCGAGCAAAAAGCCGAAAAGCAATGAAATAGACATGCTGAACGGCCCGTTATTCAAGAACATACTATTCTTTGCATTACCGTTAGCAGCAAGCAGTCTGCTGCAGGAACTATTCAATTCAATCGATATCGCCGTAGTAGGACATTTCATCGGCAGCGAAGCACTGGCAGCAGTAGGAAGCAATGCCCCCGTCATAGGACTGCTTATCAATCTCTTTTTAGGTATCTCGATGGGAGCATGTGCCATCATTTCCAATCACATCGGCCAGCAGGATCACAAGAGTATATGCAATGCCATCAATACCGTAGGCATGGTCGCCATTATCAGCGGTATATTCCTGCTCATACTGGGAGTACTGGTAGCCCGACCGATATTGACCTGGATGGGAACTCCACCCGAGGTATTGGGAGAAGCCGTGAAATATCTCCGCATTTATTTTCTTGCCATGCCCTTTATCATGGTATTCAACTTCGGAGCTGCTATCTTACGAAGTATCGGAGATACCCGTCGTCCTTTGTATATATTGGTCATGGCAGGAATTATCAACACCTTTCTCAACCTACTGTTCGTGCTTGTTTTCCACATGGGAGTATCGGGAGTGGCAATAGCAACCGGCATAGCCAATATATTCAGTGCCACGATGATCGTTCGACTGCTTCTCAAGGAAAAAGAACCTTACCGGTTACATCCCAATAAAATAAAAATCAACTTTACGGAACTGAGTCGTATGCTCAAGATCGGAGTGCCAGCCGGCATTCAGGGAATGATATTCTCTATCTCAAACGTAGTGGTACAGTCGTCTATCAACAGTTACGGAGCAGATGCCATAGCCGGTTCGTCGGCCGCGCTCAACTTTGAATACTATACTTATTTCATCATTCAAGGCTTCAATGGGGCGGCTATCAGTTTTATCGCCCAGAACTACGGTGCCGGAAAGATGGACAGGGTACACCGCATTTTCTGGATCTGTATGGGAGCAAGTGCCGGACTCTGCGCAGCCTTCAGCTGGATATTTACCTGGCAGCACAGTTTCTTCTTAGGATTCTTTTCCGATATGCCCATGGTACAGCACTTTGGAAGCATACGTATGCACATCGTACTGGCGCTCCAGTTTATTGCTTGCAGTTACGAGATAGCCGGTTCTTCCTTGCGAGGTATGGGAAAGTCGCTTACACCTGCTCTCATGACTGTAGTAGGTACCTGCATGCTTCGTATCATCTGGGTGTATTGTGTTTCACCGATATGGAGAGGATACGACGTATTGCTCTATGTCTACCCTATTTCGTGGGTGGTAACCGGTATACTTGTGGTAACGGCTTACTGGCTGACAATAAGGAAACATCCGGCAAAATAAAAAACTTTTTTGTCTTTTTTGCCTTCACCGCCTTCACAGGTCTTTCTAGCAGGAGGAAAATCAGTCTTCTAATACAAGAGAAAAGTATCTCTTTTGTTAATTTTCCAACGTTTGTGAAGGGCGTAAAGGGCAAAAAGACATAAATAAAGTCATTATTTAAGGGGAAAACGCGCAATTGTGCGGTTATTCCTCTCGACGTTTTTTATTTTTTTGTACAAAAACTTTTTTTCTTTGTACAAATTTCAAAAGCAATTCAGAGAATAGTCTTCATCGCTTCCCAAACTTTATACCTTACTTTCTTCTAATCAAATCAGTCATTTCATCTGATTTTACAGTCAAATAGTCACTATTTTATGAAAAGCAAGTGTAATCATTACAAATTCTTAATTAAATTCCATATTTTTGCACCTCACAAAAACTATCGATGCATGAATGACTACAAATTTCACAAAATATTTTTTTGCCTAGTCTTATTGATTGTGAAATTCGGCGTGCCTTGCCATGCACAATCACAATCGTTTACGGCAAAAGCAGCAGAAGATACCATTACCGAATATCTGCCTGCTGACTCATTATTTGCCAGATACTTACGCGAACAAGGCGTAGCAATTATCAACAATAATGAGCTGAAACTGTTGCCCAGCGGCAGAGAGAAATTCAATGACCTTTTTGAAGAAATCAAAAAGGCAAAACATCATATACATCTGGAATACTTCAATTTCAGAAACGATTCCATCGGGAATGCCTTGTTCGACTTACTTGCACTGAAAGTGAAGGAAGGAGTAAAGGTACGCGCCATGTTCGACGCTTTCGGAAATATGTCGAATAACCGTCCACTCCGTAACAGGCTTCTCAAGAAATTGAGTAAAAGGGGAATAGAAATTATAACATTCGACCCGATTACCTTTCCCTACGTAAACCATGCGGCCAGTCGTGACCACCAGAAAATAGTAGTCATAGACGGCAAAGTAGGCTATACAGGAGGAATGAATATCGCCGACTATTACATAAACGGACTGCCTAAAATCGGAGCATGGAGAGACATGCATATCCGTATCAAAGGACCTGCTGTAGAAAAACTGCAAGAGGCCTTTCTAACAATGTGGAACAAAGAAACCAAGCAGCATATAGAAGGCGATGAATTTTTCCCTTTTGGAGAGGATTCACTGAATGCACCTCCGGTACATGCCGGTCATCAGGTAGCTATTGTACAGCGCGTCCCGAAAATATCGCCCAAAGCAATGAGGCACGCTTACATTGCAGCCATCAATGCGGCAGAACGGAAAATACAAATCATCAACCCTTACTTTACTCCGACTGCCAGCATACGCCATGCCATCGAAAAGGCTGTCGACCGTGGAGTCAGGGTAGAAATCATGATTCCCGGCAAATCGGACATCAGTTTCACACCCGATGCCGGATTTTATCTTGCCAACCGCCTCCGGAAAAAAGGAGCACATATCTATGTCTACAACGGAGGATTTCATCATTCGAAGGTCATGATGGTAGACGAACGATTCTGTACGGTGGGAAGTACCAACCTGAACAGCCGGAGCCTGCGGTATGACTACGAAATCAACGCGTTTGTATTCGACCTGCCTATCACGGCCCAACTGACCGAGATATTCAGTGCCGACAAGCAAAACAGTACGATAATGACGAAAGAGGTTTACAAGAAACGGACACCGTGGAAACGCTTTGTCGGATGGTTCGCTCACCTGTTTACCCCCGTGCTCTGATGTATCGGCAGACAAATTAAAATTTTTAAGAAACATTCTCCCGTTAAGTACGATATTTTTCTTATTTTTGCCAAATATGTAACACCCTAACAAGGCGCAAAAATAGTGAAATGAGAGTAATTGACTTAATCAAATCACCTGAGAAAACTGCCTTTTCATTCGAGATTCTTCCTCCTTTAAAAGGCACAGGGATAGAAAAATTATATGAAACCATCGATTCCTTACGCGAATTCGACCCGAAATACATTAATATTACCACACACCGCAGCGAATATGTATACCGCGAACTGGGTAACGGGCTGTATGAACGCAAGCGAATCCGCCGCCGTCCGGGTACGGTAGCAGTGGCAGCAGCCATACAAAACAAATATAACATCACGGTAGTACCACACATCTTGTGCAGTGGATTTACACGTGAAGACACGGAGTATGTACTGCTGGATCTGCAATTTTTAGGTATTACCGACCTGCTGATTCTGCGTGGCGACAAGGCTAAACACGAGCAAGTCTTTACTCCCGAACCCGGAGGATATGCACATGCCGTGGAGCTGGAACAGCAAATCAATGATTTCAACCGCGGAGTATTCGTCGACGGTTCTCCTATTAAAGCTCCTGTACATCCTTTCAGCTACGGAGTAGCCTGCTATCCGGAAAAGCATGAAGAAGCGCCCAACATGGAACAGGATATTTACTGGTTGAAAAAGAAGGTTGAAGCGGGAGCAGAATATGCCGTAACGCAATTATTTTACGATAACCGCAAATTTTTTGACTTTGTTGACCGTGTGCGTCGTGAAGGTATCGATATCCCGATTATTCCGGGAATCAAACCGTTCAGCAAACTATCTCAGTTGTCGGTGGTTCCTAAAACATTTAAAGTCGACCTTCCGCAGGATCTGGCTCTGGAAGCTTTGAAATGCAAAACCGACGAAGAAGCCCGACAATTGGGAGTGGAATGGTGTATCAACCAATGCCGTGAACTGATTGCTCACGGTGTACCGAGTATTCATTTTTATACTGTTGGAGCTACGGAAAGCGTACGCCGCGTAGCCAAAGAAATTTATTAACCGTGTTTTTTAAAGACGTCATAGGACAAACCGAGGCTAAACGCCATCTGCTGACACTCGTCCACGAAGGGCGGGTGCCTCACGCCATGCTGTTCTGTGGAATGGAGGGAACGGGTAAACTCCCTTTGGCGCTGGCCTTAGCACGATACCTGTGTTGTGAAAATCCGGGAGAAGAAGATGCTTGCGGGAAATGTCCTTCGTGTGTAAAAATGAACAAACTGGTTCATCCCGACGTACATTTCGCTTTTCCGGTCATCAAGAAAAAAGCCGGACGTGACACGGTGTCCGACGACTTTATCGATGCATGGCGTCAGCAGCTGATTGATTCACCCTATTTTTCACTACCAGATTGGCTGGCACGTATGGGAGCCGAAAACCAACAGGCTCAGATATTCGTACGTGAAAGTGACGAAATACAACGGAAACTGTCGCTGAAAGCCGGAGAAGGCGGGTATAAAATCATGATTATATGGCTCCCGGAAAAGATGAATGCGGAATGTGGAAACAAGCTGTTGAAGCTTCTCGAAGAGCCGCCTGCCTATACCCTGTTTTTACTGGTCAGCGAGGCTCCGGAATATATTCTGCCGACACTGACCAGCCGCATGCAACGGTTTAACCTGCCTCCGCTGAGTGAGGAGGATATTGCCGGATTATTACGTACGCGCTATATGCTTCAGCCCGAAGATGCAGCCGATATTGCACACCTCTCTGCCGGAAGTGTCTTACGCGCCATCGAAAACATACATTTGGGAGAAGAAAATCGACTATTCTTTACACTGTTCACTTCCCTGATGCGACTGGCATACGCCCGACGCCTGAAAGAAATGAAAGCATGGAGCGAGCAGGTTGCGGCATTGGGAAGAGAACGGCAGAAAAATTTATTGGCATACTGCCAGCGCATGATACGGGAAAACTTTATATATAACTTCCACCAGCCGGAAATGAATTACCTGGGACGCGAAGAGGCTCAATTCGCTTCACGATTTGCACCTTTCGTCAACGAAAGGAACGTCATGGGTATCATGGATGAACTGGAGGAAGCCGGACGACATATCGAACAAAACGTAAATCCCAAATTCGTTTTCTTCGATTTCGCCCTGAAAATGATTGTACTACTAAAGAATTGAAACTATGAACAAATTTATATTGAAGAACGGAAGTGGCTCGCTTTGCTGTAAGGGCTGCGGAAGACAAGATAATAAACTGAATACCTACGACTGGCTGGCCGATATTCCCGGTAACAGCGAAGAGCAGGATATGGTGGAGGTACAGTTCAAGAATACCCGAAAAGGATATTTCAAAAACAGCAATCACCTGAAACTGGAAAAAGGCGATATTGTTGCAGTAGAGGCCAGTCCGGGTCATGACATCGGTACAGTAACGCTGACAGGACGCCTTGTACCGTTGCAGATGCGTAAGGCAAACATAAAGCCGGATGCTGAAATACGCCGTGTATACCGCAAGGCAAAACCGGTAGACATGGAAAAATATGAAGAGGCCAAAAGTCGTGAACATGCTACGATGATTCGTTCTCGTCAGATTGCCGCCGACTTAGGTTTGCAGATGAAAATCGGTGATGTGGAATACCAGGGCGACGGAAACAAAGCCATTTTCTATTACATTGCCGACGAACGAGTAGATTTCCGTCAGCTTATCAAAGTACTGGCTGAGGCTTTCCGTGTACGTATCGAGATGAAACAGATCGGTGCTCGTCAGGAAGCAGGGCGCATCGGAGGTATCGGTCCGTGCGGACGAGAACTGTGTTGCGCTACGTGGATGACTAATTTTATTTCTGTATCTACGGGAGCAGCCCGCTATCAGGATATTTCGCTTAATCCGCAAAAGCTGGCCGGACAATGTGCCAAGCTGAAATGTTGCCTCAACTACGAAGTAGACGCTTACGTAGAATGCCAGAAACGATTGCCAAGCAAGGAAATCACCCTCGAAACAATGGATGCAACATATTATTACTTCAAGGCCGACATCCTGAAAGGAGAAATCATTTATTCTACCGACAAGAGTTTCCTTGCCAACGAAGTAACAATTACAGCACGCCGTGCATTTGAGGTTATCAACATGAACCGCCGTGGAGAAAAGCCCGAGAAACTGAACGACAACGGCATGCATGAGCCGGCACGTCCGAAAGACTTGCTGGAACAGGAAAGTGTTACCCGTTTCGATAAAAGCAAAAACGGCAAGAACCGTAAGAATAAGAAGAAAAACGGAGAAGCTCGTCAAGCCACTATTCAAGAGACCAATCCACAAAAGCTCCTTCCCAATAAGAATGCATCAAGTCAGGAAAAGACAGAAGGACAGGCACGAGTAGAGAACAATGCCGCAACTTCCAATACTCCTGCCAACGGTGGAAGAGAAAGACGGAAAGAAGAGCGCCAGGGCGGTGATAAGCGAAGAGGAGAAAAGGGAGGTAATCGCCCTCAAAGACAAGGAAATGCTCCACGCCAGGCCGATAACAAGCAGCAACCATCCAACCAGCAGGCAGAAGCACGTACGCAGCAACCACAACCGGAAGGGAAAAGACAAGGAACAGCTCCACGTCAGGCTGACAACAGACAGCAGCCCAACCAACAACCGGAGGCACGTACACAGCAGCCGCAACCGGAAGGAAACAACAGACAGCCTAACCGTCCACGCCGGCCAGCACGAAAGAATAACAACGAAATAGCATGACCACACTAAAAACTTCATCATATATCCGGACCGCAGGGGGAATATTAGGTTTATTATTCTCCCTTGCGGCATGCCATGATGATACGGTTTACCATACTTACCAAAACCTGAGCAGCAACGGCTGGAACAAACAGGATACGCTGGAGTATACACTTCCTTCCCAGCTTGCAGGACATACCTATGAGCTGGAAGTAGGATTAAGACATACGGAAAACTATCCTTATCAGGATATATGGCTGGAAGTATTGTACCCACTAAGTCCAGACAGACGTCCGGATACGTTACACTTGAGTCTGTCCGATAAATGGGGAAACTGGAACGGCAAAGGTACAGCAGGCAATATGTATCAGTTTACATGTACCCAAGATCATCCTCTGCATCTTTCGCCAGCCGACAGTTTGCTACAGGTAGTTCATATCATGCGTGACAAGTCGCTGAAGGGAATCAGCGATGTGGGTATGCGTCTGTCAACTTTCACGGGCAGCGTCAATACGCAGAAAGACAAATAGTAAAATGGTAAATCCCCAAAGCGAAGATCCCCCGTAACTGAAGAAAGGAAGAGGAATACCGATTACAGGAGTCAATCCAAGTACCATACCCACATTGACAAAAAGATGGAAAAAGAAAATGCTCAGCACACTATATCCATATACTCGTCCAAACCGGGTGCTTTGTCGTTCTGCCAGATAAATTAACCGCCATATCAATGCAGCAAACAACAGAATCACAATCGTAGAGCCCACAAATCCCTGCTCCTCGCCTACGGTACAGAAAATAAAGTCGGTATCCTGCTCGGGTACATATTTCAACTTGGTCTGGGTACCGTTCAGAAAACCTTTTCCCAAAAAGCCTCCCGAACCAATTGCAATCTTACTTTGATTGACATTGTATCCGGCACCTGTCGGGTCATCTTCCATTCCCAACAATACCTTGATACGTATCTGCTGGTGAGGTTCGAGTACTTCATTGAATACATAATCTGCCGAAAAGAGGAATCCCACCGAACCGATAGTAAATACTAATATGTACAGATAATTACGAATGCGTTCGTGCAAGAATAGATAAACCAAATAGATGCATAAGGCTCCACATACCACTCCTTGCAAGTAAACTACGTCAAACGGAATGACGTACAAAGAAAACAACCAGCCCAGTAGCATCGAGCCGAGACCGAAAGAAAGAATGTAAATGACGGCACGCTCACTGTTTTTGCAATAAGCTTTCACCAGCAAGGCCGAAAATAATATAATCAGTCCCAATACGGCGAACTCTCCTAGAGAAGTAAGTCCATCGGCCATCAGCTCATTACTAAAACGGATACCTACAATGAAATAAATCACGGCACATACCCCCGCAAACAAGATGGAACCAGTCATCCCTTCCCGATACAGTACCAGGAAAAAAGAGAGATAAACCAAAGCCGATCCAGTTTCTTTCTGACAGATAATCAAGAACATGGGAACGAGAATAATGGCCAGTGCTACCAGCATTTTCCTACCTCTTTCCATAGAAAAAGTATACTCACCCATGTATTTAGCCAAAGCCAGTGCCGTAGCAAACTTGGCAAACTCAGCAGGTTGCAGACTTACCGGACCCAATACAATCCACGAACGCGAACCCTTGATCTCATGCGGATTGAATATCGTTCCAAACAGCAATAACAGCAAGATTCCGTATATCAGATAAGCATACGTATCATATAAACGATCTTCCAGCATCAGCAATACGAAACCTAGGGTAAAGGAACAGCCAATCCACATCAACTGTTTTCCTGCACGCGTCGTAAAGTTCAGAAAATCAGGATCACCGTAATCATAGCTGGCTCCACACACACTGAACCAGCCACACACTATCAGGACAACATACAAAGCAATTGTCCACCAGTCAACCGTTTTCCACAAACTATCTTTCCTGTAAGCCATAATCAATTCTACGGTTTTGAATATCGGTAGCCAACGCTTCGTCTTCCTCGGTCAGCTTACCGGTCAAATATTTTTCTATCATCAGTCGCCCGATAGGTACACCGTATGTAGCTCCCCATCCACCGTTTTCCACATAAACGGCAATGGCTATTTTCGGATTATTCATCGGAGCAAATCCCATAAATGCCGAGTGGTCCTTCCCGTGATTCTGCGCCGTACCAGTCTTACCGCAGACCTCCAGTTCCGGAATATTAGCCAAACGGCAGGTACCTCCCAGTACAGCCGACCGCATACCTTGTACCACTTCATCATAATGTACCTTATCTACCTTTGTATAACGGCGGGTCGTATAAATAGAATCTATCGGCTCTCCTTCTATCTCTTTCACAACATGAGGAGTTACAAAATATCCCCGGTTGGCAATGGTCGCACCCAGATTGGCTATCTGAAGCGGAGTGGCAGTAACCTCTCCCTGACCGATTGCAATACTGATAATGGTCAAACCGTTCCACGAACGGCGGTAAGCCTTGTCATAAAACTGTGCATTAGGAATCATACCCCGTTTCTCACCCGGCAAATCAATTCCCAGCTGATAACCAAATCCCATCGAAACCATGTAATCACGCCACGTATTCATGGCCTTCTGCACAGAGCCATACTTCTGACGAGCACCAATCATGTGATACAACCCCCAGCAGAAATATCCGTTACAAGAGGTGGCAATAGCCGGTATCAAAGCCAGAGGAGAAGGATGGGCATGACATCCCACATGCAGTCCGCGATACGAGAAACCTCCCGAACACGGATACATCGTTCCGGTAGTAATGATACCCTCCTGCAAGAAAGTCAGTGCCTGAGTAGTCTTAAAAGTAGAGCCCGGTGGATAAGTACCCATAATGGCACGGTTCAACAAGGGCTTCCATGGATCTTTCGACAGTTCAAGATGATTCTTACCTCTGTTACGTCCAATCATCAGGCTCGGATCGTAAGTAGGTGAAGATACCAAACAAAGCACTTCACCGGTAGAAGGCTCTATCGCCACAATACTACCGATTTTTCCTTCCAGCAATCTCTCTCCCAGCATCTGAAGTTCAATATCCAGGCTCAGCGTCAGGTTCTTTCCCGGAACAGGAGCCTTATCGAACTTACCATCCATATAATTTCCCTGAATACGTCCGTGCGCATCACGAAGCAGTACCTCCACACCTTTTTCTCCACGGAGTTGTTTTTCGTACGAACGTTCTACCCCTAATTTGCCGATAAAATCACCCGGCAAATAATAATCATCATCTTCCATTTCCTCCTTGGAAACCTCGGCAATATCTCCCAAGATATGCGCTCCCGCATTGTAATTATACTGACGGATCGTACGACGCTGAATATAAAAACCGGGAAACTTAAACAGTTTTTCTTGAAAAATACCGCAGTCTTCGGCCGAAAGCTGAGTCAGAAATACCTGGTTGGTATAAGGAGAATAACCAGGATTCAAACGCCGGTTCTTCATATCCCGAAATTTACGGCGCACAAAATCGGGCGTTATCCGGAGTGTACTGCATAAATCGGCAGTATCCAGCGAAGTAATCTCCTTCATGACCACCGTGATATCATAAGCCGGCTGGTTATAAACCAGCAGCTTCCCGGTACGGTCGTAAATCACTCCTCTACTGGGATACTGAATTTTCTTCAGAAACGCATTGCTGTCGGCATTCTTCCGATAGTCGTCATTCAATATCTGCAATGCAAACAAACGAATTATAAAAAGAACCACTACCGTCAGAACGACACCACCAATGACATGTCTTCTCTTTGCCAGCTTATAATTCCGATCCACTATTTCTTCCTCCTTATAGTGTCTATACAGATTATGCCAACTACCGTTATCAGTGTATCTGTCACAATCTTCCACATCAGCTCACTCATGCGGAAAAACGTAAAAGCATCAATTATTTGTAAGGTAACCATAAATACCACAGTACTACTCAAGATATACCGAAAGAAAGGATAAAAACCCATCGAACGAATGCCCGGTACGTAATCGTCGGTTACATCACGCAGCATCTGCATACGTAGCAAGGGACGGCGCGCAAACGCCATCATGGTAGCTGCCGCCGCGTTCATGCCCGGAGTATTACTGAAGATATCGATGCATAATCCCAGGAAAAAAGCCTGCAAAAGCAACGACTTGCGAGGAATTTCAGCATTCAGCACCAATATATAATAGATATAGAGCATAGGAGTTGCATAGCCCAGAATATGCACATGATTCAACACCAGTACCTGAAGCAGTACCAGAAAAACGAACCACACCAATCTCTGTAAGAACAATACCATACACCTTATTTTATATTATTTTCGAGTTCGGCCTGTTCCGGTCGTCCACGAAAACTGATTACATTCACATCGTTCAGGCGTGCAAAGTCAGTAAAGAGCTTTACCTTCAGTACATACGACAAGCCATCGTGACTATCGGCCATGTCGTCGACTACACCTACAGGTATACCTTCCGGGAAAACAGCACTATGCCCGCTGGTCACCACCGTATCACCCAATGAAAACTCCGAGTGCCGGGGAATATCTTTCAGCCATGCGTAAAGCGAAGAACCACCGTTCCATTTCAGCGAACCGAAATAATCCGTCCGCTGGATTTTACAACTGATACTGCTTTTTGAATTCAATACCGGCAATACGATAGCGTAATGAGCCGAAGTCTGGTAAACAATGCCGACTACCCCATTTCCGCTCACTACTCCCATCTCAGTACGGATACTGTCAACATCACCTTTATTGATTGTAATATAGTTATCAACATGCGTCAGGCTGTTATTCACTACCTCAGCAGGATAAATGGAATAATCGGCCAGCACATTCTGATACATGCTTTTTTCTACCTCTGTGGTATCACGCATATAGCCTTTAAGCGCTCTGCTCAAGGATTCCACCTGCAATTCCAGCTCTACATTACGACGCACCAGATCACGGTTTACCGTATGCAGCCCAAAATAAGACGTGATTTCGTTTGCCACCTCATAAATACTTCCTGCAACACGGTTGGCTGAAGTAAAAAAGACACTTCCCTGATAGCTGTTGAAACGGAACAGCAGAATGAAGCTCACTACCTCCAGCAAAACGAAGAGCAGCCAATAATCATATTTCAATAAAAAGTTCAGCAGATTTCGCATACCTACAACTTCAGAGAAGAAAAATATCAAGATTAATGCGGAGCCATTCTTGCAAAAGGCCCCGCAATTTTCATCCATGCCTCAAGGCAGGAAACTATTTTATCTCATCAAGAATGAGAAACGGTCGACATTCTTCAAGGCAATACCTGTTCCTTTGGCAACACTCAACAGAGGGTCTTCGGCAATATGGAACGGAATATTGATCTTATCGGTCAGACGTTTGTCGAGTCCGCGCAGCAGCGCACCTCCACCTGCCAGATAAATACCATTGCTTACGATATCGGCATACAATTCGGGCGGTGTATTTTCCAGCGCACTCAAGATAGCCGTTTCAATCTTTGCAATGCTTTTTTCCAGACAGTGAGCGATTTCCTGATAACAAACCGGAACTTCCATCGGCAGTGCCGTGATACGGTTCGGTCCGCGCACGATATAATCTTCCGGAGCCTCATCACCCAGATCGGTCAGAGCAGCACCTACATGAATCTTGATACGCTCAGCCATACGTTCGCTGACCTTTACATTGTGCTGACGGCTCATATATTCTTGAATATCGGCAGTCAAATCATCTCCGGCAATACGGATAGAGTTATTCGAAACGATACCTCCCAATGAAATGACAGCAATTTCAGTAGAACCACCACCTATATCCACAATCATGTTACCCTCGGGAGCTTCCACATCCAGTCCGATACCGATAGCAGCAGCCATCGGTTCAAAAATCAGATAGACATCACGTCCGCCTGCATGTTCGGCACTATCGCGAACCGCTCTCAGTTCTACCTCGGTAGAACCAGAAGGTACTCCGATAACCATACGCAGTGAGGGAGTAAACAAGCGGCGTCCCGTATTTACCTTCTTAATCAAACCACGCATCATCTGTTCGCACGCATTGAAATCGGCAATCACACCGTCACGCAGCGGGCGGACCGTACGGATGTTTGGGTTTTCCTTTTCATACATCAGCTTTGCACGCTCGCCTACGGCAATCATCTTGTCGGTACGGCGGTCGAGTGCTACCACTGAGGGTTCATCTACCACAATCTTGTCGTTGCTCAATATAATGGTATTGGCAGTTCCAAGATCCATTGCTATTTCTTGTGTAAAAGAGAATAATCCCATAATTTTCCTATTGAAGAATCTTTTTAAAATAATGAACGAAGAATCACTCTTCATTCATTATTATTATTCGAGTTATATTAGTGTTTAAAATGACGTACACCAGTCACCACCATAGCTACACCGTGTGCATTGCAGTACTGGAATGTCAAATCGTCCTTTACCGAACCACCCGGCTGGATAACAGCCTTGATACCTTCCTTGTCGGCAAGTTCCACACAATCGGGGAAGGGGAAGAAGGCATCACTAGCCATTACAGCTCCGTTCAGGTCGAATCCGAACGATTTAGCCTTTTCGATAGCCTGTTTCAAGGCATCTACGCGCGAAGTCTGTCCTACACCACTGGCAACCAATTGTTTACCCTTAGCCAGCACGATAGCATTACTCTTGCTCTGCTTTACAATCTTATTGGCGAAAAGCAGATCCTCGATTTCTGCATCCGAAGGAGCCTTTTCGGAAACCTGCTTCAAGTCTTCACGAGTTTCAACCTTCAGGTCGCGGTCCTGAACCAGCACACCGTTCAGCAAAGAGCGGAACTGCTTTTTCGGAGTTTCAGCTTCTTTGCGTACCAGAATGATACGGTTCTTCTTCTGAGTAAGAATCTCCAGCGCATCTGCATCGTAACCCGGAGCAATGATCACTTCGAAGAACAAGTTATTGATTTCTTCGGCTGTAGCACGGTCGACTACGGCATTTGTTACCAATACACCACCAAAGGCAGAAACCGGATCGCCTGCCAAAGCAGCACGCCAAGCATCTACCAGTACCGGACGAGAAGCCAGACCGCAAGCATTGTTGTGCTTCAAGATAGCGAAAGTCGTTTCGCCCTTGAACTCATCAATCAGATCGACAGCCGCATTAATGTCGAGTAAATTGTTATAAGAGATTTCCTTACCATGAATCTGTTCGAACATCTGATCGAAATCACCGAAGAAAATACCTTTTTGATGAGGATTCTCACCATAACGCAATGCCTTCGGCTGTTCAGCTGCATAACGGAAAGCAGAATTATCGTTTCCGTCGAACCATCCGAAGATAGCCGAGTCGTAATGAGAAGATACGGCAAACGCTTCTTTGGCGAACCAGCGACGTTCTTCACGAGTAGTCACTGCACCTTTTTCTGTAATGATGTCGAGGAAAGGCTTATACTGAGCCTTGCTTGCCACGATAACTACATCATTGAAGTTCTTTGCAGCAGCACGAATCAACGAGATACCACCTATATCAATCTTTTCGATGATAGACTGAGCATCGGCTCCCGAAGCAACGGTGTCTTCAAACGGATAAAGGTCGACAATCACCAGGTCTATTTCAGGAATTTCATATTTGGTAACCTGCTGACGGTCTTCTTCCAGTTCACGACGGCACAAAATACCACCGAATACTTTCGGGTGAAGTGTCTTGACACGACCGCCCAGAATAGAAGGATATCCAGTCAGATCTTCTACTGCATGACAAGCATATCCTAAGCTTTCAATAAAATGACGTGTACCGCCTGTCGACAAAAATTCTACACCTTCTTCCGCCAAACGACGAATGATCGCATCCAAACCGTCCTTGTGATATACCGATACCAAGGCCGTTTTTATTCTCTTTGACTCTGACATTGCTTTAATATTTTAGTAATTACTATATAATTCTATGATTTAGGGCACAAAGTTACGAATTTCCAATAGATAAACATGCGAAGAAATTCTAAAAAAAACATTTTACCCTTATAACATAGCCCCTAAGTATTTTGTAACAGAAATGTAATACGTATAACAACAGGCGTCTGACAGATTTTCCATAACTTTGCGACGCTAAAAAATCATTTTTATAGTAAAATATGGAAACTCTTTATTTAGGAATTGTTATTTTCCTTTTCATGCTGGCAATATTCGACCTGCTAGTAGGTGTCAGCAACGATGCAGTTAACTTCATGAATTCCGCCGTAGGAGCAAAGGTTGCCCGGTATAAAACCATCGTCATTGTAGCGGCAGTCGGCGTATTCGTAGGTGCAATTATGAGTAACGGCATGATGGACATCGCCCGACATGGTATTTTCCAACCAGCCAATTTCAGTTTCTATGAAATTATGTGTATTCTGCTTGCCGTTATGGTAACGGATGTGGTGCTGCTGGACGTATTCAACACTCTCGGACTCCCTACCTCGACTACCGTATCAATGGTCTTCGAATTATTGGGAGGTACATTTATTCTTGCAATTCTCAAAATCATTGGCGATGAAACTGGTCTTCTGTCTTTAGGAGACATGATGAATACCGAAAAAGCCTTATCCGTTATTATGGGTATTTTCCTCTCCGTTGCCATCGCCTTCATTGCCGGAACAATCGTTCAATACATCTCTCGCCTTATCTTCAGCTTCAACTACAAAAAACATCTTTCTTGGACCATTGGCGTATTTGGTGGTATTTCTGTAACCGCACTTGCCTATTTCGTTCTGATAAAGGGATTGAAAAGCGCACCGTTTATGAGTGCAGAATCACTTGCGTGGATAGATGAAAACACAACTATGCTAGTTGTAGCTTGCTTTGTTTTCTTTACCGTACTGATGCAAATCCTGCACTGGTGCAAGGTAAATGTATTCCGTATCATCGTGTTGCTGGGTACTTTCTCACTGGCACTCGCATTTGCCGGAAACGACCTTGTCAACTTTATCGGTGTGCCTTTGGCTGGTTTCTCGGCTTATACGGATTATGCAGCCAACTCGAACGGTGTAGGCATACACGACTTTATGATGAATTCGCTGATGTCGTCGGCTAAGACTCCGGCTATCTTCCTGCTGGCTTCGGGTATCATCATGGTTTATGCGCTGGCTACTTCTAAGAAAGCAAAGAATGTAATCAAGACATCTGTCGATCTGGCTCGTCAGGAAGAGGGTGACGAAATGTTCGGTTCGTCGGCATTGGCACGTACCATCGTCCGCCGTGCGACAGCTATCAACGAATTTCTGGTTAAGGTGATTCCGGCAGGCATGCGCCGCTGGATAGACAGCCGTTTCAACAAAGATGAAGTGATTCTGGAAAACGGAGCCGCATTCGATATGGTTCGTGCAGCTGTCAACCTGGTTCTTTCCGGTTTGCTAATTATCATCGGTACAACTATGAAGCTCCCGCTTTCTACTACGTACGTAACTTTCATCGTAGCAATGGGTTCTTCTCTTGCCGACCGTGCGTGGGGACGTGAAAGTGCCGTATACCGTATCACCGGAATGCTGTCGGTCATCGGCGGATGGTTCATCACCGCTTTCGTAGCCTTTACCATCTGTGCACTGGTTACTGCCATCATGTTCTACACAAGCTTTGTGGGCATGTTCATCTTTATCTGTGTGGCTGTATTCCTGCTGATCCGCCGCAACATTCAGCACAGGAANGTCCTGCTGATCCGCAGCAACATCAAGTACAGCAAGAAAGAAAAGGCAGAACAGCAGGATGATATCTTCAAACGCATGATGGCCAGCAAAGACAAAGCGGAAGTGCTGTCATTGCTCCGCCAGCATGTAAAAGGTACCCTGACAGATTACATCGCTTATACCGAACAAGCTTACATGCAAGTTACCGACGGTTTCATCAACGAGGACCTGAAACAGCTGAAAAAAGTGATGAATTCTACCGACGAGCAAAAGAAGATGTTGAAAAAGCGTCGTCGCAAAGAAATTTTAGGATTACGTCGTATTCCTATTCCAATAGCTATCGAAAAGAATACATGGTTCCACCTGGGCAGCAACAGCTGCGAACAGATGCTTTACTGCTTGAAGCGTATCTGTGAACCTTGTAAGGAACATGTAGACAACAACTTCAATCCGATATCGAAAGACTGCATCGCAGAATTCCTTCCGATACGTGAAGAACTCTGTCAGCTGATGGAACGTACCCGTACAGCTATCGAAAACAACGACTATCGTGAAGCAGACGATATTCTGGTAAAAGGTGATGCCCTGAAGAATAAGATATCGGCTCTGCGCAAGCAGCAGATGAACCGCATGCAGGAAACCGACAATGCGAGTCTGAAAGCTTCGATGGTTTACCTGAACATCCTTCAGGAAACACAGGAGTTGGTAAGTATCTGGCGCCACCTGCTTCGTGCCAGCCGCTTCTTCCAGGGAGATTATGTTCCTCAGGAAGCGCAGATACTTAGTCTGGCAGAATAAGGCATTAACCGCAAGTCTACAAGACATTTCAAGATAATTTGTACAAAAACGAAATTGTTTTGTACAAAAAATAAAAAGATGTCAGCATGTTTTCTCTCATACGTGCTGACATCTTTTTTATATTCCCACGGGTTTTTGTACATTTGCAAACAAAACACACCTCGTATGAAGAAAACAATCATTTTATTCACCCTGATTCTCTGCTGCATGACCGCATGCACCGGAAGTCAAAAAAAAGAAAATTCTATGATAACAGGAAACGAAACACTTGTACGCTTGGAAACGACGATGGGAAATATTACCGTAAAGTTGTATGATGAAACACCAAAGCACCGCGACAATTTCATCAAGCTGGTGAAAGAAGGGGTATACGACAGCACACTTTTCCACCGTGTCATCAAGAATTTCATGATTCAGGCAGGCGACCCGCAGAGTAAAACTGCTACCGATACAACCACTACTTTAGGTACCGGTGATGTTGGTTACACCATTCCGGCAGAAATCAATCCGAAATTTTTCCATAAAAGAGGTGTACTTGCCGCCGCACGTCAGGGCGATGATGTCAATCCCAACAGAGAATCATCGGGCTGCCAGTTCTATATCGTAACCGGTAGAAAGTTCTCCGAAGCTCAGATGATTAACATGGAAAACCAGTTGAACGAAGCAAGACTCGACACGGTATTCCAGACACTGGCACGCAAGCATATGAAGGAAATCTACAAAATGCGTAAGGCAAACGACATGGAAGGTCTGATGGCACTGCAAGACAGCCTTGAAGCACAGGCACGTGCCGAAGTAAAGAAAGAACCTGCCCTGAAGTTTACCCGCGAACAGATAGAAGCTTATACCACAGTAGGTGGAGCTCCCCACTTGGACGGCAGCTATACGATATTTGGAGAAGTAGTAGACGGTATGGACGTGGTAGCACGTATCGAAGCAGTAAAAACCAATCGTACAGACCGTCCGGAAAAGGATGTACGTATACTGAAAGCTTCTGTCATAGAGAAATCGGATAAAGAATAATGATACAAGTAAACCATCATACACTGTCCAACGGACTGCGTATCGTACACAATGAGGACAACTCTACTCAAATGGTTGCCCTCAATGTGTTGTACGACGTAGGAGCCCGCGACGAAGATCCGGAACACACCGGTTTCGCCCATCTGTTCGAACACTTGATGTTCGGCGGTTCGGTGAATATTCCCGACTATGATGTTCCGGTACAAAACGCCGGCGGCGAGAATAACGCCTGGACCAACAACGATATTACCAATTATTACATTACCCTTCCCTACCAGAATGTAGAAACGGGATTCTGGTTGGAGAGTGACCGTATGCTAAGCCTCGACTTCAGTCCGCAAAGTCTGGAAGTACAGCGTCAGGTAGTCATCGAAGAATTCAAGCAGCGCAACCTGAACCAGCCTTACGGCGACGCAGCACACTTGTTGCGCGAAATGGCTTACCAAAACCATCCGTACCGCTGGCCGACCATCGGCAAGGAGATCAGTCATATAGCTAACGCTACGCTGGAAGAGGTTAAAAGCTTCTTCTACCGGTTTTATGCCCCGAACAATGCGATTCTCGCCGTCACCGGACATATTTCCTTCGACGAAACTGTTCGTCTGGCTGAGAAATGGTTCGGTCCGATACCCTCACGCAATATACCCAAACGTGAATTGCCGGCAGAAAAGCCTCAGACTGCCATACGCCGACGCAGCGTGGAACGCAAAGTGCCGGTAGACGCTTTGTACATGGCTTTCCACATGTGCAACCGGTTCCATCGTGCATATTATGTGTTCGACATCATCACCGACCTGCTATCGAACGGACGTTCATCACGCTTTATCCAGACGCTGGTACAGGAGAAGAAACTGTTCACCTCCATCGATGCCTATATTTCGGGCAGCCTCGACGAAGGGTTATTGCACATTACGGGCAAACCGGCATCGGGCGTCACACTGGAACAGGCAGAAGAAGCTGTATGGCAGGAACTCGACAAATTGAAAACGGTTCCAGTAGCCGAAGATGAACTAGAAAAGGTGAAGAACCGTTACGAAAGCGAACAAATTTTCAATAACATCAATTACCTGAACGTGGCGACGAATCTGGCATTCTTCGAGTTGCTGGGACGTGCGGAAGATATCAATCTGGAAGTCGGGAAATACCGTTCGGTTACGGTGGAACAGATACAAGAAACGGCACGGCGTGCCTTTGTTCCCGAGAACTGTAACATCCTATATTATAAAGCAATCAAATGAGTCAGTCACATTACCGAGCATTGTTGTCACTGGGGCTCCCTATCGTCATCGGACAGATAGGAGTCATCGTACTGGGATTTGCCGACACACTGATGATTGGTCATCACAGCACGACGGAACTGGCGGCTGCCAGCTTCGTGAACAACATGTTCAACCTTGCCATTATCTTCAGTACAGGCTTTGCCTATGGACTGACTCCCGTAGTAGGCAGCCTGTTCGGTCAGCATAAAATTGGCGATGTGGGAAGGATTCTCAAGAACAGCCTGGCAGCCAATACCGTACTGGCAGCCATCGTATGTCTGGTAATGACAATGCTTTACGTGAATCTGGACCGGATGGGACAACCCGCCGAGCTGATACCGCACATGCGACCTTACTTCATGGTTCTGCTGGTTTCCCTTCCTTTCGTACTGTGGTTCAACGGATTCAAACAGTTTTCCGACGGCATAACCGATACCAAAGTGTCGATGTGGATACTGCTGAGCGGCAATATTCTGAATATCATCGGCAACTATATTCTTATTTACGGAAAGCTCGGCATGCCGGAACTGGGCTTACTGGGTGCCGGCGTTTCCACGCTGGTATCGCGCATTCTCATGGTGATAGCTTATTTAGTCTTATTTTTCGGTACCCGCCGCTACCAGTCTTTCCGGGAAGGCTTCCGTCGGGGCAGCCTCAATAAAGCCGATTTCAATCTTCTAAACAGGCTGGGATGGCCCATTGCCGCACAGATGGGAATGGAAACAGCCTCTTTCAGCCTGAGTGCTATTATGGTGGGTTGGTTGGGAAGCGCGGAACTTGCCAGTTATCAGATTATGATTGCCGTGTCACAAATCTGCTTCATGATGTATTATGGCATGGGAGCAGCTGTATCGGTCCGTATCAGCAACTTCCTCGGACAGAGAGATATGGAGAACGTAAGGCGCACGGCAAACGTGGGTTTCCATATCATCCTGATCATGATTGTCTGTACATCCATCCCTATTTATCTGCTGCGTAATCATTTGGGAGGCTGGTTTACCGACGACGCGACCGTAGCTGCCATGGTAGCACAGGTCATCATCCCGTTCCTGCTCTACCAGTTTGGCGACGGATTGCAAATCAATTTTGCCAACTCACTGAGGGGCATCGCCGATGTACGTCTGATGATGCTGTTTTCGTTTATCGCTTATTTTATCATATCACTGCCCTTGGGATACCTGTTCGGCTTTGTCTGCAACTGGGGAATTACCGGTATATGGATGGCTTTCCCGTTCGGACTGACCAGTGCCGGCATCATGTATTATCTCAGGTTCAGGTATAAAACAGGGAAAGGAGCCTGACTATGTTTTCCACTTCTACCAAAATCGCCTTTGGATATATCCTGCTTATCTGCCTGCTTTTCGGCGCCATCGGGTATATCTACCAGCAAATGACGCTGCTTACCACTCCTACGGGACTGGAAGAAACTATCAGTAACCGAAGGAAAACCACGCACCAGATTGTGACGCAGCTGTACGAGGCCGAAATCATCGGACAGACCTTGCGTACCGGACGCCTGAACGAGTATCCGAAATATAAAAAGGCCATGAAGGAAACCAGCGTACTGATCGACTCGCTTCAGCAGCTGCTGACGGATACTCTGCAACAGTTACGCCTGGATACGGTACGCTCTTTATTACGCAATAAGGAACAAAACATGATTCTGGTCCTCGAAGCCATGCGGCAAAGTCCGACCGACGAACTGTATCGTCAGCAACTGGACAGCCTGATCATGCAGCAGGATTCTATCTTGAACAGCACGCATGTACGCCGACGGGTCGTTACACATCATAATTCGTATACTATTCATCACAAACCCAAGAAGTTCTTCCGTCGTTTGGCCGACTTATTTTCTCCCGGCAAACCCGATTCTACACAGGTAGACAACATCATACAGGAAGAATATACCGATACGATAGACGAGGCTTACAACCCGGTAGACACCATCGCCACTATGCTGACTTCCATACAGCACAAGGTCTTCCAGACAAGACAGGAAAGTCAGCGGACACTCGACGCCCGTATCAGCCAATTGCGTATCGCGGGAGGAAGGGTCAGCCAGCGCGTAAACCAGTTGCTGGAAACAATCGAGGACGACGAACAAAAAGCTATGGAAATCCGCTTTGCACACGAACAGAGCATCCGCCAGCAGGCAGCATGGACCATGGCAACCATTGCCATTCTTGCAGTCTTGCTGGTACTGATCTTCTTTACCATCATCTGGCGCGATATTACCCGCAGCAACCATTACCGGAAGGAGCTGGAAAAAGCCAAGCTCTATGCCGAAAACCTCCTCGTTGCCCGCGAGAAACTGATGCTGACCATTACGCACGACATCAAGGCACCGGCTGGATCTATTATAGGATATATTGATTTATTAATCAGACTGGTACACGACAAACGCCAGCAGTTTTACTTGCATAACATGCGAAGTTCGGCACATCATCTGCTGGATCTGGTCACTTCGCTGCTCGACTATCACCGACTGGAAGCCGGAAAGATGGATATTCATCCGGTAACCTTCAATCCGCACGAATTGTTCGAAAGCATTTATACCAGTTTCTTACCCGGAGCTGAAAAGAAAGGACTGGCACTTGAGCTAAAAGAACATATACCTCCTACACTCAATCTGGAAGGAGATCCGTTCCGTATCCGCCAGATTGCAGAGAACCTGATATCGAATGCCTTGAAATTTACTTCGCAAGGCAACATTACGATAGAAGTTGATTATGGACAAAACCGGTTTACCTTCATCGTAAAAGATACGGGATGCGGAATGAATCCACAAGAACAGCAACGTATATTCCAAGCGTTTACACGGCTACAAAGTGCCCAGGGACAAGAAGGTTTCGGGCTGGGACTATCCATCACCAAGAAACTGGTTGAACTGCTGAAAGGAGAAATTTCGGTAGAAAGCACTCCGGGACAAGGCACCACTTTCCAAGTAGAACTGTATCTTCCTAGAGTAACCAAGGCACCAGTTACTCACGAAGAAACATTGCCGGACGATAAAAAGCAATGGCGGCTTCTGCTGATAGACGATGACCGTATCCAACGAAATTTGACGGAAGTAATGATTTACAACCTGTTCAATCATGCGAACCACAACTTTCCTCCAGTGATAAAAAGTTGTGAACAGCCGGAAGAACTTTTCAAACTGGTTGCTTCCGAACCGTTCGATATCATTCTTACCGATATACAAATGCCGGCAATGAACGGATTCGAACTGCTCCAGAAACTGAGAAGCCTCGACGTTCCGCAAGCAAAGACGATTCCCGTCATAGCCATTACGGCACGAAGCGACATGGATGAAGCTGACTTTCAAGCCAAAGGCTTTTCCGGATGCCTGCACAAGCCATTCAATCAAGATGAATTACTGAGGATATTCAAGGCACATACATCGGCAGACTGGAAAGAAATACCGCCACAGGAAGAGCATAAGCCCACACCCGTACCAACAGACAATGCGTATAACTTTTCACCGCTGACAGCCTTCTCGGGAGATGATCCGGAAGCGGCGCACGAAATTCTGGAAACCTTCATCGGAGAAAGTTCCAAAAATTACGAACGGATGAAACAGGCATTGGAAGCTGGAGATATGGAGGATTTATGTGCTGTAGCTCATAAAATGCTTCCTACCTTTACCATGATTGAAGCTAAAAAGGCTGTGCCGGCATTGCAATGGCTGGAATTTCATCGAGGGAAAACGGTTCTGACTGAGGAAGCAAAGGTACAAGCTGAGATTGCTCTGACTTGCATTGCCGATGTCATAGAGCAGGCACGCAAGGTAACCGGTAATATTCTCCAAGCATAGACAACGGAGCAGCATGTTCCAAAGAAAACTTAAAAAGAAGCTTGTTCGGGTTTACTTTTCGAAAAATTCGAACAAGCTCTAAATACAATAGCGAAAAAACACTATCTTTGTATAAATATTGCCTTGATATACCTGAACATTTGACTGTAGAATGGAATTAAATTTCCAAAATCGCATTACAAATATTCTATAAAAGAATAAGACTTTCTCACGGTGAAACAGGGTACTCTTTGATCTATCGACCGACAGAGAGTAACCGGAAAAGCAAGGCTATGAATAATAAATACATCGGATAAAAAGAAATATATGATTCCGTCTATTCTAATAATCGAAGATGATTTGACTTTTTCTACCATGCTCAAAACATGGCTGGGGAAAAAAGGATTCGAAGTTGATACGGCAAGTAGCAGTTCGCGCGCCAAGAAACAACTCTCGGCACGTTCTTATGACCTTATTCTGTCCGACTTGCGTTTGCCCGACCAAGACGGAATTCACTTGCTTGCATGGCTCCGCAGCCAATCGTGCACCACTCCTTTTATCATCATGACAAGCTATGCAGAAATCCAAACTGCCGTACAGGCTATCAAACAAGGAGCAAGCGATTACATTGCCAAGCCGGTACAGCCTGACGAACTGTTGAAAAAAATAAGGGAAGCTATACAAAAGCCGGAACAAGAGGTAACAACTACCGACGTACAACTGGGAAAAACAGCATCACAAAGCTTTTTGGAAGGAGAAAGTGAAGCTGCACATCAGCTTTTCAGCTACGTGAGGCTGGTAGCTCCTACCCAGATGTCTGTCCTGATAAACGGAGCCAGCGGTACGGGAAAGGAATACGTAGCCCACCGAATCCATGAACTAAGCAAGCGAAACGGGAAGCCTTTTATCGCCATAGACTGCGGATCTATTCCTAAGGATTTGGCAGCTTCCGAATTTTTCGGGCATATAAAAGGTTCATTTACAGGGGCACTGAACGACAAAGTCGGAGCTTTCGAAGAAGCAAACGGAGGAACATTGTTTCTCGATGAAATAGGAAATCTGAGCTACGAAGTGCAGGTACAACTGTTACGTGCCTTACAGGAACGCCGGATCCGCCGGATCGGTTCCACCAAGGAAATAGAAGTCGACGTACGACTGATAAGTGCTACCAATGAAAATCTGCAGGAAGCAATAACCAAAGGTAACTTCCGAGAAGATCTGTATCACCGCATCAATGAATTTACCTTGCGTATGCCCGACTTGAAAGAACGCCCCGAAGACATTCTGCTCTTTGCAAACTTCTTTCTGGACCAAGCCAACCGCGAACTGGAACGCGACCTCATTGGCTTCGATGCCGCAGCCAGTGAAGCCCTCCAACGTTATTCATGGCCGGGTAATCTCCGCCAGTTGAAGAATATCGTGAAACGTGCTACCCTACTGGCACGGGGAGAGTTTATTACGTTACACGATCTGGGTGACGAGATTTTATCGCAACCTGCAAGTACCCCTCAGACTTCATCCTTTGTTCTGCACGACGAAGAAATGGAGAAGCAGCGTATCCTGAATGCATTGCAGCAGACTGGAAACAATAAGACGAAAGCTGCACTTCTGCTCGGTATCGACCGCAAGACATTATACAATAAAATGAAACTGTATAATATAGGATAATTTCTCCCCGGTAACTACCGACACATGAAAACATACTCCGAAAAGTGTGGAATAATTCCACAACACTCCCCAACCATTCCACACTTTCCACATTCTTTTCCAAAAGGACATTCCAGTAAATAAAAGGAAATCAAGCATTTACAGAACAGGTAAAGTTTGGCACGCCAATTGCACTGTATAATAGAGAGAATTGATAAACACACACTCTATAACAACATAAAAGGCAAAAACTAAACTACAAAAACCCAACCCCATAAAAAACAAAAGAGAGAAAGGTACGTTTCTTCCCCCTGAAACGTAACCTTTAAGAAAATGAAGATGCCTATGTGTTTTTTAATGAACGGAGACGCTGTGAAGCGCTTCCGTTTTTCTTTTTATAGATTCATGTCGAATCCATTCCATAAATTACCTGAAGGAACAGGTGCCGTAACATCAATCAGCTCTTTCGAAACCGGATGAATGAAACGAATCCGACGTGCATGCAGACAAATGCTTCCGTCCGGATTGGAACGGGGAAAGCCATATTTCAGATCACCCTTGATGGGACAACCCATCTTGGCCAACTGGCAACGAATCTGATGATGACGTCCTGTTTTTAAGTTTATCTCCAGCAAATAATAATTCTGTGAATGTCCTATCAGCTTATAATCGAGAATAGCCTTCTTGGAGTTTTTCACCTCCTTGTCGTAAGCATACGATTTGTTCTGTTTTTCATTACGCACCAGATAGTGAACCAGTTCCCCTTCTTCGGCAGGAGGACATTGCTTTACAATGGCCCAGTAGGTTTTCTTCACCTCACTGTTGCGGAACATATCGTTCAGACGGCTCAATGCCTTGCTGGTCTTTGCAAATACAACCAGTCCGCTTACCGGACGATCCAGACGGTGCGTCACCCCCAGAAATACGTTACCGGGCTTTGCATATTTCTCCTTGAGATATTGTTTCACGGTTTCAGACAGTGGAACATCTCCCGTCTTATCACCCTGCACAATTTCGGAAGCCGTTTTATTGACTATTATAATATGGTTATCTTCGTATACTACGGTCATAATACCCTGAAATAAAAAGATGAAGAATGAAGAACTGTGCGACATCACATGCCGGCACGAAGATTCCCCATCCTTCATCCTCAATTATTTACTACTTATTCTATTACATATTCATACCACCATCTACCTGGATAACCTGTCCTGATACATAAGAAGACAAGTCAGAAGCCAGGAACAAAGCGATATTTGCCACATCTTCCGGAGTACCGCCACGACGCAAAGGAATTTTCTTTGTCCATTCAGCCTTCACTTCGTCGGTCAACTTAGCAGTCATATCTGTAATGATGAAGCCCGGAGCGATAGCGTTCGCACGGATACCACGAGAACCCAATTCCTGAGCAATTGACTTAGCCAGACCAATCAGACCTGCCTTTGAAGCAGAATAGTTGCACTGACCAGCGTTTCCGTGTACACCTACTACAGAAGCCATGTTGATAATATTACCACTCTTCTGACGCATCATGATAGGAGTGCAGGCATGAATGAAGTTGAAAGCTGACTTCAGGTTGACGTTGATAACAGCATCCCACTGTCCTTCGCTCATACGCATCATCAAGCCATCCTTTGTAATTCCGGCATTGTTTACCAAGATATCGATTGTACCGAAGTCTTCCTTGATCTGTTCTACAACCTTTGCTGTATCTTCAAAGCTGGCAGCATTCGAAGCATAACCTTTTACCTTTACGCCCAATGCAGCGATTTCAGCTTCTGTATTCTTTCCGTTTTCATCAATAACCAAGTCTGTGAACGCAATATTTGCACCTTCTGAAGCAAACTTCATTGCGATAGCCTTACCGATACCACGAGCAGCACCAGTTACAATAGCTGTTTTTCCTGTTAATAATCCCATGTTTTTTTATATTTAAAAGATTAAACTTATTTCTCTTTCCGGCAACCTAATGCCCCATATACGATTTTCGACACATATCGCCAGCCCGTTTCATCGTCAAGGTCTTCACCTATCTGACCGCGAATGTACGGAACTTCAATTCCTTTAATGCAATAATGCAAGATATCTGCCGTTATCTCCACGTTATCGATATCGAAGAGCCCCTGATCTTTTCCTTCCTTCAAAACCTCACGAAACAACTTAATCTCATTGTTGTCGAAGTATTTCCTCATAGCTTCCACACGCCAGATGTCACGGAAAAAATCGGCACGGAGCGTACCATTACGGTAAACGGCCATCTTTATGATATCCAGATGAGTCATAATCAGCTCCAGGATTTTCTTATCCGGAACGATCGGTTTCCGGGCAACCTTATCCATCGTATCCGAAAGCATTTTGAGTTCAGACTCCACTACGGCCATGTAAATCTGATCCTTATTCTTAAAATAAGTATATAGCGTACGGCGCCCTTTCTTAGAAGCCAGGGCAATGTCGTTCATTGTCGTAGCTTCTACACCTTTCTTGGCAAACAACTGCCGGGCAACATCCACTAATTTAGCTCTGGTCTTCAGTACAGTCATTCTAACTCTCCTATTGCACAATCATGTATATTGTGAGCAAAATTACTGTTTTTCTTTTATCTACACAAATCCAAGATATATTTTCCATCACGAAGATGAAGAGTTTATGAAAAAACAACAATAATACTCAAGTCGTAACACGAATATTTCTTCACATCCGACGTCTTTCTAACTGCAAACAGATAAACAACTGTCACTCAATCAATAAGAAATATCAGGAACAATCTCTGCATAAATGAAGGAAAACGTGCTGACATTTTCGGATCTTTTGTACAAAAAATCCGAAAATTTGTACAAAAACCGCATCACATCTGCCCTGCCTTCCTACTACCTCGCAGTATATTCAGACAGGACCTTGCTCAAAAATTCTTCTTTTTACCACTATTAACTTCCGAGGAGAAACGGCTATTTAATGATTTTTTTTGACATAAATACCGCCTAAAAATAAAATCTACGCGTATTTCTGTATATTTTTAGCAGAAAAATGCAAAAATAGTCAAATATTTCACTAAATAATTTGTCTTTTTAAAATAAAGTCCTTACCTTTGCACCGCAATTAAGAAATAACATCGCGGAGTGGAGCAGTTGGTAGCTCGTTGGGCTCATAACCCAAAGGTCGTCTGTTCGAGTCAGGCCTCCGCAACTAAAAAGAGGTATCAACCTCAAACAAACAAGAAATAACATCGCGGAGTGGAGCAGTTGGTAGCTCGTTGGGCTCATAACCCAAAGGTCGTCTGTTCGAGTCAGGCCTCCGCAACTAGACAAGAGAAGCCAATGCTTCTCTTTTTTTATTGTTTTTTCTTCAATATACCCTAAATGGGGTATTGCTATTCCTCCTGCAATCCGTTAATTTTGCCAATGAAGCAACTAAAATCGAACGCTTATGGCAAAAATTCACAAAAGCCTCACCGAACTAATCGGAAATACTCCTCTGCTGGAACTGGAGCATTTAAGTAAAACTTATGAGGCAAAAGCACGCATTATCGCCAAACTGGAATTCTTTAATCCCGGAGGAAGCGTCAAAGACCGCATCGCACTGGCAATGATAGAAGATGCCGAGCAGAAAGGTATCTTACAGCCCGGAGCAGTAATTATTGAACCAACCAGTGGAAACACCGGCGTAGGACTGGCATGGGTAGCATCAGTAAAAGGATACAAAGCGATTCTTACCATGCCCGAAACCATGAGTCTGGAACGACAGAACCTGCTGAAAGCCATGGGAGCACAACTGGTGCTTACCCCCGGCAAGGAAGGCATGAGCGGAGCCATCAAAAAGGCTGAAGAACTCCGTGACCAAATTCCGGGAGCCGTCATTCTGCAACAATTCGAAAATCCAGCTAATCCCCGAGCTCACATCCTGACCACCGCCAAAGAAATCTGGCAAGACACTGACGGCAAAGTGGACGTATTCATTGCCGGAGTAGGCACAGGAGGAACGCTAAGCGGAGTAGGTGAAGGACTGAAATCGTACAATCCGCAGATTGAAATTGTAGCGGTAGAACCTGATACGTCGGCAGTTCTGTCGGGCGACAAGCCGGGTATGCACAAAATTCAAGGTATAGGAGCCGGTTTCGTTCCGAAAACGTATAACCCGGATGTAGTAGACAAGATTGTACGCGTAAAAGACGATGATGCCATCCGTACCGGCAGGGAACTGTCCTTACAGGAAGGATTACTGGTGGGCATTTCATCGGGAGCTGCGACATATGCCGCACTGCAACTGGCACAAATGCCCGAATATGAAGGCAAAAACATCGTCGTGCTACTGCCCGACACTGGAGAACGTTATCTGTCGACCGTACTTTATGCCTTCGAAGAATATCCTCTTTAAATCATAAAATCAGCCAACATACAAAATCATTACAACTATGGACTTTCAAAAACTTCACTTCGAAACCCTTCAGCTACACGTAGGACAAGAACAGGCAGACCCCACAACCGATGCACGTGCCGTACCTATCTACCAGACAACATCGTATGTCTTTCACAATTCGGCCCATGCTGCGGCACGTTTTGCCCTGCAAGATCCGGGAAATATCTACGGTCGACTATCCAACCCGACACAAGATGTATTCGAAAAACGCATGGCAGCACTGGAGGGAGGTATTGCCGCTCTCGCCGTTGCATCGGGAGCCGCTGCCATTACGTATGCGTTCCAGAACATCACCCGCGCGGGCGACCATATCGTAGCTGCCAATACCATCTACGGGGGAACGTACAACTTACTGGCTCACACGCTTCCCGCTTCGGGGGTAACTACGACTTTTGTCGATCCGAGTCGAATCGAAAACTTCGAGGAAGCTTTGCAGGAAAATACCAAGCTCATCTTCATCGAAACGTTGGGAAACCCGAATTCGAACATTACAGACATTGAAGCCGTTGCACGAATTGCTCATGCCCATCAGATTCCACTGGTGATAGACAACACATTCGGTACCCCCTATCTGATTCGACCGATAGAGCATGGAGCTGACATTGTGGTACATTCGGCAACCAAATTCATCGGAGGACACGGTACAAGCCTTGGAGGCGTCATTATCGACTCGGGTAAATTCGACTGGAAAGCCTCGGGTAAATTTCCACAACTGACCGAACCGGACCCCTGCTATCACGGCATACGGTTTACCGACGCAGCGGGAGATGCCGCCTACATCATCCGCATCCGTGCTATTTTATTGCGCGATACCGGAGCTGCCATCAGTCCTTTCAACGCTTTTCTGCTACTTCAGGGACTGGAAACGCTTTCACTCCGTGTAGAACGCCACGTAGCCAACGCATTGAAAATTGTGGATTTCTTAAGCAAGCATCCTAAAGTGGAAGCCGTACATCACCCGTCGCTGCCCGATCATCCCGACCATCTCCTTTACGAGCGTTATTTCCCGCAAGGAGGAGGTTCCATCTTTACAATTGACATTAAGGGAGGAATTAAGGAAGCCCAACGCTTCATAGACAGTTTACAGATATTCTCACTGCTGGCCAATGTGGCCGACATGAAATCGCTGGTTATTCATCCTGCTACCACAACCCATTCACAGTTGAATGAAAAAGAGCTAGAAGAGCAGCACATCAAGCCGGGAACCGTCCGCCTGTCTATCGGAACAGAGCATGTAGACGATTTGATTGCCGACCTGAGCCAGGCACTCGACAAGATATAATTGATTTATTCGTCACGAACTCCGAATTCTTCAACATAACATCCGAAAATTAAAAATTTTATAGCCTGAAGCTTTAAACAAAACCCCTCTGTTTCATCCTTACCACAAATAAACCAAGGATGACACAGGGGGATTTGTATATCTATATATAAGACGATTTTACAAAGAAACACGCTATCGCTTTCCGACCGGTATCAGATGCAATATTCTGCAACATTGACTATTCCTGCCCGCAAAGCATATCGGATAGCTTCCTGCGCATTGTTTACATTCAGTTTTCGGAAAATATTTTTGCGATGTGTCATGATGGTATACACACTCAGGAAGCGTTCGGCTGCAATCTCTTTGGTACTCTTGCCCAACGCAAGCGAACGGAGTATCTCCTTTTCAGTTGCTGTCAGCTGAGGAATGCCGGCTGACACATGCTGCTCGCCACTATACAGCCAGCCTTTAACCTTCGCACAGACAAACTGCTCTCCCTGCTCCGCACTCTGCATACAGGCAAGCAGTTCCGACAGATCAGAGTCTTTCAACAACAGGCTGAAGCCTACCGAGCCCAATATCATCCTCCGCACAAAATCTTCACTCAGCGCTTCGCTAAAAAGGATAAAGACAGATTCAGGAAAACACTCTTTCAACA
>FR887798.1:66831-67200 GCA_000432735.1 Bacteroides sp. CAG:443
AAAAAAACAAATTCAGAAAAACCCTCTTTCAACACCCAAAGCTGATCGGCAGTGCAATCGAACAAAGTATAATCAATAACCACAACTGCATCCGGACAATCAGATAATCCTGCCGACAAGTCATGCAGGTTTTCCGCTTCCTTTATCAAGGAAGCAGGTTTACCACTTTCTACAGCCAGAAATTTTATTCCCAACCGTGTTGCAACCTGATTGTCCGCCAGAATCAAAGACTTCATAAACTTATGCTATTATCGATAGAACAACAACCTCGAAAAAAAGGTTCAACAGAAAGAACATAAAAAAAGAGTTCCACCGGAACGGATGAAACTCTTGAAGTGGACGTTGACGGATTCGAACCGCCGACCCTCT
>FR887799.1 GCA_000432735.1 Bacteroides sp. CAG:443
CGGATAATATTTAAACCGTCCAACTTTTTGGGGTCACTTCACGGCCTGACAGCACGCGACAAGGTTTTCATCATTATGGGAATTATCTGCGGTAGAAACGCAGCTCATTTTCCAACGTTTTTACTCTGTTTTGCAAGTTTTCTATTCTTTCTAGCAAGTGACGGATGGCATCAATTCCCTCTATATTGATGGACAAGTCATAATATAGATGGGTGTATTTTTCCAGCTCATTCAACTGAGAAGCCGGAAAGTAACTGGTATTATCGATTACTTCGATATCTATTAAGCCGCCTTCGCCCAGCATGAGGACGAAGTCGGGTTCGATATTGCAATGTGTGCAATAATCGTTTATGATGATTAAATCGTTCTGCATAGTCGTACGGTTTTAAATTATCCTTGCTGTAACTGTCGGAACAAATCTTTCTGCTTTTCCGTCAGCGTGGTAGGAATAGTTACGTGATAAGTTACAATCAGGTCGCCTGTTGCGCCTTCCTGCTTGTAGACAGGGAAACCTTTACCTTTCAGGCGTACCATCGCATCATTTTGAGTACCCGGACGAACTTTCAGTTTTACTTGTCCATCCAGTGTATTGACTGTAACTTCACCTCCCAGTACGGCCGTGTACAAGTCGATTGTTACATCTGTATACAAGTCATTGTCTTTCCGTTTGAAGACAGGGTCGTCGGGAATGACGAAGGTTATGTACAAATCTCCGTCGGGTCCACCGTTGGCTCCCTTGCCTCCATGACCTTTCAATTTGATAACCTGTCCGTTTGCCACTCCGGCCGGTACGGTAATACGTAATGTTTCACCGTTGATGCTGAACGTTTGCTTGTGCGTAGTAGCCGCTTCACGCAAAGACAGTTGTAAAGAAGCCTCAATATCCTGTCCGCGGAATCCGCCCCTTGCACTACGTCCTCTGCCGGCTCCATGTCCGAACAGCTCTTCGAAGAAGTCGGAGAATCCGCTGGCGTTTCCACCAAATCCGTGCATGCCTTCTCCTCCAAAGCCACTCGTAAAATGTTGTCCGTCGGTAGAATACCAATATTCTCCGCCGTTACCTCCTCCGCCTTGAGCCCGATAAGCCTGTTGTTGTGCCTCAAACTCGTCGGCGTGTTTCCAGTTCTCCCCGTAAGCATCGTATTTCTTACGCTTTTCGGGGTCGCTCAGTACCTCGTTGGCTTCATTAATCGCCTGAAACTTATCCTTGGCCGTAGGGTCGTTCGGATTCAAGTCCGGGTGATATTTGCGCGCCAACTTACGGAACGCTTTCTTGATATCGTCCTGGGTTGCCGTTTTGTCAACTCCAAGAACCTTGTAATAGTCTATATAAGCCATACAGTCTGTTTTTTTTGTTAATGAATGACACAAAGAATGTGCCACGTTGTCCTTTTGTTAACAGACTTTTAACCATATTGAAAGCTATTTATCTTTTTCAAGGTTTGGCAGGCTGTTTTCTTCCATTATCTTTGTGGTATTGAATTAATCATGGTATGCGGAGCCTGACAAATTGTCGCTTGTATGCCGTCTTAATCTATTAATTTGTTATGAAATTACTGATTTGTCTGATGACGCTTTTAGGGCTTGGAAGCCTGAGCGCAGTTCATGCTTCACAAGACGGTGAGGTAACTTTGAAATTAATCGAAACCAGCGATGTGCATGGTTGTTATTTTCCTTATGATTTTATTCGTAATAAACCCATGAAAGGGAGCCTGGCCCGTGTGTCTTCGTATGTGAAAGAACAGCGGGAGAAGTATGAAAATGTCATACTGATGGACAACGGAGATATTCTTCAAGGACAGCCGGTTGCCTATTATTATAATTATATGGATACAATATCGGAGCATGTATGTGCCGCCATGCTGAATTATATGAAGTACGATGTAGGTACAATGGGTAATCACGACGTAGAAACCGGACATGCCGTGTACGACCGATGGGTACGTCAGTGCAACTTTCCGGTGTTGGGAGCCAATATTGTCGATAACAAGACCGGAAAGCCGTATCTGCCACCTTATCAGATTATAGAGAAAGAAGGGGTGAAAATAGCTATACTCGGTATGATAACTCCTGCCATTCCTTCGTGGCTTCCCGAGCAGTTGTGGAGCGGTCTGCATTTTGAAGACATGGAAGACTGCGCACGCAAGTGGGTGAAAATTATTCGTGAAAAGGAAAATCCGGATGTTTTAGTCGGACTGTTTCACGCCGGGCCTGAGGGAAACAAGCTCGACAATGTAGTAGAAAACGGTTCCGGCAACGTGGCAAAGAGTGTTCCGGGCTTCGATGTGGTATTTATGGGACACGATCATACGAGGAGATATGAGAAAGTAGTCAATGTAGAAGGGGATTCTGTCTTGTTGATTGATCCAGCCAATATGTCAAAGGTGGTTTCGGAAGTTACTTTTACGATAAAGAAACAGGATGGAAAAGTCGTTTCCAAACAGGTAGAAGGTAAGCTGGTAAACATGGACGGATATGCGCCGGATGCGGATTTTCTGAATATATTTTCAGGAGCGTATGAAACCACTATGGATTTTGTTTCGCGGAACATCGGACGAATTGAGCATACCATTTCCTCAAAAGAGGCGTTCTTTGGCCCTTCTGCCTTCGTCGATTTGATTCATCAGTTGCAACTGGATATTACCGGAGCGGATATTTCGTTCTGTGCTCCGCTGTCGGCTTATGCGGAAATCAAGAAAGGCGATATCTGTGTGAGCGACATGTTTAACCTGTATAAGTATGAGAACCTACTGTATACGATGAAGCTGACAGGCAAGGAAATCAAGGATTTTCTGGAAATGTCGTATGCACTTTGGACAAATCAGATGCAATCACCCGACGATCACCTGATGTTGCTCAATGAGGAAGATAATGGATTCGGCCGTTTCAAGAATCCAAGTTTTAATTTCGATTCGGCGGCAGGTATTATTTATACCGTGGATGTGACGAAGCCTCAGGGAGAAAAGATTCGGATAGAGCGTATGGCAAACGGAGAACCTTTTGATTTGAATAAGACCTATCGGGTGGCGGTCAACTCATATCGTGGAAACGGCGGAGGCGATTTGCTGACGAAAGGTGCAGGCATTCCCAAAACAGAATTGGCCAAACGGATCGTTTATTCTACCGATAAAGATTTACGCTATTATCTGATGAAACGTATTGAGGAAGTAAAGGTGCTCGATCCGAAACCTTTGAATCAGTGGAAATTTATTCCGGAAGAGTGGATTGTTCCTGCCTCGAAAAGAGATTATGAAATCTTGTTCGGAGAGAAAGCTTCGGAATAGGATGTGTCACTGAAAATGTGGGCGGAAATGAAGAGAAACGTGCCGATGTTTTACTGCAAACGTCGGCACGTTTTTTTCTTGTAAGTCGAGGCCGTTTCAATCGGTTGGTTGAGGCTGTAAAACGAAAAAATCCCTCTTTTCTGTGAAAAAAATCTTTGTTTTCATTTTGCAAGTTGAAAGAAAACCGTAAATTTGCATCGCTTTTCACAAATAAGGCACTGCCGAAATAACTCAGTTGGTAGAGTAACTCATTCGTAATGAGTAAGTCGCGGGTTCGAGTCCCGCTTTCGGCTCTCGTAAAAGAGGTATGTTTCCAGTGCGGAACATACCTCTTTTCATTTTCTTATCGTTTCCTTTTGCAGAGCTTATAGTAATAAATGAAAATAAAATCACCTCGTTATTTTGCTATTTTAGTCTAACTATCCTATTTTTGTGTCAAAATATTACAATAATTACATTTTATACAACATGAAATACCCTTTTATTTCAGCAGAAGAGGCTGCTGCAATCATTCACAACGGGAACACGATAGGTATAGGAGGCTTTTCGTCAGTAGGAACACCTAAGGCAGTTCCGGAAGCGTTGGCTCGTTATGCCGAAAAACTACATGCGGAAGGTAAAGAATTTAAAGTGGGACTTATTACCGGGGGAGCCACCGGCTGTCAGGTAGATTCGGCACTGGCATTGGCACATGCTGTATCTTTCCGTACTCCTTTTCAGTCGAACAAGGACATGCGTAATGCCATCAATAGCGGCGAAGTGCAATATTACGATGTACATCTTTCGCAGATAGGGCAGGATGTACGCTATGGTTTCTTGGGAGATGTAGATGTAGCCATTGTTGAGGCTTCCGATATAACAGAGGATGGGGAGATTATTCTCAGTACTTCGGTAGGTATTTCGCCTACATTGGTGAAAGTAGCTCATAAAGTCATTATTGAACTGAACGAAGCACATACCGGCAAGCTGACCGGAATGCACGATATTTATATTCCTGAAACTCCGCCGTGCCGAAAAGAGATTCCGATTTACCGGGTGAACGACCGTGCAGGAAGCATCAGCGTAAAGGTTGCTCCCGAAAAGGTGGTAGGAGTTGTGCGTACCAACGAACGTGATCAGATAGCTGCCTTTACACCGCTAAACGAGACCACCAGCCGGATCGGTCAGAACGTAGCCGATTTTCTTTTAGGAGAATATCAGCGGGGAGCCATCCCTCGTGAGTTCCTTCCCCTGCAGTCGGGGGTAGGAAATATTGCCAATGCTGTATTGGGAGCCTTGGGAGCCGACAGTAAGTTACCGGCTTTTTCCATGTATACTGAGGTAATCCAGAATTCGGTTATCGACCTGATGATGCAGGAACGCATCCGTTTTGTGGCAGGAAGTTCCTTAACGCTGTCCGACGACCGATTGGATATGCTTTATAGTCACATCGACGAGCTGAGGGAGCGTATATTATTGCGTCCGCAGGAAATTACAAACCATCCGGAAATGATTCGTCGGCTGGGTATCATAGCGGTCAACACAGCCTTGGAAGCCGATATTTTCGGCAATGTAAACAGTACTCATGTGCTGGGTAGCAAGATGATGAACGGCATTGGCGGATCGGCAGATTTTGCACGAAATGCCTACCTTTCTATATTTACCACTCCTTCTACGGCAAAGAACGGACTGATTTCGTCTATTGTTCCTCATGTGTCGCACGTAGACAGTACGGAGCACGATGTACGGATTCTGGTAACCGAACAGGGAGTAGCCGACCTGCGCGGCAAGTCACCGTCGCAGCGGGCACGTTGCATTATCGAAAACTGTGCGCATCCCGATTACAAGGAACTGCTCTGGGATTATCTGAAACTTTCGGAAGGCAAGAGCTGTCATACACCTATGTCCTTGCGGAATGCCCTGAAGATGCACATTGCCTTTGCCGAAACAGGGGATATGCATAATACAAAATTTGAACTATAAGCGTACGCTTGGATAAAAGAAAAACGGCATTTGTTTCGTCGGGGAGCAAATGCCGTTTGTTTCATATTAGAATTCGAATTTTTCCATCTTCATTTCAGCCAGTTCTTCAATCTGCGGAACCAGAGTCATAAAGTGAGGAGTGTGCCCGTGAGCCGACAACGATTCAGCATCTTTCCATGTTTCGCAAATCATCAGCACATCGTGGCGAGTTGCGCTTTCGAATACATCGTAAGCAATACAGCCGTTATCTTTCTGTGATGCAGCTACCAGTTCCTTTGCAGCAACGAGTACTGCTTCACGTTTTTCTTCCTTTACTCTAATAAAAACATTTAGTCTAATCATACGTCTTATTTTTTAGTTTGGTTAATAGATATATTGAAATTACTATTTCCTTTTCGTAGAACAAACAATAAAGGGCGAAAGATTAAGTTTTTTGTATATCTTAACTTTTCGCCCTTTCTGTATCTTTCTTATGATAGATTGATTACCATTCTACAAATTTGCCTCTGGCCTTGCGTTCCTTCAGGATAGCAGCCAGCCGTTTGTTCTTCGATGCGGCAATATATTTACGTCCGAAGATGTTCGGAATGGCAACGCCCAATGCAATACACATGATAACCAGTCCGGAGTTTACACCGCTTTCGATGGCTTTCATCAGCGGAGTAACCTGATCGATAGACTGTACATTCATGTTAATCAAGCCGAACAGCATACGGTACATCAGTACTCCCGGAATCATCGGGATAACAGAAGGAATAGTCAATACGTGGTTGGGGACGTGGAACCAATGTACTGCTTTAATGGCAATGATACTTACCACAACAGCACCGGCAAACGAACCGATGACAAGACCCATATCCAAACCGATATTGTTGGTACTTGGACCCAAGTTTACGAAGTTACGCGTACATACTGCTATGATACCTCCTATGGCTACTACCCACAGCAGACGGCGCTGGATATTGAAAATCATGGAGAATCCCATAGCAGAAATCGCTGCTGCAATGGCGTATTCCCAATAAGCATGATGAGGAACCATACTGATGGTAGGGAAGAAGTTGGCAATGCTGCACAGTTTCACGGCAAATGCAATACCAAATGCCATAGCAGCCACCATCAGCAACGTGTTGACGGCACGGACAATACCTACCTGAATATAATTGTCGAGCATATCATCGACGAAATTGATCAATGGAACACCGGGGACGATGAACAGCGCACACGCCAGCAGCGGATGCCACGGTGTGCTGGTCCATTCGGCAGGGAGGAACGTGGAAGCCCATGCGAGCATGGTAGCAACGAAAGCAGAAATGGCGATGCCCATGTAATGATTCAAGCCCGATTCGTTACATTTCTGACGAAGGCGCATGCCGAGGATGGCGGCAATGGAAGCGTAAAGGAAGGCCATCCAGTCGCAACCGAACTGAATACAGAATCCGCCGCAGGCGAAACCTGCTCCGATGGCTACCTGGGTAGGGGTGTAATTACGTTTCTTGGTACGAATTTTTTCCAGCTCTTCCTCATACTGGTCGAGCGTATAGTCTTGTTCTATTGCTCTCCATGAGAGTTTGCTGACTTCAGAAATGGCGGTCATGTTTACGCCGTGACCTTCAATGCGTTGGAATTTGGTGAACGAATAATCACCGTCACTTACATTCACCATCAGCATGGTGAAACTTACATTAATGTGCAACTTTTCTTCGGGGATACCTAAGTAAGCTGCTGTACGCTTCATGTTTCTCACGATTCGGTTGGTGTCGGCCAAACTCTCCACCAAGAGTTTTCCTGTACGAAGCAAAAGATCAACACGTCGGTGTAACTGCTGGTCGTGAATCTTTACAGTAGTCTCTAATTGTTCCTCTAATATCATTTTGTCTAAAGATTTTTTTCGGTTGCAAAGTTAGCAAATATTTTATTCAGACATGGGCTTTTATCCGTTGAAAGTACGAAAAAAGATGGAAGAAAGCTCGTGAAGTCTTTTCCGGTTTTTGTACAAAAAAAATCAGATTTTGTACAAAAAATGTAAAAATTTGTACAAAAAGCAAGCAAAACTTCCGCTAGTTTGTTGTTTATCCGCTCGAATTTATGGAAAAAGATCGGGATGATTGCTGTATTTATCTATGCTTGCGAGTGTGGAAACGATGGAATATGGGGTATGAATATGCGGTCCGGGTGTGGATATTTTCCACAAATTGTCAGAAAAATCCTCAATGTCTGTTTAATGGATATACTCATCTGTCCCTGATTTTCAATAAATAAAAATATTTTCGTATCTTTGGCACAAGTATTGCCCTTGTTCCTATGGCATCTAATAACAAAATCCAAAAGAATAGTATGAAACGTTTTTTGACAAGGAAAGAATTAAAATTGAAAAAGAAGCAGACTATTTATGCTGCAATCGGCATCATCGTTATCATTGCTCTTTATTTGTTTCTCACGCGGGAAAGACCTGTGGAACCTGAAGCTCCGATAGTGAGCGTGGCTCCCGTCCAGAAACAGGACGTAGAGTTGTACGGCGAGTACGTAGGGCGTATTCGTGCACAGCAGTTTGTGGAGGTGCGTGCGCGTGTGGAAGGTTTCCTTGAACAAATGTTGTTTGCAGAAGGTACTTATGTAAAGCGTAATCAGGTGCTTTTTGTAATTAATCAGGATCAGTATCGTGCCAAGGCAGACAAGGTGCGTGCGCAGCTAAAGAAGGATGAAGCGCAGGCACGCAAGGCTGAACGTGATTTGGAGCGTATCCGTCCGTTGTATCAGCAGAATGCAGCCAGCCAGCTCGACCTGGATAATGCCGTAGCTGCTTATGAAACGGCTGTGGCAAGTGTGGGCATGAGCAAGGCAGACTTGGATCAGGCGGAACTGGAACTGGGTTATACGGTTGTACGTTCTCCTATTTCGGGTCAGATCAGTGAAAGACATGTTGACTTGGGAACGCTGGTAGGAGGAAGCGGAAAATCTTTGCTGGCTACCATCGTAAAAAGTGATACGGTACTCGTCGATTTCAGCATGACGGCACTCGATTACTTGAAGAGTAAGGAACGTAATATTACACTGGGACAGAAAGATTCTACCCGTTCATGGCAGCCTACGGTTACCATTACCTTGCCCGATAACAGTGTGTACGAGCAGAAAGGTCTGGTAGACTTTGCCGAACCTCAGGTAAATCCGAAAACCGGTACTTTCTCCGTACGTGCGGAAATGGCGAACCCGAACCATGTATTGCTGCCGGGACAGTTTACGAAGGTAAAATTGTTGCTGGAGGTTCGCGAGGGAGCGACTGTGGTTCCGCAGAAGTCATTGATCATCGAAAAAGGTGGAGCGTATGTTTTCGTGATGCGTCGTGATTCGACGGTGGAAAAGCGTTTCATTGAACTGGGACCGGAATTCCAGAATAATATGGTTGTAGAGCGCGGACTTGCTCCGGGTGAGATGATTGTAACCGAAGGTTATCATAAACTTACTCCGGGTATCAAGGTAAGAGTAGGTGAGGCTCCGAAGCCTCAGGAAGAAGAACAGAAAGAGGATTAACCACGCAACCCATTAAATTTTACGATTCATGAAAGTGAGTTTCTTTATCGACAGACCGGTATTCTCGGCTGTCATCTCTATATTGATTGTCATAGTCGGTATCATCGGACTCCAAATGCTGCCGATTGACCAATATCCCCAGATTACTCCTCCGGTAGTGAAAATCAGTGCTTCCTATCCGGGTGCGAGTGCCGTTACGGTATCGCAGGCGGTTGCTACGCCGATTGAGCAGGAACTTAACGGTACGCCGGGGATGCTTTACATGGAGTCGAACAGCTCCAACTCGGGAGGATTTTCGGCAACGGTAACATTCGATATCTCGGCTGACCCTGATCTGGCTGCGGTAGAAATACAGAACCGTATCAAGCTGGCGGAATCTAGCCTTCCGGCCGAAGTAATCCAGAATGGTATTTCGGTGGAAAAACAGGCTGCTAGTCAGCTGATGACTATCTGTCTGCGTTCGGACGACCCGAAGTTTGACGAAATCTATCTGAGTAACTTTGCAACCATCAACGTGCTCGACTTGCTTCGCCGTGTACCGGGTGTGGGACGTGTGTCGAATATCGGTAGCCGTTATTACGCCATGCAGATATGGGTGGACCCGGCTAAGCTTGCCAACTTCGGCTTGACGGTGCAGGATGTTCAGAATGCATTGAAAGACCAGAACCGTGAGTCAGCCGCAGGTGTGCTGGGACAACAGCCGGTAAGCGGGTTGGATATTACCATTCCTATTACGGCACAGGGACGTCTTTCTACGGCCAGCCAGTTTGAAGAAATCGTGCTTCGTGCCAATGCTGACGGCTCGCTCATCCGTATGCGTGATGTGGCGCGTGTATCGCTCGAAGCATCTTCGTATAACACCGAGAGTGGTATCAACGGAGGTAATGCGGCGGTACTGGGTATTTATATGCTTCCGGGAGCCAATGCTATGGACGTAGCAGAAAAGGTGAAGGAAACCATGGAGGAGATCAGCAAGAATTTCCCTGAAGGATTGCAGTACGAAATTCCGTTCGATATTACAACCTATATATCGGAATCTATCCATGAGGTATACAAAACGTTGTTCGAGGCGTTGGTACTGGTTATTATCGTGGTGTTCCTTTCGTTGCAGAGCTGGCGTGCTACGGTGATTCCTATTGTAGCCGTGCCTATTTCGTTGATCGGAACCTTCGGGTTCATGCTGATATTCGGCTTCTCGCTGAACATGCTTACCTTGTTGGGACTGATTCTTGCCATCGGTATTGTGGTGGATGATGCCATCGTTGTGGTGGAGAATGTGGAACGTATCATGGAAGAAGAGAAACTCAGTCCGTACGAAGCGACCAAGAAAGCGATGGAAGGATTGACGGGAGCATTGATTGCTACCTCACTGGTACTTGCGGCGGTGTTCGTTCCGGTAAGTTTCCTGTCGGGTATCACCGGTCAGTTGTACCGTCAGTTTAGTGTGACCATCGCCGTGTCGGTTATTCTTTCTACCGTCGTAGCCTTGACGCTGAGCCCGGTTATGTGTTCACTGATTCTGAAACCTACCGACCCCAACAAACCGAAGAATCGTGTCTTTACGCTTATCAATAAATGGCTTGCCATCGGAAACAATAAATATGTGGCCGGTATCAAGCAGGTCGTAAAGCATCCTCGTCGTGTGATTGTAGGATTTGGTATTGTGATCATCTGTATCTTTGTCTTCCACCGACTGGTGCCTACCAGCTTCCTCCCGACCGAGGATCAGGGCTTCTTCACGGTAGAGCTTGAAATGCCGGAAGGTACTACACTGGAAAGAACTCGTGCGGTGACCGACAGAGCCATTGCCTTCCTGATGAAGGATCCGTCGGTAGAATATGTACAGAACGTTACGGGTACCAGTCCGCGTGTAGGAACCAGTCAGGCAAGAAGCCAGCTTACGGTTATCCTGAAGGAATGGAAGGAACGTGACGATACGACCATCGGAGAAATCATGCAGAACGTACAGGATGAACTGAAGGAATATCCGGAATGTAAGGTCTATCTTTCTACTCCTCCTGTCATACCTGGTCTGGGTACTTCGGGTGGTTTCGAAATGCAGCTCGAGGCTCGTGGCGATGCGACTTACGATGACTTGGTGCGTGCAACCGATACGTTGATGTATTATGCTTCGCAGCGGAAGGAGTTCAGCGGGTTGTCAACATCCTTGCAGGCAGAAATTCCTCAGTTGTATTTCGATGTCGACCGCGACAAAGTGAAGTTGTCGGGAGTGCCTATGGCAGATGTATTCTCTACCATGAAGGCTTATACGGGTTCGGTATACGTGAACGACTTCAATATGTTTAACCGTATTTACCGCGTCTATATACAGGCAGAAGCTCCTTACCGTGAACATCGTGACAACATTGGCTTGTACTTCGTGCGGGGAAGCGACGGTAACATGATTCCGCTGACTTCACTGGGTACGACCGATTACACGACGGGACCGGGTAGCATCAAGCGTTTCAACATGTTCAATACGTCTATTATCCGTGGAACAGCTGCAAACGGAGCCAGCTCGGGTCAGGTAATGGAAATTCTGGAACAGATTGCCCGTGAGAAACTGCCGAGCAATATCGGAGTGGAATGGAGTGGACTTTCTTATCAGGAAAAGCAGGCAGGTGGTCAGACGGGAGCCATCATCGCATTGGTATTCTTGTTTGTATTCCTGTTCCTTGCCGCACTCTATGAAAGCTGGACTATTCCTATTGCTGTATTGATATCGCTTCCTGTGGCGGTGCTCGGTGCGTATGCCGGAGTTGCTTTATGTGGACTGGAGAACGATACGTATTTCCAGATTGGTCTGGTTATGTTGATTGGTCTGGCTGCCAAGAATGCCATTCTGATTGTTGAGTTTGCTAAGGAAGAAGTCGACAGCGGAAAGGATCTGGTTGAATCGGCATTACATGCAGCACACCTGCGTTTCCGTCCTATCCTGATGACTTCACTGGCATTCATCTTGGGTATGGTGCCGATGGTTATCGCTACCGGACCGGGTTCGGCAAGCCGTCAGGCTATCGGAACGGGTGTATTCTTTGGTATGATTGTAGCCGTTACGGTAGGAATCTTGCTTGTACCGTTCTTCTTCGTCATGATATACAAGGCTAAAAACAAGCTGAAGACAAAAAGAGCTCATAAATAAAACCTGAAACGTATGAAACGAACAAAATATACTTATCGCATTTTATTGATGTTGTCGGTTGTGCTCTTGCTGGGCAGTTGCCAGTTGGGCAAACATTACACTCGCCCGAAACTGGACTTGCCTGATACGCTCGACAGTATGAGTGTCGACACTGCTTCCCTTGGAGATTATCCTTGGGAACAACTCTATACCGATACAACTTTGCAGGGACTGATTCGGAAAACGTTGATGTATAATAAGGATATGCTGATAGCGGCAGCACGTGTCAAGGAACTTGCAGCCATGAAACGCATTGACTATGCAAATATGTTTCCGTCGATCGGCCTGAAAGTTTACGCAGAACGTGAGAGAGAAAATTATGGAGGAAAAAATCTTAAGCAGGATGATGAGTTCGATTTGAAAGCTGGAGCGACTTGGGAACTCGACCTGTGGGGAAACCTCCGGTGGGCACGCGATAAGAGTCTTGCCGAATTCATGGGCTCCATCGAAAACCAGCGTGCGTTGCGCATGAGCTTAGTTGCACAAGTTGCACAGGCATACTTTGAGCTTGTTGCACTGGATAACGAGTTGTCTATTGTTCAACAGACGGTAGATGCCCGTCGGGAAAGCTTACATCTGGCACGAGTACGCTACGAAGGAGGATTGACTTCGGAAACGGCTTTCCGTCAGGCGCAGGTGGAGTTGGCACGAACAGCTACGCTGGTGCCCGATCTGGAACGTAAGATTGCATTGAAGGAAAACGATATTGCTTTTCTGACTGGGGAGTATCCGCATCACATCAAGCGCTCTGTACTGCCGGAAGATGTCATGTTCTCTGCCAGTTTGCCTGTAGGGCTGCCTTCGGCTTTGCTGGAGCGGCGCCCGGATGTTCGTCAGGCAGAACAGGCACTTATTGCTGCCAATGCTACGGTGGGTGTAGCTTATACTAATCTGTTTCCCCGTTTGGCATTGACTGTCAGCTATGGGGCGGAGAGTGATCTGTTAAGCGAATTGCTTAAATCACCCCATCAGCTTTTTGCTGCCAATCTGTTGCAGCCCATTTTTGCCATGGGGAAAAACCGGGCCATGCTGAAAGCTAAGAAGGCTGCTTACGAGCAAGCCACTTACGCTTATGAAAAGACAGTCTTGAATGCTTTCAAGGATGCGTATAATGCCATCGCTGAATTTAATAAGGTAAAGGAAATCTATGAAACCCGCCTGCGACTGGAACAGGCTTCCAAGAGTACGCTCGATCTGGCACAGTTGCAATACCTCAATGGGGTAATCGGTTATATGGATTTGCTGGACGCACAGCGTGGTTACCTGGATGCCCAGATTGGATTGAGCAATGCGGTGCGCGACAAACAGATCAGCATGGTCAATCTTTATAAAGCGCTGGGTGGAGGCTGGAAAGAATAGTTTTATTCGGCATATTAAAAAAGTTCGAGATTATTTTCTTGAAACATGTTCGAAATATGCCGATAAATCTTTATCTTTGCATCCCGAATTGTAATGTGCTCTAATGTGTGATTTGGTGAAACAGATAAAGAAAAAAGGGTATGCTCCGGATTCGAGATTACAGAGTTTGCCTCATGCGGGGATGGAAAACAGAGGTCTTTTCGGAATTCCGTTTTCCTCAACTATTTTCTTTTTTCTGAATACCATGTTGGGGAGCACTGCTCATTCTTATTGTTTTTTTTATGGTAATTTAATCGAATGTATTATAAAAAGAAATACCTGGAACTGCTCTTTTCAGTAGGTTCAGGTATTTTTGTATATATGGAGTAGGCAATTAAACGACACGAAATAATATGGAACCGCTAAAGCATGAATGTGGAGTAGCGATGATTCGCTTGTTGAAACCACTTGAATATTATCAGGAAAAGTATGGCACGTGGATGTACGGGCTTAACAAGCTGTATCTGCTGATGGAAAAACAGCATAACCGCGGACAGGAAGCTGCGGGACTGGCTTGTGTGAAGCTTCAGGCAAATCCGGGTGAAGAATATATGTTTAGAGAGAGAGGACTGGGAGCTGGTGCCATTACCGAGATATTCGGAACGGTGCACAGTTATTTTAAAGATCTTACTCCCGAACAGCTCCATGATGCTGATTATGCGAAGAAATGCCTGCCTTTTGCCGGTGAACTGTATATGGGACACCTGCGTTATTCTACTACGGGCAAGAGCGGTATTTCGTATGTGCATCCTTTCTTGCGCCGTAATAACTGGCGTGCCAAGAATCTGGCCTTGTGCGGAAACTTTAATCTGACGAATGTAGATGAGATTTTTGCTGATATCACTGCTGCCGGACAGCATCCGCGTAAATATGCCGATACATATATTATGCTGGAACAGGTTGGTCATCGTTTGGACCGTGAGGTGGAACGTCTTTACAACGAATGTAAGTCGGAAGGACTGGAAGGCATGGATATTACACATGCCATCGAAGACCGTATCGATCTGACGAACGTTCTGAAAACTTCCAGTCCGAAATGGGATGGCGGCTACGTGATTTGTGGACTGACGGGTAGCGGTGAGTGTTTTGCTGTGCGCGATCCGTGGGGTATTCGTCCGGGATTCTGGTACATGGACGATGAAATCATGGTACTGGCATCCGAACGTCCGGTTATACAGACTGCGCTGAATGTGCCTGCCGATAGTATCAATGAACTGCTTCCGGGACAAGCCATTCTGGTGAACAAGAAAGGCGAGATGCGTCTGGCTCAAATCAATGAACCGAAAGAAAAGAAAGCTTGCTCGTTCGAACGTATTTACTTCAGCCGTGGTAGTGATATGGATATTTACCGCGAACGTAAACAATTGGGTAAGACATTGGTGAATCCGATTCTGAAAGCCATAGACAACGATGTGGTACATACCGTATTCTCATTTATCCCCAATACAGCGGAAGTTGCTTTTTATGGTATGCTGGAAGGATTCGACAACTACCTGAACGAACTGAAAGTACAGCGTATCGAGGCATTGGGACACAAGCCCAGTCATACGGAACTGGAGCAGATCTTGTCGCAACGTATTCGTAGTGAGAAGGTCGCCATTAAGGATATTAAACTACGTACCTTCATTGCCGAGGGAAATACCCGTAACGATCTGGCTGCTCATGTGTACGATATCACTTACGGCAGCTTGACGCCTTATGAAGATAACCTGGTTATCATAGACGACAGTATCGTTCGTGGTACTACTTTGAAGCAAAGTATCATCAGCATACTCGACCGTCTGCATCCAAAGAAGATTGTCATTGTGTCTTCTTCTCCTCAGGTACGTTATCCCGATTACTATGGTATCGACATGGCGAGCATGGAACAGTTTATCGCTTTCAAGGCGGCTATTGCGCTGCTCGAAGAAAGAGGCATGCAACATGTCATCGAAGAAGCATACCGCAAGTCGAAAGCACAGGTCGGACTGCCCAAGGAAGAGATGGTAAACTATGTGAAGGAAATCTATGCACCGTTTACCGATGAGGAAATTTCGCATAAGATGGTAGAGCTTCTTACTCCGGTAGGAACTCAGGCAAAGGTAGAAATCGTTTATCAGACCCTGGAAGGATTGCACGAAGCGTGTCCGGCTCATTTGGGCGACTGGTACTTCAGTGGTGATTATCCTACGCCGGGTGGTGTGAAACTGGTAAATCAGGCCTTCATCAATTACGTAGAAGAAATCTATCAGTTCTGATGTTGGAACGAAACGTTTTGACTCCGGATTATATATAGACCAAAGAAAAACAATATTAAAGAAAACGATACAGATAGAAAATGAGAAATGTTACATTAATCCTCGACGACGGGAGCCGCTTTCATGGCAAGTCGTTCGGTTATGAGAAGCCGGTAGCCGGTGAAGTTGTGTTCAACACCGCAATGACCGGTTATCCAGAAAGCTTGACCGATCCTTCGTATGCAGGTCAGTTGATGACTCTGACATATCCGCTGGTGGGCAACTATGGCGTGCCTCCTTTTACAATCGAAGCCAACGGGCTACCTACTTTCATGGAAAGTGAGAAGATTCATGCCGAAGCGATTATTGTGAGCGACTACAGCGAGAAATATTCTCACTGGAATGCTGTGGAGAGCTTGGGCGATTGGCTGAAGCGTGAACATATACCGGGCATTACAGGCATCGATACACGTGAGCTGACCAAAGTACTGCGTGAGCACGGTGTAATGATGGGAAAGATCGTTTTCGATGACGAACCTGACAACATTCCCGAAGCAACTTATGCAGGTGTGAACTATGTAGATAAGGTTTCATGCAAGGAAGTTATCCGTTACAACGAAGGAGATGACAAGAAGAAAGTGGTTCTTGTAGACTGTGGCGTGAAGTCGAATATCATCCGCTGTCTGTTGAAGCGTGACGTGGAAGTTATCCGCGTGCCTTGGAACTACGATTTCAATACAATGACATTCGACGGCTTGTTTATTTCCAATGGTCCGGGTGACCCTGACACTTGCGATGCTGCCGTGCAGAATATCCGCAAGGCTATGGAGAATGAAAAATTGCCTATCTTCGGAATCTGTATGGGTAACCAGTTGCTTTCGAAGGCAGGAGGCGCAAAGATTTACAAACTGAAATACGGTCACCGCAGTCACAACCAGCCGGTTCGTCTGGTGGGAACAGACAAATGTTTCATTACTTCGCAGAATCACGGTTATGCCGTAGACAATAATACATTAGGAGCCGACTGGGAGCCGTTGTTCATCAACATGAATGATGGTTCGAACGAAGGAATCCGTCACAAGAAGAATCCTTGGTTCTCGGCACAGTTCCATCCGGAAGCTGCCAGCGGTCCTACCGATACAGAATTCCTGTTCGACGAGTTTGTAAAGTTGCTGTAATCCATTAAAACAAAGAAGACAATGAAAGAAAATATAAAGAAAGTATTATTGTTAGGTTCCGGAGCTTTGAAAATCGGTGAAGCCGGCGAGTTCGACTACTCAGGTTCGCAGGCACTCAAGGCGTTGAAGGAAGAAGGTATCGAAACCATTCTGATCAATCCGAACATTGCTACCGTGCAGACTTCGGAAGGTGTAGCAGACAAAATCTACTTCTTGCCTGTCACTCCGTATTTCGTTGAAAAGGTAATCGACAAAGAACGTCCGGATGGTGTATTGCTCTCATTCGGTGGTCAGACTGCCTTGAACTGTGGTGTAGCTCTCTACAAGGCAGGAGTATTCGAAAAATACAATGCACGCGTGCTGGGAACTCCGGTACAGGCTATCATGGATACCGAAGACCGTGAACTGTTCGTTCAGAAACTGGATGAAATCAATGTGAAAACCATCAAGAGCGAAGCAGTAGAAAACATCGAAGATGCTCGCCGTGCTGCCAAGGAACTGGGCTATCCGGTCATCATCCGTGCGGCATACGCACTGGGAGGTCTGGGATCAGGTTTCTGCGACAACGAAGAAGAACTGAATGTTCTGGCTGAAAAAGCATTCTCTTTCTCTCCGCAGGTTTTGGTAGAAAAGAGCTTGAAAGGCTGGAAGGAAGTAGAATACGAGGTTGTGCGCGACCGCTTCGACAACTGTATCACGGTATGTAACATGGAAAACTTCGACCCGCTGGGTATCCATACCGGTGAGTCTATCGTAATCGCTCCTTCTCAGACACTGACAAACAGCGAGTATCACAAACTGCGTGAACTGGCTATCCGTATCATCCGTCACATCGGTATCGTTGGAGAATGTAACGTACAGTATGCATTCGACCCTGAATCGGAAGACTATCGTGTCATTGAAGTAAACGCTCGTCTGAGCCGTTCTTCAGCCTTGGCTTCTAAAGCTACCGGTTATCCGCTGGCTTTCGTTGCAGCTAAATTAGGTTTGGGTTACGGTTTGTTCGATTTGAAGAACTCGGTTACCAAAACAACATCTGCGTTCTTCGAACCAGCACTGGACTATGTAGTATGTAAGATTCCTCGCTGGGACTTGGGTAAATTCCACGGAGTTGACCGTGAACTGGGTTCAAGCATGAAGTCTGTAGGTGAAGTGATGGCGATCGGCCGTACTTTCGAAGAAGCTATCCAGAAAGGTCTTCGTATGATCGGTCAGGGAATGCACGGATTTGTAGAAAACAAAGAATTGCAGATTGCCGATATTGATAAGGCTTTGCGTGAGCCGACCGACAAGCGTATTTTCGTTATCTCGAAGGCAATGCGTGCCGGATATACCGTTGATCAGATTCATGAACTGACAAAGATAGACAAATGGTTCCTCGACAAGCTGATGAACATCATGCAGACTTCGAAGGAACTTCACGAATGGGGCAACAACCACAAACTGTTGTCACAGCTTCCGAACGAATTGCTGTACAAGGCAAAACGTCAGGGATTCTCCGATTTCCAGGTAGCACGTGCCATCGGTTACGAAGGAGAAATGGAAGATGCCATCATCGATGTACGTAACCACCGTAAGAGTGTAGGTATCGTGCCGGTCGTTAAGCAGATTGATACGCTGGCAGCCGAATATCCTGCACAGACAAACTATCTGTATCTGACTTACAGTGGTGTGGCAAACGATGTACATTATCTGGGCGACCACAAGAGTATTGTAGTATTGGGTTCGGGTGCTTACCGTATCGGATCGTCAGTAGAATTTGACTGGTGCGGCGTTCAGGCACTGAATACCATCCGCAAGGAAGGATACCGTTCGGTTATGATCAACTATAACCCGGAAACAGTTTCTACCGACTACGATATGTGCGACCGTCTGTACTTCGACGAATTGACTTTCGAACGTGTGATGGATATCCTCGACTTGGAAAATCCGCACGGAGTCATCGTATCAACCGGTGGACAGATTCCAAACAACTTGGCACTCCGTCTGGATGCACAGCATATCAATATCTTGGGAACTTCTGCAAAGAGCATCGACAACGCAGAAGACCGCGACAAGTTCTCGGCTATGCTCGACCGCATCGGCGTAGACCAGCCTGAATGGAGCGCACTGACTTCGATGGAAGATATCAACGCCTTCATCAAGAAAGTTGGATTCCCGGTACTGGTTCGTCCGTCGTACGTACTTTCGGGAGCTGCCATGAACGTATGTTCTAACCAAGAAGAGCTGGAACGCTTCCTGCAACTGGCAGCTAATGTATCGAAGAAACATCCGGTTGTAGTAAGCCAGTTCATCGAACATGCCAAGGAAGTAGAAATGGATGCTGTAGCACAGAACGGTGAAATCGTGGTATACGCTATCAGCGAGCACATCGAGTTTGCCGGAGTACACTCAGGAGATGCTACCATTCAGTTCCCGCCGCAGAAACTGTATGTAGAAACTGTTCGCCGCATCAAGCGTATTTCTCGCCAGATTGCCAAAGAACTGAACATTTCCGGTCCGTTCAACATCCAGTTCCTTGCCCGTGAAAACGACATCAAGGTAATCGAATGTAACCTGCGTGCCAGCCGTTCGTTCCCGTTCGTCAGCAAGGTACTGAAGATAAACTTCATTGAACTTGCAACGAAGGTGATGCTTGGCTTGCCGGTAGAAAAACCCGAAAAGAACCTGTTCGAACTCGATTACGTAGGAATCAAGGCAAGTCAGTTCTCATTCAACCGTCTGCAGAAAGCCGACCCTGTACTGGGAGTCGACATGGCTTCTACTGGAGAAGTAGGATGTATCGGCGAAGACACTTCGTGCGCTGTGCTGAAATCAATGCTTTCTGTTGGCTATCGCATTCCGGAAAAGAATATCCTGTTGTCTACCGGTACACCGAAGCAGAAGGTAGAAATGCTGAAAGCTGCTCAGGAGCTGAAGGCAAAAGGCTATAACCTCTTTGCAACAGGCGGAACCTCGAAGTTCCTGATCGAGAACGGCATCGAGAATACCCGCGTATACTGGCCGAGCGAAGAAGGACATCCGCAGGCACTGGAAATGCTCCACAAGAAAGAAATCGACATGGTAGTAAACATTCCGCGTGACCTTTCTGCCGGAGAACTGGACAATGGTTACAAGATTCGTCGTGCAGCCATCGACCTGAACATTCCTTTGATTACCAATGCTCGTCTGGCAAGTGCTTTCATCCATGCATTCTGCACCATGAGCATCGACGATATAGCTATCAAGAGCTGGGACGAATATAAATAATCCCCTCGTTCGATAGAATAAATATTACTTAAGCGCCACTTCGGGAAAGGCAAATTTCCGGGGTGGCGCTTTTTCGTTTAGAAGGCTGTTTTCCGGCATCGGGATTCAGCCTTTTGCTGTTTCTTCATTTATATCTTTGCGGCGTTACGGAATTGAAACTATTTCCGAGTTCTCCCTTTTGCGCTTTCTTTACTTCTTTTTGTGAACAGCCTTATTATGTTATACATTATCTGCAACTGGGCTTTTACTGTTTCTTTACTTATTTTTGTGACGTGCGTGTAAGTATTTCTTCGGAAGTGCGACTAACGAGGGTAAAGAAACATGTAGAACAATATGCTGTATGAATAAAACACTGCAACAAGAAAAAGACTTTCTCCTGCTGATAGAGTCGCACAAGCGAGTCATCTACAAGGTCTGTTACATGTATGCAACCGACAAGGAACAATTGGACGACTTGTATCAGGAGATAGTAATGAACCTCTGGCGCGCTTATCCTTCGTTTCGCGGCGAAAGTTCCTCTGCCACATGGATATACCGTATCAGCCTGAATACGTGTATTTCCTATCGCCGGAAGTCGAAACATCAGATTCAGGCAGTCACCCTTCCGGTAGATTTCGAGGCATTCGATGAAGAGGACGGCAAGACGTCGCAGCTGCGCGAGCTGTATCGGCTGATACACGCACTCAGTCCGCTGGAACGGGCACTCATCCTGCTTTGGCTGGAGGAAAGAAGCTACGACGAAATAGCCCGGATAATGGGTATTTCGAAGAACAATGTCGGTGTCCGTCTGAACCGCATCCGTGAGAAACTGAAAAACATGTCGAACCAATAAATCTCAGCTTATGGAACTTGAAGAACTGAAAAATCAATGGAACTTGCTCAGTGAGCAGTTGAAGAAGAACGAAATAGTCAATCATGCAGTCATAAAACGAATGATAGAGAAGCGTACTCTGAGTGCCCGCGACCGTCTGATAGGAGCAAACGTGATAGCCGTTTTCCTTCTTGCAGGCATGCTAATCCTGTTTCCGCTTGCTGCAACACGAGTAATCATCCGGCAGGAACTTCTCTGGATATTTTACATTGTATTTCCACTCCTGATTTTGTATTCGTTCTGGAACATACACGTTTTGTATAAGTTCAATCTGGCCACCCGGACCCTCCTTGAGCTTCATCGCTGGATTCTTTCCTATAAACGCAGGCTCCGGATAGAAATCTGGTGTACTCCTTTCCTTGTAATAGGGCTTTTTAGTTCTGTCTTTCTGATTCATCACCATTACCGCAGTACACTTATGGTAGCGTTCGATATCCTGATGCTTGCGGTAAGTGTCGTGGCCGGTTATATATGTTACCGCTACGTAGACAAGCGTTCGGTAGACGAGATAGAGCAGGGAATGAAAGACTTGCAAGACTTGGAATAGTTTGGCGGGTAGGACAGCAGAAGCGTGGGACGTTCGACTGGATACATCAGCATGAGTCCGATGCTTCTGCTGGTCTTTTATGGAGAACAAGATGAAGTTTTGCTGAAAGTTTGTACAAACTTTTTGGGAATTTGTACAAAAAAACAAAATGATTTGTACAAATCTAGTTTGATGGGTGCAGAAGAATTGGGAAGGAGATAAGGGAAAATTAATAGAATTTGTTCGGCTAGTTATATATAAGATCGGTTTTAAGACTTGTAGATTAATAGAAAAGGAATAGAAAGTCAGCTATTGGGAAAATGAGACTTTCTATTTCTTTTCATTTATATACTATTTACTTCTAGTAATAAGAAAATCAGAATAAAATAATGATTTTGGTTTACTATATTTGAAAAACTTTATATATTTGTAAACCTGATATTGTTGAACAAAAAAGATTGTTATGATATTACCTGATTCATTGAAAAACATCCGGAAAATGCGTGGTATGACTTTAGATGAGGTTTGTGCTGCTATTAATCAGATGGTTTCCAAACAAGCATTGTCAAAATACGAAAGAGGGTTGATGCAGCCATCTGCTAAAGTGTTGGATGCGTTGTTGGGCGTTTATGGAATATCTTTAGAATATTTGCAGAAAGAACAGCTTGTAGTAGTAGACAGATGGAATTTTCGTAGAGGAGAAATACTTTCTGCAAAGGAAGAAGATAAGATGAAAGAAGAAATCAGTTCGGCTTTGCGACAATATCTTTATTTAGAGAATCAATTAGGTATATCAAAAGAATTTGTAACTCCTTTTTCTCGTAAACGTTTTCAGGCTATATCGGAAATGGAAATAGCTGCTGAGGCCTTACGTATAAAATGGAAGTTGGGAGATGATTCTTTGCCTTCTGTCTGTAGAATAATGGAAAATGCAGGCATCAGGGTCTTGGAATTGAATTTAGATACAAGGATAGATGGAGTTAGTGGATGGGTAGATAAAAATGTCCCTTTCGTTATTTTGAACAGACAGACTTTGCGTGTCGAAAGAAAAAGATTTACAGCCTTGCATGAGTTGGGGCATTTGTTATTCGATTTTATAGAGTCACTCGATGTCCGGACCAAAGAAAAATGTTGTCATAAATTTGCATCGGCACTGCTTTTTCCCGCTCATATCGCTTATTCTCATATCGGGAAAAAACGTTCAGCCTTAGCATTGGAAGAATTGGTTGAGCTGAAGAATTCGTATGGCATATCCGTTGCAGCATTGGTGCATCGCTTAAAAGATTTGGATATAATCACAGATGTGTATTACAACCATATTTTTGATGATTGGATAAAACAAAATCCTACGGAAGAAGGATGGGGTGGCTATCCATTGATGGACCATGAAGAAAAATATCAGAGAATGGTTCATAGGGCGTTGGCCGAAAGAATTGTTACATTGGAGCATTTACTTGCATATGGCAATCATTCCAATGAATACGTAAAGGAAATTCATATTTTATAAAACAATTATGAGATTTAAATTAACATTAGAAGTCAATAAGAAAGCGTTTGGCAACCGATTGCCCATCAATTATCAATATGAACAGTCGGCTGTAATATATAGAATTTTGGCATGTGCAGATAAAGATTATGCAACTTGGCTGCATGAAAACGGTTATCAAATGGAAAATGGAAAAACGTTTAAGTTTTTTTCTTATTCCCGTTTGGATATAGAAAAATACAAAATATTGAAAGAAGAGGGGCGTATACTGATTTTTTCGGACACGGTAGAATGGCAGATTAGTTTTTTACCCGAAAAAAGTACGCAGCGTTTCATTCAAGGATTGTTTATGAACCAAGTATTTGAAATTGGTGACCGGAAGTCGACTGTACAGTTTATCGTACGCAATGTGGAGGTGGTGTCTTCTCCTGAATTTACGGAAGAGATGACTTTTCGGACGTTATCGCCAATGTGTTTGAAACTTCGCCATGAAGGCAGGAAGGTAGATTATTTATCTCCAACAGATTCTGCTGCTTCTTACATTCTCTTTAAAGGACTTATAGAAAAATATTCTTTGTTCTATGGAACTGAATGTCCTTTTCGTGTGGAAGATTGTCGCCTAGAAGTTTTAAATTCTCCCAAATCTGTATTAATAAAGATAAAGGCTGATACCCCACAAGAAACCAGTGTACGAGGTTTTATGTGCAGAATGAAGATTGCTGCCCCTTCAGGGTTAATGAAGTTGATGTATGAAGCTGGTGCTGGAAGTCTTTCCTCAATGGGGTTTGGATTTTTGAAAGCCGAAAAATAACTCCCCAACTGGTTTGTTGGGGAGTATGGTACGATTGTAATATTTGATAAACCAAACATACTAAATTTCAATTCCTCGGAATGCAAAAATAAAATATTTAAAATAAGTTTTTGAGTTATTCTTCTTTGTTTTTGAAAAAATAACTTATATTTGTAAGCGTCATTTAAACTAAACATACTAATGGGTCGATAATATTGGAGGACTACTATGAAAACAAAACCAATTTCAAATAACGATATTGTAGATAGAATACGGAATTAATTATCTTGATATTTAAATTCAATTATGAATATAATTAGTCATTATACAGGAAATCCGATGGTCAATAATGCTTTGATGGCAGTAAAAGCATTGGCTGGATTAGATGATGTTCGAGACATTACTACAGATGTCTTGCGTACCATGATGAAGAGAGTGTGCGATGAACTTCCTTATTCTCTGATGAGTCTAAATCTACGTTTCAAAAGTTATACGATGCTCTTTACAAAAAATGGTCCATTGTATAATGATAAGAAACTTGGCGAAAAGATATATGAAACACTGTTGTTTAAGATTGTGGACGGTTTTGAAGTAGAAGGTGATAAACAGTGTAACTTGACAGGGCTGCATTATACTAAAACTTTTTCAGATTTTATGTTGGAAACGTTGGTTAGTTTAGGAGTTCCAGAAAAGGAGGCCAAGAAAAAGGATTTGACTTTAAACAGATGCTGGTTTCCTTTGTTGGGAGGATTAGGTTCTGATGCACAATCACTGCCAATGGCGAGAGAGACGTATAATGTACATCCCATTTGCGTGGTATTGTTACAATTTCTGCCTTTCTGTGCTTACATTTATAAAAAAGGTATTCTGCTTGTTGATTCTACTGCTTTGGAATTTTGTGAGGAATTTGTAGAGGAGAAAGTAAATAGCTTAGTTGAAAAAGTAAAAGAAGTCGTCACGACGAATGCTCCGATTGAAAACATGAAGGGGGCTACAAAAGGAAATTATATTTTGGAAGCACTGGAAGTCATGGAAAGATGCAAAGCCGACTGTGAACATGCAGATGTGAACTTGTGGAGCTTTTCTAACTCAGGTGCAGGTGCCAGTTGTTCTATAGACAGAGTACCTAATGAATTACTTAGACGGTTGGCTTTATTGCGTAAGCGTCATAAGGTAGAACTGACGTATATATTGAATAGTCCTGCGTTAAATTCAAGCTTTTTGGAATGTTTGTCTGATAACAGAGAGTGGTCAGGCCTTTATCCGGCCAAAAAGTATGAAGGGGTTAGTGTGGAGTTTTTCGAGTCTTATTGGAAAGCCATTCATCAAGAGAAAAAGACTGTAATGGCCCAGTATATTTCTGGTCTGATAATGAAGTATAAAGATGAGAAAGATGACACCGTATTGAGTAAAACTGATGCTTATGAAGTGAAAAATGATTATACATCATTACTGAACAGAATACTATGGCGTGCTACGAAAGGAGGGGATTGGTCAATGAGTTGTCAGATAGCTATTTTGGATGATTCTGAATCGTTACCTATTTCATATCGTTGTTTTCAGATTTATAAATTAGTGCATTTTTATTATCAAAAAGGAGTTTCTATATCTGATTGTCCTCCACTGAATGTCAAGGACACAATGGCTTTTCGGTTTTGTGCGAAGATGATTCGTCTGATGGATAGTTCTTCTGATTATTCACGGGAAAAAGATCGTATCCCGGAATTTCGATATGGGGAACAAACTAATGATGTAGATCCTTCTGTATTTGATAAACTATTGATAGAGAATGCTTGGAAGGACGGGATTTATCGTCTGTATCCATTATTTTATACCACGAATGGTAAGAAAAACATATACGGAATCTGTGCTTTGTTGAGATTATATGATGGAAACAAGGAAGATTTATCTTTAGAGGAAGAAGATATAGAATTTCCTGTTCAGCTATTGGATGCAGATATCAAGAAATGGTTAGATCGTATGAATGAGTTTACTTGTCAATATATAGCTTACAGATTTCAGGATGCAGTGGACAAATCAAAATATGTAATGCTATGTAATAAGATTAAACGTTCGATTCCTCGTAGCGATTTACGATTACAGATGATATGGTTTTATTCTATCTTGCAACGCCTGAATGAAAGTGGCAAAGAATGGGATGAATACGACTTGATTTATGATCCTTGGGGAAATTATGCATTCAAGACATTTTTGTTTGCCTTCAGGCTCAAACTGAATGAAATTTCTTCAAATAATATTAATGAGTAATTCTAAAATTAAATAGTTATGTCAGAACAAATTAAAAACATTACAGGAAATGTGTTGTGTGATGCAACCGCTACTTTTTTGAATGGTGCAGGATTAGCTGCAGGTGAAGATCAAAATACAGTAATTCCAAAGACTTTTAAGGAAACTGTGAATGGGCGCAAGGAAGAAGTTCCTTACGTATCAGCACAAGCATGGCGTCGTTGGCTCAGAAATACAGCGAATGAAGAAAATGGCTGGCAACCTAGCGAATTACATGCTATTGATACAAATACTAAAGGGTCTACTTCAAAGATTGCAACAGAATTAGACCCTGTTACATATCCGGAGGATGACTTGTTTGGATATATGAAAAGTGGTTCTAAAGGGGAGGAGAGTATTCAGCGTACGTCTCCATTCAAAACTTCCATATTGAAAGGCATTCCTAAAATGCGCGCTTTAACGGTAGATAATGCTTTTGTCTTTCCGAAAGACGGAACTCCTTTACCCTATTCAACTCGTTTCTATTCTACTCATCTGGAAGGATTTTTTAATCTGGAATGTTACCGTTTGGGATGCTTTGTGAATACACCGTCTCGTGTGGAATTGTCTAAAGATTTGATAGAAAAATATAAAGGAATTCTACTAGAGGAGAATCCACAGAAAAATGTACAAGTCTATACACTTCAAGATGCGGAACGATTGAGAAACGAACGTGCTGCAGGACTGTTGAAAGGACTGGTACATCTTCGTGGAGGCGCAAAGATGGCTGCATTTGGAGCCGATGTTTCTCCTAAAGTGATTGTATTTGCAGGAATGTCATCCGCAAATCCTTGCTTCAATAATTTATATATAGGAGACGGTGAGCGTCCGAAGTTAAATGTTGATTTGTTGAAGGAATTAGCCAAAGATTATAAAGATAAACTTCAGACTCCTGTGTGTATCGGAGTTCGAACTGGATATCTGGAGAATGAAGCAGAAGTGAAAGCGTTGAATGGGGATACATTTGTAGTAGATAGCCCTGTCAAAATTGTCGAAATGTTCATAGATAAATATTTGAAATAATGGATAAAGTACTGGAAATACAGTTTTCAGGCTGGACTGCTACTCCTCGTCTTCCGTTTGTTCTTTCCGGAAATGCCCTGTGTATGCCAGTACCTCCTTATTCTACTATTTTAGGAATAATAGGCTGCTGTCTGGGGCGCTTTGTGTCCTGTAATGAAGTGAAGGTCGGTTTCCGGTATCTTTATGATACAGTTTCTTTGGATATAGAAACCCGAAGAAGGTTGCAATTTGATGGGAAGAAAATAAAGAACCATGACAAAGGGAGTGATGCATATACGCGTGAATTCCATACAAATCCTGATTTAACCATCTGGATTGACCGTATAGACTGGAAGGGGTATTTTGAGTCTCCTGTAGGAACACCGGCATTAGGCCGTTCACAAGATTTGCTCCAAATAAAAAAAGTTTGTGTCAAAGAAGTTACTCCTATCTCAGAAGGAACTTTGAAAGGTTGTATGATTCCTTTTGATGCAAATCAGATTATACCCGGGCAGCTTGTGCAGGTTGCAGAATCTTATGCTGAAGGAGAGAGGATTGGAAGTGGCAGAATCCCTGTAAATCCGATGATGTTTGTTGCTGTGCATGGTGAGGGAGTACATGTGAAATGCGCTAATTTGTATCGAACTTTGGATGAGCAATCTACAGATTTTTATATGCATACGTTTACGATATGAATATAGAGGATATAAAGAAAGTAAGAGCCAAAAGTGATGGAACTACTTTGTATGAGCACACTTACATGGTAATAGAGACAGGGCTGAAGTTGCTTCAGTCTCTGTCTTTATCGGATGTCGCACAAGCTTTTTTAAAACAGAATTTTCTACCTGCTGCGATTTTGCATGACTTGGGAAAGGTGCATCCTACTTTTCAGAAAAGGCTGAATGGCGACAAATATGCCAGCATCCGTCACGAATTAGTATCTGTCTGGTTTGCGGAAACTTTTTTGGAGGTAAATGATGCAGTGTTGTTCGCAGTTGGGACTCATCATAAAAGCGTAGTGTCAGACTTTTGCGAAAGGTCTTTGGATATGCAAGATTTGAACGACATCAGTATTTCAGTGGATGAGGGAGCTTATTTGCCATTTTCTGAAGGAACCATGTGTTTGGAAACTTTACAATCATGGCTTTCTTTATTTTCAGAAGAATTTGTTTATAGACAAAAAGAACTAGAAAAAATTCCGTCAACCTTTTGTTACATGTTCAGAAAAAGTAAGCAAGTAAAAGCAGTGCCTTACTTGGAAGACCGGCAGCATTTCTCTCTGTTGAGAGCTTTCTTGCAGGCAGCAGATCATTTGGCTTCTGGAGGTCGGGTAGAGATTCCCGATTATCAGTTGATATCTTTGGATGATTTTCAGCCACACGACAAATTCACTAAATTTCCGTTTCGTCATTTTCAAGAGAAGTTACAACGATGGAAAGGAGATGCAATTCTGCATGCACCTACAGGTTCCGGTAAGACAGAAGCTGCTTTGAGTTGGGTATACGCTAATCAGTCGGAAGGAAATCGTTTATTTTATCTGTTGCCTTATACAGCTTCCATCAATGCGATGGTAAAACGTCTTTGTGATGTATATGATCGTTCGGAAGTAATGGTACAACATTCTAAATCCTTAAACTTTATATACAATGAATTATGTGAAGAGTCCTCGAATGTAAATCCTGATTATAGAGAACTTGAACAAAAAGCGCGGAGTTTGAATTCTCTGTCTCGTGAAGTCTATTATCCGGTAAAAATTATGACTTTACACCAGTTATTACGGATACCTTGTCATGGTAAAGGATGGGAGTTTTCCATGTTGGAGTGTCAGAATGCTTTGTTTGTTGTTGACGAATTTCATGCTTATAATGCTTTCTTGACAGGGAAAATGTTGGGTACTGTCAAAATTTTTAGAAATATTTTTGGAGCTAAGTTTTTATTCATGTCTGCTACTATCCCAGATTTTTTATTGAAAGAAATTGTAGAACAGATTTATGGGGGAGATTATTCTCGAATCGTTCGTCCTGATTCAACTTTTTCGTCAGATGCTTGTGTGATGGGAAGAAAACGCCATCATTTGATTTGTCATGCACAAGAAAATGTAGGTCAGTATATTGGTCAGATTGAAGCTGATTTAAACAGTGGTATGTCTGTGCTGGTTGTGGTCAATAATGTGAGAACTTGTCAGCAGATTTATCAGGAAATAGATTTTGATGATTCGAAGAAGATGATGCTGCATGGCGGATTCAATCAGAGATCAAGGAGAGAGATAGAACGTTTTGTGACGCATACAGATAGGAGCAAACGTCCTCAACTACTTGTAGCCACACAAGCGGTTGAAGTAAGTTTGGATATAGATTATGATACCGCTTATATAGAAAATGCTCCTATAGATTCCCTGATTCAACGTTTGGGTCGTGTGAATCGTGCTGGTAAATTGGTAGATGCCTCTGATCATAAGAAAATGGCCGATGTACATCTTTTTGAGGGAATAATAGGTAAAACTCCTTTTTATGATGAGCAGTTACTGCGAGATACTTGGGCTGTAATGTCTGAGTTGGATGGCAAAGACTTGTCTGAGGACGATTTGATCAGGGCTTGCAACGAAGTGTATAAAGATGGGTATTCTGCACAGCAAAGGAAGGATTTCGAACAAGGACTGAATTCTGTTTCCGATTTTGAAAAGAAGTGGATTGCTGGGATATGTGAAGACTGGGCTGATGAAATATTGGATCAGAATAACCAGAAAGTAGATGTGTTGTGTTATAATCTAAAAGAAGAATATTGTGGCCTAGTAGAACAGAAACGTTATATCGAAGCAAACGAACTTTTAGTTTCTGTATATCCTTATCATTTGGATAGGAAAAAACACCTAAAGGATATAGATGTATGGATTGCGGAGGAATTATTCTATGATGAAAAACAAGGCTGCATAGAAAGAAAGCCTGATTGTTATGAGATAATATAATGAATAAACATGCAAATTACCGGTACACATTTTAATTATTATCAAGTATGCAAACGTAAACTTTGGTTGTTTGCTAATGGTATTAATTTTGAACACACCTCCGACCTTGTGTTTGAGGGTAAACTGATTCATGAGGATTCTTATCCGCAGCGCTCTGCAAAATATGAAGAGATAGAGTTAGACGGAATAAAGGTTGATTATTATGACACCAAGAATAAAGTAATTCATGAAATCAAGAAGTCTAACAAGGTAGAGAAAGCCCATGAATGGCAGGTAAAGTATTACCTATATGTGTTTGAGAAGAATGGGATTGAAGGAGTGACAGGCTTGCTTGAGTATCCGGTTTTAAGAAAAACTCAACCGGTCAATCTAACAGATTCCGACCGAGGAAAGATAAAAGAAATGAAGGCAGATATCGAGAATATTATTTCAGATGCGCAATGTCCGCCTTTGGTACAAAAGTCATTGTGTCGTAATTGCAGTTATTATGAATTTTGTTATTGTAAGGAGATGGAAGAATGAAGAAAACCTTTTATTTGTTTAATCCGGGTATTTTAGAAAGAAAAGATAACACATTAAAATTTACTCCTTGTACGGAAGAGGGAGAAGATACTCCTGTTTCTTCCCAACCCCGTTATTTACCAGTGGAAGATATCAGTGAGTTTTATGTGTTTGGTTCATTGCGTGCAAATAGTGCGTTGTTTAATTTTTTAGGCCAGAAAGACATTGCTGTCCACTTTTTCGATTATTATGAGAACTATACGGGTTCTTTCATGCCGAGAGACAGCTTACTTTCCGGTAGAATGCTGTTGGCGCAGACTTCCCATTATCAAAACCTCAAGAAAAGAATGTGTATTGCTCAGAAGTTTATAGAAGGAGCAGCTTATAATATGATTAAAAATCTTCAGTATTATAATCGGAGGGGGAAGGATATGGAAGAATTGATAGACCTAATGAAGAAACTTTCTTCTCAAATACCTCAAACTAGTAGTACGGAAGAATTGATGGGAGTAGAAGGTCAGATAAGACAATATTATTATACGGCATTTAATTTGATACTGAATGACTTTGAAATGGGTATTCGTACCAAACGTCCTCCACAGAATGAGGTAAATGCACTGATTTCCTTTGGTAACATGGTATGCTATACACTTTGTTTGCGTGCCATTCATCAGACACAATTGAATCCAACTATTAGTTATTTGCATAAGCCAGGTGAACGTCGTTACTCTTTGGCATTGGATATTGCGGAAATCTTTAAACCCATTATCGTAGACCGAGTGATTTTTAAGGTATTAAACCGAAAGGAGATTCAGGGAAAACATTTTGATTGGAAGTTGAATAAATGTTTGCTTAATTCCACGGGAAAGAAGATATTTGTAAAGGCTTTAGAAGATCGGCTGCAGGAAACCATTCAACATCGCTCTTTAAAGCGTTCAGTCAGTTACAGGCATCTTATGAAACTGGAATGTTATAAATTAGCCAAACATTTGCTGGGTATAGAAGAATATAAACCTTTTAAAATGTATTGGTGATATGTATGTTATTTTAGTATATGATTTTGGAGAGCGGAGAGTCGGAAAAATGTTAAAATTGTGCCGAAGGTATTTGAACTGGATTCAAAATTCTGTTTTTGAAGGTGAAATATCAGAGGCTCGTTTAAAAGAATTGTTGATGTTATGCGATACATTTATGAAAAAAGAGGAAGACAGCATAATTATATTTAGCGGTTCCTCCCAATATACGATGGATAAGCAAATTGTGGGAAAAGAGCGTTCTAATATAGATGTTTTTCTCTGATAAATTTTGTCGATAGGATAAGATTTCTTCATCTTAGGAGATTTTATTTTCTAAATGGATCTTTGACTTATTGAAACATAGGTACTTATGAGAATGTCGATGCCTAAGGATTTTTATAGTAATAGACATCGACATTTTTTTCTTATAATTTCGCTATATTTGCATTGTGTAATGACTTTATTTTCAGTATATATTAAAAATGAAAATGAAGGCTTTTAATCGTACCTTATGGAATTGAAATACGCATCACGGTCGAACATTACGCCCAACACGCCCGCTTTTAATCGTACCTTATGGAATTGAAATCTGTTCTGCGTCTGTCAGTTCAGAAGCCTTGATAACACTTTTAATC
>FR887800.1 GCA_000432735.1 Bacteroides sp. CAG:443
ATCGGGATATTCTCTGAAGAGGATTTCGGCACGCTGTGATTCGGTCCATAAGGACTCTTTCTTATAGAGGGGATAGCTATCAACGGAACATTTTGTGCAGTATTAATCGGTTAAATAACTTACACTTGTTTGTTGTAGGTATGGTTTCAACGGAAAGCACCTTTTGTTATACCTGTCATTCCAATTCTTTAAATTCTAGTCTATTTAATAACAATTGCATTCGCTATTACAAAGCAATTATCAAATCTCAAGATATAAAAGATGCATTTGTTTGAATGCTTACCACGATTGAATAGCTGGCCGAATATCAAAGTGAAAAATAGATTCCATCAAGTAAGAGGCTTAACGTACCGATTGTCGGCATATTTTTTTTGACGGTGCGAAGAAATTTATAGCTATCCAAGAAAGTTCTGATTTTAAATTGTTGTTCAAGTAAATTTCTTATAATGAATTGCAATACAATCATTTCAAAGAAAAATATTTTTGGTTTTTAGCGGATAGTAATGTTTTTTTTATTGTTAAATATATAAATGATATATAAAAAAGAGTATAAACAAAGAGCGTAGAATAAAGATTGTTTCCATTTTTTTTACTTTGACTGATAAAGCAGATTTTTGAAAGTTTAATAAGGCTTATAACATTAAAAAGATGATTCTTTGGTAAAAATATTGACATTATTACATGGGTTATAAAAAATATTTATAATTTTGCGCGCAATATGATGATGAAAATTTTTTAATTAGAGGTTAATTTTAATGTATTTTACAAAAAGAAGTTTTTTGTTGTTTATAGAATGTGAATGATATAACCTCGTTAAGTGAGAGAGGTTAGCTTGTTACAGATATTGATGACAATTTTACATAAACTAATGTTTCAGGTTATGTTAAGACTTTAGTTGTTTTATTTATTGATGCAATTTGAGATAGTACGGTAATAATTAATTTTATACAGATTGATATGAAAAATAGAGAGTATCTTTTCCTGCGACAAAGCAGGAAAACGGGCTTTAGAAAAAAGCTTTTTGCGTGTTTGCTTTTGGGTGCTGTAACTTTAGGTGACACTATGGCCCAGAATGTAAAAAGAATAACTTTACAATTAGAAAACACTCAACTGGAAAAAGTGTTGTCTACTATTGAGAATGAAACGGGTATGAAACTTATTTATAATGAGGAAGATATTGCCAATATACCGTCTGTCAGCATCAATGTGAAAAATATGGACGTTCTTAAGGCCGTAAAACAGTGTCTTAAGAATACAGGGCTTTATGCAACTTTAAAAGATAACACTATTGTGATCTCTCCTGTCACACAGGCTGGTGAAATAAAAGGTATCGTAATAGATGAGCGCAGTGGTGAACCTATAATTGGTGCCAACGTATCTGTGATAAAAGATGGAGAAATGATTACTGGTGTGGTAACAAATATGGATGGAGAATTCAGTGTAAACATACCACGTGGTGCACAGCTTAAGTTCTCATTTGTCGGTTACAGCGAACAAGTAATCAGTCCGAAGGGAAATGAAATAAAAATTGAGCTGAAAGAAGACGCCGAAGTAATGGATGAAGTTGTGGTTAATGGTTTTTTCACACGCTCTAAACAAACATTTACGGGTGCTGCACGAACTGTTACTTCAGAGCAATTGTTGAATATATCTCCGAATAATGTATTACAAGCATTATCTTCAATAGACCCATCTATTAAAATAAACAAAAATAATGCTATGGGGTCTAACCCTAATAATATACCTGATCTTGTAATACGTAGTACAACATCACTGGCTACTGACAACGAAGCAGGCTTAAATACTCCACTAGTAGTCATAGATGGAGTAGAATCTACATTACAAGATTTGTATGATATTAACATGTACGATATAGAACGTGTGGATATCCTTAAAGACGCTTCAGCTACCGCACTATATGGTGAGAATGCTGCAAACGGTGTGATTGTAATTGAACGTAAAAGAGTAACACAAGCACCTGTACGTATTCGCTACACATTCACTCCCGATTTTAGTTTTGCAGATCTTTCAAGTTACGACTTGTGTAATTCACAACAGAAGCTTGAACTTGAAAGACTAGCAGGACTATACGATAGTAGTACCGGAAGTATGGATAAGACCTATTATGAAAAAGCTGAATTCAACTTGCAAATGCAACAGAATTCTGATTAA
>FR887801.1 GCA_000432735.1 Bacteroides sp. CAG:443
GTTAAAAAAACGGACGACATAATTTAATGATAAATTGTATCGTCCGCTTTCCGATGAGATTATTTATTGTTAAATAATACGTCGCTTAAAGCTTGTAATGCTCTCTTCTTGTCAGACTCTCTGATCAGGAAAGAGATGTTGTAGTTACTTCCACCGTACGAAATCATGCGTACCGGTATATCTTTCATTGCCTGAATGGCTCTTGCTTCGAAGCCGATGTTCTCCCATTCTAAGTCGCCCACTACACAAACGATACACATGTCGTGGTCTACAGTAACCGTACCGTATTTTTTCAGATCGTTTACGATTTCGTTCAGGTGCTTAGTATTGTCGATGGACATGGAAACGCCTACTTCCGAAGTGCAGACCATATCGATAGGGGTCTGATAGCTTTCGAATATTTCGAATACTTTGCGCAAGAAGCCATGTGCAAGTAACATGCGGCTCGATTTAATTTTGATAGCCGTAATGTTATCTTTGGCAGCGACTGCCTTTATTTTTCCCTTTTCTGTTTCATTAGAAATCAGGGTACCCGGTGCACTTGGTTCCATTGTGTTGAGCAGACGTACCGGAATATTTGCATACTTGGCAGGCTGTACACAAGTCGGATGCAGAATCTTTGCACCGAAATATGCCAGTTCAGCAGCTTCTTCAAAATGAAGTTGGCGTACAGGCGAAGTTTTATCTACTACACGCGGATCGTTGTCGTGCATTCCGTCAATATCGGTCCATATCTGAATTTCCGAAGCATTTATGGCAGCACCTATCAGTGAAGCGGTATAGTCACTTCCACCACGTTGCAAATTGTCTATTTCTCCATAGGCATTGCGACAGATAAATCCTTGTGTAATATAGATTTCTTGTCCGGGATGTGCTTCGAGCTGTGCTGATAATTTTTCGCGAATGTAGTTCAAATCAGGCTCACTATTTTTGTCTGTGCGCATAAATTCCAAAGCCGGAATCAGGACAGCCTTTACACCTTGTTCGCAAAGATAATTTGTAACCATATTGGTAGAAATGATCTCTCCTTGAGCCAAAATGACCTTTTCTTCGAACAGTGTAAATATATCCTTTGTGAAAGATCGGATGTAGTCGAATACCGATTTTACGAACTCCAGAGTCTTCTGTTTGTACTCTTCAGTAGAGAAAAGTTCATCAATATGCTGTTTGTACTTAGCTTCCAGCTTATTGATTACTTCGTTTGCTCCTTCGGGATTTTTCTTGTATAGATAATCCGAAATTTCGACCAGTGTATTGGTCGTACCCGACATTGCAGACAATACTACTATTTTCTGCTCGCCATCAGTAATTAATTTGGCAACATCTTTCATTCTCTGTGCAGAGCCTACAGATGTTCCTCCAAACTTTAAGACTTTCATTTCTAGTTTCGAATTTTAATTGTTCTATAAAATACTCTTTCTTTTGTGCGCAAATATACGAATATTTTAGAGTTCTTTTCAAGTAATGTTTCTAAAATCTGTAACAATTTGTCTTTTTTAGTACTCATTTGCTTCGTTCAAATGGTGCTGTTCGCAACGGTATACCTTGCCGGGAAACTCTGTGAGAAGGTTCAGATTGTGGGTTGTCATGATGATGGCTGAACCTTGTAAACAGATTTCACGGAGCAGGCTGACAATATTTCTTCCCGTTTCAACGTCCAGATTGCCGGTCGGTTCATCGGCAAGAATAATCTCAGGCTTGTTCAGAATGGCCCGTGCGATGACAATACGTTGCTGTTCTCCTCCTGAAAGTTCGTTGGGCATTTTGTAACCTTTGTTTTCCATTCCGACCAGACGTAGTACTTCATCGATGCGGTTTTCTCTGTCTACTCTTTGTTTCCAGCCTGTGGCACGCAGCACAAAATCCAGATTGTCGTATACCGTACGATCGGTGAGCAACTGAAAATCCTGAAAGACAATGCCTAATTTTCTTCGTAATCCGGCAACATCCTTTTGTTTGATGGTGCGCATATCATGCCCAAGGACGTAAGCTTCTCCTCCGCATATATCCAGTTCGCCATAGATGGTTTTCAGAAAGGTTGATTTTCCACTTCCTACTTTGCCGATCAGATAGACAAACTCTCCCTTTTTCAATTCGAAGTTTACATTATTCAGGACACCTAATTCCTGCTGGTTGATGTCTACTCCCTTATAAACGATAAGTGGCTGTTCTTCCATACTGATCAGTGCTTCTTCCAGGTTTCGCTGTGACGCTCTTTCAGTTCACGTGCCAGGTCTTCGATGCGGTAACCTTTTGAGGTCAGCAATACGATGAGGTGATACAGTAAGTCTGCACCTTCATAGATGAGTCGTTCGTCGGTACCGTTGCATGCTTCTATTACGGTTTCTACGGCTTCTTCACCGACTTTCTGCGCCATTTTGTTTACTCCAGACTTGAACAGGCTTGTAGTATACGATTTCTCGGGCATTTCTTCGTGACGCTTGTCGATGAAGTCTTGCAATTCCTTCAGGAACATGATGTCCTGTTCATTTTTTTCTCCCCAGCAAGTATCGGCTCCCGTGTGGCATACCGGACCGGCAGGGTTAGCTTTTATCAGCAAAGTATCGTTGTCGCAGTCAGCTGCAATGGAAACCACGTGCAGGAAATTACCACTTTCTTCTCCCTTCGTCCACAAGCGGTTCTTCGTACGGCTGAAGAAAGTTACTTTTCCTGTTTCAACTGTTTTGTTATATGCCTCTTCGTTCATGAAGCCTAGCATCAATACTTTTTGAGTATAGTTATCTTGAATGATGGCGGGAACGAGCCCGTTCATTTTATCGAAATCTAATTTCATATTATTCGTTATTTATGTTATTTAAAGTCTGACGTTAATACCTTCTTTGCAAAGGTATGATTTTAATTCGGGAATAGAAATTTCTCCAAAGTGAAAAACGCTGGCTGCCAGTGCCGCATCGGCTTTCCCTTTTATGAAAGCATCTTTAAAATGTTCCTTACATCCTGCACCTCCCGAGGCGATGACGGGAATCGTCAGCATATCGCTGAGCCGTGACAAGGCTTCGTTGGCATAACCGTTTTTTACGCCGTCGTGATCCATGCTTGTAAACAATATTTCACCGGCTCCACGTTCATTTGCTTCGTGCGCCCAATCGAAGAGATCTCTGTCGGTTTCTTTTCTGCCACCATTCAGATAGCATTTCCATCCGTCGGGTGTCTGTCGGGCATCGATGGCAACAACGCATACCTGCGAGCCGAAATGTGCTGCAATATCGTCTATCAGTTGCGGGTTACGGATAGCTGCGGAATTGATGGAAACCTTGTCGGCTCCGGCATTGAGCAGGCGGTCTACATCACTCAGTTCATGGATTCCTCCGCCAACAGTGAAAGGAATATTGATATGAGCCGCGATACGTTTTACCAGTTCCGTGAAAGTCTTGCGACCTTCGAAGCTGGCAGTTATGTCTAGATACACCAATTCGTCTGCTCCCTGTTCACTGTATGCCTTGCCCAGTTCTACCGGATCGCCCGCCTGACGGAGATTGACAAAGTTTGTTCCTTTTACAGTCTGCCCGTCTTTGATGTCCAGACACGGAATGATACGTTTTGCTAACATGATATTGTTGTCTTTTATTTACATATAACGACTTAGTTCTCTTAGAGATATTTTCCCTTCGTACAAAGCTTTTCCTACAACTACGGCAGGAATGCATGCTTCGTGAAGCTTCAGAATGTCATCCAGACTGCTTACACCTCCACTTGCTATCAGGTGTAACTCGGGATAAGCAGCCATAATGTCTTTATAGAGTGGGGTGGAAGGACCTTCCAGCATTCCGTCGCGGCTGATGTCGGTACAGAGGACTTTGGTAATTCCTTTCTTGATGTAATAATCTAAGAACGGCATTAGTTCTTGCGAACTTTCCTCTTTCCATCCGCTGATTGCTATCTTATTGTCCTTGACATCGGCACCAAGGATGATTTTATCGTTGCCGTATTTATCCAGCCACTGGCAGAACAAGTCCGGCTGTTTGACGGCGATGCTTCCCAAAGTTACCATCTGGGCTCCGTTTTCGAAGGCGATGGTTAAATCTTCATCGCTTTTTACACCCCCTCCGAAGTCGATTATCAGTGATGTCTGACTGGCAATTCTGTCGAGAACACGATAATTTACTACGTGGTGTGAAGCTGCGCCATCCAGATCGACTACATGCAAACGGCTGATTCCGTATGCTTCAAATTCCTTGGCAACTTCCACAGGATTCTCATTGTATACCTTTTGAGAATCGTATTTGCCTTGTGAAAGGCGTACACATTTCCCATCAATAATATCGATGGCAGGGATAAATTCTATCATAATGCGTTAAATGGCTGTTGAGATATGTTTATAAATCGAGGAAATTGGAAAGAATTTTTTCTCCGGTTTTCCCGCTTTTTTCAGGATGAAATTGTGTTGCATAGAAATTATCTTTGTGCAACGCCGAGCTGTAAGGCAGGATATAGTCGGTCTGAGCCGCGGTACATTCGTTCAAAGGAACGTAATAACTATGCACAAAGTAGACAAATTCCTCGTTGCCTAAACCTTCGAATAATTTGCTCTGAAAATGAGTAATGGTATTCCATCCCATGTGGGGAACCTTATCTTCGTGCCGCAAAGACTGGAAGCGTTTTACTTCTGCATCGAATATGCCCAGACAATCTACATCCCCTTCTTCCGAGTGTTTGCACATGAGCTGCATGCCCAGACAAATACCCAATACGGGTTGCTTCAGCCCTTTGATAAATAGGTCAAGCTGGTTTTCCCGTAAATATTGCATGGTGTTTCGTGCTTCTCCTACACCGGGGAAGATTATTTTATCCGCCTTTTGCAGGATTTCCTTATCGGCGGTAATGATTGGTTCCACTCCCAGGCGGCGTAAGGCGTAATCTACGGAAAAGATATTGCCGGCGTTGTATTTTATAATAGCTACATTCATCCTTTTTTTCTTTAATTTGTAGGTTTTGCAAAAGTAACGAATTATTGTGAACTTCCTATTATTTATAACAAAAAGTTCGATGATAGGTTTCGTATGTGACAAGTATTTCGAAAAGTGTATAAATTTTGGGTTTTCTATAAATAATATGATGAGAGAGTAAAAAAGAATTTGCCTACAAATTCTTGCGAATTAAGGAAAAAGTACTACCTTTGCAACCGCAATCGAGAGAGAAAGCAACGAAAGAAAAACTTAATGGTGCGTTAGTTCAGTTGGTTAGAATACATGCCTGTCACGCATGGGGTCACGGGTTCGAGTCCCGTACGCACCGCTGAGACTCAAGGATAACTGAGAGCCTGAAAGTAAAAAAGCCCACAATTTCAATGAATTGTGGGCTTTTTTGTATCCAGCAACTGCCAATCCAAGGACATTAAACAGCCCACTTCGGACAAAGTTCCGTTACCAAATCGTTACAGAAAAACCGACGTCTGATAATTGTAACGGTATGTGGTGAAAAATATAGAGGTACTTTTGAGTAAAAGCAGACTTTATTTTTAGCTTGACACGTTCGTGATGAGATCTTATTGCATTCGTGTTGAGATGTCATCACGCTCGTGATGACATTGAAGCACGTTCGTATCAATATATATTCTGAAGTTTTTATTCTCATTTTTAAGGCGATGATGCATTACCATTATATGAACAATCTCATGTTTATGCTGTGTGAGAATTTAACGTTCCGCTGTTGATAAAAATATGTTTACTGATTTTTGCTTTATTCGAAAAAGTCCTAATTTTGCATCGCCTTTTGAATAGCAAAGCAATTATGGAAAATTATATGGCAAAAGCGGCAGACGCTTTCTTGACAAGCCGTCCTTACGGTATTCGTCTGGATTTCAGACGAAAAGGATTTGTCCTTTTCAATCATAATATGAATACGCTGGGTAATAATGTACCTTGTCGGGTGGATATGCTTCCGTTGGAGAATTTCGATGTAGAAGATATTCCTCAGTCGGGCGACCGTATCGTCAGAAACGGAGATGTGATGGATATCTTCTTCTATAGTGAGGCAAGTAATCCGTATGCAGGCGACAGACTTGATCTGGAAAAATTGAAAGCTTATAATAAATACATTTACCCGCTCGCTCTTCTGCTGGATCGTAATTTGTAGACTTTTCAGAGTGGTAGGGTAAAGAAAAGTCCCTTTCGGATCTTGAAAATCAGGAGTACGAAATAAATAGAATCCTTCTCCATAAATGAAAAGTGTGAAACAGCTGTGGAGAAGGAATATTCTTTTTGCTCAGACGGTTGCTTATTCAGCAGTGTCGAACACTCATTTCTTCAGGGCACGATAGATTCTATCGTCATCGACGGAGGCAGTTATATATAGTCGGCCACTGCC
>FR887802.1 GCA_000432735.1 Bacteroides sp. CAG:443
AAACTATATTTTTAGGATAATGCTGGGGTTTGGATAACTGCTCCTGGGTACATTAGCTTATAATGTGGGACCGTTCCGGCTCTTGGGCAGCGGAAAGATACCCAAAAGCAAGCTGATCCGAAAGCTGGAAGCCGGTGACAGGGACATCTATGAGGAGTATATATCCTACTGCCACTACAAGGGGCGGAAAATCCGCTCTATAGAGCGGCGACGGAAGATGGAATTTCTGCTGCTGTTCAAGAAGTAGCGGTAAGGGAGAACTTCACCCAAATGGTGGGGTTCTCCCTTTGTCATTTTCAGGAAAGGTTTTGCTTTGCTCCGGGAAAAGACCTATTTTTGTATCACTTTTTTTGAAACAGAAAAAAACAATCATGGAAAATTATATGGCAAAAGCAGCGGATGCCTTTCTGACGGGGCGTCCGTATGGCATACGTCTTGACTTCAAACACAAGGGTTTCGCTCTTTTCAACTACAACATGAACGAGCTTGGCAACCATCTTCCCGGCAGACTGGAAACGCTTCCGCTGGAGGATTTTGACGTGGAGGATATTCCGCTGTGCGGGGAACGGATTGTCCGAAAGGAAAACATAACGGACATCTTTTTCTACGATGAGAAGAGCAACCCGTATTCGGACAACCGTGTTGATATGAAGAAACTGAAAGCATACAACAAATATATTTATCCGCTTTCACTTATTCTGAATAGAAATCTGTAAGATGGAAACAAAAAAGACTTCCGTCAATGGAAGTCTTTGGAACAGCGGTTTCTTTGCTACTTTCTTTGTCCGCCTTCTGCTCACCGAAAGAAAGTAGGGCGGCTCTCGCCGCCTCTGCCTAAAGTCGGGTGTAAAGTCCCGTTACATCCGTGAAAATCTGCTGGAGCATATCAAAGTACACTCCCTCGTATTTGGCTATCTCCTTGACCTTGATGTCCGCATACTTCGTCAGTGTCTGACGATAGAAATACATGGTGTATGTATCCGTGTCTTCATCCAATATGATTTTCAGTCTGTTGGCTGACGTCTTGTTCCTTGCAAGGCTCATTTGTAGTCCGTTGCCCAAATTGATATAGTTACGGCTTCCCGTCATGACGGTAAATCCATGACCGCCCAACTGCTGTAAGATTGTATTCGCTATCATCTGTATATGAATTTAAGTTATTGTCAATGGGTGGCTTTTGCCACCCGATTTTTTTTATACGTTCATGCTCTGCCTTATATGTTCCAATGTGCGCTCGGCAATGGGTCGTGTTTCCTTCGTCCAAAGGTCATAGTCATGTACGGATATTCCCACACTCTGCAAGTCACGGATATAGCCGGATACATAATCTCCCGTAGGGAGGTAAACGAACTGCATCCATGCGTCCCTGCTGTCTGTCAATATAAAATAGTATTTCATGCTCTTTCTGTTTTATGGGTTATCTGTTTCGGGTGCGGGCGGTATTGTGTACCGCCACACCTTTAGTATTCTTTCATTTCGGCAATGGGGGTATATTTTCTGAGCCATTCCACCACATGCACCATGTTGTATTCGGAAGTGATGACTGCCGTATGTTCGTTTATCGGGGTCATTCTTGTACTTTCGTAGCTCTCTATCCACTCCTTTAGTGTTGCCACATCACAAGTATCGGTACACATCATATCCAAAATTCTGATAGGGTCGCTGAATGTCACAATCAAAGTATCATAGTATGCTGTCATAATCTGTCCTCCTTTCCTTTTATCCATTTGTCACGCAGGTGTCTGCACTCCTCCAGTGTCGGTCTCACGCAAGAGAAAAGTTCTCCGTCCGTGTGTCGGTAGTCATACTGGAAAAGGGTTGTTCTTTTCCGTCTGATAGTCGTTTGGTACTTTTCGTACTTCTCAGTACCTGCCGTCTGGCAGGTACTCACTCCGTTGATGGTCATTCTTGTTGTCATGGTAGTCATTTATTAAAATTCAACAATCAGCAGTCGGTTCTCCATTACCTTTTCGGGGTCGGTTATCATCCTTTGGGCTACCCAAAGATGATGCGCTCCGAAGCCGTAGGCGAACAGCCTTCCGAAGTTCTCGTTTTCTGAAAGTTTCGCCATTGAATTACGGATTTCCTTTTCGCTGAAACTCAAGGACAAGGTGTTTATCAGACTGACAAAGATGTCGGTTACTTTCTCGTCCCATAATATCAGTATGTTTTCTATCTTTATTTCCATATCATGTATATTTTGAAGTCTATAAATCAAGCACTCATCCGTTTGCGGATAAGTTCGGCATTGCTCTCTACAAGGCTGATGATGCGGTCGTGGTATTCGGTATTGGAATTGCATACACCTCTGCTCTGTACCACCTTGAATGTTGTCAGTGAAACCTCCACCGTTTCAATGCGTTTGCCGTCAATGGTTGCGGATAGGATAAGGGAGTCTGTCCTCTTGTGATAGCTTCCCACACAATGGTGCATCAGTTTTCCTTCAAGTTGCATTTCCGCCACACTCTCAATGACCTTTACAAGAATAAGGTTGTCGGTAAACACAAGTCCGAAAAACTTGCCTTTGGACTTCAGATAATTCTTTTCGTCCTTGACCAACTGCTCCCTGCGTTGCTCCGCTCTTTCCCTTTCAATCTGTTCTTCGCGTTTTCTGACAAGTCGGTCATGTGTCTTTTTCAAGTCTGTCGGACAAACATATTTTGGGCAGTGGGTGTCTTTCCCAAAATGTCGGAGCAGTCTTACAAGGTCACACCACATGGAGGCATCTGCAATATGATAGCCGTTTCGGATACAGATTTTTATGGAGTTCCAATATTCATGCAAATTGACATTTGAAATGACGGCATATCTGAACATTTCTGTCTGTCCCGCTTTAAGCAATGTTTCTTTTTTGCTGTCGGTCAGAATGGCGGTAAAAAATTCGTATGGGGTCAGTTCGTGGAATGCTCCCTTGAAGCCGTTCCGCCTTAATTCGGGAATAATGCGCATTGCCGGATAAGTCTTGTATGCGTCTATGTTGTATGCTTTCAGCATCTTGTTGCTGCGTAAATCCATATCGCTCCATTCAGTCCAAAGGTCATAGTACATCGTGTGCATGGCTCTCAGTCGGGCAATAACTTCGGTCTTTCCGTTTGGGGCAATCCACCATTGCACCACCTCCCTTATGGAATACTCTGCCTTCTGTCCCACCTTGTATGTTGCTCCTACCATAAAGTAGCGCAACACTTGATAGCCTTTTCGGGTCGTAATGATTTCATAATATGCGCTGCCCCTGAAAACTCTCTTTCGGGTATCAAGTATTTCAAGTTCCTTTCCGCAATGGGGACAGCTACAGCCACATATAGTTTCCGCAAGAGTGTGTCCGCCTTTCCAGCGGTGTCCACATTCCGAACAAGTGATAGTTCCGCCTTTTGTGCGGTAGGCATGATGCTTGAAGCAATGTTCAAAAGCGTATGCTTTCTGCTTGTCTGTCAGTTCGGGCAGTCCGCTTGACAAACGGACTACCTCTTTCTGTATGCGTGTTCTCGGTTTCATATCAAAAATCAAATAATGAGGGTTGGACTTGTGTTTCTTTTTTCACTGTCGGCTTGTTGCGGTTCTGTAGCTTTTGGAGTTCCATCTGCTGATATTGGGCAACCGCCTTTCTTCTTGCTTCCTGCTTTTCCTCTTCTGTCAGTTCCACCACATGGTTTACAACTACTTGACATTGTATAGGCTTGCCTACTTCAATCTCGTTTTCATCGTAATAGTGAATGGCTTGTCCGTAAATCTCTCCGTCTGAAAAGCCGTTGCAACCGCTTTTCTGCACATAGTTCAGAATGTATGTGACACAATCGTCTATGTTCTTGGCTGGGTTGCGGTAGCTTTTGGCGAATAGTTCATCTTCCGCTGCTCTCTGCTCCAAAAACATCTGTATGGTTCGTTTGAAATGGTCTGTTCCTTTCATCATAATCTCAAATTTTAGTCGGGTTGTCGTTCAAATAAAGTATCTCGCAATCTTCCACTTCTGTGGGAGGTCCGAAAAGGGGGTAATGGGTGAAATAAGGCTGTGCGTTCCCTTCTTCATCTGTGAGGGGTGAAACATCTTGTACTTGCCATTGCTTCATCCATCTGTCTATTGTCTGAACTTCATCGTCTGTGAGTGCGGTTGCATCGCCATTGATGATGTAGGCTAAACTCCATGTGGGTATCTTTTCCGTTGTCCTGTTCATATCCGTTCCTTTATGTGGTCAGACAATCTCTTGTAAAATCTCCGTGTGGTATTGTGGGGGGCATTCCACCAAAAGAAAACCGATAAAATCCTTTCTCGCTTCCTTGTTGAGTTCGTGATATAGCCTTCTTAGGGTTGAATGGTTGCCGTTGATGTAGGTTTCCACCATATACTCAAAGATGTTGTCCACCTCGTAAAATCTGCATTGCTGCGCTGCTGTCTTGCTGTATCGTTTCATAATGTTATACTTTGGGGAGTTAATTCAAAGTGTCAGTAGCCATAGGAGAAAGCCGAAAATGGCAATGAGGAATATGATGAATACCATTACATTGATAACCATTCGGAATACTCCACAGACTATTTCTCTGATGATGTACCAAAGGATATTGACTATCCAAAGGAAACAGCGCAACAGAAATGCGAATACTGCAAGTCCAATGGATTGCGCTGTCTGTCTTATGTTCATTGCTGCTGTCATTTTGGGTGTCGTTTGTCAAGTTCTACAATTCTGTCAATTCTTCCGTACAATATCTTGCGGAGTGCCGTCTTGTCCATAGCCTTGTATTCTCTCCATTGTCCGTACTGGCTTACAAGGAATGTCCTCAGTATGTCGGAGAAGTCAAACCGCCATCCTTGCAATGGTATCGCACTTTTGAAATAGATATTGCCGTTTACCTTTTCGGTTATCCAATTCTTTTCCTCTCTGTTCAGCACCTCGCCATTATTCACTTTCATACGAAGTCTGTAAACCTTGCACTCATGTAGGCTTTCCAATGTCGGAACTTCCCACTTCACGAATTTTGTTGCTACTGCTGCTTCCATATCCATTTATTTTTATTTTTAATGCGGATTCGAGAGCTGAGGGAGTTGAGTTTCCAACATTATATGCCTCCCGTTTATCCGACATTTTTTTTAATGCGTCTTTCTGTCGCTTCGGTCGTTTTCGTTTCGGGTGCTTCAAAAAAGGTAGGGAGTGGGTAGAGCAAGGGTTTTCAAAGAAAAAATACTACCCGCAGGGCTGGAGATTTTTTCTAAAAACCATTGAGCATCCCAATCCCGGATTTACCTTTGCACCCAGAACGGGAACGATCCACCTGATGCGACTGCCTGAAAGACCATCAAAATGGAGGTAAACGGATGTGGAGGCATATTGGATATGAAATGTTCCGGGAAAAGAAAGAAAGGAAATGTCAAAAAAAGGATACGGCGAAAACGTGAAACCGGCAAACATTCCAAGAAAGTATGTTGCAACCGTGTGGCTAAACCTGTTTAGTTATGCGGTTGCAATTTTCTTTCCGGTTTGCCGTCATGGGTAATGGCACTTTTCATTTATGGAAGGTGTGGTTACCCATGACTTCCGTTTTCGATTAGAGGAACCGACAAAAAAAGAAAATCAACAGGTGACAGCCGTAAAAGCACCGCTTGTGGCATAAGCAAAAAAAGAAAGGGGCCTTGCATCATCAGTCTGAACATGGTTCAGGCGTGACGCAAAGCCCTTTTCTATGCTTATGCAATAGTAGGAACATGGTCGTCAATTTATTGATGATGATGTTCCTACGAATAAATTCGCTTTTACGGAAAAACTTGTCTGTGTAGCTTAAAAAGCTGGATTTTTATTTCAATATATGCCATTAAAGTGCTACTTTTGCATACGAAGAGTTCTTTGAAGGTTACGCAATGCGCAGAAGAATAAAACAGCAGATAACTAACTAATTCGTAACCTATTACTACTATGAGTTGGTAACTGCAACTCATTTTCAATCACTTAGACCTTTTTCGTAATTTATTTGTACAAAAAATAAAATGTTTTGTACAAATTCTTGCCGTGACATCAGGTCGTTTGTAAATGGATAACTAGATGTGTCTTGAAAAAGACGGAGTGGTTTTGTTTTTCCTTGCCTTTCTCTCTGTCGGCTTCTTTGTATGCTTGCTTTTTCCTCGTGAGGATGCTCCTGTCGGCTTTCTGGCATATCTGATGGCTCTTTGCTCTCTTTTTCTCTCTATCGACAGGTGCTCTTTGGGGGAGGGCACGTACTCTTCTTGCTTAAACGGCACGTCTTTGTAGTAAATGCGCGCAATACCTTTGTGTTGGTTGGCTATATTATCTCCTTATATATATTTATAAGGAAAGACTAAATGCTTTGTTTGGGAAAATAGCTGAAGAAGGAGAGGGCTAGGAACGAATTCCTTGCATGAAAAATGTAATGGGTATGTAATATACAAATATGTAAGGTGCAGGAGAGTGCGTTGTCTGCTGTAGACAAGAGAAAAGGCCGTAGAGGGCTTCCTGGGCTCTGAGAGATGTGTTCCGTGGAAGAAAAGACAATCTACGTGCAAAGTACGGATTGCAAAATGATATAAAATGACATTGCTTGTGAAGCTTTCCAGGAAAATTCCTGAAAAAACGGGCTGATTTTTTCTTAATTTTAATACTTTTCGTGCCTAAGTTCAAAAAGAAATTCTTATTTTTGCAACGCAATCAGGAAAGAAAGGATGTAAGAATCTCGGATTCCCGGTGGCAAAGATTTAAAAAGCGAGTGTTTTAAAATTGAATTATAAAACCTTTAAAATTTAAACAAAATGATTAAAGTAGGTATTAACGGTTTCGGTCGTATCGGCCGTTTCGTATTCCGCGCAGCTCAAAACAGAAACGATATCCAGATCGTAGGTATTAACGACTTGTGCCCGGTTGATTACTTGGCTTACATGTTGAAATATGATACAATGCACGGCAAATTCAACGGAACTATCGAAGCTGACGTTGAAAACAGCAAATTGATTGTTAATGGCAAAGAAATCCGTGTAACAGCTTGCAAAGATCCTAAAGAATTGGCTTGGAACGAAGTAGGTGCTGAATACGTAGTAGAATCTACTGGTTTGTTCTTGACTAAAGAAAAAGCTCAGGCTCACATCGAAGCTGGTGCTAAATATGTTGTAATGTCAGCTCCTTCTAAGGATGACACTCCGATGTTCGTTTGCGGTGTTAACGAAAAGACTTACGTTAAAGGT
>FR887803.1 GCA_000432735.1 Bacteroides sp. CAG:443
CTTCTTCAGTAGCTCAGTCGGTTAGAGCATCTGACTGTTAATCAGAGGGTCGTTGGTTCAAGTCCAACCTGAAGAGCAAGAAAGTTCGTCGAAAGGCGAGCTTTTTTTGTAACCCGAAATAAGAAATTAATTTATGGACGATTCAAACTCGCGAACGTGTACATGTAGTATTAACTTTCTCCTCTGGGGGTAAACCGGGGCTTGAATCAGCTTTCATTGCCTTGCTTACTGCCGGCGGACACAAAACAAGAAAGGAGCAATGCAATGAGAAAGTATCTTTACAGCGGAGCCGGTTTTATGGAAATTCCGAACTGGCAACCCAACTGCTGGGTAAATGTAGAATGCCCAACTGACGATGATTTCAGATTCCTGAAAGAAGAACTGAAAGTTCCTGCCTCATTTTTAAACGATATAGCCGATACCGACGAACGTCCTCGTACGGATACGGAAGGAAACTGGCTACTCACCATCCTGCGTATCCCAATCCAGACACCACATCAGAAAGTTCCATATACAACTGTACCCATCGGTATCATAACCAACAATGAGATCATCGTATCTATCTGCTATTATTCTACCGAAATGATACCCGATTTCATTCAGCACACTTGCCGTAAGGGCATCAATGTGCCCAATAAGCACGAATTAATTTTACGCATCATCTACTCGTCGGCAGTATGGTTTCTGAAATATCTGAAGCAAATCAACAACGAAGTGAGTACGGCCGAAAAAGAACTGGAAAGAAGCATAAAGAACGAGGATTTGCTTCGCCTGATGAACTTACAGAAAACACTGGTATACTTCAACACCTCCATTCGTGGCAATGAAGTCATGATTGGTAAACTACAAAATATTTTCAGTGAAAAAGACTATCAGAATCCGGAACTAACAGACGATGTATTGATTGAACTGAAACAAGCACACAACATGGTCAATATCTACAGTGATATCCTGACCGGAACCATGGATGCCTTCGCCTCCATCATTTCAAACAATGTGAATACTATCATGAAGCGTATGACAAGTCTGTCCATTATCCTGATGGTACCGACCCTGATAGCCAGTTTTTACGGAATGAATGTCGACATACACATAGAAGAGCTTCCTCACGCCTTCTCCATTATCGTATTCTCGTCAATCTTTTTGTCGGCTATGGCATTTGTCATTTTCCGAAGAATAAAATGGTTCTGATAGCTTTGTTATACATATTCTGAAATTCATCCATAGCAAAACAATAAAATAATGAAAATCGTATTATTAGAATCACTGGGAATCAGCGAAGCGTCCTTACAACGCCACACAGCTCCGCTAACAGAAGCCGGACATGAGTTTAAGGCATATCCTAAAAATACCAATCCGGAGGTTCAAATAGAGGAGGCCAAAGATGCCGATATCCTCATAATAGCCAATATGCCACTCAGCGCAGAAGTTATCAACAGCTGTTCAAAACTAAAATATATCGATGTAGCCTTTACGGGAGTAGACCATGTCGCCCTCGAAGCTGCCCGTGCTAAAGGAATTCAGGTAAGCAATGCCGCAGGATATTCTACCCAGTCGGTAGCCGAACTGGCCCTTTGTATGATGATTTCTCTACTCCGAAACGTACCTCAGGTATCTGAGCGCTGCCGGGAAGGAAAGACCAAAGACGGTCTGGTAGGATGTGAACTGAGAGGTAAGACTGTCGGCATCGTAGGTGCAGGAGCTATCGGAACACGTACAGCCGAACTGTGCCATGCGTTCGGATGTACAATTTTAGGTAACAAACGTCACGTAACCGGTAATGAACCTTCGTTCATTCACTTCGTCACTTTAGATGAGTTGCTGGAAAAATCGGATATCGTATCCCTTCACTGCCCGCTCACTCCCGAAACTCATCATCTGATCAATGCAGACCGTATCAGACAAATGAAACAAGGAGCCTACCTCATCAATACTTCTCGAGGAGGAGTGGTCGACTCTGAAGCCCTGGCTCAAGCACTGAACGAAGACCGCCTGCATGGGGCCGGTATCGATGTATTCGAAAATGAACCGCCTCTCGATACCAATCACCCGTTACTGCACAGTAAAAATACAATTGTGACTCCACATGTTGCATTCGCTTCAGCCGAATCGATGGAGGCCCGTGCCGATATCGTCTTCGACAATATTAAAACCTGGATGGAAGGAAAGCAGCAGAACATTATATTATAAATAAAAAATAGAAAGATTTTTCATCTTCCCATACAAAAGAGATATCAGCAAAAAGCCAGTCTGGTTCATAGCCGGCCTGGCTTTTTGTTTTGTATTTTTACCTACATAATCTATAACCAGATAATATATCTCAAAGTAAAGCAGTAAATTACAATAATATTTTCCTAAATTTGTAAACTATACGCTTCGGCACACGCGCGAACAGATTATACTATCTATACGGAGTTTTACCGGACAGAAACAAATAAACCCTAAGAATATAAATAATATTATGAAAAAAGAAGGTCTGATTTTATCAGCTTTAATGGTCGCATCGGGAGCTTTCGCACAAAATAAAACTCCCAACATTATCTTCATATTATGCGACGACATGGGATATGGCGACTTAGGTTGCTATGGTCAGAAATACATAAATACCCCTAATATTGACCAGATGGCGGCAGAGGGAATGCGTTTTACACAAGCCTATGCAGGAAGCCCGGTAAGCGCTCCGTCGCGTGCAACCCTGATGACCGGCCAACACAGCGGACATACTCACGTACGAGGCAACAAAGAATACTGGCCACAGTCCGCTGTCGTAACCTACGGAGAAAACAAAGATTACGCTGTTGTCGGTCAGGAACCGTATGATTCTACTCATGTCATCCTACCTGAAGTCATGAAAAAACACGGATATACAACCGGAATGTTCGGCAAATGGGCAGGAGGTTACGAAGGCTCCTGGTCTACTCCCGACAAGCGAGGCGTAGACGAATTCTATGGATACATTTGTCAGTTCCAGGCACACCTATACTATCCCAATTTCCTGAACCGTTATAGCCGCTCGAAAGGTGATAAGGAAGTGAAACGAATCGTACTGGAAGAAAATATCAAGTATCCAATGTTCGGCGACGACTATTTCAAGCGTCCGCAATATTCGGCAGACCTTATCCATCAGGAAGCGCTGAAATGGCTGGATACACAGACAGGAGATCAACCGTTCTGTGGTATCTTTACATACACTCTCCCCCATGCCGAACTAGCTCAGCCTCACGATTCCATCTTCAACGACTATAAAAAGAAATTCTTCACCGACAAGACATGGGGCGGAGATGAAGGATCACGATATAATCCATCGGACCACACGCATGCACATTTTGCCGGTATGATCACACGTCTGGATAGTTATGTAGGGGAGATACTAGCAAAGCTTAAAGAAAAAGGGCTGGATGAAAATACCATCATTTTCTTTAGCAGTGACAATGGGCCCCACGAAGAAGGTGGAGCCGATCCTTCTTTCTTCGGACGCGACGGCAAACTGAGGGGGCTCAAACGTCAATGCTATGAAGGAGGAATCCGTATTCCATTTATCGTACGCTGGCCCGGACATATTGCAAGCGGAACAACCAACGATCACCAGCTTGCTTTCTACGATATTCTCCCCACCTTCTGCGAATTGATTGGCGACAAGAAGTTTATCGGGAAAAATAAAGATGAATTCGACGGAATTTCATTTGCCCCAACACTTCTTGGAAACGATAAAAAACAGCAAGAACATGAATTCCTATACTGGGAGTTTCATGAAACCGATCAAATGGCCGTACGCATGGGTGACTGGAAGCTCCTTGTCAAGAAAGGAATTCCCTCACTGTATAACCTGAAAGAAGATATTCATGAAAACCATGATGTAGCGGCACAAAATCCTACAATTGTAAAAACGATGCTAGGTATCATCCAGCGAGAGCATCAACCCAGTGAACTGTTCAAGGTTACCCTTCCATCGTTTTAAACTTCTATCTACTTCATGTAAAAAAGATAATCCCTTCACTCAGCCTCGTTTACTTAACGAAAACTAAAGTGAAGGGATTTTTCTTACAACCACTAAATAAAAAAGGACTTTAAAGAGTCTCTCGGAGTCCCCATATCTTCAATCATATCCAACTTCAAAAAGATTCTAACTTAAAACTAACCACAAGACAATCTGCAAGCTATGATCTATTCATAGATAATGATCATTTCTCTTTCAGAGTCATCTATGGCTTTTATCCTTACTTATAAGCAAGATACTCCATCTTAATTATCTTTTGCAAATTAATAAATAAATTCTATTACAATTTGTCACCTAAAAAAGTGATTTTTCGGAATACCACGTATGTTACCTAACACATTTCTGCCGAGACAAAAATTTATTACGAATAAAAAATATATATTTGCCATCCAAACAAATACGACAAGCAGAATGAAGATAATCTACCGCTATCTATTAGTAACGCTACTGCTACTTGGCACTTGTCCGCTTTATTCAACCAATATCCCGACAGATACATTACTAATGCATTTATATAGTCGGGCTAATAAACTTATGGAAGAAGGTAGCCTTAAGGCGGCACAAGAGGTTTTCGACAGTGCTTTTGCCGTACCCAAAGTAAACCAGTCTCCTGTTTATCCTATTTTACTGAACGAACAGGCTACCTTATTAGTTTATTTGGGACAAGAGGAACAAGCCTTTACCATGAAAAAGAATGTCCTTCCCTATCTGTCCCAAATAAAAGATCTGGAAAAACATATTAGTATATACAATGACCTGGCTATCCTTTATCGCAGGTGGCATATGAATGACTCAACGATCTATTATTATAACAAAGCACTTGATGCCGCCTTAAAACATAAAGACGAAAGTTGGATTACCCATATTTACAATAATATATCCATATTTTATTTTAACATCCGGATGACTACCGAAGCTGAACAATATGCCGACTTGGCCGCAAGACACGCTACCGAAACAAACGATCCATTTGTAACATTCAGTACCTGGCAACTCCGGTCTGGTATCAAAGTTGAAGTAAATAAACTGGATGAGGCAACATATTCTATCCGCAAAGCTTGGGATATCGCCTGCCATGCAGACGGTAACTCAACAAGATGGAAAATGCGATGCATGCCTTCTTTATTAAGAATTTTTGAAAGAAAAGGACAACCAGACTCCGTAGACTACTATCTTCAATTAGGAAACGAATTACTAAAACAAACTCCTGTGAACAGCATTCCCGCCATAGGCTTTATCCAAATACGAGCCTCCACAGAAATACACCGAAAAAATTACGACAAAGCGCTACAAGATCTTTTGTGGCTGCGGAAAAAGGATACAGGTAGTGAGCCCGAAACAATTCTGAAACAAATAGCTAACTGTTATAACGCGATAGGAGAACAACAATTAGCTTACACATACATGGATAGTGCACGTATGTGGACGGATACGCTTGCACAGCAAAACCTGACTCAAAAGATGGCTGAACTGAATGTTAAAATCCAAATGCAGGAAAAAGAGCTACAAATAAATCGGCTGCAACAAGAAAAGCTTACGCACCAAACCGCCTTACTTAAAGCTGCAATATGTACTGTAGGTCTGCTAATTATTATCTTAATAGCCTTGTTCATCTTACGTTACAAGAAAAAAAATGTAGAGAAAAAAATCCGACTACTTCAACAGGAAAATGAATTGAATTCTGCCCGAAAATATATTGAGGGGCTGGAAGCTGAATGTAAATATTTTGCCAAAGAATTACACGACGGTATAGCTAACGACTTATTAGGATTACAAATGAAGGTAGAAAACTCTACTACCCCCCATTATACTCAAGAGTTAAGTGCTCTTATCAAACAATTGAGAAATAATGTACGCAATATCTCACACGAACTGATGCCACCTGAATTTTTACATCTGACCTTAGACGAGATACTATATCAATACGCTGATAAGTTAAGCAACAATACGGGGATAAAAGTAACTTATTCAGGCATTCCTGATAAATACGGGGATAAAAGTAACTTATTCAGCCATTCCTGATAAAGGTTCTCGCTTGTTACCAAACGAAACAGCTCATGAACTATATCGCATCGTGCAAGAAATTACCATGAATATTATAAGACATACAGATGCCCATCATATATCCATCAAGCTGTATACAGAACATCAACAAGTATATATATTACAAATAATAGACGACAGCACAACATCTATACCTCACGAAACGAAAGACAGAGGAATTGGATTACGTACTGTAAACGACCGCGCCAAGAGCATTAACGGTATTATCACCCGAGAATCGTCTGAAAAAAACAATATATTTACACTTCAATTAAAATTATCATGACCATGAATCCCGACATATACAAATTACTCATCATCGATGACCATCCCATCGTAGCAGAAGGTATTGCAGCCATCGCTTCTCGACAAAAGAATATAACATGTAAAAGTATTACTTGCTTGAAAGACCTATTGTCCGTAATCGCTTCCGAACAGTTTGACATGTGCATTACGGATCTGGAATTTCCTGACACAAACGGGTTCCAGTTCATCCATATCTTACAAGACAAACTACCGTCATGCAAAATTCTGATTTATACCATGCATGAAGAGCCGTGGGTCATTGCCCGACTATCAGAATTAAACATTTCCGGGGCTGTTTCCAAACACACTGACACCAGTGAGTTAAGTACAGCCATTACAAGCATCAGAATGGGGAATAAGTACTTTAGTGAGGTCTTCGCAACCCTCAACAAACGAAAGTCAACCACCGAAGGTCATAAAATACCGGAACTTTCCAAACGAGAAAAGGAAGTACTTTCCTACCTGGCGGAAGGTCTCAGTACCTCTCAAATAGCAGCCTTATTATGTTTAAGTAGCAATACGATCCAGACATATCGAAAACGATTGATGGAGAAACTGAATGCTAAAAATGTTGCCGAATTGGTGTCTAAAGGAAAAGAAATCTTCTAATTTTACCCTTCACGCCCTTCACATACATACACTATTGCTCTCTTACATCCAGCTAATTTTTGAAAAAACTTATTTGAACTGCTGATTATAAGTAATTGTGAAAAGCGTGAAGGGCAAAAACATCTAAAAAATTTTTGTTTTTAAGGAAAACGTCGGCATCTTTTAATCAACTTCTCGAGACGTTTTTTTAAAATTTGTACAAAAAATTTTTGTTCTTGGCGATAAGATCATGAATAACCAATGATTAATCACAAAGTAAATCTCGTAAGAGATAACCCTTTTTCGTCAATGATTCAGAAAGAGTCCTTATGGATCGAATCACAGCGTGCCGAAATCCTCTTCAGAGAATATCCCGATTAAAGAAAGCATACTATCTTTCAATGAGACTCGGACTGATATATCACCTGTGCAAGCATAAGGATACCGCTTTGACAAGACTTGCCAGATGGTATGACGAAGTGGACAGATCGGGATTCCTTGCTTTCTCAAGAGTGGCAAGATCCATACAGACACATTATCTGGAAATCATTAACTTCTTTGAAAAGCGTTCCACAAACGCTGCATCTGAATCCCTCAATGCAAAAATAAAGAGCTTCCGTTCACAGCTCAGAGGAGTAAAGGATAAGGCCTTCTTTTTGTTCAGGCTGGCTAAAATTTATGCCTAATCAACGAATAAAGAAAGCTTACTATCTTTCAATGAGATTCGGACTGATATATCACCAGTGGAAGCATAAGAATACCACATTGACAAGACTTGCCAGAATCCATCAATGTAAAAATAAAGAGTTCCGTTCACTATTCAGAGGAGTAAGAGATAAGGCCTTCTTTTTGTTCAGGCTGGCTAAAATTTATGCCTAATCAACGAATTCCTCAGGTTTTTACGTTGAGCCCTTGTTATGCTATGTTTATGCCAATAAAAAGAAATCCCTCATAAGCAATTAACTTACAAGGGATATAACTATTGATTCGTACTCGAAGCGGGACTTGAACCCGCACAGCCGCAATGGCCAAGGGATTTTAAGTCCCTCGCACAATTCCACCATTCGAGCAGCCTTTTATCCTATTATTATGCTATAAAACAGCCACTTATATTACCTCATCTATATTAAAAACATTGTAATAAGAATGTCTGGTTTAACTCATAGTTTAACTCCGGCAATGAAACCAAGATATTTGACAATAAATTAATAATCTCTTTGCAGTCTTGCCCTGCATCACAAAGTTACTCAATATAGCTTTCCTATGCAATGAATTACTCTTATAGTTAAGGCTATTCCAGTAACTTTTTTCTCTATTGAATGATATTGTATTTGACTGTATTATATGAGTTTCTCTATTACTCAAAATCATTCATAAATTGTATATCTAAGCTATTGTCAAGTAGTGGTGTCAAATTATTTAATGGGTATATCAGATTATTATTTCTTTAAAATCCACCTGTGAGAAATAGCTATATTTCATTTTGAGTATTCAAGGCATATCTGTATAATCGTATAAGTTAATATATAATGTTATGTGCTAGAACTGAAAAAGCCAACTTATCCGAGTAACTGGGTAGGTTGGCTTTTGTTTTTATATAGCATTGTTATATAGAACTAATAGCGCATGATAATTCAATCAGTGTGTTTCCTAAATATTTCTCAGAAATAGCTTCTGAACTGTATTCGTCTATTTCTTTTATCCATGCTTGGTGTGCTGTAATCCATTTATTGATTTTGGAAGAAAGTTCAGATATGTCTTTTTTTGTTGTCTTTAATAGTTCTGCATAATCGTTTCCGTTTTCTTCTTCATATATGCTTTCCTTTAATTTTATCAGGAAACAATTTACAGGTAATTCTTTAACGCATTCCACATAGATACCTTGATTATCCCAAGTTTCAAAGTCATTTTTCAGTATGCTTTTATCTCTTCTATATAAAGTTATATGTGACTCCAATATCTTAAGCATCCCAGCAGATGAAGCAGAACTGGTGCAAGAACCACCCCAATATTTTAAGTAAGTGCAATCTGCGTAGGCTTTTGATAGTAATTCCTCTAATTCATACCATGCCGTAATCTCATCCTTCAACAACTTTCTTTGTTGTTCTGTCTTACATATATCGAACAGTTGAGCATATTCATTAAATTGCTGGAATATCAGACGAGTATATTCTACTCCATTTCTTACATTCATTCCCATTGTAGAATCATCCGAGTCTAGTTCCCATAATTTACGACTTGCTTCAATCACAGTATCAGCCTTAGCATACTCTGATATGGTATCTGTTCCCAGTTTTTTCGCATTATAATATTTACACAACCTCTTACGGTATTCATTCATCCACTTTAAATCGTTCTCAAAAGAAAGAGAAGATAAAGAATCAGTGTAAACATATTGATAGAGAGGACTTATCAGTGCAACAAGTTCTCGGTTAATTTTTAAGATTGTATCAGCTGTCCAGAATTCAAGGCTTTCAACATTTGCGCATTCTTCTTCCATCATCAACTCTGCAATCTGTCTGAACACAGTTCCAGCCATTAGTCCACCGCTTGCAGGTTTATCTTTCTTGTTGATGGACACAATTATGCTGTATTGAGGATTATCGGCAGGAAAATAACCACAGAACTCAACTGCGTATTCGCCATTTGGAAGTTGTATTGTTCCCGTTGCTCCAGCTATTTTTACTTTATCAGACATGGCTGGTTTAGCCAATCCATCCGTTACTGTATATTCCAGTGCTCGCTTAATATTATTGACAGCTGCTTTATCACCAATAGTACCTTGTGCTATGGCATTATAAAAAGTCAGATTCTGCAAAGGAGTAGTGAACACTCCATATCCCGAAGGATTATAGACAAGACTGGTATCTTTCACTTGATAGCCATACTTTGTAAGTGCTTTTGCAAAAGCCTGTGCATCCTTAAATGTATGCTTGGCAGTTTTATAGTTGGCAATATTTGAAGAAAGTCCGAATCCTTGTTGTATGGTAATCTTTCCATATCCTCCCCTGTACCAATTATGGTCGAGTAGGGTATCTTTACCTATAATTAAAGTACCATTACCTACGTCTACAGTATCAGAAAGCTGAATAGTCTTTGTTTCCAGTGCTGCCAACAGTGAAGCGGTACGTATCAAGCCAGATTCTTGTGGCTTTAGTTCTGTACCAGCAGAGGCTTTTATTTCTCCTGTCTGCACTTCCATTACAATGACTTGTCCAGCTGTTGCGTCAAGCTCGGACAGTCTGTTTTGTAAGATAGAATCTACCTTCATTTGTAGGGTGCTGTCGATAGTCGAAATACGACTTACACTGTTATTTCTAATATTGCAAGATGCAAGCGGTATAATTATTGATATAAGAATAAGAGTTTTTTTCATAACTCTACAGACTAAAATTTTCTAAAGATCATTAGCAGTTGTTTATTTATATTCTTTTACAGAATCAATCCTCCCAATAATGTTCTGTCATTTTTTGATAAAAGTTTTCTGATAAGTTAGTGAAGGATTTTTGTCTTTCTTTTTCTGAATAATAAGGGAAATATATAATCACTTCATCAACTTGTGTACGAACCCAGTATGTATGTATTTTAGAAAAGAATGATGAATCATATTCTAAGTCATTTTCCCATAACATATCTCCTAAATAGGAAAGTTTTAGGTATTGTTTTGTTAAAACTTCTTTTATCCAAGAACAGGGATGATCATATGCGTTAAATTTCTCGAATGAAACCTTCCTTTCATAGAATTCATGATTAGTACCACATTGATTTAAAATTGAATTCTCTATATATTGATTTCCTATAGGTATAAAAGCATATGTTTTTTCTTGATAACCATTATTGTTCCAATTAAAAAACTCTCCTGGTGTGAGGCAAATAATTGGAGATAAAGAATGCTTCTGTAAAATCAAAGCATAGTCATATAAATTTTCTCTTTTTTCATTTATAGTATTAATTACATTAGCATATAAAGCAAGTGCACAATCAAATGCTTCTTTTCTTGAAATATTTTCCATATAATAAAAATTATGTGTGTAAATTGGTTTCTAGAAAGCTATTAGAAATAAGGCATGGTGCCTATATCTATATAGTCTTTTTTACTAACATTACTAATGTTTAATTGCTAAAAATTCTAGTATTCGTTAATTTTAATTTAGCCCAGCAATTAAGAGTATTACCCAAATTATCACAATAGCCCAATCCCCTAAACCTCCTCTTGACAACATGGTTAGAGGCCACAAAAAATCCCAATTGCTGATGAAGCACATAAAAGCATAAATAATGCAAGCAAGTATTAGCATAATTAATAATTATTGTACTTTCCCAATTCCCCGAAGAAAGCTGTTAATAATAAAAAGGTGTGGGAATTATATTGGTCTTATCCTTAGATTAGGTCTTCGCAAGGCTCTTAATAGACCCCATCCGGTATATGGGAACCCTATAGGAATAAGGCTAAATATCGTTGTGTGGGTACCATTTTAGATTCAAGTTCAGAAGTTTAATCTAAGAAGATATTTCAATAACACCTTTCGTTAATTATGGCCTTCCAGTATTCAAAACTAAATAACTGAATTTGTAGAAAAGCTAACAAAATATTTTGAATTATAATGGTTTTGTAACAAATAAATTTTATTTAAAGGAAACTTGAAAAAGTCAACCTGTCATATGATTGGGTAGGTTGGCTTTTGTTCTTTATATCAGAATCTATCCTGAATTTGTAGCCTTCATTAGAATTATTTGTACCTACAATTTATTTATATGTAATAAAATATTTTCGGAGTATGTCATTATTTGCCTTATAACCCGAGATATAAGCTCGACGCTCAATGCAATTATTATGAGAATCATATTTAATGTCATATTTGTAAATGGTCAAATTTCCATTATCATAGTCTTTCATTAGAACTATATCGCCTAAATCGTTATATTCATATTCCCATTGACATATCGTTCGATTGTCTTTACCTTCTAAATCTTTTAGTTGAAGTTTATATCGTATTTGCGTGTCTTGATAGTTTAGATTGTTATGTGAGTCATAACGATTTATTATCAATTGCTCTTTATAGTTTTGATTTTCATGATAAAATTGAGTTATTTCATTTATGCAATTCCCACAATTATCATACTTACGACTTTTAATGTAATCCAACATGCCATTATAGTAATGTTTTTCTAATGTTAATTTATCAATTTCATTATAAGTAAGTTCATATTGGCTACAATTCAAATTTGATATACCAGTGATAGTTCTCCTATGGTAATAGGATTTATAATAGAAGATATCATGCAATCTATTTTTTTTAATTTCAATAGTATTTTCTAAAGTTCTTGTTGTCGCGTCGTATTCTTCTATATTCTCTTTGCAACTTCCATCTGGGAAATAAGTGACTTTTCCGAGTTGTCTTTTACTCTTGTTTATGTTTTCAAAAGAAATAAGATTTCCATTCATATAATCTTCCTTACTTCTCATTATCAGATTTTCGATTTCAACTATTTTAGATGCGAATAATCCTCTTTTTTCTTTTTTTATGAAATATAATTCCTCAATTACAGAGATTATATTAGTGCGATTTTTCAATTCTATCATATCTTATCTTCATTACTTAACATGAAACCATTGAGCCCTGTATATTGTTTTAGTGCATATCTGGCCTCTACTTCTATTGATTTGCCTTTTACAATTAAAGTATCAAAGCCGAGTGACATTAGTTGTCGAACAAAGGATTTGTTTGTTAATATGTATTGGGCGATATTTCTTAATTCAGATGATTTGAGATTTGCATCATTTTCTATGGTGATTTTAAAACCACTCCGAAAAAAGAATGTACTCATTTCATGGGCAAAATTTGGTTCACCTTGTGAAATAGATACTTTACAAAAATATTCTAATTCTCCAGAATAATAATAGTCTTTAAAGGCCTGATTCATTGACGTAATTATTCTTGTTCGCTCGAATGAACCACTTAGCAAAGAATCTAATAAATTTTTAAAAAAATCAATAATCTTCATTGCGCTTTATTAATTTAGTGTGAATTTCTTTTTCTATTTTAATTAATTCTGCATAATTAAATTTATTGGCATTAAGTCTGTTAGTTAATTCCTGAGCTATTTCTTTTTGCGTAGGATTTTTATCAGGATGTGCTGACTTAATTAATTTTTTATATAAACTTTTAGATTTAGCAATGCTATCAACGATATTTAGTGCCTCTTTTTTTGTACATTTCTTTCTTGCAAATAGGACTTTTAATATATTGAACATGATAACACATTTTAATGTAAAAAGCAGAACAATTTATTGCAAATAATTATCGATAAGATATCGATTGAATTATTGTAGAATATCTATATTCTAAACCAATCATATTACAGCATAGAATAATTCCTTTTTTGATAAGCCAAAAGAATTGAGTGCCAAGTAATTTGTTAAAGATATTAAGAATGAAAGTCGAAACGATTATCCAAATTATAGTAAACATTGTGATATTAATTCTTGAGTTCAACTTATAAATGCAACTTTTTGGGTGCGG
>FR887804.1 GCA_000432735.1 Bacteroides sp. CAG:443
CACCCCAAAAGTTTTGTGTCTAACTTTTGGGGTGCACTTCACCGTGGCAGGGTTTTCTTTTTATACGCTCAAAAGTCGTAGGTCAGTCCGATAAAGAACGTGCCGGTCTGCTTCTTGTGGGGCAATCCTATTTTCTGTCCTCCCACCACCATGTTACGGCTCCCTCCGTACAAATCATAATCGGACATCGTATATCCCAACAATATCGATAGATGTTCCATTTCCAGAGCCACAGCAAACCGTACATGATAATAACAGGCCCTTGCATGTGAACTGCTGACCTTTTCTGATGTTACCGGCACATCGAGAACTGCATCCTCTGGGACATAATCTACAATGGCACTTGAATTGGGAGGCAAAGGGATAGTGATACCGGGAGATACACGAAAAGACAATGCCACATCACGGTCATGATTCAGATAAACAGGAGGCGAATATAAGTAAATTCCCGACCGAAAAGCCATGAGATATGTCAAGTCTTTCTCCTCTATACACCAACGTAATTTTTTATCTTTGACATCTCCCGAATAAACCTTGTCATCATCTATCAGTGTAGTAAAAAGCAATCCTGCTCCAACGCCAATAAAACGCCAGGGCTTATATACGACACCCGTTTCCACCTCCCATGTCATATAATTGTTCGCGCCCCCGTAAAGTTCCCATACCCAGTGCTTCTTTTTTTCCGGCTCCTGCGCCATTGTTACTGATATGCCTAAAAAAGAAAAAAGAATGACGCACCAGACACTTCGTCTGTTATTCATAAGTCATACATTAGTTTAAGTTGTCACATAATATATTCACGAAAGACTATTTCATCTAAAACAGTAACAAACTATTTTCTCTAAAAGTTCATTGTATCGATCTCCATTTTCAAAGCTTTGACCAGCAGACATTCTTGCTTGTCCCTCTTTATCACATGCCATTATTATGTTTCGGGAACAAGTTTGACCAGCAGACATCCTTGCCGTTTCTTTGTATCCTGTGCCATTACTACGTTTCGGAGCCCAATTGAACCAACAAAAATCTTTGCAATTCCTTTTCCCTCCAATCCGACTGATTTCCTCTTGTACTTCATTCTTCTGCTTGATATTTCATCTCTAAAACTGACAAAATTACCAAGTTCGACTACCTGCCTGCACGTAGTGTCAGTTGCTATTTCCCTACCCTCTTCCTCAACATTCTCAATCGAAGAACTTTTCTCAAACCCGAATAAAGCTTAAACCGGTCGGTAAATCACCTTCAAAATAGCTTCTCTCCTCACCCCGAATCTTTTTTTTAATTACATTTGTGCCACATTATTAGAAAAAGTATACATGGAACAATTCAGCCAAATGATTGCCACCGCCCTGAAACTACCTGTCCATCGGGTAGAAAATACCTTGAAACTGCTTCAGGGAGGTGCTACCATACCCTTTATAAGCCGTTACCGAAAAGAAGCGACCGGAGGACTCGACGAGGTACAGATAGGTGATATCCATACGCGTTACGAAAAGCTCTGCGAACTTGCCAAGCGAAAGGAAACGGTACTTTCTACTATCGAAGAGCAGGGAAAACTGACCGATGCCTTGCGTGAGCGTATTACCAACTGCTGGGATACGACGGAACTGGAAGATATTTACCTTCCTTTCAAGCCCAAACGGAAAACTCGTGCCGAGGTTGCACGCCAGAAGGGACTGGAACCGCTTGCCATGCTGCTGTTGATGCAGCGGGAAAACAATTTGTCTGCCCGGGTACGTCCGTTCGTCAAGGGAGAAGTCAAGGACGAAGAAGATGCGCTGAAAGGAGCACGCGACATCATCGCCGAGCAAGTGAACGAAGATGAACGTGCCCGCAACCTGATACGAAACCAGTTCAGCCGTCAGGCCATGATTATCTCGAAAGTAGTCAAAGGCAAAGAGAAAGAAGAAGCTGCCCTGAAATACCGCGACTATTTCGACTTCAGTGAACCGCTGAAGAAATGCACCTCTCACCGTCTGCTCGCCATCCGTCGTGGAGAAGCCGAAGGTATCCTGAAGGTTTCCATCACTCCCGACGATGAAACAGCCTGTACCGAACGGCTGGAAAGGCAGTATGTACACGGAAACGGGGTATGTTCCGCACAAGTAGCAGAAGCTGTAAACGATGCCTATAAGCGACTGCTGAAACCGGCGATAGAAACAGAATTTTCCGCACTCAGCAAAGAAAAGGCGGACGAAGAGGCTATCCGTGTCTTTGCCGAAAATCTCCGGCAACTGCTGCTGGCTCCTCCGTTGGGACAAAAACGTACCATGGGCATCGACCCGGGATATCGTACCGGCTGTAAGGTGGTCTGTCTGGATGCTCAGGGCAATCTGTTGCACAACGAAGCGATTTATCCGCATCCACCCAAATCGGAAACGGCTCTGGCCGGGCGCAAGCTTGTCAAACTGGTCGAACAATATAAGATAGAAGCCATCGCCATCGGAAATGGCACGGCAAGTCGTGAAACCGAACGTTTCGTTACGTCCCAGCGATACGACCGCGAAGTACAGGTATTTGTAGTCAGCGAGGACGGTGCTTCCATCTATTCTGCCTCCAAGATTGCGCGCGAGGAGTTTCCCGAATACGATGTGACGGTACGTGGAGCCGTGTCAATCGGTCGCCGACTGATGGACCCGCTCGCCGAACTGGTCAAGATAGATGCCAAATCCATCGGGGTGGGACAATACCAGCACGATGTGGATCAGACTAAGCTGAAAGCATCGCTCGACCAGACGGTGGAGAGTTGCGTGAACCTGGTCGGCGTGAATGTCAATACGGCCAGCAAGCATCTGCTGACGTATGTTTCGGGACTGGGACCGACGCTGGCTCAAAACATCGTAAACTATCGTGCAGAAAACGGTGCGTTCCATTCGCGCAAGGAGCTGCTGAAGGTGCCGCGTATGGGAGCAAAGGCATTCGAGCAATGTGCCGGATTCTTACGGATTCCACACGCTGACAACCCGCTCGACAATTCAGCCGTACATCCGGAGAGTTATGCTATCGTAGAAAAGATGGCAAAGGACTTGAAATGTTCCGTTGCCGACCTGATCAAAAACAAGGACTTGCGCAGCCAGATAGATATCAAGAACTATGTGACCGATACCGTGGGACTGCCTACGCTGACCGACATCATGCAGGAACTGGATAAACCGGGACGTGACCCGCGTCAGAAGATTCAGGTCTTCGAGTTCGACAAGAACGTGCAGACCATCGACGACCTGCGGGAAGGTATGGAACTGCCCGGCATCATCAACAATATTACTAATTTCGGATGCTTCGTAGATATAGGAATCAAGGAAAACGGACTGGTGCATATCTCCCAGCTTGCCGACAAGTTTGTCAGCGACCCGACAACAGTCGTCAGCATGCACCAGCATGTACGTGTGCGCGTGCTCAGCATCGACCACGAACGCAAGCGCATTCAGCTTACAATGAAAGGACTTAATTAATGGAAACAGAAAAACAAACATGTGGATGGTTCGTCTTCAATAGCGGACAAGTCCTGATTGAGAAAAAAGCGGATGGTTATCATATTCCTTACGGAACAGAACCTCCGGTGGCGGTGCCTGTAGGAAGTACCATTCATACCATCGGCGAGATAAACGGTTATCCCGCCAAAACATACGCCATTCACGTTCCGGTAGCCGGAGATGAAAGCAGTCCCCGCATGATGAAGGACTTGCGTGCTTCGTTCGATGTGCTTCCGCTGGAAGAATACAAGCGTGCCGGAAAGGCTTCACAAATATTGAACTGGGACAAGAACAGCCGCTACTGCCCCATGTGCGGCGTACCTACGGTACAGGTTTCTCCCATCGCCAAACGATGCCCCGAATGCCGTCAGGAGTTTTATCCACGCATTTCACCGGCGGTCATTGTACTGATAAAAAAAGGTGATAGTATCTTATTAGTGCATGCCCGCAACTTCCGGGGCACCTTCAACGGGCTGGTGGCGGGTTTCCTTGAACCGGGAGAAACACTGGAAGAGTGTGTTTACCGGGAAGTGATGGAAGAAACGGGACTGACCATCAAGAACCTGAAGTATTTCGGCAGCCAGCCTTGGCCCTATCCCAGCGGCATCATGGTGGGATATTATGCCGAATACGAGAGCGGTACCATCAAACTGCAAAATGAAGAGCTGAGCGCAGGTGCTTTTTACAGCCGCGATCACCTACCGGAAATACCGAAAAAACTCAGTATCGCCCGCAAGCTGATTGATGCTTGGCTGGAACACAAAATTTAATCAGCAGCTAACAGACAAACATAAAAAGCCCCTATCAAATTTCCTTCAGGAAAATGACAGGGGCTTTCTTTATATCTCTCATATACCTTTTTACAGCTCTGAGAACTTCACTCGAAAAATTTTATTTCATAAAAGCGGGAACCGGTAGATGCATACCTGCCATTACCAGTCCGTTTTCACGGGCATACTGCAAATAGGTTTTACGGGACTTTATCGCATTCTCCTTATCCATGTCGTAGGTTGCACAGATTTCCGGATGTCCTGCCTGCAAGGCTGCACCATGCATCAGGTCGCCGATGACCAGCAGCTTGCCAGCCTGATAGACCGTATGCCCCGGTGTATGTCCTATCGCTTCGCGTGCAACAACCTTTCCGGGCAGTGTATCGCCGAAAGCAAACAAGTGCAGACGGTTCTTATATGCATTCATGATCTTTACCACCTGCTCTTTCTTGTCGGCAGGCATTTTCATCCAGCCGTCGTATTCTGCTTTTGAAGCATACACTTCGGCATTCGGAAATACCACACTGTCGTTTTTCATCATTCCACCGATGTGGTCGCCGTGGAAATGTGTCAGGTAAATATACTGAATATCGGCCGGAGATACCCCCAACGAACGCAGTCCGTCCATCAGTCGACTGTCGGGAGCTCCCATTCCCGTATCGAAAAGAATACGTACACCGTCGCTTTCTACCAAGAAGGTACTGATAGAAGCCGGTATGCCGTTCTCCAGCAAAAGACTTTTGATCAGCTCATCGCTTGCATCGGGGAAAAGCGTACGAGGCATCAGCCGTGCGGGACCGTTATCCCGAATCCATGTTGCTTTCACTCCGTCGAGCACACAAGTCGACAAAAGACTATCTCCCTGCAATCCTGCCTGATTACTTGTTACATTCATACTATCTGCACTCATTTTTTCATCTGCTTGTTTTTTTGCACTGTTGCCGCAGCTTGCAAGCGACAAGACCATTGTCACGCCAAGGGCATAACTCCATATCTTACGTTTCATTGCTATATAGTTTTAAAAGACTTATTCTTGTCGAAAAATAGTATCCACCCAAAACCTCCCTAAGATAGCGGGATTTTTTCAGACTTCCAAATGATGTTTCACATTATCACTTGCTTACTTCGTCGCAGAATTATCCTAATAGGTATCGGGTCCGCCTGAAAGCATACAAAACAAGCGGGGAGAAAGAATCTTTTTCTCTAGCGATTCCCTCTCCCCACTTCCTTCGGGCACCTGCCTGCAACGAAGCAACTCCCGTATCAATTAACCAAATATGGTTTATTTCTTTTTCATCTTCTGCATCATGCCCGCCATCTTGCTGCCGGTAACCATCTTCATCATCTTGCGAGTCTGGTCGAACTGCTTCAGCAAGCGGTTCACTTCCTGAATGCTCGTACCACTACCTTTGGCAATACGTGTACGGCGAGTTCCGTTCAGGATTTCAGGATGTGTACGTTCCTGCGGAGTCATTGAGTAAATAATAGCTTCAATGCTCTTGAACGCATTGTCGTCGATATCGATATCCTTGATGGCTTTTCCTACACCCGGGATCATGGAAGCCAGTTCCTTCAGGTTACCCATCTTCTTAATCTGATGAATCTGAGTCAGGAAGTCGTTGAAGTCGAACTGGTTCTTCTGAATCTTCTTCTGAAGACGTTTAGCCTCTTCTTCATCGTACTGCTCCTGTGCACGTTCTACCAGCGAAACGATATCACCCATTCCGAGGATACGGTCTGCCATACGAGCCGGGTGGAACTGGTCGATTGCATCCAGCTTTTCACCTGTTCCGATAAACTTGATCGGCTTGTTCACTACAGTACGGATAGACAACGCAGCACCACCACGAGTATCACCGTCGAGCTTAGTCAGAACCACGCCGTTGAAGTCCAGACGTTCGTTGAACTCACGGGCAGTATTGACTGCATCCTGACCGGTCATCGCATCGACTACGAACAGTGTTTCGTCCGGATTGATTGCTTTCTTGATAGCTTCAATCTCGTTCATCATCTGCTCGTCTACGGCAAGACGTCCGGCTGTATCGACGATAACCAGGTCGTAACCTTTTGCCTTAGCTTCCTGAATAGCGTTCAATGCAATCTGAACCGGATCCTTGCTGTCGGGTTCGCTGTATACAGGAACCTCAATCTGCTGGCCCAGCACCTTCAACTGTTCGATAGCCGCAGGACGATATACGTCGCAAGCTACCAGCAACGGCTTGCGGTTCTTCTTCGATTTCAACATACGAGCCAGCTTACCCGAGAATGTAGTCTTACCGGAACCCTGCAAACCTGACATCAAAATAACGGCAGGACGATTCTTCAATTCGATTTCGGCCGTGTCGCCACCCATCAGCTTTGTCAGCTCGTCGTGAACGATTTTTACCATCAACTGGCTAGGCTTAACGGCTGTGAGCACGTTCTGTCCCAGTGCTTTTTCTTTTACCGTATCGGTAAAGTTCTTGGCAACTTTATAGTTTACATCGGCATCCAGCAACGCACGACGTACATCTTTCAGTGTTTCGGCCACATTGATTTCGGTGATTTTTCCTTCACCTTTCAATATTTTAAACGACCGCTCTAGTCTTTCACTTAAATTATCGAACATATATTTTCAGTTTTTCTTTTTATTTCCTTATTTTATTAGGGCGCAAAATTACAAAAATAATCGGATGCATCAAATCTTTTTATTCTGCCATTTCGCTTTTTTCAGATAAACGATGCTGAAAGTCAGCATCAACGTATAATAAATGATTTCGGTAGTAAAGCAAATATCGACCGGAGCACGCAGTACCATTCCCACTACAATGACATACAAGGCATAAAATATCTGCACACCAACCTCAAGTACCAGTGCCGCCTGCGTATTGCCGGTGCCCGAGATTCCGTTGAAATAAATATTTGCCACGGCAGATATCAGCATCGCCCCGCACACCACATACAAAGCCGGTACGGATTCCAGCAGCAGTGCCTCCTCGTTGGTATAGACTGCCAGGATAACCCGCGGAAACAAAACGCAGAGTACCACACAGACAACCATGATGAGAAACGACATGCGGGCTATTTTATGCAGCAATGTCATGACTTTCGAAACTCCTCCCGAACCGATCAGGTTGCTGACCAGTGTATTTGCCGTAGTGGAAAGCGACTGTACCGGTATCAGAAGCACGACATACACGCTGCGCACGATGTTGGCTATGGCAAGCTGACGCTGACCGAGCCTTTCCAACGCCATGAAAAAGACAAACCAGATAGCCATCGCCAAAAAATACTGCACCATGGTAAAACAGGAAATACGCAAGATACGCATCACCATGTCCCAGTCGAAACGGCCGAAACGGTTCAGACCATATTTTTTCAAGTCGATCTTGCAATAGGTATAAACAATGAAAAACAGCAAGGAAGAAGCTTCTGCGATGACCGAGGCCAGCGCTGCTCCCCGTACCCCCATCTCCGGAAAGCCGAATTCTCCGAATATCATGGCATAATCCAGAAAGACATTGACCAGTGCCATGACGATAGCGCTCATAGTCAACACCTTGGTTTGAGTGACTCCAATATAGAAAGCCCGGAACATGACATTCACAAATGCGAACAGAAATCCCCAGATACGCCAGGTAAAGAACTCATACGTGGCATGGAAAATGGTATCGGAAGTAATCAGCAAGCGAATCAGTGGCTCGGCACACAAGGACATCAGTATCAGCAGCGCGACTCCCATGCCGAAACTGAACGTAGAGCCCTGCCACATGATCGGTCCGACGGCATGAAAGTTTCCCTCCCCGTTGCGACGAGCTATCAGGATTTGCGAGCCGACACTAAAGCCGAAGGCAACGGTATAGATACAGATATATAATAATCCTCCCATCGCCGCTGCCCCAAGCGCCACCTCACCGACATGCCCCAGAAAGGCAGTATCGGTCACATTGATGACGTTCTGCGCAAGAAGTCCCAAGAATATCGGGTAAGTGACATTCCATATTTCTTTATTCGTATACATAAAAACTGATTTTCTTATTTTGAAACGAAGGATGTACAAAGATACAATTTTCATGCATTTCCTGCCAACTACCCGTCTAAAATTCAGCTTATCAGTCCGAATACCCTATCAACTTTCGTCCAGAATTTGTACAAACTTTTTTGTTTTTTGTACAAAAAATAAAAAAACATCGGGATGTTTTTCGGGACAGATGCAGACGATTGAAAATCAATGCCTCCACGAGTTCTGAAAAAGCCTAAAGACTCAGATTGAAATCATCCCCATCGCCCAGCACCGGAAAGTGTTTTCGGAATGTGTCCAGCGGCTCGCGGGCAAGAACAGCCGATGCAGTTTCTTCCTTGTCGTCTTCACACGATGCCATCAGCTTGCCATAAGGATTGATGATTACGCTGCCACCGTTGTAAGAACACTGCGGATCATGCCCTGTCCGGTTTACACCAACCACATAACACTGGTTCTCGAGTGCCCGTGCCCGCAGCAGTGCATCCCATACCTCCCGACGACCAACGGGCCAGTTGGCTACATAAATCGCCACATCATAATCGTTGCGGCAACGTGACCACACAGGAAAACGCAAGTCATAACAAATCTGCAAAAGTATCCGAAAGCCGTCATACGAAACGATCACCCGCTTTCCACCGGGTATATACCGCTTATCCTCGCCACCGAAAGTAAACAGATGCCGCTTGTCGTAACGGTGTATCGTCCCATCGGGACAGACAAAATAAAAACGGTTATAAAACATTCCCGACTCACTGACTGAAAGACTTCCCGCAAGAGCGCACCGATGCTCTTCCGCCATCCGGCGCATCCATTGCAACGTTTCTCCCTCTTCCTTTTCGGCAATCTCCACAGGATTCATGCTGAAACCGGTAGAAAACATCTCGGGAAGTACGAACAAATCCGTATCCTCCTGCCCTTCCACCAGCTTTTCTATGCGCTTCCGGTTTGCAACCGCATCCTCCCAGACGATATCCGTCTGCAAGACAGTCACCTTCAAAAATGTAGTCTGTTTATTCATTTTTATGTCCGTTTTCCAAAATTCCACCAGCCCAAAGGTAATAAAAGTAAGTTGATTTAGATGTTGTTTACAAAATCTTTGCTATTTTTGTAGCAAAATTGAGTTAATGTATCAACAAATGAACGTATTAGAATTAAGTGAACAGGAGATTATCAGACGTAACAGCCTGAATGAATTGAGAGCGATGGGCATTGATCCATACCCTGCTGCCGAGTATGTAACCAACGCGTTTTCGACTGACATAAAAGCCGAATTCAAGGATGACGAAGCAGAACCGCGCAAAGTATCGGTTGCAGGACGCATCATGTCACGTCGTGTGATGGGTAAGGCTTCTTTCATTGAATTACAGGACTCTAAAGGTCGTATTCAAGTATACATTACCCGTGATGATATATGCCCGGACGAAAATAAAGATTTATATAACGTAGTATTCAAACGTCTGCTCGACTTGGGCGACTTTATCGGTATCGAAGGTTTCGTATTCCGCACACAGATGGGAGAAATTTCCATCCATGCACAGAAACTGACCGTGCTGTCGAAATCTATCCGTCCGTTGCCTATCGTGAAATACAAGGACGGTGTAGCTTACGATAAGTTTGACGATCCTGAACTTCGCTATCGTCAGCGTTATGTAGACCTGGTTGTCAACGACGGTGTAAAAGAAATCTTCCTGAAACGTACTAAAGTGTACAATTCGATGCGTGAGTACTTCAACTCAAAAGGATATGTAGAAGTAGAAACTCCTATCCTGCAATCTATTCCAGGTGGAGCAACTGCACGCCCGTTCATTACACACCATAACGCACTGGATATTCCATTGTATATGCGTATCGCCAGCGAACTTTACCTGAAACGTCTGATTGTAGGCGGATTCGAAGGTGTATACGAAATTGGAAAGAACTTCCGTAACGAAGGTATGGACCGTACACACAATCCGGAATTTACCTGTATGGAAATCTATGTTGCCTACAAGGATTACAACTGGATGATGACCTTTACTGAAAACATGATTGAAAAGATCTGTATGGATGTAAACGGTACAACAGAAATCAAGATTGGCGACAATACAATCAACTTCAAGGCTCCGTTCAAACGAGTTACCATGCTCGACTCTATCAAAGAATTTACGGGTTATGACCTGACCGGCATGAACGAAGACCAGATTCGTGAAGTATGCAAGAAGCTGAACATGGAAATCGACGACACCATGGGTAAAGGTAAGCTGATTGACGAAATCTTCGGCGAATTCTGCGAAGGCAACTACATCCAGCCGACTTTCATCATCGACTATCCGATTGAAATGTCACCGCTGACTAAGCGTCATCGTAACAACCCGAACCTGACAGAACGTTTTGAGCTGATGGTAAACGGAAAGGAACTCTGCAACGCTTATTCTGAGCTGAACGATCCGATCGACCAGTTGGAACGCTTTCAGGAGCAGATGCGACTGAGTGAAAAGGGTGACGACGAAGCCATGATTATCGATAAAGACTTTATCCGCGCACTGGAATACGGTATGCCTCCTACATCAGGTATGGGTATCGGTATGGACCGTCTGGTGATGTTGATGACCGGACAGAGCACTATTCAGGAAGTATTGTTCTTCCCGCAGATGCGTCCCGAAAAGGTTATCCCGAAAGATGCTCCGGCAAAATTCATGGAGCTGGGTGTTCCTGAAGAATGGGTACCTGTCATCCAGAAAGCAGGATACAATCTGGTTTCGGATATGAAGGATGTAAATCCGCAGAAACTGCATCAGGACATTTGCGGAGTGAATAAAAAATATAAATTAGAATTGAAGAATCCTAGCGTCGACGAAGTAGCTGGCTGGATACAGAAAATAGGCTAAAATGAAACTCCCCGGGAAAATAGCAATCATGGGTGGAGGAAGCTGGGCAACGGCAATAGCCAAAATCATATTGACCCAGGCAGACTCAATAAACTGGTACATGCGCCGCGACGACCGGATTGAAGAATTCCGGCGTCTGGGCCATAATCCGGCTTACCTGACTAGTGTGCGCTTCGACATGAGGTGCATCAACTTCTCTTCAGATATAAATAAGGTAGTAAAGGAATCGGATACACTGATATTCGTCACTCCTTCTCCGTATCTGAAAATCCACCTTAAAAAGCTAAAAACGAAACTCAAGGATAAGTTCATTGTAACGGCTATTAAGGGTATCGTCCCCGACGAGAACCTGATTGTATCCGACTACTTTCATCAAATGTACGACGTGCCCGAAGAGAACATTGCCGTACTGGCGGGTCCATGCCATGCAGAAGAAGTGGCACTGGAACGCCTGTCTTACCTCACGGTAGGATGCAAGGATATTGAAAAAGCAAAGATGTTTGCCCGACAACTCTCGGGACATTATATCAAGACATCGGTTAATACCGACGTGGCAGGCATAGAATATGCGTCTGTCTTGAAGAATGTGTATGCTATCGCTGCCGGTATATGCAGCGGACTGAAATACGGAGATAACTTCCAGGCGGTACTGGTTTCGAATGCTCTTCAGGAAATGAACCGCTTTCTCGATACGGTACATCCGGTGAACCGGTGCACGAACGACTCGGCTTATCTGGGCGACTTGCTGGTAACCTCGTATTCGAACTTCAGCCGTAACCGTGTATTCGGAACGATGATAGGAAAAGGATATTCGGTGAAAAGTGCACAGATAGAAATGGAAATGATAGCCGAAGGCTATTACGGTACCAAATGTATCAAGGAGCTGAACAAGCACCTGCACGTAAACATGCCGATAGTGGACGCCGTTTACAATATTTTGTATGAACGGATTTCTCCGATGATTGAAATCAAATTACTGACTGATTCATTCAGATAATAAAGGAATATTTATGGAAAATATTAAACTTGACATCAACAAGTCTTTAGGTTTTATTTCCAAAGACAAACTAGCTGCTTACGAACCCAAAGTAAGAGCATGTATGGAAACATTGGAAAAAGGTACAGGACTGGGAAATGATTTTCTGGGCTGGTTGCATTTACCTTCTTCTATCACAAAAGAACATCTGGACGACTTGAAAGCTACCGCACAGGTTCTGCGCGAAAACTGTGAAGTTGTAGTTGTTGCTGGTATCGGCGGAAGCTATCTGGGTGCCCGTGCCGTTATCGAAGCTATGTCCAACAGCTTCTTGTGGTTGCAAGAAAAGAAAGCTGGACAGCCTACTATCATCTTTGCCGGACACAACATTGGTGAAGATTACTTGTACGAGCTGACTTCTTTCCTGAAAGACAAGAAATTTGGTGTAATCAATATCTCTAAATCGGGTACAACTACCGAAACAGCTTTGGCTTTCCGCCTGTTGAAAAAACAATGCGAAGACCAGCGCGGTAAGGAAATGGCACGTAAAGTCATCGTTGCTGTAACCGACGCTAAGAAGGGTGCAGCCCGTGTAACTGCCGACAAGGAAGGTTACAAATCATTCATTATTCCTGACAATGTAGGCGGACGTTTCTCTGTTCTTACTCCGGTAGGTTTGCTTCCTATCGCAGTTGCAGGCATCGACATCGACCAGTTGGTTGAAGGTGCACGCAAGATGGAAGAGGTTTGTGCCAACGAAAATATGATGGAAAATCCGGCTGCTCTCTATGCTGCTACACGAAACGAACTGTATCAGAGCGGCAAGAAGATTGAAATCCTGGTAAACTTCCAGCCGAAACTTCACTACTTCATGGAATGGTGGAAACAGCTTTACGGAGAATCTGAAGGTAAGGACCACAAAGGTATCTATCCTAGCTCTGTAGACTTCTCGACCGACCTGCACTCTATGGGACAGTGGATCCAGGAAGGCGAACGTACCATCTACGAAACAGTTGTTTCTATCGAAACTCCGAACCACGAACTCTGCGTACCTTCTGACGAAGAAAATCTGGACGGCCTGAACTTCCTTGCCGGAAAACGTGTAGACGAAGTAAACAAGATGGCCGAACTGGGTACTCAGCTGGCTCACGTAGACGGCGGTGTTCCTAACATGCGCGTCAGCGTTCCGAAACTGAACGAATACTATCTGGGACAGTTGATTTACTTCTTCGAAAAGGCTTGCGGTATCAGCGGTTACCTGCTCGGAGTAAATCCGTTCAACCAGCCGGGTGTAGAGGCTTACAAGAAGAATATGTTTGCCCTGCTGAACAAACCGGGATACGAAGAAGAGTCTAAAGCTATCCAAGCTCGCTTGAAATAAAGACTACTGAATGAAGAATGGATAATGACAAATTGAGCAGACAGTTATTTAACAATGCAGTCTTGCTCGTTGGTCATTATTCATTCTTCGTTATTTATATATGTTATCTTTAACTAAGAAAAAATGTTCCAACAAGCAATAAACAATTATCTTACCACACATCACTTTGACAAACTGAACCTGAAGGCTGTATTGTTCGACATGGACGGTGTCTTGTTCGACTCGATGAAAAACCATGCCAAAGCTTGGCACGAAGCCATGAAGCAATACGGCATGCACTTGAGCCCCGAAGAAGCCTACTTGCACGAGGGACGTACAGGAGCTGCTACTATCAATATCGTCAGCAGCCGCCAGCGAAACCACGAAGCAACCGAAGAGGAAATAAAAGAAATTTATCAGACCAAGAGTAACATTTTCAATTCACTCCCCAAGGCGGAACGAATGCCGGGAGCACTGGAATTACTGAATAAAATAAAGGCAGCAGGGCTGATTCCCGTCATCGTAACCGGTTCGGGACAAACATCGTTGTTGGAACGCTTAAACAAAAACTTCCCCGGTATATTCAAAGCTGAACTGATGGTTACCGCATTCGACGTGAAATACGGTAAACCTAATCCGGAACCCTATCTTATGGGACTTCAGAAAGCCGGTGTCCAAGCCAACGAGGCAATCGTAGTAGAAAACGCTCCCCTAGGAGTTCGTGCCGGAGTGGCAGCAGGTATCTTTACCGTAGCGGTCAATACCGGTCCCCTGCCCGATAAGGTATTGCTGGATGAAGGAGCCAATTATCTGTTCCATTCCATGCCGGATTTCAATAAGAATTGGGAAGAATTTTATCAAGCAATCAAATAAAATCGTATATTTGCATTTGAGCATTTACAAATGCTTATACTAACCCTAACAAATTCAATTGGATATTCGGGAAGGCTGCTTCGCGACGAAGCAGCCTTTTCTGTATATTTACACTATCTTATTATACATCGAAACGGATATGCTCTTAATCTATAGCATAAACAACAGGAAATTATTCTACAAACACGTACCTGATTCATTCAACAAGTTTCCCACTAACCTCCCGCCTATAACCGTTGGAGCAATCAATTATCGAAAAAACAATAAATGATATTCAAACTTCACCCCAAGAGCCAGCTAAAATAAATTTAAGCAGCCATTAATCAAGCATTGTCTTAACAGCCTCTCTATATAATTAATATAATGAAGCGCCTCCCCAAAAGTAGGTATTTTACTCCCAAACATGCCAATATGTTTTTTGTTAATTAACATAAAAAAGAATGCTATATAAATCTTTTATGACAATATTTTCCATGTCAGCAAATACATAAAATACGTTAAAAACACATTCTATTCAACACAAAACAGCAACCCACACGTTAATAAATGAAAAAATTCCCCATACTCAAAGTAAATAGACAGACTGGAGTATGTTATTCATAATTATTTTAATACATTTGTCAAAAGAGGGGAATAAAACAAACATATTGCTTAAAAGAATCATAATTAAGCAACATTTTGACAAATAACAATATCCCTACATGTAGGTATTTAACTTAATTATAATTAATGCGAATGAGAAAAAAGAGCTTAAACAATTTGCGAACCGGTTTAATAACTGGATTGCTACTATGTGGCTGGGGAGGAATGGGCTTGGCCGTACAAGCCCAATCTCTTCAAAAAGTAAAGGTATATGGAACAGTTTATGATATATCCCATAAACAAAAAACTCCTCTTGATTTTGCTTCGGTATCGTTCCCAAGTTATGCAATGGGTACTACAACCACTAAAGATGGAACTTATGTATTGGATAATGTACCTATAGGAAAAACGCATATGCGTATACAATATCTAGGGAAACTTCCGATTGATACATTAGTAAACATTACACGTGATATGAAACTTGATTTCAGTCTGCGTGATGAGAATTTTAAATTGAAAGAAGTAACGGTGACAGCCAAAGCGAATGAAGCAGGCAAGGCCACTTCGTCTAGTATTTCACGCACAGCTATGGATCACATGCAGGCTACCAGTTTATACGATATCATGTCTCTACTTCCTGGAGGACTATCTTCTAATCCAACACTGAATTCAGCTCAGCAGATTAATATTCGTCAAGTAAATACCACATCGGATAATAATTCGCTGAATGCTTTAGGTACAGCTATTATAAAAGATGGTGCTCCGATTTCCAACAATGCTAACTTACAGGCCCTTAACCCAACAGTGGCAGGTGGATCGGAATCATTGGCAGGAGGTGCTGCACCCAGCGGAGGAGTCGATGTACGTAGTATTTCTACTGAAAACATTGAGTCAGTAGAGGTCATTCGTGGTATTCCGTCTGTTGAATATGGAGATTTGACATCGGGAGCTGTTATCGTACATACTAAAGCTGGTCGTGAGCCCTTGCGTATTAAAGCGAAGGCCAATCCTAATGTATATCAGGTTTCGGCTGGTACAGGTTTTGATTTAGGTGGAAATAAAGGAGCCCTGAATGTAAGCGGTGACTATGCCTACAATACAAAAGACCCTAAAGCTTCTTATCTTTTTTATCAGCGTGCTACAGGTAGCGTGATGTATTCAAATACATTTTTCAATAATAAATTACGTAGTAATACCTCAGTAGATTTTATTTATGGTAAAGATACCCGTAAACAGAATCCAGATGATACACGTACACAGGTTGCTTCCAGTGGTCGTGATCAAGGAATAGTATTTAATACAAATGGAATATGGAATATCCATAAAGGTTGGTTGCAAAACCTTCGTTATGTAGCTTCGGCTACTTATATGGATAAGCAGAGTTCTTATCAACAGGTCTATTCGGTAGCCAATTCATATTATTCCATGACTACAACAGATGGAGCTGTACTATCCAATATACCTGGCAATCATATTTATGATGCTCTGGGAAATGAACTGACTCATTTCGGATCCGAGGATATAAACCATTATGCACAATATCTTCCTGACAGTTATAAAGGAATCTATAAAATAGACAGCCGAGAGGTGAATGTGTATGGAAAGTTGACTGCTAATCTTTTTAAGCAATTTGGTCACGTAAATAATCGTATTTTATTCGGTATCGATTTCAAGTCGGATGGAAATGTGGGTGATGGTAAGACCTTTGATCCGACAGCTCCTCCATATAGAAACTTGTCACAGAAAAACGCTACGTTCCGGCCTCGTTCTTACAGAAGCATTCCGTTTATTAATCAGTTTGGAGCGTTCGCCGAAGAAAATTTCCACTGGATGATTGGTGAACGTAATTTACATCTTCAAGCAGGTGTACGTTATGACCATATGTCTGTGGTGGGAGGAGTAATTTCTCCACGTTTCAATGCTTCATTCGATTTAGTACCCGATATGCTAACTATTCGTGGAGGATATGGAATAACGAGTAAGATGCCAACATTGCTTTATCTGTATCCAGAAAATGCATATTTTGAATATGCTAATATAAACGAATTGGCCAATGAGAGTATCCCAGAAAATGAGAGAATTTTGATGACTACAACTCACGTCTTCGATGTACAGAATAAGGATCTGAAGATTGCTCGAAATTATAAAGCAGAAGCTGGTCTGGATTTCCATTTGGGACAAATGCGCATGGGAGTAACTGGGTATCTGGAACGTTTAAAAGATGGATATACCTTGGGACAAGACTTCTCTACATTCAGGCCTTTAACTATTAATGAGTATGCCCGAAACGAGAACAATCAGTTGGAGACTGTTGCAACTCATTCTGTATTGGCCGATTATTACCGTCCAGGCAACAACTTGTTTATCAATAATAAAGGAATTGAGTTTGAATTGGATTTTGGACGTATAGATGCTATTCGTACTGCATTCAATTTAAGTGGAGCTTGGATGCGTACGGAGAGTTATAACAATGGATATAATTTCTATGATAATTCAAGTAGTGGACTTTCCGGACGTAGAAATGTTGCTATTTATGCCCCCAAAGATAAAGTGAGAAATGACCAGCAATTTACTACAACCTTACGTGCTACACACAATATACCAAGCATTGGTTTCGTGGTAACCTTGACAGCACAGGCTGTATGGCAGGAAGCTAATTGGTCAACCTATGCGAACGATTCTATTCCAATAGGATACATATCTGTTGAAGATGCTTCAGTTCATATGTTTGAAACAGGCAAATATACCACAACAGAACAAGTGAAAGCCGATGGTTATGATTACTTGTTGAAAACAGTAAATCATAATGATGCTATTAAGGAGTCTTATTCACCCTATTTTAATTTTAACATTAACGTAACTAAGGAAATAAGTGATAACTTCAGAGTTTCTTTCTTTGCCAATAATATGTTTAGAAGTTATCCACGCAGAGAGTCAAAACGTAGTCCGGGTAACTATGTAACACTGAACAACCGCTTTTTCTTTGGTTTGGAACTCTCTTTAACTCTCTAACGGAAATAAATTATGCATATGAGAATAATATATATAGTATCATTAGCTTGGATGCTTTTAGTTTCATCCTGTGATTCTTTTCGAGATGTAAAAGGTGTCGAGGATGTAGCATCTATGAGTGTTGCTGTAAATATACAGCTTGATGTAGAGAATTTGGCAGAAATTAAAGACTTAACTCTTAAATTTGACAATTATGATGAAGATTTACATTTGTCCCAAAAATGTGCAGTCGGTAAGGTAGAAATGGATGGAGTGATTCCTGGAATTTATACCATTACGGTTTCTGGAACCGTATTAAATGCAGACGGAGATGAATTTTATGTGAATGGGAACCTCGTCAATAAAGCATTGTTTGGAAACGTAAATGAAGTCGATGTGATGGCTCAAGGGCTGAAGGTAAGTCCATTGGTCTTTAAAGAAATTTATTATGCAGGTTCCAGATCTGAAACAGGTGGTGTTTATTTTCGTGATCAGTTTTATGAGATTTATAATAATTCATCTTCTGTATTGTATCTGGACGGACTTTACATTGCCAATCTGACACCAAGTAAATCTACGCTTACTTTACCTGTTTGGCCAAAAGAAGATGGAGATAATTATGCTTATGCAGAGAGAGTCTGGAAGTTTCCGGGAAATGGTACAGATTATCCGTTGGAACCCGGTGAATCTTGCGTAATTTCACAGTTTGCAGCGAATCATCAATTGCCGCAATATAATCCTCTGTCACCTATTGATGGTAGTACCTCTGAATTTGAATTTAATATGAATAATGCGAATTTCCCAGATCAGCCTGCCTACGATATGGTACATGTATTTTATGACGGAAAAGCAGAAATGGGAACTGTTCCTCAATATTTGACTTCTGTTTTTGGTCCTGCAATGGTATTGTTCCAAGTTCCCCAAGGAGAGACCTGGGATCCTGTCAATGATGCATCTATGAAAACTACAGACCTGAGCAAACCTAATAGTGATACATACTATGCCAAGATTCCTGTTAAATATGTTCTGGATGCGGTAGAATGCATTGACAACGAATCGAAGGTAAATGCCAAGCGAATGCCAGCAGTATTGGATGCAGGAATAACTTATGTAGGAGCTACTTACTGTGGCTTAGGAGTTGCTCGTAAATTGTCGTTAGATGAGAATGGAGAACCCATTCGTAGAGAAAATGGTGCTTTGATCTTTCAAGACACAAACAACAGTACAGATGATTTCGAAAGAGGAGTGGTGCCAATGTTGCGCCGCTATGATGTAAAGATGCCTTCATGGAATCATACGTTGCGTTAAAAAAGGTGGAACTTAATGAAGAATAATATATGAAACAACAAAATTATATATGGAGAACTGCTTGCTTATTGACTTTGCTTAGTATCGGCAAAATACAAGTAGCAGCTCAGCAAGGACTTTCTATGGCCGGCTTAGAACAAATGAAAGAACAAAGAATCTGGTTTCATTCACAGAATGCTGCTGGAACTGCTTTGGATGATCTTCAGAATTATTCGGATGTGAAATTAAATTTTCAAAATACCAGTGGTAACTTTTCCCGACCTCAGGAGGGAGAAGGAGAACGCTCTGTGGGAGTGAGCAGTGAAGGATTCTTGAATCTGAAGGATGCATATGTATGGGGCGCTTTTTCCTTTTCACAGGAAAATAAAACAGATGCCGGATACAATGCTTCTATAACTGATCCCTTCCGAGGTATGCCTTATTATGTTGCCGATGCTTATAAAAGTAGTTGGAGAAACCAGTATTATGATTTAAAATTTAGAGCAGCTACCCCACTCTATTGGGGAAAATTAGCTTTCGGTCTGGAAGGAGGATATCAGGCTTCACTGGCTGCAAAACAACGAGACCCTCGTGTAGATACCCGTTTCTATATATTAAAGTTGATACCAGGAATATGTTACGCAATTAATTCTCACCATCGCTTAGGTGTTAACTTTTCCTATGCTTCAATAAAAGAGGATTCACAAATGGCTAATTCAGATTCTTATACAGATCAGGATTATTATGAACTCTTCGGACTTGGAGTGGCTGTTAAAGGAATTGGTTCCGGACGTACAACGAACTATTACGGAAATCAGTTTGGAGGATCAATGCAATATAATTACGCAGCAACAAATTTAAATTTATTACTGGAAGGTACCTATTCTATTAAAGCCGAAACTGCAGAGGTGTCATATTCAACTCCACGGAAAATAGGTTCGGTAAAAGATCAGTTAGGCAAGGTTGCAATGACGCTTTACACTAAAGGTGAAAAACTGGTACATCACATAAAACTGGATGCATCTTATCGTATGATTGATGGAATCCAGTATATTAATCAGCGTGACAACACTGAATCGCAAACTGGATGGATGCAAATGTATAGTAACGTACGTTCAACTTATGAAACTAAAGCTGCTACGCTTCATTACAGCTTGATTCGCAATCGTGGTAATGAGTATAACTGGCGTGTAGAAGCCTTGGCATATTATGAAAACCAGAAGGACAAATATATATTGCCTTATTCCGTAAAAAGTCATGAAAATATATATATGGAATTATGCGGCAAGAAGAATTTTGTATTAAGTGACAAGCTCATGAAGCGTTTGTTGGTGACAGTACGGGGAGGATATAACAAAAATCTCTCAGGCTGTTATCAGTATGGAGGTTCACATGCAGACTATTTAACTGTCACTCAGATGGAAACTCTGGATGCTAATTATCTCATGTCAGATTATTGGAAATTGGGAGCTGCTGCAGTATATTCCCAACAATTAAAACAGGAAAGTAAAACACAAGTTTTTGCTCAAGTTGGCTTTGATTATGTAAAGGCGGAAGATTTTGATTTCAGCCATAGAAGTTATTTATCTGTTAGTATCGGGTGCAATTTCTGATTATGAGAAGATTATTCATATATTTTATAATAACAGTTTTAGGTTTGTGTGTACAACTAAATGCACAAACAATCTTGAAACCAAAAATGAAAGTAGAGCATTCATCCTTTGCCATTATTGCTGACAAGCAGACCTGGCAAGAGTGCTCTGCCGAGTTGGAGGCTTATCAACAAGTGTTAGGGAAGGAATCGCTCCCCACCTTTGTTGTTTATGATACATGGAAAAACCCAGAGGCCGTAAAAAAAGTTATCTTGTCTCTGTACAAGAAACATAAGCTTGAGGGAGTAGTATTTGTAGGAGATATTCCTATCCCAATGATTCGTAAAGCTCAGCATCTAACTTCAGCCTTTAAAATGGATGAAGAGACTGATTGGCATGAATCTTCGGTACCAAGCGATCGGTTTTATGATGATTTTCACTTGAAGTTTGATTTTGTAAAACAAGATTCTCTGCATCCACAGTGTTTCTATTATGAGTTGGGGGTACATTCTCCCCAACTCATACGTTGTAATATTTATTCGGGCCGAATTAAGCCCATAGCAAATGGAGTGAATAAATATGAACAGATTCGCAAGTACCTACATAAAGTGGTGGAAGCTCATCAGTCAAGCAATCGTTTGGATCAGTTCTTTTCGTATACGGGACATGGATCATATTCAAATTCGTTGCTTGCATGGGTACCGGAAGCGTACAACCTGCGTGAACAGATGCCAGGAGTATTCGATAAAGAAGGAAGGGCTCGTTTCATGCGTTATTGCTTTACACCATATCCCAAGAATGATATTATTAATATGATTAAGCGTTCTGATCTGGATCTGGCTATCTTTCATGAACACGGTCTACCCGATCGCCAGTATTTTTCAGATATTCCCGAAACAAGCAGTCTGGAAGAACATATCAAACAATTAAAAACAGACTTGCGACAATATGTCCGTAACTGGGTACGCAATCGAAGTCTTTTAGGAAAAGAATATCAAAAAGCTGATACAATATATGGATTAGACTCTACATGGTATAAAGGGTATGATGATCCTGTTATCATATCACAAGATTCGTTGGAAGATGCTCGTATGGGATTGTCATTGTCGGATGTAACTGAGGTCTCCCCTAATGTTCGGATAGTTATTTTTGATGCATGTTATAATGGCGATTTCCGCGAAGATGACTATATTGCCGCACGGTATATCTTTGCAGCCGGCAAATGTGTGACAACTTTTGCCAACTCTGTCAATGTATTACAAGATAAACAGGCAAACGAGTTACTGGGACTACTTGGTTTGGGAGCACGAGTCGGACAATGGGCTCAGTTGACTAATATTCTGGAATCTCATATTACAGGTGATCCCACTTATCGATTTACCTCATTCGATCCGAAGATAGATGCATCGGTACTTTGTAGAAAGCCCTACGATGAAGCTGAAATGTTGTCTTTGCTTCAATCTCCTTATGCTGATGTACAAAATTTAGCATTGCATCGTTTGCATGCAAATGGTTATAAAGATATTTCGGCATTGTTACGACATACTTTTGAAACCTCTCCTTTAGCTATGGTACGTTATACTTGTTTCTCTCTGCTGAAAAAAGTAAATGATTCCAATTTTAGTGAAATCTTGGTACCTGCTTTAAATGATTCATATGAATTCATCCGCCGTTCTGCGGTACGTGAGATGATAGCGGTGGGAAAAAATGAGTATTTACCCCATCTGGTCAGAGCATATATTGAAGACCGGCATGCATCACGAGTGGCCTTTAATATAACCCTCGGACTATACGTATTTGACGAGCAGCCACTCAAAGAAGCTATTGATAACGTCCTCAAAGATAGTTACATTCAAAATAAAGATGAAGTACGTAGCCAGTTAATGAAAGCTTATGCTTCACGTTATTCCTCAGACGAGGCTATATTACAGCGAAAGGAGAAAGAAAAAATGCGCTTGTTGTACGTTAGCTCTTTGCGCAACTACCCCATTCACGGTTCCGTTGATGCTTATTTGAATTTATTGCAGGAACAATCAGAAAGTGAAGAATTCAAGTTAAGTTTGTTACGTTCTTTAGCTTGGTATAAATACTCCTATAAACGACCGGAGATACTGAGAGTATGTAATGAACTGCGACGTGATAAGCACATTTCGGCTGCTATTCGTCAAGAGGCAGAAAGAACCTATTATAGACTAAAAAATGATTGATATATGAGATTTGTTTTATTATATCTTGCACTATTATGGAGTGTTGTGTCTGCTTCGGCACATACCGTTATAGAGCAGCCAGTCAGCCAAGGTCCAACTTCGTTTGCAATAGTGGTTGATAATCCCACGTATGAAGCTACACACACGGCTTTGCTAAAATACCGAGATGCAGTAGAAGCTGACGGATTGCCAACGTATATTATACGTGGTGATTGGAATACTCCGGACGAGGTGAAACAGGAAATTATAAAAGTATATCGCCAAGCTGAACATTTGGAAGGCATCGTATTAGTCGGAGATATACCTATAGTCATGATACGTAATGCCCAACATATGACTACAGCCTTCAAGATGAATGAAGAAGCATTTCCTTTTCCACAATCGTCCGTTCCAAGCGATAGATTTTATGATGATTTGCATTTGAAATTTGAGTTCATCAGACAAGATTCTGTACAGACCGATCATTTCTATTACAAATTATCGGAAGATAGTCCACAACAGCTGAATCCTAATTTTTATTCAGCCCGCATTAAGTATCCTGACGGATGGAAAGGTGATAAATATGTAGCATTATCAGATTTTCTTCTAAAAGCAGCCTATGCTAAAAAACAGACTGCAAATAATCCATTAGATAACATCGTCTCGTTCAATGGAGGAGATTATAATTCTAACTGTTTGATAGCTTGGATGGATGAAGAAAAGGCTTACAGGGAGGATTTTCCATTGGCTTTCCGTCGAGGACAAAATTTTAAACATCTCAATTTCAGGATGGATAAGGCAATGAAGTATAGCTTGCTGGATGAATTACAACGTCAGGATATTGATTTGTTCATGTTTCATGAACATGGACTGCCAACAAAACAAGTTATTAATAATGATAGAACCGGAGATAGTTTTACAGAACGTCTACGTTTAATGAAGACTGATCTGTATCACAGTCTGCTGCAAAAGGTAGCTGCGGGAAAGAATGAAGATTCATTAAAGCAGGTGATGATAAAAAAATATCATTTGACGAATGCTTTCTTCAAAGATTTGCATAATGATGCCTTTTGGCGGAATGATTCAATTATATCTGCCGATATTTATCTGACACCAGAGGATTTGTCTGGTGTGGCTACTAACCCTAAAGTAGTTTTGTTTGATGCTTGTTATAATGGTTCTTTCCAAGATGACGATTATCTGGCTGCATATTATCTTTTTAATCGGGGCAATACAATCGTTGCTCAAGGCAATACCCGTAACGTTCTGCAAGACCGATGGACCATTGAGTTCATAGGATTGCTGTCACACGGAGTAAGGGTTGGACAATATAACCGTTTGATAGCAACACTAGAAGGGCATCTGATGGGAGATCCGACCGTTCATTTTGCACCGATAAAAACAGATATGAATTTGACAACAGACATAGAGTTGAAGCAAGGAAAATCAGATTATTGGGAAGAACTGATGTCTGTTCCATATGCTGATATTCAGAGTTTGGCTTTACGTATGATAGCAGATGCTGACAGCTTACATTCCAATGAAAATGAAATATTGAACACTTTTAAAAATACTCCTTATAACACTGTTCGAATGGAAGCATTGAAGTTGTTGGGACGCTATAACGATGACAATTTTACGGAAGCTGTACGTATGGGAATCGGAGATTCCTACGAGCTTATAGCACGTCAGAGTGCAAATTATGCAGGTGAGATTGGCGATCCGGTTCTGCTTCCGGCTTTGATACGCGAATGGATTGACGGAGGTGAACGTCAGAGGGTTGGCTATATCATCAGCACCATTCTTCCTCTTTTTCCACAAGAGGACGTAAAATCTGCCACAGACGAGTTCTACAAGCATGCAGAACGTATGAATGCCAACGAAGAGCAGAAAATGATTGAAAGAGTCTTGAATAAAAAATTTGCCATGGTCAAGCAGATAAATGATAAAATAATGAACGAACGACTGCCTATAACAGACCGTATATCTGCCATTCGCATGGTACGCAACAATCCCTATCATTGTTACGTAACAAATTATTTAGATTTGTTGGCACGCAAGGAAACCCCTGTAAAAGTTCGAGTAGCAATGGCCGAAGCGTTAGGATGGTTTGTACATTCCCGTGAACGCATTCATATTTTGGAAAAATGTCAGAACCTTTTGCAAACGACTGACTTGCCCGATGAACTTTCGCTTGAAATACAACAAACAATACATAGATTAACCTAACTTATTTGAAAAAAAATATGACACAAAAATTATTGACCTTAATGGGTTTGTTGAGCATTTGTCTTTACTCCTATGCTCAACAAATTATCAAGCCGGGAGTAAAGACTGCTACAACATTTGCTATTGTGGTAGATAATACCAGTTACGAAAAAACGAAAAATGCTTTAGAGGCTTATAAGCAAAGTATAGAAGCTGATGGCTTGGGCACATATCTTTTAGTAGATGAGTGGAAATCTCCCGAACAGATTCGTAAATTGTTGATTCAGCTACATTCAGACCGTAAATCACCTCTTGAAGGTTGCGTATTTGTGGGTGATATTCCCATTCCGATGCTGCGGGATGCCCAACATTTAACTTCAGCGTTTAAAATGGATCAAAAACATGACTGGAAGGAGTCTAGTGTACCTTCCGACCGTTATTATGATGATTTTGGTCTGAAGTTTGATTTCTTGAAGCAGGATGCAGATATACCTTTGTATTTCTATTATTCATTGCGTGCAGACTCTAAGCAATATCTTTCTCCGGACATTTATTCAGCCCGTATAAAACCTCTGGAGCTGGAAGGGGTTGATAAATATCAATTATTAAATAAGTATCTGGAAAAGGTAGTGGCAGAAAAGCGTGAAAATGCCAACAATGTAGTAGATTATTTGAGCATGGGACGAGGACATGGATATAATTCCGAAGACCCGACAGCATGGTCAGGAGAACAGTTAGCTATTCGTGAACAATTACCTCAATTGTTTCGTCCGGGATCTACAGTAAAATTCTTTGATTTTGATGTAAACTTCCCCATTAAAAACACCTATTTAAACGAAGTACAGAGCAAGGGACTTGATATTATGCTATTTCATCATCATGGTGCGCCCGATACGCAATATCTGAATGGCTATGAAGAGGTAAATACGATAGATCCCAGTATCGAGAATATAAAGCGTTTTTTGCGTAGCAAGATACCTGCTTTTGCCGAGACGAAAGGAAAAGAAGCTGCAATTGCAGAATATATGAAAAGATATAATGTTCCACGTGAATGGTGTGAAGAAGCTTTTGATCCGGAAAAGATAAAAGAAGATTCTCTTTATAATTTATCACTAGACATTCATACAACCGATATCCATCCTCTTAAACCACAGGCTCGTTTTATAATGTTCGATGCTTGTTTTAACGGTTCATTTTATGAGAAAGATAATATTGCTGGAGCTTATGTCTTCTCAGACGGAAAAACAGTGGTAGCTCAGGGCGGAACTGTGAATACGATTCAAGATAAATGGCCTGATGAATTTTTGGGACTGTTGGGAGCAGGCATGCGTATTGGACAATTTAATCGTCTGGTTTGCTATTTAGAAAATCATCTGATAGGTGACCCTACATTCCATTTTGCCAATAATAGTGGCATTGATGTAGATATCAATCGCGCATTGGTCTTGGAAGAAGGAAATTTGAACTATTGGAAAAAACAACTCGATAGTCCATTGCCCGATATGCGTGCTTTGGCATTGAGAGAATTGTGTAAAGGAGGATATGACCAACTTCCAGAACTTCTGGAAAAGTCTTACTTTACTTCTGACTATTTTGTTGTACGCTTGGAGGCGATGCGCTTATTGGCGTTAAATTATCCGGAAAAAGCCATAAAAGTATTACAAGCTGCACTCAATGATGGATATGAACTGGTACGACGTTTTGCCTGTGAGTATGTAGAGAAAAATGGACATCCAGACCTTATTCCCGCAGTTATCAAGGCATATCTGGAGCGTCAGCATGAATCGCGTTTAAACTTTAAACTGATATCTGGATTAGGAGCTTTCGACACGAATGCTTTGTTACAAGAACTCGACAAGCAGGCTGCAAATAAGTATTTTTATGATTCTTCGTATGTAGACCGTTTCAGAAAACAGATTAAACAGAGTGAAAAACGCATGCAGGCCGATTTAAAGGAAATGTTTGATACAACTGTAAAACCCAGTCGGGTACGCTTGGATATCGTAGTATATCGTAACCATCCCAATACTGCTGGCATCGATCCGTTATTGAAATTTGCATCTGACGAAACTCGGGATAAAAAACTTCGTTTAGCTGCGATTGAAACTTTAGGCTGGTTCAATGAAAATTATCGTCGCAATGATATTGTTTCGGGATTAAAACAGATTAAGACCGACGACAAGGAATTGAAGAATGAAATAGAAAAGACAATCCAGAGATTGATAGACGGACGAGGAGTTCATAATTAATTTTCATATCAATAAATGTGATATTATAAAATATGGTATGTTAATGAAAATACGGGATTCAATTAAAAAAAATTGGATTCCGTATTTTTTATATTGAACAAATCCATACTTATTTCTATAAATTATTCTGCCCGAATTTTTGAAAAGAATTTCGATTCCGAAAGAAGGAAATTTTACTTATTGATTTCATATTTGAAAAGTAAATGCTTTAACATACTCATTCTACCAGTTAGGCAAGGAACTGATTAATTTCTATACTTTTCTCACAAGACAATTAAATAGAAAAAAACACCTTACAATAATATTTATTTACATAAATAATTTATATTTGTAAACAAATAAAAATTACTTCAAAAAAAATTAGATAAACAAAGAAGTGTTATGCTTATTTCGATTTATAAACGTAAGAGATTTAAAAAGTATATATACTTCTTATGAACTTAAATCTGAATACGCATTCCAGTTCCACGCTTCTTTTGTATAATATAAATGGTCTGTAGGAGCTGACAGACAATGTATGTAATTATGAGAAAAAGTATTTTTTTTAGAATGATGTTTTTTGTCATTACTGCAATTATGAGTTTACCTATTTGTGCTGAAAACTGGAATTTTGCATCTTCATACGAAGGTATGTATTATAAAAAGAATCGCTTTGCCATAGATTTAGGTATAGGTGGAGCAAAAGGTGGTGGAGGTTTTGATTTGGGTGTAAGATATCAACACAATTTTGCTCCATTCATTGGATGGGATGCAATCAGTGTAAAAGCTGCTTTCCCAACTAAAGATACATTCGACGAGAATCCAGACTTGCAAATTATGACAGGCGTACGTGGTAATACTCCTTATTTCTTCAAGGAAATGTCGGGATATTTATCTTTTGCTGCCGGATATGGTTTTAGCACTGATAGCAGTGCTATGAATAATGATGGAGGTATTTGCTTCGAAATCGGAACTGGTATTAATCTCTGTAAAAATGTATACATAGGATATGCTTTTAACTTCCAAAAGATAAATATTTCTATAGATAATAAGGATGTATCAAGTAACGGCAAGTTACACTAGGGATATTCAGTAAATGTCCCCAAAATAAGATGGCATATG
>FR887805.1 GCA_000432735.1 Bacteroides sp. CAG:443
GTAACCAATAATAAAAATCGTTTATGTGTAAGCATTTTGGTCTTTTTGTTGATATTCTGATAGACAATTATTCATTTTAAAGCTGATATAAGAAAATTCTTTTCGCGTAGAACCGAGCATCCGATTTTTCAATCTTAAAATCTTTATCTACATTACGCCCAAATCTAATACTATTAAATTATGAAACTGAAAGTACTTATTTTATTATTCGTACCTTTCATGCTTGTAGCATGCAGGGACGACGACAACCCACGTAGTAGGCCAAACCTTGTAGAGACCTCATTTACCCTTGCCAGCGGAGAGTTGATAAGAGATTATGGAGAAGATGTACTGAGAGATAGAAACACACTCTACGGGATATCTGTACGGCTGGACAATTTTCGTACATACGCCTATGGATTATTTGACGACTTGAGCAAGGCGGTGGTACAGCGGGATGCAAATCAGCAATATTGGTTTAGGCTGACAGTAGTACCTAATGGGAAAACACTATGTACACATGACAAACGAGGAAACTATGGAGATTTGTTTACAATATATGATAACGGTAAAGAGCAAAGCTGTCCACTCAGTAACACTTTTATCTACTGTGATACTACTATTGCGCGTAACGGATTCCAGGAAGATATTCAACTATCCAAAAGTTATCCATACAACATTTACGTAGACGTGGTGGGATCTAACACTGCCTCAGATTATAAATTTAGCTCTTATCTATACAGTGGCAGCATCCGCTTCTTTGCCTATAATCTTTCCCAAGGCAGATTTGAAATAGCAGTGCTAATGATGGATAAAGAGTTCTCCCTTACACCGGAGAAACAAGAGTATATCCTTCCTTTTGCCCTACTACGCAGAATCCCATATCCTACATGGCTGTGCCAAGATTATGCGAATGTAGTTACACTCCAAGTGAGATACATAGATGAAGAACGAAAAATCGACCGATGGATGGATAAATCCGTAATTGTACACAGAGACGAGCAGAATATCTTTTTGTTAGATGTGAATGAATTTACAAACTGATTGTTTTATTACGAGAGTTCGAAATAAACATAAACATATTTCGATATTCTTCCTGATTTGCGGCGGCATGGCGATTCAGCGTAGTAAATAGCTTTACAGTTTTTGAGTGAAAAGTATCACAATAGGATGTGAAAATGATTAGAAAAGGAAAATATGAACAGTCCTTCACTAGATGTGAATAATATCGTAAAGCCTTGACAATGTACCTTTGCTTCAGATTAAGAAATGAAACAAAATGAAGCAATTACTAGTTATTTTTACTTGCCTTTGTACGCTGATACCCGCCGGGGCTCAGGACGTACTGACACTGGAAGAGTGCCTGCGACTGGGCATAGAAAACAATCTCTCCTTGAAAAGCAGTCGCAATGAAGTCCGGAAAGGAGAGCATACGCTGAGTGAAAACCGTGCCAAGCTGCTGCCGCAGATTAATGCGGTAGCCGGATTCAACGACAATTTCAACCCGCCGGTATCGGTTACCGACGGCTCTGCTTACGGCAATCCGTACAATGTTACCAAAACCTTGCAGTACAATGCATCGGCGGGCATCCAGTTGCAGATGCCTTTATACAACCAGACGGTTTATACAGCAATGGATATTACGCGAACCATGAACGAGCTGAACCGCTTGTCGTACGAAAAGGCACGCGAAGACTTGATTCTGCAAATCAGCAAGATGTATTATTTGAGTCAGAACACTTCCGAGCAACTTGCCTTGATAAAAGAGAACATTTCTCGGCTGAACGAGCTGAGCAATATTACTCAGGCTTTCTACGATAACGGCATGGCGATGGAAGTCGACGTGAAGCGGGTGAACATCAATCTGGAAAACCAGCGGGTACAGTACGATAATGCACAATCCATGCTGACTCAGCAACTCAATCTCTTGAAGTATGTAATGGATTATCCGGCCGATAAGGAAATAGCTTTGACACCGGTCCATACGGAAAATATCACTTCCGTGTCGCTTACCGGACTGGATAACAACCAGTACGAACTGCAACTCTTGCAGTCGAAGCAGAAACTGGCAGAGCAGCAGCGCAAGATGATCGGTCAGGGATATATTCCTTCGCTGAGCCTGACCGGAAACTGGATGTATTCCGCTTATACCGACAAAGCTAAAAACTGGTTCCATTCGGGACCATCGAATCACTGGTACCGGTCGAGTGGTATCGGTCTGACGCTTCGTATTCCCATTTTCGACGGACTGGAGAAGCGGGCGAAGATGAGAAAGGCAAAGATTGAGGTCGAGAATACCCGTCTGTCGTACGAAAATGCGCTCAAGAACATGCAGACGCAGTACCTGAATGCTACAAACGAGTTGATGAACAGCCAGCGTAATTTCAAGAAACAGAAAGACAACTATCTGCTGGCGGAGGATGTGTATCAGGTGACAACCGACCGTTATCGCGAGGGTATTGCCTCCATGACGGAAGTCCTGCAAGACGAGATGCGGATGAGCGAAGCCCAGAACAATTACATCAACGCACATTATAACTATCAGGTCACCAACCTGACTCTGCTCAAACTTACCGGACAGTTGGAAACACTGTTCAACGGAAATTCTGTTCATTAATCAACCTTTTAAAATTGTCAGCATAATGAAAACCAATCATAATACACTTCAAGAAAAAGCTCTGAAACTGAAAAAACAACGTCGTAACCGAATCATTGCCAGTTTGCTGGGAATAATTATCCTGATAGGAGGAGTGGTAGAAGCAGCTTTCCTTTTCCTCGACTATAAACATACCGAAACCAGCAACGATGCACAGGTGGAACAATATATTTCGCCGGTCAACCTGCGTGCTTCGGGCTATATCAAGAAAATCTATTTTACCGAACATCAGTCGGTCAAGAAGGGAGATACCTTGCTGGTGCTCGACGACCGTGAATACCGCATCCGGGTGATGGAGGCTGAGGCTGCCTTGAAGGATGCGATGGCCGGAGCTACGGTAGTAGATGCTACCTTGCAGACGACACAGAATTCCGCTTCTGTCTATGAAGCTTCCATTGCCGAAATCGAGATTCGTCTGGCCAAGCTGGAGAAAGACCGCCAGCGTTATGAAAACTTGCTGAAACGGAATGCGGCAACTCCCATCCAGCTGGAACAGATTGAAACGGAATACGAGGCTACACGCAAGAAACTAGAGGCAACGAAACGCCAGCAACGGGCTGCCATGTCGGGCATCAAGGAGGTATCCAACCGCCGGGAAAGTACCGAAGCTGCCATTCAGCGGGCTACGGCTGCTCTCGAAATGGCACGGCTGAACCTGTCGTATACGGTAGTGGTGGCTCCGTGCGACGGAAAACTGGGGCGTCGTGCTCTGGAGGAAGGACAGTATATCAGTGCCGGACAGAGCATTACGTATATTCTTCCCGATACGCAGAAATGGATTATTGCCAATTACAAGGAAACTCAGGTAGAGAATCTTGCATTGGGACAGCAGGTGCGTATTAAAGTAGATGCGATCAGTGGAAAGGAGTTTACCGGAAAGATTACGGCTATCTCCGGAGCAACCGGTTCGAAATACTCGCTGGTTCCTACCGATAATTCCGCTGGAAACTTTGTCAAGATTCAGCAGCGCATACCGGTACGTATCGATTTTACCAATCTTTCGAAAGAAGACAACGAACGTCTGGCTGCCGGAATGATGGTAGTGGTGAGTGCCAAACAGTAAGAGATAGACAACTTAGTTTTCAGTTTCAATAAAACAAAGAGTTATGCCTGCATGTCCGAAAAATTATCCGTTTTATAACTGGGTTCCCAAGCCCTTGGGTATTCTTATCCTGTTGCTGCTGTTTATCCCTATCCTTACGGCAAGCGGAGTCTATACGGCCAACAGCGGAGAGATGCTGAGCGGGCTGGGCATTCAGTCGGAACATATTCAGTTTGTCAGTTTCCTTACTTCCGTAGGAATGGCGGCCTTTTCTCCGTTCTTCTACGAGCTGGTTTGTATCCGTCGCGAAAAGATGATGTGTATCGTGGGTTTCTCGCTGCTGTACCTGCTGAGCTACGTGTGTGCCAAGACCGACAGCATTTATCTGCTGGCAGTATGCAGTGTGGTCATGGGCTTTCTGCGCATGGTGCTGATGATGGTCAACCTGTTTACGCTCATCAAGTATGCGTTCAAGATGGAAGCTACCCGCAACATTACGCCGGGCAATGAGCCCGTAGATGGTGACGGATGGGATCAGCTCGACCGTGAGAAGGGGGTCAGCATGCCTACCATTTACCTGTTTTTCATGATACTGGGACAGATTGGTACGTCGCTTACCGCATGGCTGGCTTACGAATACGAATGGCAGTACGTGTATTATTTCATGATGGGATCGCTGTTGCTTTCCATTTTGATCATATTCATTACGATGCCTTACCATAATTATGGCAGCAGACGTTTTCCGGTCAGCTTCCGCAAGTTCGGCAGTGTCGTGATGTTCTGCATCATGTGCTCGGCTGTGGTTTATGTGCTGGTTTATGGAAAGGTACTCGACTGGTACGATTCTCCGTCCATCTGCTGGGCTACTGCTGTGGCTGTGGTGTTTGGCGTACTGTTTGTTTACATGGAGCGTCGGCATCCTTCGCCTTACTTCCTGATGGATATCTTCAAGTTGCGTTCCATCCGTATCGGCATCCTGCTTTTCCTGCTGCTGATGATTTTCAACTCCAGCGCCATGTTTGTAAATGTGTTTACGGGAGTGGGCATGAAGATAGACAACTGGCAGAATGCGTCGCTGAACAACTGGAGCATTGCCGGTTATTTCATCGGGTGTGTGGTTGCCATTGTCTTGGGAAAGAAAGGCGTTCACTTGAAATATCTTTTCTCGCTGGGCTTTGTACTGATTGGACTTTCTGCTTTGTTCATGTATTTCGAGGTGCAACCCGACGGCTTGTATGAGCGGATGAAATATCCTGTTATTATCCGTGCTACCGGAATGATGCTGCTTTATTCGCTGACGGCCGTGTATGCCAACCAGCGGATGCCTTATAAATATCTGTCGACTTGGATTTGTATCATGCTGACTGTACGTATGGTGCTGGGCCCTGGAGCGGGAACGGCTATCTATACCAATGTGATGCAGCAGCGCCAGCAACACTATGTAACCCGCTTTGCTCACGATATGGATACGCTGAATCCGGAGGTTGCCGCTTCGTACAACCAGACGGTTCAGGGGATGATGTATCAGGGAAAAAGTGAGAAGGATGCACAGCACATGGCGGCTCTTTCGGCTAAAGGGCGTGTGCAGGTGCAGGCTACACTTTCTGCCGTAAAGGAGATGTCGGGCTGGACTTTCTACGGCTGCATGGCTTGTGCCGCGCTGATGGTCGTAATGCCGTGGAGAAAAAGAAAGCTGGATTTGCTGCCGGAAAAAACTTATACACTCGTTCATTAATTTGCTTTATACATCACGTGGGAGTCGGTTTCATTTCTTAATCTGTCTTTCGGAGGAAAAACACTTTTGAAACATTTGGTTCCCCGTGATGTATTTTTTGTGTTCTCGTTTCGGTGGTGAAAAGAAAAGGTTTACCTTAGCGGTAAGGTTTAACGAATCATTTATGGCTATGGAAGCAAGGGAGCAGGAGGAACTTTTAAAGCGTTTCGAACGGGATTTGACCGGTGGCAAGGATATTTGTTGTCTGGAAGGGGAGATTACTTCTTTCCCTTCGGTATTACAAAAGCCTTTCCGAATGAATTATGTGGGACTGATTGTCTGCCGGAAGGGTAGCTTCGGCTTCGATGTGGACAAGCAGCATTTTACGGCACAGGCGGGCGAAACGGTCTTTTTGTCCGAAGGAAATGATTTCTGCGTAGGGGAAGTGTCGGAGGATTTGTGTGTGAGCATGCTGTTTTACCGGGTAGACCCTATCCGTGAGATATTAGGCAGTTCGGTCGTGGCCATGTACTTGTATACCACTCTGACTCCCGAACCTTGTTATGTGTGGACTTCCGGCGAGGAGGATGATCTGGCACATTATATTTCGTTGCTGGGAAGGCACCGGAAAGGACCACAGAATCCGTTCGATAACCATGAGTGTAAATTGCTGTTGCTGGCACTGACTTACCGTCTGTGTTCTATTTACAGCCGGCGGATGATGGAAGAGAAAAATGTGGCGGGACATAAGATTGATACGTTTATCAAGCTCATCCGGCTGATAGAAAAATATTACATGCAGGAGAGGGGAGTGGCTTTCTATGCCGACAAGTTGTGCCTTTCGCCCAAGTATCTTTCGGCGTTGTCGAAGTCGGTCTGTGGATATACGGTGCAGGAACTGGTCTTCAGGGCGATTATCCGGAAGAGTATCTTCTGGCTGAAGAATACGAACAAGAGCGTGCAGGAGATTTCCGATGAGCTGAATTTTCCGAATGCTTCGTTTTTCGGTACGTTTTTCAAAAAACAGACGGGGCTTGCTCCTTCGCACTACCGGCTTTCGGATGAGGAATAAAGGCGGCTTTCCGGCTGGTGTCTTGAGACTTCGTAGTAGGTTGCGGAAGGTGTCGTTTGGGCTGGTGAAATGCGTTAGGACTGTGTCTGGATATACCCAAAGGAGGGTATCGCAAACGTCGCCATGAGTTTGGAAAAACGTGGGCAGAAACCGAATGAAACGTGGGCGGAAGTTCGGGAAAACGTCTCGACGTTTTTTTAGAGTTTGTACAAATCATTTTATTTTTTGTACAAAAAATAAAGGCAAGTTGTCCGTGTCTTTTCCGTCGTGTGCGGAGAGATACGGGCAACTTGCCTGTCGTTTGTGACCGACTAGGTGTTTTATTCTTGATTCAGTGCGGCAAGGAAGCTGGCAGCTTTCTCCAGTGTTTCCGGCTTTCCGATGTCGATCAGGTGAATCTGTTCGGTCAGGCATCCGCCGATACGGGCTTCTCCGCAGGTCTGCAAGTAGAAATCCATAATCGGAAATTTGCCTTTCCAGCGTTCGTCCATGTATCGGAAAAGGGAAGGTGAAATCACATGTATGCCGCTGAACGCGTATTCCTGATACAGGGTAGCATCGTAGACAAATCCTTCGGGTTTGGTCTGTCCGGTATCTTTATTGATCCATCCCCGCAGCCGTGCCTGATCGTCGAACAGCAGGTAGCGGGCGGTGACGCGCTTGCTTGCCAGCAGTGTCGCATCGTTTCCGCTGTGCAGATGGTATTCGTACAGAGCTTTCAGGTCGGTATCGGAGAGAATATCGACATTGTGTACCAAGAACGGTTCGTTGCCCTGAAAGAACGGTTCCGCCTTTTTGATGCCTCCTCCCGTATCGAGCAGCAAGTCGCGTTCGTCGCTGATGTGAATGGTCAGTCCGAAGTTCTGGTTGGCTTTCAGGAAGTCGATGATCTGTTCTCCGAAATGATGTATATTGATGACCAGCTCGTTGAATCCCGCCTTTTTCAGTTTCAGGATGACATGCTCCAGCATCGGTCGTCCGGCAACGGGCACCAGCGCTTTCGGTTGATGGTCGGTCAGCGGTTTCAGGCGAGTTCCCAGTCCCGCTGCAAATATCATAGCTTTCATAGGCTTATCGGGCTTCTAAAGTTTGTTCAATATGTTGTTCACGGTGTATCAGTTGGATGCGTACACCAAATTTTTCATTCAGGTGATGCGCCACATGTTCTGCTGAGTATACGGAGCGGTGCTGTCCTCCGGTACAGCCGAAACAGATGGAAAGGTTGGTGAATCCTCTTTCCAGAAAGCGCTGTACATGAGCATCGACGAGTGCGTCCACGTGTTCCAGAAAACGAAGAATCTCGCCATCCTGTTCCAGGAAGTCGATAACCGGCTTGTCGCGTCCGGTCAGTTGCTTGTATTGTTCGTATTTCCCTGGATTATGTACGGCGCGGCAGTCGAACACATACCCGCCTCCGTTGCCCGACGGATCTTCGGGAATTCCTTTCTTATACGAAAAACTCATTACGCGGACGGTCAGTTTCCGTCTGTTGCGTACGCTGGCAAACTGAGGAAGTTCGGTCAGCTTGCGTAGCACAAGACACAGATAAGGATATTCGGGAAAATCAGTTTCCAGCAGCTGGCGGAGATTCTCGATGGCATAGGGCACGCTTTGTATGAAATGTGCCTTCTTCTCAAAGTATCCGCGGAAGCCGTAGGCACCTAAAACCTGCAAGGTGCGGAATAATACGAAGTGGCGGAGAGTGGCAAGAAACTGCTCTTTCCCGATAGTATGGTAAGGCTGAAGTGCATCAAGATACTCGTCTATCAGCTCCTGCCGCAGCGAATCAGGATAATTTGCCTTAGCCTGCCACAGGAACGAGGCTACATCGTAATAGAAAGGTCCCTTGCGTCCTCCCTGAAAATCGATGAAGTACGGTTTCCCTTCTCGTAGCATGACATTCCGGCTCTGGAAGTCGCGGTACATGAATACTTGCGGCTGTATCTGTGGCAGTGCGTCTGCCATGTGTTCAAAGTCGTCTTCCAGCAGATTTTCCTGAAACTCCAGTCCGGTGGTCTTGAGGAAACAATACTTGAAATAATTCAGGTCCCACAAAATGCTGCGGCGGTTGAATTCCGCCAGTGGGTAGCAATAGCTGAAATCCATGTCCTGGCTTCCCTCGAACTGTATCGATGGTAGAAGGCGGATGGTCTGTTTCAACATCGCTTTTTCTTCGGAACTGAAGCAGCCGCTTTCGCGGCCTTTCTGGATAAACTGGAACAAGGACGTATCTCCCAAGTCGTCTTGCAGGTAAGCCGACTGGTCGGCTGCCTGGGCAAGCACACGAGGAACGGGCAGACCTTTCTGTGAGAAATGTCCTGCCATGTAGATAAACGCACGATTCTCTTCCGCAGAAGTGCCATATACCCCGATGAGGCTTTCTTTTCCTTTCAGGCGGAAGTATTGGCGGTTTGAGCCGGCTCCCGGCAGCGGTTCGATGCTTGCCGGAGCTTCTCCCGTATATGATTGATAAAGTTGTGCAAGTAATTCGGTATTCATGTTATCTGTTGTTACGTAAATAATAAGCGCAAGGACAAAGATAGGTATAAAAATGGGATATAACGGCTCTTCTGAAAACTAAAAATGGCACGCCGATGAGCGGTAAACTCATCAGAACGTGCCATTCATTGGAATAAATGTTATATTGGAAGAATGTGTTGTTTATTTCAGATATTTGGAAATGAAATTAATACATTCCGGATCCGACGGGCGAGGTGCCTTCGTGGTGATAATCTTTCCTTTCGTATCAATCAGAATAAAGCAGGGAATGCCGGCGATACCATAAAGGTCGGTAAAGTCAGGACAAAGATACTGCGACCATTCAGGCTTGTCGGCTTTCAGCTTTGCACTCCAGTCTTTTTTCTTCCGGTCGACGGAAATGCTGATCGGTACGATGCGGTTGTCACCCTTAAAATGCTGGGCAAGTTTTTCCATGTATGGAATCTCTTCGCAGCACGGTCCGCACCAGGTTGCCCAAATGTCCAGATAAAGTACTTTTCCGTACAGGTCGGAGAGCTGGATGGTCTTTCCGTTTATGTCTTCGAGCTGGCAGTCGATGGCATCGGCTCCGGGTATCAGTTTCTTGTTTGCATTGTACATTTGCTCTACCCATTCCTTCTTTTGGGTATCTTTGATCATAGGTAATGCTTTCTGGCAGACAGCTTCCAGATCGGAATCACACGCGCTGAAATAATCTCCCATGACTTCCATGACGACTTTTTCCTGTGTTTCCGGATTGGAAACCTTGTTTTGAACCACGTCGAGCATGCGTACATAAGAAGTAGGACCGCCTTGTTTGACGCATTCTTCTTTCCATTTTACATAGGCAAGAGCCTGTGTCGCATCATTCATGTCGAGTGCTTCCATATATCGGTTATAGTCGGCATCACTGTCGAAAGGTTTATTTGCATTATACAACTGGTTGATGTAATCCAATGCTGCATTGTTTTGATTTATTTTTACATCTCCCATAACCAGAACAGCAAACTCTTTAGGAGAAATCTTTTTGGCTGCTTGTTCGATGGAGTCGGACATGGCTTGCAAGGTGCGCTGCATTTCACCAAAAGACGGATAGGTAGCGGCACATTTCTCGTTGAGTACCTTGCAAGTGTTGTAGTAGAAATTTTCAGCAGCTTCCAGATCGCCGGTAAAAGTAAATTTGTCGGGAATATTCGGATTGGCTTTCAGCTGGGTTTTTGTACCGTTAATCATGACGAGTGAGTAGAATGCCTTGTCGGGTACATACAGAAATCCAACTTCGGGGTTCTCCATTTTACGGGTATAGGAAAAACTTCCATCGGGAGCAATGCGTACCGTGTCGGCATTGGAGATATTGTTGGCACCATGACCTACTAGTACATATTCTAAGGAATCCCCTTCGAATGTTCCGGTCAGTTGGTAGTCTTGAGAAGTTTTGTTACAAGCTCCCAGTAAGAGAGCCGTGCATCCGATTAAATAGAGCTTTTTCATTTCAATTAATAATTTTGAGTTAATGATGGATTATATCTTGTTGCATTTGCAGGGAAGGGCAGCACCCATAAAGGTGAGTCGGGACCGATGGAATAGGTTCCGTATTCGCCTAAGCTGCGTGTGATGACACGTTTGTATTTCTCTTCCGAATTCCAGCGCTTGCAGTCGAAGAAGTTTTCGTAAGTAGATATGCATTCTATCCATTTGGCTTTCTGCAATAAGGCCATGGCCTCTTCTTCGCTTAGTGCCTGCTGGTCGTATAGCGCAACGAATGGTTCGTAGTTTTCTACACGTTTGGCACGTACCCGGTCTACCAGTTCCAGTCCTTTACGGATTTCTCCGGTACGGATATAACATTCTGCGGCAGTGTAGCACATACGGTCGGCATTGATGCCATATTCATTGGCCGATGTACTCCATCCCATATACAGTTTACAATTACTAATGCCGGCAAACATTTGTCCGTACATTTCACTCCAGCCTCCGGCCGCGTCATAGTTGTTTACGTAATCTCCAGCTTCGAACATCTGGCTCGTTTCGGGCGACAGCGTTTCCATACAAGGGGCTACACGGGTAGCTCCTCGCATGTAGACATAGTTTCCCGGCGTATCATAAGGCAGCGACCAGCTCAGCGTTTCCTTGATGGTAGAGCGGTCTTCGAGTTTGCTGTTCTGTTCCAAGGCCTTTAATGCGTAAGGCAATGCTTCATCGTAACGTTTCATCTGCATCAGTACTTTGGCACGTACGGCATAGCCAAATGCTTTGTCGGCGCGGAATACATTGGTGGCATTGTTATCCGACAGCTGTTCGATGATGTCATCGGAGCAATCTTGCAGGATGCACTGGTAAGTTTCTTCCAGACTTAGTTTGGTTTTTTGTTCCGAAACATCAGGATTGCTTACATAGGCTATGCCTCCTTTTTCGGCAGCCGTAGCTGCATCGTACTGCTGTGCGTAGATATTTACCAGCAGCCAGTGGAAATAGGCCCGGAAAATACGGGCTTCTGCCATGAGAGGTGCCTTGCGGCTCTCGTCGCCTGTAGCATCCGGCAGTTTCTCTAACAGGATGTTCATGTAATTGATATACTTATAGATGGCTTCGTAGCGGGCATCCTGATTGGTCAGTTTGGCTCTGTCGGCTTGTTCATCGTACGTAAGGTAGGCATGGTTCAAAGTGTTGCTTTGCGACAATTCATCTGGAATAGACAGCATTTGTCCCAACGACTCGTTGCAAATGATCCCTAAGTCGGAAACCGGATGAGTACTCAACTCCCATTCCTGGTTCAGTAATAATTCCAGGTCGGTGACATTCTCCAAGGTAGTTTTTCCTTTAGGAACGATGTCCAGTTTATTGTCGCAGGTTGTACATAGCAGCAGTAATGCTATGCAGCCCATTATGATTCTGATTGTTTTCATTGTCGTATCTCACTTTTAAAGATTGATATATAAACTCATGGTATAGCTGCGTGGTGTCTTGTCGGTTGTCTGTCCGCTGATGGCTATATTGGCTTCCGGATCGACTCCCAAGTCATTCCGTACCCACGTAGCTGCGTTGTTCATTTGCACACGCAGGCGCAGTTCGTTAACTCCCAGTTTCTTGCAGATTTTGCGGTTGAAGTTATATCCCACTACAACGTTACGTAATTTCAAATAGTCGGCAGGTACTACATTGGCATCCATATAATAGGAATACAATCCGCCTACTACGTTTTGTCCCAGATAACCGTTGGCCGGGTAAAGGGTCTTGTCTGCACTTCTCCAGTAGTTAAGATAACTTTTGGGAACGGCGCTGATGCTGTTGAAGTTGGAATAACCGTACTGACTTCCTTCAACGGTCCAGTCTTCGGCACGGGCACGCATATAGTGTCCTCCGTAGTAAGCAAACATGGCCGAAAGGCTGAAACCTTTGTAGGTGAGCTCGGGGGTGAAGCTGGCTACATACTTAGGATCCAGACTACCACAGTAAACGGCATCTTCTACTTTAAATTCTTCTGAATAAATTTCGGAAGTGTGTATCTGACCTTTGGAATCGTACCATCCGAAGTATTGCAGATTGTCTTTGTTTATCATACCCGCATATCGGTAAGAAAAAATGGAATGTATCGGATAACCTTCGTGGAAAGTATACGTGCTCAGGGCATCAAATCCGGTAGGCGGAGTCTTGTTGATATGAGTTACTTTGTTGTTGTTATAGGCAATGTTGAATGACGCATTGATACCTAATCCGTTGTGTGAAGCCGGTTTTAGGATAATTCCGTTCAGTTGTAATTCAATACCTGTGTTCAAGGCGCCTCCATTATTGATTGTCAGCTGTGACCATCCGGTGGTCGGATCGAGGTCGGTGACAGTCAGCAAGTCGCTTCCTTCCTTGCGATACCAGTCGAAAGAACCACTCAGTCGGTTACGCCAGAATGAGAAGTCGACTCCAATGTTCCACGTAGCTGTCTTTTCCCAGCGCAACTGATCGTTAGGCGGAGTATTCAGGGTGGCATATTTATTACCGTTCAGTTCGTTGGAACCGATGGCTGCTGTAAGGTAAGAAGAAACAGTCTGGTCGATGTTACCTGTCAATCCGTAGCTGGCACGGAGTTTCAAGGCATCCACCCAGGCATAATTCTTCATAAATTCTTCGTTGTGCATGTTCCAGCTCAAACCAATAGACCATAGCGGACGTCCACGGAATTTCGGGTCGGCACCAAATAAGTCGGTCTTATCTACACGGTAGGAGAAAGAGGCACTGTAACGTTGGTCGTAGACATAATTCCCGGTAAAGTACAGTGAATAGAATCGGTGAAGCACATCGGTTGTGGTAAAGTCGGTACCGGTGGGAGCACCATACATGTAATAGTTGGGTCCTAAAGCGGAAACACCGCCTTGAATGTTTTGCAGTTCACCATAGTTTACCAGTCCGTTGCTGTTGGTTTGTGTCTGTTCATCGTATCCCAGTAACAGATTGCTGCCTGTGTATGTCTGCGATTCGCGGTATTCGAATCCGGCCGCAGCGGTCACTTCGTGCTTGTCGGCAAAGACTTTGTTGTAGTCGGTCTGTGCTCGGAAGGTATAGTAGGCCCCTTCGGATGTTTGTGTATCCAGACGTCCACCGTCGGGAATGTAATGCTTGACGACTTTATTGGTTACCATTTCTCCCGTATCCCAGTCTTCTTCGGTCACCAGCTCTTCTGTTGTGTAGAGATTGTACAGGTTACGCATGGTATACGAATTTCCTTCATAATATGAATTGCTTTTATAGGTGATGTCTTCGTATTGGAACTGGGCACTTACTTTCCATCCGGGAAGGATATTGGCATTGGCATGAACGAACGAACGGATGTTGGTACGGCGCGTGTTTTGGAAATTCATGTTCAGTTCATCCAGTAGGTTATAAGTTACTGGTTTGAATCCATAAAGAGAATTGTTCAGAGATTCTTCTCCTAACCACGTATCTGCTTCCATCCCTTTACGGCTACCATCGTCATTATACATGCTTTGATAAGGAAGAAACGAGTTGATATCGTTGTGTGCACTCACTCCACTTAGATGTGTCTTGGCACGTTCATTGATTACATTGGTACCGAATGCCAAATTGAGCCATTTGGTTGCCTTCAAATCGCCTCGGTAACTGAATGTCAGTGCCTGATTGTTCTCGAATACGGTTCCGTTATTATCTCTTTTATAGTTTACGACAATGCTGGAACTCAATATCTTTCCTTTGGTACGCAATGCCAGGTTATACTGTTGTAGAACTTGGTTGCGCTTCATAGCGTCCTGCCATTCTTTCCGGTAATCGTTTTGGCTGAGGCGTGCCAGTTGGCTGTTCAAATCCTGATCGCTCAACTTGCCCTGATAATTTTCAACAAACATACGGCTGATGGGGCTCAATGCGAGAGGATTGGATTGATATTTGTTCAGCAGG
>FR887806.1:0-17861 GCA_000432735.1 Bacteroides sp. CAG:443
AAACGACAGAGGCCATCTCAATTCATTTTGAGACGGCCTCTTCTCCATGTCTTTATAGTGATATCTGTAACTTGTTATCTATACAAATAACGCTTATTCCATTTTCAGTTTCAGAGAACGATCGTCCGGTCCTTTCGGATGGATAACCTCTTCCAGACGTACATCGAACACCAGCGCTGAGTATGCGGGAATATCACCACTAGCAACCGAACCATATCCTAATGAAGCTGGAATATACAACTCAACGTGCTGTCCTTCCTTCATTTGCATCAAGGCAGTAGTCCAACCTACAATCACACCCGAAATGGCAAAACTTCTCGGTTCACTGACTTCAGCATTCCAGTTACCAGAGAAACTTTGATCGAATACCGTACCATTGATCAGTTTTCCACGATAGTGCACAGCCACGGTATCGGTACCCAAAGGAGAAATGCCCAGCGGTTCGATATCATCTTGCGGGAAAAGCTTCATATACACATAGTCATTCTTTCCCGGCGTATAAGTCTGATAACCCAATCCCTCTGAGGCCTCTGTCTGTATCTTGTAGTTAAGGATCCTCAACCAGTTTTCTCCAGCGGGAGGATTCGCACAGATAGAAGCTATGGAGTCGATATACGCATCGTTGCGCACCGCCCAGTCACTATACGGATCAGCTACCTGCGTATCCTTACTACAGGAAGTAATCCCTATGCTCAGCGAGAAGAAGATACCCAACAAATATAAGATGTTCTTATTCATGTACATGCTATATTAGATTATTCTAATGTTTTCAGCAGACTAGTAATGCTAACCTTGTCGGCAATGATATTGTTCAAGTCGGCAATAGCCACACGTTCCTGTTCCATGGTATCACGGTTACGCAGTGTCACGCAGTTGTCTTCCAAAGTCTGATGATCGATAGTGATACAGTACGGAGTACCGATGGCATCCTGACGACGGTAACGTTTACCGATGCTGTCTTTTTCGTCGTACTGGCAGTGGAAATGGAACTTCAGGTCGTTCATGATTTCACGAGCCTTTTCAGGCAGCCCGTCTTTCTTTACCAGAGGCATGATAGCCAGTTTCACCGGAGCCAGTGCAGCAGGCAATTTCAGTACAACACGACTTTCGCCATTTTCCAATTTTTCTTCGCAATAAGAAGCACACATCACGCTCAGGAACATACGGTCTACACCGATAGATGTTTCGATAACGTACGGAGTATACGATTCGTTGATTTCCGGATCGAAGTACTTAATGCTCTTGCCAGAGAATTTCTCGTGCTGGCTCAAGTCGAAGTTTGTACGGCTGTGGATACCTTCCACTTCCTTGAATCCGAACGGCATCAGGAATTCGATGTCGGTAGCAGCGTTAGCGTAGTGAGCCAGTTTTTCGTGATCGTGGAAACGATAGTGATCGTCGCCGAAGCCCAGTGCCTTGTGCCATTTCAGACGAGTTTCTTTCCATTTCTTGAACCATTCGAGTTCGGTACCCGGTTTTACGAAGAACTGCATTTCCATCTGTTCGAACTCACGCATACGGAAGATGAACTGACGGGCAACGATTTCGTTACGGAAAGCCTTACCGATCTGTGCGATACCGAAAGGAATCTTCATACGACCGGTCTTCTGTACGTTCAGGTAGTTAACGAAAATCCCCTGAGCAGTTTCCGGACGGAGGTATACCTTCATGGAACCTTCGGCAGTAGAACCCATTTCGGTAGAGAACATCAGATTGAACTGACGGACTTCGGTCCAGTTCTTGGTACCCGAAATCGGACAAACGATTTCCTCGTCGAGGATAATCTGACGCAGTTCGTTCAAGTCCGGTCCGGCATTCATAGCCTTTGTATAGCGTTCGTGCAATGCGTCGCGCTTAGCCTGATGTTCCAGTACACGTGGGTTTGTGCTGCGGAACTGAGCCTCATCGAAAGCATCGCCGAATTTCTTGGCAGCCTTGGCTACTTCCTTGTTGATTTTCTCGTCGTATTTGGCAATCTGATCTTCAATCAGCACATCGGCACGGTAACGTTTCTTCGAGTCGCGGTTATCAATCAACGGATCATTGAACGCGTCTACGTGTCCCGAAGCCTTCCAGATGGTAGGATGCATGAAGATAGCCGAGTCAAGTCCCACGATATTTTCATGGAGCAACACCATGCTCTGCCACCAGTACTGTTTGATATTGTTTTTCAGTTCCACACCCATCTGACCGTAATCGTATACAGCTCCCAGTCCATCGTAAATTTCACTTGAGGGAAATACGAAACCATACTCTTTACAGTGTGAAACAATTTTTTTGAAAACGTCTTCTTGTGCCATTTTTCTTTCTTATTTTGATATTTCTTATTTTACATTCTCTTACATAGTAGGGCACAAAGATAGATATTTATAAGCAAAAAAGAAGAATCGCTGTATTAATTTATCTTATGAATAGGTGGAATCTGTAAGGAAAGATGGTTATTTTTTTCTACTTTTGCATCAGATTGAACGAAAAGCAATGAACACGAAAGACAAATTTACGTTAATGACTACCGCTCCGATACCCAGACTTATCGGATCACTCGCCATACCTACCATCATCAGCATGCTGGTAACTTCGTTTTACGTTATGGCAGATACTTACTTCGTAGGAAAAATCAATACGCAGTCTACTGCCGCGGTCGGCATTTCGTTCTCCATCATGGCCATCATACAGGCATTCGGGTTCTTCTTTGGCCACGGCTCAGGCAACTACATCTCGCGCAAGCTGGGTGCCCAGGACTACGAGAATGCAGAAAAGATGGCCTCAACCGGATTCTTCTACGCCTTCATGGCAGGCGCGCTGATAGCCCTCTTCGGGCATCTGTTCCTTACGGAAATCTGTATCGCCCTGGGGTCTACCCCCACTATCCTGCCCTATGCGGAGAAATACCTGGGCATCGTTCTGCTGGGAGCTCCGTTCATGGCCTCCTCGCTCGTACTGAACAACCAGATGCGTTTTCAGGGAAACGCGGTGTATGCCATGGTAGGCATCATCATCGGGGCGGTGCTGAACATCGGGCTCGACCCGTTGCTCATCTTTGTGTTCGACATGGGCATATCGGGAGCCGCGTGGGCCACATTGACCAGCCAGATATGCAGTTTCACGGTACTGCTCATCATGGACAGCCGGGGTACGAACATCCGCATCCGTTTCAAGAATTTTACTCCGAAGGCTTCCTTCCTAAAGGAAATCGTCTTCGGCGGAAGTCCCTCGCTCTGCCGTCAGGGACTGGCCAGCCTGTCGACCATCCTGCTGAACGTAGCAGCCGGAGTTTACGGCGACGCAGCCATTGCAACGTAGCAGCCGGAGTCTACGGCGACGCAGCCATTGCGGGTATGTCTATCGTAACCCGTATCTGCATGTTCATCAACTCCTTCCTCATCGGTTTCGGACAAGGATTCCAGCCGGTATGCGGCTTCAACTACGGCGCCGGACTGTTCCACCGTGTGCGTGAGGGATTCTGGTTCTGCGTAAAGACGGGAGCCGTCTTTTTGTTCGTCTGTGCCGTCATCGGTTACATCTTCTCGCCCGAAATCGTATCGTGGTTCCGCGACGACCCGCACGTCATCGAAACCGGAACACGCGCCCTGCGCTGGCAGCTCATTACCCTGCCGCTGGGAGCCTGGGTCATCTTGTGCAACATGATGCTTCAGACCATCCGCAAGCCGGTACGCGCCGTTACCCTGTCGTCGGCACGACAAGGGCTGTTCTTCATCCCGTTCATCCTGATTCTCCCCCACTTCCTGGGATTGCAGGGTGTGGAGATGTGTCAGGCAGTGTCCGACCTCTGTTCGTTCCTGATTGCCATTCCGCTGACAGTTCCCGTGCTGAATGAAATGAAAAAATAAGCCTTTTTCCGGAAAAAGATGCCGGAGAAGAAACGGAAATTTGTACAAAAGAAAATCACGTTTGTACAAAACAAAAAAAGATTTGTACAAATTCCGGGGAAAGCGTGCCCGAACGGTCACTAAATGATGTCGGGAAAATCTCCTTAGAACGTCCTTTGCCGGGAAGCGTTTCCCCAATAATTTCTACAAAAATCGGACGGACAGGCAAGAAAAACCGGCTTATCCATAGGTTCAATCCCGCTTTTCGGACACTCGGATGCGGGTTTATTTTAAACAATATAGTAAATAGGAACATTTTTTTTCGTATTTTTGTCTGTTGTTTTTCCACTAAATCACTTATATGAGCGAAGATACTTTCGAAAAAGACGATATCCAATCAAGCGATAAAGAAGCACATTCTGACTATAAGCCCGTCGATCAGGACAACGAGGCCGTGAAGCATCAGTTGAGCGGCATGTACCAGAACTGGTTTCTGGACTATGCCTCGTATGTGATACTGGAACGTGCGGTTCCTCACATCAACGATGGACTGAAACCCGTACAGCGACGCATCCTGCACTCCATGAAGCGACTGGATGACGGACGGTACAACAAGGTTGCAAACATTGTAGGACATACCATGCAGTTCCACCCGCACGGCGACGCCTCCATCGGCGACGCACTGGTGCAGCTGGGACAGAAGGACCTGCTCATCGACTGCCAAGGTAACTGGGGTAATATCCTTACCGGCGACGATGCCGCGGCTCCCCGATACATCGAGGCACGTCTTTCCAAGTTCGCCCTCGACGTGGTGTTCAACCCGAAAACGACCGAATGGCAGGCTTCTTACGACGGACGAAACCGTGAACCGGTGACGCTGCCCGTCAAGTTCCCGCTCCTGCTGGCTCAGGGTGTGGAAGGTATCGCCGTAGGTCTTTCATCCAAGATATTGCCGCACAACTTCAACGAGCTGTGCGACGCTGCCATCGCCTACCTGCACGGGGAGGAGTTTCACCTCTATCCCGATTTTCAGACGGGAGGCTCCATCGACGTATCGCGCTACAACGACGGCGAACGCGGTGGTGTGGTACGTGTGCGTGCCAAGATTTCGAAGATAGACAACAAGACGCTCTGTATCAGTGAAATTCCGTACGGGAAAACAACATCCTCGCTGATAGAATCTATTCTGAAAGCTATCGAGAAGGGCAAAATCAAGGTGCGGAAGGTGGACGACAATACCGCCGATAAAGTGGAGATTCTGGTACATCTGGCTCCGGGCGTTTCGTCAGACAAGACGCTGGATGCGCTGTATGCCTTTACCGACTGCGAGGTGAACATCTCGCCCAACTGCTGTGTCATCGACAACAAGAAACCGCATTTTCTTTCGGTCAGCGCGGTACTCCGCAAGTCGGTAGACAATACGCTGTCGCTACTGCGTCAGGAACTGAATATCCAGCGCAACGAAACACTGGAAACGCTGCACTTCGCCTCGCTGGAGAAGATTTTCATCGAGGAACGTATCTACAAGGACAAGCAGTTTGAGCAGGCGGAGAACATGGATGCTGCCTGTGAGCACATCGACGAGCGACTGACTCCTTTCTACCCGCAGTTTGTACGTGAAGTGACCAAGGAGGATATTCTCAAGCTTATGGAAATCAAGATGGCGCGCATCCTGAAGTTCAACAAGGACAAGGCGGACGAGTTCATCACCAAGCTGAAAGCCGACATCGAAGAGATAGACAACCATCTGGCACACATCACCGAATATACCATCGACTGGTACATGCGGCTCAAGGAGAAGTACGGCAAGAATTTCCCGCGACGTACGGAAATACGCAACTTCGATACGATTGTGGCAACCAAGGTGGCGGAAGCCAACGAAAAACTGTATATCAACCGCGAGGAAGGATTCATCGGTACGGGACTGAAGAAGGACGAGTATATCTGCAACTGTTCCGACATCGACGATGTGATTATCTTCTACAAGGATGGAAAATATAAGATTGTGCGTGTGTCCGACAAGCTGTTTGTGGGCAAGAACATCCTCTACGTGAACATCTTCAAGAAGAACGACAAGCGTACCATCTACAACGTGATTTACCGCGACGGAAAAGAGGGATTCCACTACATCAAGCGTTTCAACGTGACTTCGATGATCCGCGACCGTGAATACGACGTGACGCAGGGTACTCCCGGCTCGAAAATCGTGTATTTCACCGCCAACCCGAACGGAGAAGCAGAGGTCATCAAGGTGACGCTCCGTCCGAATCCGCGCATCAAAAAACTGATATTCGAGAAAGATTTCAGTACCATCAACATCAAGGGACGCCAGTCGATGGGTAACCTGCTGACCAAGTACGAGGTACACAAAATCAGCCTGAAACAGCGCGGCGGCTCTACACTGGGGGGCAGAAAGGTATGGTTCGACCACGATGTGCTGCGTCTGAACTACGACGGACGCGGACAGTATCTGGGTGAATTCCAGAGCGGAGAAAGCATTCTGGTGGTACACAAGAACGGAGAATTCTATACGACCGACTTCGACCTGAACAACCATTACGATGCCGACATCCAGTTTATCGAGAAATTCAATGCCGACAAGGTATGGACGGCGGTACTCTACGATGCTGACCAGCAGAACTATCCGTACCTGAAACGGTTTACCTTCGAGCAGACTTCGAAACGGCAGAATTATCTGGGCGAAAACAAGCATAATCAGCTTGTCCTGCTGTCGAGCGAGGCTTATCCGCGTCTGCAAGTTGTATTCGGCGGTCACGACAGCTTCAGGGAAGCACTGATTGTGGAAGCCAGCGACTTTGTGGGTGTGAAGAGCTTCAAGGCCAAAGGCAAGCGTCTGACAACCTTTACCGTAGACCACATAGAGGAACTGGAACCTACCCGAAAGCCGGAACCGCAGGAGGAAACCGTCGAAACGGATGCTCCGGAAACGGAAAACGATACAACGGACGAAGACAACGAACAAATGACTTTATTCTAAAACCGGAACCATGAAACAGAAGTTTATCATGCTGCTCATCGCCCTGGGGACTTTCTTGTCTGTCGGCGCACAGGAAGACAGTCTGCGTGCCACACGGTACGTCATGCGGTCTACCCTGTTCGGCGTAGGACACAGCAACGTATTCGAAACGTATCTTTCTCCGCTGGAATATACGGGAACCGAAGTACGCTTCCTGCACGAAAGCATGCGCATGACACGCCTGCTGGGAGGCAAGGTTTCCGGACAGAGCCTGATTCAGGTGAATGCTTCGTACAACAAGAATATCTCTCAGACGGCCGAGATGTATGCCGGGCTGGTGAACTGGAGCTATGCCCTGCACTATCAGTTCCGCATGAACGACGACAAGCTGAAAATCCTGGTCGGACCGATACTCGACCTGAACGGAGGGGTGGTTTACAACCGGCGTAACTCCAACAATCCCGCTCAGGCAAAGGCTTACGGCGGACTGGGAGCATCGGGGATGCTTATTTATAAGTTCCACATTGCACGCTATCCGCTTACGGTACGCTATCAGGCCAATCTCCCGCTGCTGGGCGTCATGTTCTCACCCGAATACGGTGAATCGTACTATGAGATTTTTTCTTTAGGCAACGGCGGACGGAACGTGGTGTTCACTTCGCTGCACAACAACCCATCGCTGCGGCAGATGGTGACGCTGGACTTCCCGATACGCAACGTAACGATGCGCGTGGGCTATGTATGCGACATCCAGCAGTCGAAGGTAAACAACCTGAAAAGCCACGCCTACTCGCACAACTTCATGATAGGTTTCGTACGCAACCTGTATCTGCTGCGCGGAAAGAACCGCATCAGCATGCCACTTAAAGTAACTCCCTTTTAGCTTATGAAACGATTTGCACACATATTATATACGGTGCTGACCGGACTGCTGGTTTTCTCTTCCTGCATACGGGAGGACATCTCCGGCAATACGCCCGAAGATAATTTCGAGGCACTGTGGAAAATCATCGACGAACAGTATTGTTTCCTCGACTATAAAAATCAGGAATACGGACTCGACTGGAACGAGGTGCACGAGCGCTATGCACGCCGCATCACGCCAGACATGACGTGGGAGAATCTCTTCGAGGTCCTTTCGGACATGGTAAACGAACTGCACGACGGACATGTGAATCTTTCCAGTTCGCTGGCTACCTCGCAGTACCGCGAATGGTTCGACAGTTACCCGCGCAACTTCAGCGACAGCATCCAGAGCATTTATTTGGGAAAGGATTATACCAACTCTTCAGGACTGACATACAGCATTCTGGAGAACAACATCGGCTACATCTACTGCTCCAGCTTCTCCAACGGGATAGGCGACGGCAATCTGGACCAGACCCTGAACAAGCTGGCTATCTGCGACGGCCTGATTATCGACGTGCGCAACAACGGCGGCGGCAACCTGACCACGGCACAGAAGCTGGCAGCACGGTTTACCAACGAGAAAGTCCTCGTGGGCTACATGTGCCACAAGACTGGTCCCGGACACAATGACTTTTCAGACCCGAAACCGGTGTATGTGGAACCCTCGAACGGTATACGCTGGCAGAAAAAGGTTGTGGTTCTCACCAACCGTCGTTCGTACAGCGCGACAAACGACTTTGTGAACAGCATGAACCAGTTTCCGAATGTCACAATCGTAGGCGACAAGACGGGAGGCGGTTCGGGACTTCCATTCAGTTCCGAAATCCCCAACGGCTGGTCTATCCGTTTCTCCGCCAGTCCGATGTTCGACCCGAACATGAACCAGCTGGAATTCGGCATCGACCCTGATGTGAAGGTGGACATGAAAAGCGAGGATATGCAGCGAGGAAAGGATACCATTATCGAAACAGCTTGCGAAATCCTAAAGAAATAGGTCTGATATTTTGCTTTTTCAAAAATATAGTATATCTTTGCACACGCAAAAAGGGAACATTCCGTATGTTCTGCTTGCGCCTGTGGCGTAATTGGTAGCCGCGCCAGACTTAGGATCTGGTGCCGCGAGGCGTGTAGGTTCGAGTCCTATCAGGCGCACATCTTTCAAGACATTAACGACAAAACCCGGCTTAAACGGTAAGTTTAGCCGGGTTTTTTATTGTCCTAAAGGCACTTTGCATAATTATCCACAAAAAAAAGGTGCCATATTCGGTGACATGAACGTCAATCTGAAGTTTACCCATTTCCAAATACAAAAGAAATAGAAGTACATCCAATCGTTTCAACTCCTCTAAAAAACGACAAACAGCAACCAGCAGACATAATATGAGCTGCACCAAACTTTATTAAGTCATGGCACAGCTCATTTGCTTGCAGTTAAAACAATCAAGTTTCCAAGTCAAAACTCATTCTTTCCTGAAGGTGTCACTTCCTTCTTACGAGTTTTATTCTAAACAAGATAGTTTATATGTTCTTTCTTCAAGTACATTATTTGACAGAATTGTTATCCAGAACCTGGAAAGCGGCATTGTTGAAATGACTCCAACTGAAGCACGTTCTTATTTATCTACCTGGGTACAAAGAGATGATATTTGGTGGACTGATAAGAATGATATATATGTAAAGGTTACGGTAACTCTTTATCCGAAAGCACCATATAATACAACTCCAATTGTTTCTACACGTACTTTTAAGCCTGTGTTTGTAGAAAATAAATAAAAGATTTTTAGAAAGATGCATCATATTATTATGTCGCATCTTTTTTTGTCTTAATGTAATCTTTTCCTGAAGTTTTTGCGTTCACGCATATTGTCCATCCGCTACATAGAGAAATGCTACCGTAAAGCAGGTTATCCGAACTTGTGCTGTATTATAATGCATCGTCCATAACCTCCTTTTCGTCCGGCATATATGACAGTTCCAAAACCGGCTGCATAGATCGGAGTGGCAAGCACAACGGCTTCCTCCATACCAAAAAGGTCAGGAGGGAGTCAATAGGGCTATCGCTGAATTTCAAGATGAAGGAGGGGTAGTAATTTAAAAAGAAGTTACAGTAGAATTGAATGGAATACGGAACCGTTTTGATTTTGTTGGAGAAAAAGACGGAACTCTGCATTTGTTTGAAGTAAAGAATGGACCTACAGCAAGAATGACTCCTAACCCAAAAATCAATATTCCTATAATGCGAAAGCAAACCCCACCTTTTATTCCTATTGGTAAAAATGCAAAAAGCATAATTTATTTTAATATTGGTCAGCCGTATACTGGTAAATATGTTGTTATATATAGACATTATTTCTAAATTTGAACATTTAATACGTGTAAAAAAATGAAAGATTGAAAAAGGTGATGGAAACTGAGTCCAGATAAATCCAAAATCATCTTTATTTAATAAACCATTTCGATACCTTACGATTAAGGTGTTGAAATGGCTTTTTTATAGAGACAATCTATATCGGTTAAGCGATCAGTACCTACCACCTACTACACTTATGATGCATACGGAAAGGTGGAAAGTGTCAGGGAAGAAGCACCCGAAGGAAACATCATACGCAAAGGGGATGCAGGAGAAATAGTATATACCAACCCCAACCGACCCTATGCCGCTACAGGAAACACACCGGAAAAGGAAGCCTGCATACACAGTGGACTGCAGGTGGGATATACTGCCGCAGACAGACCCGCATGGATAGAGGAAAGAAACAGAAGGATAGAATTCACCTACAATGCTCAGTTCGACAGGGTACGGATGAGAATGGCCGAAGAGGGAAAGACGGTATACACAAGGTCTTACCTCGGAGGGAACTATGAAGCCCATTGCGACAGCAGCGGAACGGAGGAAAGGCTCTATGTAGGAGGAGACTGTTACGAAGCGCCTGCACTCCTCGTCAAAAAAGAAGGGAAAACCGAGTTGTAATTCTCCGGCACTCATGGCCTTCCGGTTTTTTAATAACTCTTGTACTCGGAGAACGAGATTCGTATGTCCAGCTTCAAGAACCGTGAATGTAGGCAGCCAGACATTGGCCACACGCACAAGATTGAGCTGATACCTACGCCAATGCTCCAGTGTGAGTGTATTCATCCAGGCAATTTCACTGGGAACGGAGTTCATCAGCATGTTGATGGCAGTCATCTTCACGCAGGTCAAGTCTATATCTATTCTTTGCGCACAGTCTTTTCTATCTGGACTAAACTGATTCATCTATGCTGAATATGTATTCTTTACCCCACCAACCTCGATGATATAATCCCCATGAAGTAATATTTGATAAAGTATTGGTAATAGTGACTTTTTTCATAAATGCAACGATAAGTCAATTTAAATATTTACATTTGTATAATTACAATTAAGCCTTGATAGCCTTATATGATTTATATCTCGTAACGAAATCAAAGTTCTTCGGGAGTATAAGGAAAAAGCACACCGGGAACTTTTCCGGGTGCGTGACGAACAGAAAACATTCAGGAAAATAAAAGTAAATACAGAATTATAACTATAAAAAATATGACAATGAAAAGACTTGTTTCATTGATACTGGTTATAATAACAGTATCAACATCATTTGCACAGAAAATAGGCGGTACATGGAAGGGAAAACTAAATGCAGGAAACCAGAAGCTCGAAATAGTATTTCATTTTACACGTGGAGACGGTAATGAAACAACATGCAAGATGGATGTCCCGGCACAAGGAGCCATGGGTATACCGGTAGATATAAAATCATTGACAGAAGATTCAGTCAGCCTTCAGGTTGATGCAATCAGAATGGTATATAACGGTAAACTTACCGGAAATAAAATATCAGGAACATTCAATCAACATGGGATGTCATTTCCTCTGGAACTGGAATCCGGCGAACAGGAAAAACTTAACAGGCCGCAAGAACCACAAAAGCCATACAGCTACAAAACTGAAGAAGTCACTTTTGTAAATGAAAAAGCAAATGCCAACTTATCAGGTACATTGACATATCCTATAGGATATAAAGAGAACAGAAAAGTGCCTGTAGTCATTATGGTTACCGGCAGCGGTGCGCAGAACAGGGATGAGGAAATATTCGGACATAAACCTTTCCTCGTCATTGCCGACTATCTGGCAAGAAACGGTATAGCTTCTTTGAGGTATGACGACAGAGGTACAGGAAAATCAGTTGGCGGTGCCAGAAAGGACTGTACATCGGAAGATTTTGCCGAAGATGCAGAATACGGACTGCAGTGGTTGAAAAAAAACGGCAAATTTGACAAGATAGGTATTCTGGGACACAGTGAAGGTGGAATGATAGCTTTCATGTTGGGCGCAGAAAATAAGGCCGACTTTATAGTAAGTATGGCTGGACCCGGAATAAAGGGCGATTCATTATTAGCCGAACAACAGAATGCAATATTGAAACTTAAAGGTATTCCTGCCAATTATAACGTAGAATCCATCCGTAGAGATATGACCTTCCAACCCAAGAACCCATGGCTGGAATATTTCGTTAATTATGATCCCAAATATGATATAGAGAAGATTTCAATACCTGTAATGGCTATCAATGGAAGCAATGATGTACAGGTAATATCCAAAAGCAATCTAAAAGTTATAAAGGAAATTCTGTCTGGCAAGAACAGCAAAAACCTTATAAAGGAATATCCTAACCTCAATCATTTGTTTCAGAACTGCACTCCAGAAACAGCTTTTGATTACTATAACATTGAAGAAACCATTTCGGAAGAAGTATTGAAAGACATTGCTTCATGGATTAACGGTCTATAATTGTATTCATATAAAGATAGAATGGTACTGAAATATTTAAGAAAAACCTAAAAACAATGAGGCTGCAATTCATAGGTTTGAAAGACAGCCTCATTGTTTTTACATTAATTTCCGATTAGATTGAATGAATATGATATTCAGAAACTAACATTATCAATCGGTACATTAACTATACAAAGGGAGAATCAATGACGATTTTAGAACCATCATTTTTATTAGTTAACATAATCAAATTGGTGTTATCAACGCATAGCGCATAGAAGGTACCAATAGATTTTGTCCAAAAATAGCCCCAATATAAAAAGACAAATGTAGCAAACAGACGAACAGAGAACAAACTCTTCGTTTTTATATGAGTAATAGTATGCTCTTTTTTAAGAAAAACTTTCTCTCCTACAATTAGTTTAATTCGTATAGTATCATTGTCTTCATTTATACTTACTGGCATCCTCAAAACTGGCAACACAATCAATAATGTCGCTATTATGACAACAATTCTTATTAAAGTATTCCCTTCCGTGAACGCATAATAAATAGCATAACCAACAATTGCTGATATAATTATTGAGTATATAATCAGCATTCTAGAAGGCAGTAGTTTCCTAGTAATATTCATAATAATATATTTTAATTTTTGACATCACAAATTTAATTTAAGAAACTATCTCTGCATAAGATTCTATATAGATTTCACATAGAGTTTGACAGAGTTCCCTTTCAATTCTTTTCGCTATCGTCCATCATTTTCAGAAAGAGCATTGTAATACTGACTCTTTCTTTTGACAGACGCCGAACGACCTGAAACTTACTTCAACTGAAAAGCTACCTTCGACTTGATATCGGTAGCCGAAGCAGCTACAAGAGCTTCGAATTTACCCGGCTCGGCAACCCATGCATGCTGCTTATCGTCGAAATAACTCAGGCTGGACTTATCGATGGTGAACGTAACCGACTTCGTTTCACCCGGAGCCAGCTGAATCTTACGGAAACCTTTCAGCTCTTTTACCGGACGAGCTACAGAACTCTTGACATCGCGTACATACAGCTGAACCACTTCAGCACCTGCCACAGAACCTGTATTTGTTACCGGAACGGTTACATGGATACTATCCGACGCGGACAGTTCGTTACGATCTAAAGTAGCCTTACCATACGAGAAACTGGTGTAGCTCAGTCCATGTCCAAACGGGAACAGCGGCTGGAGTTTTTCCTTGTCGCTCCAACGGTAACCGACGAAAATACCTTCCTTGTAAGTGATATCCCAAATATTCTCAGAAGCACGTTTCACACCGGGATAAGCATCCAGACGATGACAGCCTACATTCTCCAGAGAAGTGGGGAAAGTAAACGGCAGACGGCCCGACGGATTTACATCGCCGACGATAACGGCTGCCAGTGCATTGCCTGCTTCGCTGCCAAGGAACCATCCCTGAATGATACCCGGAACCTCATCAACCCACGGCATGGCTACCGCATTTCCTGAGATATTGACCACAACCAGGTTCTTATTGGCCTTCGCAAGAGCTTCAATCACCTTATCCTGTCCGTAAGGCAGACCTAAAGCCTGACGGTCGGAATCCTCACAATCCTGACTTGCACTCTTATTCAAGCCTCCAAAGAAGATGACATAATCGCAAGAACGAGCTACATCGACAGCTTCTGCCAGCAGTTCCTCGGCAGAACGATTGTCGGAAAGATCCTGACCTGTTACGACTCCATTGTATTCACCACTGGCATCTCCTACATAACCACGGGCATATACCACTTCGGCCTGACCGGCAAGACGATGACGGAGTCCGTCGAGAGGAGAAATTTCGTATTTTACTTTCAGTGAAGAACTTCCACCTCCTACAGTCATCATCTTGATGGCATTCTCACCAATCACAGCTACCTTCTTCACCTTGTTCAAGTCGAGCGGAAGCACATTGTTACGGTTCTGGAGCAATACGATACCCTCTTCCGCAATGTGGCGGGAAGCATCAAAATGTTCCGGACTACCGATAGAACCGAACGGACGATTACGGTCCATTGTCGTACGGAAAATAAGACGAAGTACCCGGCGAACCTTGTCATCCAGTTCGGCAGTACCTACCTTACCCGATTTGATACGCTGAAGATAAGGATATGCAAGATAATAATTGTCGTAAGCATTGCTGGTACCACTGGAAAGTCCGTTCGTCCAACTGCCGAACTCCAGATCAAGTCCGTTGGAGATTGCCTCATCGGTATCATGAGCTCCACCCCAGTCGCTCACCACGACACCGTCGAATCCCCATTCGCCTTTCAGGATATCGTTCAGCAAATATTCATTGTGACAGCAATGCTGGTTCTTGTACAAATTATAAGATCCCATGATGCTCCAGGCATGTCCTTCCTGAACAGCCGCCTTAAAGGCAGGAAGATAAATCTCGTAAAGCGCACGGTCGTCGACTATAACATTCGATGTATGACGATTTATTTCGTTGTTGTTCAATGCAAAATGTTTTACGCAAGCAGCTACTCCATTGCTCTGGACCCCACGTACATAAGGTACCACCATCTTACTCGACAGATAAGGATCTTCTCCCATATACTCGAAGTTACGTCCGTTCAGCGGCGTACGATAAATGTTCACGCCCGGTCCCAACAAGATAGACTTATTACGATAGCGGGCCTCTTCACCGATGCTTTTGCCATAAAGCAGTGCCATGTCCGGATTCCACGTTGCCGCCAGACAAGTCAAGGCAGGGAAAGCCACACAAGAGTCGTTGGTCCATCCTGCCTGATCCCATTCATCCCACAGCACTTCGGGCCGGATACCGTGAGGGCCGTCCGTACACCAGACTTCCGGAATGCCCAAACGGGGTACTCCCGGACTGCTGAACTTAGACTGAGCATGAATCATAGCTATTTTTTCTTGCAGAGTCATACGTGAGAGAGCATCCTCCACACGTGATTCTATAGGTTGATTACCATCAAGATAAACGGGCAGCTGCTGTGCTTGCACAGAGAATAAAGCAAGTCCGGCAACACATGCCAGCGCCATTTTTTTCATAAATTCGTTTTTCATAATATTAAAATCATAGTTACAACATATCTTAACTTACTTAGCGTCTTCTATTCAAACAACATCTTTGAACATCAATCGCTTTAAAGAGTGTCTATCTCTATCTAAAAATAAATGTCCGGAAAACCATCCAACTACCATTTCTTACCAATGATAATGGATAGAACTTAATGATGGAACTTGAATATATTGAGCGACCCCAAAATGCCAATCGACGCAGCCATGAATAAACTATCTGCTAAACTATAAACAAAGATATAACCTTTGTAGCTAATAACACGATATAAAATTTATTTATATTGTTTGAAGAACTAAATTATCCTCTCTTCATAAGAGTCCAAAACTGAGTATATCGTCTAAAACTCCATTTAACTCCATTTGTTAAACCTAAATTTCAAAGGTATCCTATGAAGAGAACCAGCATCGTCAAGCCTCATTTTTCTGTCTGCTCCTCGGGCCAGTTCACAAGATAAAGTACTTCCGTAGCACGGGTAAAGGCGGTATACAGCCAACGGTAATAATCGGGGGTAAGCATCTCCTCCGTCATATAGCCCTGATCGACAAATACACGCTGCCACTGGCCACCCTGTGCCTTATGACACGTTACGGCATAGGCGTATTTCACCTGAAGTGCATTATACCACGTATCCTCCTTTATTTTTTTCATCCGTTCACGCTTTACGGTAATGTCACCGTAATCTTCCTGCACAGCCTGAAACAGCCTGTCACTTTCCTCTCGTGTGAGAGCAGGGGCATCCGAGTGCAAGGTATCCAGCAGAATCTTTACATCGAGCTCCAAGTCGTTGTAATCGGGGAAGCATAAGGTGACATCGGCAAAACGGAAACCATACATTTCGTGCGTGCGACGTACCCGACGTACTACGGCAATATCTCCATTGGCTATGAAATCCATTTCCTTGCAGTCCGCCCCCCAGTAATAATTGTTCTTGGCCACCATCAGCAAATCGCCGGTATTCAGTTCATCCTCCCTATATAATATGGTATTACGTATTCCCTTATTATACAGATTGGCACGCTTGTTCGAGCGGCAGATAATCATTGTTTCATCCATGCCTGCCTTGTCATAACACTCATTGATGGTATCAATCAGCTCTCCTCCGGAGATGATCCGGATATCGGGGAAACCATCCGCCTTGATCCGCGGCAACGAAAAATACTCTTCCTCGGCTATATATTGCCTGAGCGATGTCGCATTATACAAAATGCCGGAATCCTGTTCCTGACGGACAACCTGTGTCAGGCAATGTTCCGTCACCTCCAGTCCGTAGCCTTCCAGCATGGAAGCCGACAAAGCGGGACTTTCCTCCTCGCCTACAGGAGGCAACTGCGCCGTGTCACCTATCAGCATCAGCCGGCAGCCCTGTCCGGCATACACATAGTGTATCAGATCGTCCAGCAGGCGGCCCGTACCGAACATTCCTCCCGAAAGCCCCTCGTTGGCAATCATCGATGCCTCGTCGACGATGAACAGTGTATGCTGGTGCAGGTTCGCGTTCATTACAAAATTATCCAACTCGTTGGAAAATGTCCGCTGCCGATAAATCTTACGGTGAATGGTATAGGCCGGATGGCCCGCATAGTGTGAAAAGACCTTTGCCGCACGCCCGGTAGGAGCCAGCAGCACGCACTTCTGTTTCAGTTGGTCGAGCGTCTTGACCAACGCACTGATTAAAGTGGTTTTACCTGTACCTGCATAGCCTTTTAAAAGGAAAATAGCATCGGTTTTCGGGGAAAACAAAAAATTTACAAAAGATTCGATAGTAATTTCTTGCTCACCTGTTGGTTTATAGAAAAAATTTCGTTTAATTTGCTGCGATAAATCATTATTTAACATAAATATCTAATAAAAAGTTCAGATAACTTTAACGTGGTTCAAGTTATTTATTTTATTTTTGCGCTACGAATATAAACTAAAAAAACAAATATTATCATGAAAACAGTTATTAATCTTGTGTTAGCTGCCTGCGCTATTGTTTTGGTATACATTTGCTACGGTAGTATTATGGGTCCTATCAACTTTGACAAAGAGAAAAAAATCCGTGAAGATGCTATCATCGCACGCTTAATTGATATTCGTAAAGCTCAGCAGGAATATCGTACAGTACACGCTGGTGCATACACTGCAAGCTTCGATACTTTGATCAATTTCGTAAAAACAGCCAAACTGCCGTTCATCATGAAAGTGGGTGCCTTGACAGACGACCAGCTGAACAACGGTATGACTGAAAAGAAAGCAATGGAGCTTATTAACAAGGCTAAGAAGAGCGG
>FR887806.1:17884-21788 GCA_000432735.1 Bacteroides sp. CAG:443
AGGCTAAGAAGAGCGGTAACTGGAGTGAAGTAGAAAAAGCTGGTTTGCAGAACTTCCGTCGTGATACTATGTGGGTAGCCGTTATGGATACTATCTTTGCTAAAGGATTCAATCCTGATTCTCTGGCATTCGTTCCTTACGGAAACGGAGCTAAATTTGAAATGGCTATCCGTAAAGATACTACAAAATCGGGTGCTCCTCTGAACTTGTTCCAGGCTCAGGTTTCTTATGATGTATATCTGAAAGACTTGGATAAACAACAGCTGATCAACTTGAAAGATACTCAGGAAAAATTGGGTAAATACTGTGGTCTGAGAGTTGGTGATATTGAACAGCCTAATAACAACGCTGGTAACTGGGAATGACTTATTTATGACCAACGAAAATATTGATTTTACAAAATCAAAACAATATACATTATCCATCCGTCTGAGTACGGATGGATTTTCTTTTTCTGTCTATAACCCTATAGAAGAATGTGACTTCTACTTTCAGACGTATCCCGTCAATACCCAACAGTCAATGGCCGCAAATGTAAAGGCCTTTCTGGCGCTAGCCAAAGAACTAAAATATACCTACCGACAGATAAATATCCTCATCCATACAGCTCGCTATACTTCTGTACCTTTAGAATTATTCGAAGACGAGCAAATGGAAACTATCTTTTATCAAAATTTCCGGAAACAAAGTAACGAAATCATTTTGTGCAACGTATTAGGAAAAAGTAACTTAGTAATTTTGTTTCCGATAGACAAACTAACACACCTATTTTTGTCAGAACAGTTCCCTACTGCACGCTTTTTCTCAACTATCAGTCCTCAGATTGAATATCTTACCAGTCGAAGCAAATTAGGAAACAGTTATAAAATATATGCTAATATCCATGCTTGCAGTATGGATGTTTTTGCTCTCGACAAGGGTAAACTCCAACTTGTTAATACCTATGCGATAAACGATGTAAGTGACTCTATGTATTATCTGTTGAATATTTGGAAACAGCTGGCTTATGACCAAGAGCACGATGAGATGCATCTGACCGGAGACAATATAAACTACCGACAACAACTTTCTGAAGAATTGAAACCATTTATCCGACAATTATTTATTATTAATCCGCAAGCGGACTTCAATACGTCGCATACAGCACGCATAGAAGACATCCCGTTTGACATTCAATCTTTACTAATATGCGAGTAATCAGTGGCATTTATAAACGCCGTCGCTTCGACGTACCTCATACATTCAAGGCACGCCCGACGACAGATTTTGCAAAAGAAAATCTTTTCAATGTACTGACCAATTATATCGATTTTGAAGGTATCACGGCTCTGGACCTTTTTGCCGGAACAGGAAGCATCAGCATCGAACTGGTTTCACGCGGATGCGATCGTGTCATCTCTGTGGAAAAGGATCCTCAACACCATGCTTTTATCTGTAAAGTCATGAATGAGGTAAAAACGGATAAATGCCTTCCTCTGAAAGGAGATGTGTTCAGATACATGGAACGGTGCAACGAACAGTTCGATTTCATCTTTGCCGATCCGCCGTATGCCTTAAAAGAATTGGCTACAATCCCCGATAAAATCTTTGAGCATCATCTGCTCAAGCCAGACGGAATCTTCGTTCTGGAGCACGGAAAAGACCAAAATTTCGAGAATCATCCGCACTTTACCGAGCATCGGCATTACGGAAGTGTGAATTTCTCTTTCTTCCGCTAAATATGCTCCGCAGTTTATCGGGTAATATATCCCGCCAAAGGCTGTAAGAATAGAAGAAATTACCGGATATCCGAAAAATAAGGGATAGCAAAATAAAAAAAGAAATATAAATGATCTTGCCAGAAACGCTATTATGAAGTACGGCAGGATCATTTTTTATGCCTGCCACTTGTTTCACGAAACAGCTAGAGCAACGGAGCAAGCAGACGAACGACAGATTCCATCACCTTATTTTTCCACGAGCGCTGTGACCATATCTTACGCGACAATTGCAAGCAAGATTTCTGGTCTGACAAGAAAACCTCCTTCAGCTGCTTTATGGTCGCCTTGTCGTAAAAGAATACATTAGCCTCGAAGTTATGTTCAAAACTGCGGAAATCCATGTTTGTAGAACCTACCGAGGCAAACTCGTCATCGGATACCCACAACTTGGAATGCAAGAATCCTTTACGGTACAAATAGACTTTTACACCCGCTTTCATCAGTTCGTCCAGATATGAGAGCGATCCTTCATGCGTGAGAAACGTATCGGCCCGTTTGGGAAGCATAATACGTACATCGACTCCAGCCAGTGCCGCTATCTGAAAGGCCGCCATCACCTCTTCAGCAGGCAAAAAATAAGGAGTTTCTACGTAAAAGTAATGTCTGGCACTGCATACAGCTTTCATCAATCCCTGCATCATGTCGTGCCATTCTCCCACAGGATTGGATGTCACCACCTGTGCAATGGCAGTTCCTCTATCGGGTATCTTAGGATAATATTCGGCAGACGTAAGTAAAGTACGTTCCACGACGTACCAGTCAGTCAGGAATGAGCTTTGCAGGCCGTATACTCCCTTTCCTTCTATGCGCACATGGGTATCTTTCCAGATACCCCATGAAACCCCTTTAACATACCTTTCTGCGATATTCATTCCTCCGATAAATCCAACCCGACCGTCAATAACGGCTATCTTGCGATGGTTACGATAATTAACCTTACTTGTAAAACGTGGAAAACGGACCTTCAGAAAGCTCTGTACTTCAATACCTTCGCATAGCATCTGGTCATAAAACATCGAATCAACCTTCCAGCATCCCACATCATCATACAGCAAACGTACTTTCACTCCCTGACGTGCCTTATCTATCAACAAATCACGCAACAAACGACCAACAGCGTCATCTTCGAATATATAAAACTGCAAATGAATATGATGGTGTGCCAGACTGATTTCATGCATCAGTGCCTGCAACATGGAATATCCGTCGGTATAAATATCTACAGTATTCCCCTCAAAGGCCCAAGCATCATTGACACGAGAAAAAAAAGACATCAAATGACTTGTACCAGCTTTTTCCACTAATCGCTCCTGAGCCTGATATTCAGCCACCGGACGTTTATTCAGACGAGAATACCCTTTACGGCTGATCAGACGTTCCTTTCGAGTGTTTCTGCCAAAGAAAAAATAAAAAGCGAGTCCAATAATCGGAAGAAAAAAAAGTACCAGGATCCACGCCATGGTCTTCACTGGATTACGGTTATCCAAAATGACGATAAATATTGTTGCTAATATTACGCCAAAATACAGTACGTTAAATACTGCCGAAAACAGTTCGTTGATAACTATTGTATCCATAAGACATCGGTTTAAAGCAAAAATACAAGAAATTCTATGGAAAAGCAAGTTCAGTAATCGACCTTTTTATGCACACGCTTACATTTCTTCTACAACGGTCACCCCCCACACACCGAATACCGCTTTGCACATATATTGTCAGGTTAAAACAAACCCTAACAGAAGAAGTATCAATCTGAGTTCTAACAGCCTTACACAAACATTATAAAGCTAAATTTCGCAGTTCAGAAAAGTCATAAAAAGCCTTTTCTGTTCCGATAGCTAATATTATGTCTAAGTAACAAACATCACAGGTTCTTACACTGATCCGTCTTTTTACGTTAAATCCTGAATAAAGAACTTTCTTTCAAAGTTTAGGGAAATAAAGGATAAAGCATTCTTATTGTTCAGACCTGCTAAAATGCATACTTAATCGACGAATCCCTCAGGTTTTCACTTTGATCCATCATTAACTTTTTTGAAAAGCATTCCACAAACGCTGCATCTGAGTCCTTCAATGCAAAAATAAAGAGCTTCCGTTCACAGGTCAGAGGAGTAAAGGATAAGGCCTTCTTTTTGTTCAGGCTG
>FR887807.1:0-1087 GCA_000432735.1 Bacteroides sp. CAG:443
ATATGCCATCTTATTTTGGGGACATTTACTGAATATCCCTAATTACAGGACTAAAAGTAGGAGATTTTTTTACTTTTAAGTTGCAATCTGTAAGATTTTTACTTTTGCAATTCTATTTTAAGACGGCCTCTTTTTTGTTGTGCGGATTATCCAATATTGTGTATAAATATACGCTGATTACACTGGCTATCGGAAATATCAGAATTTCTTTGTGCGGATATGGCAATAAGGTTCTCCTCCCGTCTTGTCATAATAGTGCTGATGATATTCTTCTGCTTCCCAGAAAGTAGAGGCAGGAGTAAGTTTGGTATTCACCACATATCCTTTTTCACGCAGCAGAGCAATGACCGCTTCGGCTTCCTGTTTCTGTTTTTCGTTCACATAAAAAATCTCACTACGGTACTGTGGTCCGATGTCAGGACCCTGTCCGTCGGTCTGTGCCGGATCGTGAATCTCAAAAAAAAGTTTGCATAAGTCTGTAAACGATGTCTGTTCGGCATCGAATTCTACCAGCGTTGCTTCGGCATGTCCGGTAGTATGTGCCTTGACCTCTTCGTAGGCAGGATGTTCCTTGTGTCCGCCGATGTAACCTACTGTGGAGCGTACTACTCCTTTGGCATGTTCGAACTGGTATTGTGCTCCCCAAAAACACCCGCAGGCGAATATAGCTTTTTCTAGTTTCATGATAGTTTCTGTTTAAATGATTGTTCAAACTTACAAAAACTTTTTAATATACACTTATCCCCACAGATTATTCCATTACCTTTGCTTACAGATTTAATTAAAATTGTGTTTGAATGAAAAGAATACTTCTATGTTTGATAGGTGTCCTCTTGCTGACAACCGGTCGTGCGCAGTCGTACAACGAGCTGGTGGAAAAAGCGATGGACTATACTTTCAAGGACAGTCTGCAACAGGCCGAGCAATTGTTTCGCGAAGCCCTGCGGCTTGACCCGTACAATGCCCGGAATGCTTTGCTCTTTTCCAACCTGGGAACCGTGCTGAAACGTCAGGGGAAGATAGACGAAGCCATCGAAGCGTACACCATGGCTTTGAATATTACTCCTTATGCAACAGCCATCCTGCT
>FR887807.1:1107-16293 GCA_000432735.1 Bacteroides sp. CAG:443
ATGCAACAGCCATCCTGCTGAACCGTGCCACTCTCTACATGGAGAAGAACCTGACAGAAAAAGCTTATCTGGACTATTGCAACGTGATCGACTTGTTGCCGAACGATAAGGAGGCTCGTCTGTTCCGTGCCTATATCTATATGAAACGGCGGCAGTACAAGGAGGCACGTATCGACTACAATGTGATATTGGGAGTGGACGCCAAACACAAGGCTGCCCGTCTGGGACTGGCGATGCTGGATCAGAAAGAAGGAAGATACATCGCTGCACGAGATGGGATGAATTTGCTGATTGAGGATTATCCGAAGGATGCTTCCCTGTATAAGATGCGTGCTAATCTAGAACTGGAGCAGAACTTGCCCGATGCTGCTTTGCTCGATTTGGAAGAGGCACTGAAACTGGATAACCGGGATGCTGATACCTATGTGGTGATGGGAGATATTTATTTACAAATGGAGAAAAAGCACGAGGCAAGTGAAGCATATGAAAAAGCAATTTCGTTGGGTATTCCCCGACTAGAATTGATGGAGAAATTGAAGAAATGCAAATAATTGAATAATAGATGCTTAGACCTTTGCTGGAAATTTGTACAAATTTCCAAAAAACATGCAGAGGTTTTAGATAAAACGTCGGCATATTTTTTGTAGAATGTGCCGACGTTTTTTGAAAATGTATGCTTGTTTATTTTAGGCGTGTCAGAAAGAGTACAAGCCAGGAACAGAAAACATTGAATCAGGCTACCGTTCATCGATTAAACCTTGATAAAAATAATTGACTTATTGGTTCCCTATCTGACAAACTTCCGGATGACTTCAATAAAGTCCTTACCGTATTTATCTCTTTTATATTCGCCGATACCACTTATTTCGCCGAAGGCCTCTATCGTCGTAGGGCGTGACGAAGCAAGCAGGTGGAGCGTCTTGTCGGAAAGTACGATATAAGCCGGTATCGCCTGCTGGTCGGCGAGTCGTTTCCGCAGTACACGGAGTTCCTCGAACAACTGTTCGTCTTCGTTTTCGAACACCATCGGAGTGGGGAACAGGACATCGTTCGGGGCAGACTGCTTGCGTTTTTTGCCTGCTTTCTTTTCTGTATAATCCTCACGTTTGATGACCACCAGTAAAGCACGTTCGTGTCCGAACAGCACCTTTCGTCCAGCCTCCGTTATTTTCAGATGATTCTTTTCGTTGTATGCCACTTCGAAATATCCTAAGTTCAGCATTTGCAGCAGATAGTCCTGCCAGTCGCGAGCCGGAATATCCCGTCCGGCACCATACGTTTTCAATTTGTCGTAGCCCCGTTCGATGATTTCCTGGGTAGCAGCTCCTTTCAGAATATCAATCAGCGTATTGGTAGATACCTGCTGGTCGGCACGTGCAATGGCACTCAAGGCTTTCTGCACAATGATGGTACCGTCGAAACGTTCGGGAGGATTGCGGCAGACATCACAGTTGCCACAGTCGTGATCCATCGTTTCGCCGAAATAGTTCAGCAGAATCCGTCGCCGGCAGATATCGGCTTCGGCATACTGCTGCATACGGTGCAGCTTCTCCATGTTGATTTCCTGCTGGCTGCTTTCAGCTGCAAACTTCGAGAGCAGGACAATGTCGCCGAAAGAGTAAAACAGCAAGGTATCGCTAGGCAGTCCGTCGCGTCCTGCACGACCTATTTCCTGATAAAAACTTTCGATGCTTTTGGGCAGGTTGTAGTGAATGACCCAGCGGACATTCGACTTGTCTATCCCCATTCCGAAAGCAATCGTCGCACAGACTACCTGTACACGGTCGTTGATGAAATCATCTTGTGCTGCCTCACGTGCAGCCGTACTGAGTCCGGCATGATAAACCGCTGTCGAGATACCATGCTCCTCTAGCATTTCCGCCACTTTTTCGGTCTTGCTTCGGCTCATGCAGTAGATAATTCCACTTTCTCCGCGATGCCGGGCGATGAAGTCGAAAATGGTACGCATTTTTTCTTTCTGTTGGTAACCACGTTTTACATCCAGACTCAGGTTGGGACGGTCGAATGAAGAAATGAAGACTTTCGGATCTCTCATGGCCAGTTGCTTGATGATATCCTGCCGCGTTATCTTGTCGGCTGTAGCCGTCAGCGCCACCACCGGAACATCCGGAAACTGCTGGCGAAGCACTTTCAGTTGGGTATATTCCGGACGGAAGTCGTGTCCCCATTGCGAAATGCAGTGTGCCTCGTCGATGGCGAACAACGAGATACGGATATCTTTCAGCAGGAAGTTGATTTCCGACAGGAGCCTTTCGGGAGAAATATAGAGTAATTTCACTCTTCCCTGCCGGCATTCGAAACGGATGTTGGCATCGGCTGTTTCGTCGTTTGTGCTGTTCAGGGCACGGGCGATGATACCATTTGCCTGCAAACTCTCCACCTGATCTTTCATCAGTGAGATAAGAGGAGAAACTACAATGGCAGTCCCCTCCATAAGTAATGCCGGAAGCTGGTAGCATATTGATTTTCCACCTCCGGTGGGCATGAGTACCAGCGTGTCTTTTTTATTTAATATTTGAGTGATGATTTCTTCCTGTTGCGGTCGGAATTGAGTATATCCGAAATATGATTTCAGCGTTTTCAGTACCATTTCTTATATTTATGTAATTGCGGGCAAAGATAGTTCAATCTTTTAAATAATCGTTTATCTTTTATTTGTAGGGTGTTCCAAATGTGAAAAAATGATATAACGTGAAAATAAGCTCGTATTTCTGTTGTAAAATACAAAAACTCTTAGCAATTTTGTATAATTATAGTGTTTTATAGCGTAGAAACAACCATTATCTAAATAAAAAGACAGATGAGAGAAGAGGACAAATTAATGACCGGAAACGGTCGGGTTTCAGAGAAAAGGCCCTATAATCTTCGGGAGAGGAAGATTAAAGATGCGCCTTACCGTAACATGATCCGCGCCGAGTTGGCGGACGAATTGTATGATAAAATTATGAACATCATTGTTCTTCAGAAGAAGTACAAAGACCCGAATTACTCAGCAAAAGATCTTGCGAAAGAGCTAAAGACTAATACCCGTTACTTGTCGGCTGTCATCAATTCCCGTTTCGGAATGAACTATTCATGCCTGGTGAACGAGTATCGGATTAAAGACGCTTTACACATGCTGATTGACAAGCGTTATGCAGAGAAAAATGTGGAAGAAATCAGTACGATGGTAGGTTTTGCTAATCGACAATCGTTCTATGCAGCGTTTTACAAGAATGTAGGTGAAACACCGAATAACTATAGAAGGCGAAAGCTGGAAAATAACAGATAACAACTAGAACTAGAGAAGACTTAGCAACAATAAAAACGGGATGTCATTCCAGACGGAAGAAAGGTATGGGGGAGTTTTTTCTGACTACTTTTTTCTTTGCGTTTGGAATGACATTTAGTTTAAGGCTTTTTTTATTTAGATAATGGAGGTTTGTTTAAAAGATTAAAAAGAGAAATGTCAGAAAATTCATTTTCATACACTGTAGAGCAGTTTGCCGATTTGCAGATCTTGCGTTATCGGGTTCCCGGTTTCGAGCAGTTGTCGTTGCGACAGAAGCGACTGATATATTATCTTTCGCAGGCTGCTTTGGAAGGAAGGGATATTTTGTTTGATCAGAATGGTAAGTATAATTTACAGATACGCCGTTTGCTGGAAGCTGTTTATACGCATTTTGAAGGCGACCGTACGAGCGAATCGTTTCGTGCACTGGAAGTGTACCTGAAACGTGTATGGTTCTCGAACGGAATTCATCATCACTATGCGTGTGACAAGTTTGTACCGGGATTTACAGCGGCTTATCTGGAAGAGGTCATTCTGTCGCTGCCAGCCGAAGTACTTCCGCTTGAAGAAGGTGAAACCTGTCGGGCGATGTGCGACAAATTGTTTCCGGTGATATTCGATCCGGCCGTCATGCCCAAACGTGTGAATCAGGCAGACGGAGAAGATCTGGTACAGACGTCGGCAGCCAATTATTACGAGGGGGTAACCCAGCAAGAGGCTGAGGCGTTTTATGCGGCTCAGAAGAAAGCCGATGATCCGGAACCGGTGATGTATGGCATGAACAGCCGGCTGGTAAAGAAGGACGGTCGTATATACGAACAGGTCTGGAAGGTAGGCGGTATGTATTCGGCTGCAATAGAGAAAATCATTGTCTGGCTGGAGAAGGCAGAAACTGTAGCCGAAAATGATGCACAGCGTGAGGTTATCCGGTTGCTTATCGAGTTTTACCGTAGCGGCGACTTGAAGGTGTTTGATGCCTATTCCATTGCATGGCTTAAAGATACCGGTTCGCAGGTAGATTTTGTCAACGGATTTATTGAAAGCTATGGCGACCCGCTGGGTATGAAAGCCAGCTGGGAGTCAATCGTCAATTTCAAGGATATGGAAGCTACTCACCGTACGGAAACCATCAGCAGCAATGCACAGTGGTTCGAAGACCATTCGCCGGTAGATGCTCGTTTCAAGAAAGAAGAGGTGAAAGGTGTTTCGGCAAAGGTGATTACGGCAGCTATTCTGGCAGGCGACTTGTATCCGTCGACTGCTATCGGTATCAATCTGCCGAATTCGAACTGGATTCGCAGCGTACACGGATCGAAGTCGGTTACTATCGGCAATCTGACCGATGCGTATAACAAGGCTGCCCGTGGAAACGGTTTCCGTGAAGAGTTTGTGTACAGTGATGTTGAACGCGAGTTGCTGGAGAAATATGCCGACATAACCGACGACCTGCATACTGATTTGCATGAATGTCTGGGACACGGTTCCGGTAAACTGCTTCCGGGCGTAGACCCTGATGCGCTGAAAGCTCATGGTTCGACGATTGAAGAAGCACGTGCCGATTTGTTCGGACTGTATTACTTGCCTGATGCCAAGATGGTGGAGCTGGGACTTGTTCCCGATGCTGAGGCATACAAGGCAGAATATTATTCGTACATGATGAACGGACTGATGACACAGCTTGTACGCATTGAACCGGGATGTACGGTAGAAGAGGCGCACATGCGCAACCGCCAGTTGATTGCTCGCTGGGCTTTGAAACACGGAAAGGACGAGAAGGTAGTCGAAATGGTTGTACGCGATGGAAAGACCTATGTGCGTATCAACGATTACGCCAAGTTGCGTACGTTGTTCGGCAAGTTGCTGGCAGAAATACAGCGCATCAAGAGCGAAGGCGATTACGAAGCCGCACGTCAGCTGGTAGAAACATACGGCGTACAGGTAGATCCGGTATTGCATGCCGAGGTACTGCAACGTTACCGCAGCTTGCATCTGGCACCTTATAAGGGCTTCTTGAATCCGGTCTACACGCCTCAGACCGATGCCGGAGGAAATATCGTCGATGTACAGATTTCTTATACCGAAGGATATGCCGAGCAGATGCTTCGGTATAGCCGGGATTATTCTAATTTATAACTATTTTCCTGTAGCAAGAGCTTTTTGTGAGATAAGACTGCTGTTGCTACAGGATTTATTATTTTTATTATGGAGAATAGCAATATACACGAAACAATCAGAGATATCAAGTCGAAGTTCCGTCTTTTCATGAACGGAATGATTTCGCAAAGCATGCGTGAGAAAGGAATGGGGTATAAGCTCAACTTTGGTATCGAATATCCGCGTATAAAGGAGATTGCTGCCGAATATGAGCCCAATCATGAGCTGGCGCAGGCCTTGTGGAAGGAAAATATCAGGGAGTGCAAGATCATGGCAGGATTGCTTCAGCCGGTCGACACGTTCTACCCTGAGATTGCCGATATCTGGATAGAAGGAATGGATTATCCGGAGCTGGCAGAGTATACGGTCATGAATCTTTTCCAGCGCCTGCCTTACGCTTCGGAAATAGTATTCCGCTGGATGGCGGACGAACGCGAAATGTTTCAGCTGTGCGGTTTCCTGCTGATGGCTCGTCTGCTCATGAAGGGAGAAAAGTTGAACGAGCGTGCAGAGGCAGAATTCCTCGATCAGGCTTATACCGCCATAGAAGGTGGCAGCATGCAGGTACAGAAAGCCGCATCGGTAGCCTTGCGTAAGTTTGCACATCAGTCGCGCGAAAGCAAAAGAGTCGTAAGCAAGCAGCTCGGACTGTGGATGAAATCGGAGAATCCTACCGTACATGCACTGGCCGAAGAGATAAAAGCGGATCTGGAATACTGATGCCCAGGCAAGACTCAAATAAAGAAATTTTTCTTTTATTGTTTTTCTAAATTACGCAAAAAAGATTAACTTTGAACCCTGAACGAATTACCGGATGGAAGAGAATATAAAAGATAAGGCAAAGCAGATTCTGACGGATTATCTTCAGAAGAACGGGCATCGCAAGACACCCGAGCGTTATGCTATACTCGATACGATCTATACCATAAAGGGGCATTTCGATATTGACATGCTGTATTCTTATATGGCCGAGAAAGAGAAATTCCGTGTAAGTCGTGCTACTCTTTATAATACAATCATACTCCTGATTGATGCCGGACTGGTCATCAAACATCAGTTTGGTAACACTTCACAGTACGAACGTTCGTATAATAATGAAACCCATCATCACATGATATGCACTTCGTGCGGAAAAGTTTCCGAGTTCGAAGATGACACCTTGAAGCAGGCAATAGCCGAAACGAAACTGAAAGGTTTTCATGCTTCGCACTACTCCTTATATATATATGGATTGTGCAATAAATGTATGGTGGCCAAACGTAAGAAAAGTAAATAAACTTATATAAAAGTTGGAAATCATGAAAGTAGATGTTTTGCTAGGTTTACAATGGGGCGACGAAGGAAAAGGGAAAGTAGTCGATGTGTTGACTCCGCGCTATGATGTTGTTGCTCGTTTTCAGGGAGGACCGAACGCAGGTCATACTCTTGAATTTGAAGGTCAGAAATATGTGCTCCGCTCTATTCCTTCAGGAATATTTCAGGGAGATAAAATCAATATTATCGGAAACGGTGTGGTACTCGATCCAGCTTTGTTCAAGGCTGAAGCTGAGGCTTTGGAGGCAAGCGGTCATCCGTTGAAGGAGCGTCTGCACATTTCGAAGAAAGCTCATCTGATTCTGCCTACTCACCGTATTCTGGATGCTGCTTACGAAGCTGCTAAAGGTGCTTCGAAAGTGGGTACTACCGGTAAGGGTATCGGCCCGACTTATACGGATAAGGTAAGCCGTAATGGTCTGCGTGTAGGTGATATCCTGCATAACTTCGACGAAAAATATGCAGCTGCCAAAGCACGTCACGAAAAGATCCTGAAGAGCCTGAACTATGAATACGATATCACCGAACTGGAAAAACAGTGGATGGAAGGTATCGAATACTTGCGTCAGTTCCATCTGGTAGACAGCGAACATGAAATCAATAACCTGTTGAAAGAAGGCAAGAGTGTATTGTGCGAAGGTGCTCAGGGTACTATGCTGGATGTGGACTTCGGTTCTTATCCGTTTGTTACTTCTTCGAACACGATTTGTGCTGGTGCTTGTACCGGTCTGGGTCTGGGCCCGAACAAAATCGGTGAAGTATATGGTATCATGAAAGCTTACTGTACACGTGTCGGCTCAGGACCGTTCCCTACTGAATTGTTCGATGAAACAGGTAAGACAATCCGCGATCTGGGACATGAATACGGTGCGGTAACCGGTCGTGAACGTCGTTGTGGTTGGGTTGACTTGGTTGCTTTGCGTTATGCTATCATGATTAACGGTGTAACTCAGCTTATCCTGATGAAGAGTGACGTGCTCGATGGCTTCGATACCGTCAAAGCTTGTGTGGCTTACAAGGTAAACGGCGAGGAAATCGATTACTTCCCGTTCGACATAACTGAAGGTGTAGAACCTGTTTATGTAGAAATGCCGGGTTGGAAGACAGATATGACTAAGATGACAAGCGAAGATGAATTCCCTGAAGAATTCAACGCCTACATTTCATTCCTCGAAGAACAGCTTGGTACTCCTATCAAGATTGTTTCTGTTGGTCCGGACCGTGAGCAGACTATTGAACGCTATACAGAAGAATAATTTCAGGGACATTGATTTGTCCTGATAGATAAAAATCCGCTGATGACAGTTTATGTTCATCGGCGGATTTTTTTGTTTACTCTCTGAGCAAAAGTATTATGATGCTGATTTATACACAAAATGTATAAATTAACGAGAAATAAATACTACCTTTGCCTGCACTTTGTAAAGTTGGAGCGAATATATGATTTCTATTGAAGGACTGAAAGTTGAGTTTGGAGTTACTCCTTTGTTCGAGGATGTTTCGTTTGTCATTAATAAGAAAGACCGTATTGCACTGGTTGGTAAGAACGGTGCAGGTAAGTCGACCATGTTGAAGATTCTGGCTGGCTTGCAGAAACCTACAGAAGGAAGCGTAGCTGTACAGAGAGGGGTGACCATCGGTTATCTGCCGCAGGTTATGATTCTCAGTGATACGCGTACTGTCATGGCGGAGGCGGAAATGGCATTCGAACATATATTTGAGTTGCAGGACAGACTGGCAAAGATGAATCAGGAGCTGGCCGACCGTACGGATTACGATTCGGAAAGCTATCATGAACTGATTGAACGTTTTACGCACGATAACGAGCGTTTCCTGATGATGGGAGGGACCAATTATCGGGCGGAAATAGAACGTACGCTTGTCGGACTAGGATTCAGTCGTTCCGATTTTGACCGTCCGACCAGCGAGTTCAGTGGAGGCTGGCGTATGCGTATCGAACTGGCAAAGTTGCTGTTGCGCCGTCCTGACGTCTTGCTGCTGGACGAGCCGACCAACCATCTGGATATAGAAAGTATTCAGTGGCTGGAGAATTTTTTGAAAATGAGTCCGGGAGCTGTGGTACTGGTAAGTCACGACCGTGCGTTTATTAATAATGTAACCAACCGGACCATTGAGATTTCTTGCGGACGAATTTATGATTATAAGGTGCCTTACGACGAGTTTGTCGTACTCCGCAAGGAACGTCGCGAACAGCAGTTGCGCGCTTATGAGAATCAGCAGAAAGAAATAAAGGATACAGAAGATTTTATTGAACGTTTCCGTTACAAGGCGACAAAGGCTGTACAGGTACAGAGCCGTATCAAGCAGTTGGAGAAGATCGTTCCGATTGAAATTGATGAAGAAGACAACTCTGCTCTGCGGTTGAAATTTCCTCCAGCCATACGTTCGGGCAATTATCCTGTTATCTGCGAAGGGGTAAAGAAAGCGTATGGCGATCATGTCGTCTTTCATGATGTGACCTTGACCATCAATCGGGGCGAGAAGGTTGCCTTTGTAGGAAAGAACGGTGAGGGTAAATCTACCTTGGTAAAGTGTATCATGGGTGAGATTCCGTACGAAGGAAAACTGGTGATAGGACATAATGTGCAGATTGGTTATTTTGCACAGAATCAGGCACAGTTGCTCGATGAGAATCTGACGGTATTTGATACGATCGACTCGGTTGCCAAAGGAGATATACGTTTAAAAATACGTGATATATTAGGAGCTTTCATGTTTGGCGGAGAGGCTTCCGATAAGAAGGTGAAAGTGCTTTCGGGGGGAGAACGGAGCCGACTGGCAATGATTAAGCTGTTGCTGGAACCGGTGAATCTACTGATACTGGATGAGCCTACCAACCACCTGGATATGCGTTCCAAGGATGTATTGAAAGATGCCATCCGCGAGTTTGACGGAACGGTTATTGTTGTTTCTCACGACCGTGAGTTTCTGGACGGACTGGTTACAAAGGTTTATGAGTTCGGTGGGGGAGTTGTGAAAGAACACATCGGCGGCATTTACGATTTCTTGCAGAAAAAGAAAATGGAAAGTCTCAATGAGCTGCAACTCTCTCAGTCGCCAACAACTGCTCAGTCTGTCAAGAAGGACGATCCGGTACCTGCCAGCGAGAATAAACTTTCGTATGAGGCGCAGAAAGAGCAAAACAAGAAAATCCGTAAACTGGAGAAGCAGGTTGCCGACTGTGAAGCGCTGATTGAACGCCTAGAAAAGGAGGTTGCTGCACTGGAAGCTCAGATGGCTACGCCTGAGGGAGCTTCTGACATGAAATTGTACGAACAGCATCAGCAGTTGAAAAAACAGATTTCGGATGCTGAGGAAGAGTGGGAGAATGTTTCTTTGGAATTGGAAGAACTTAAAAATTAAAAACTCTATAATTATAAACGCTTATGAAAACAAAACATTTTGCTGCTATGGCAGTACTTGTTGCCGCTGCTATGACTGGCTGTGCCGGTCAGAAGGAAGCAAAGAGTACTTCTGGCATCGACTTGGCAAATCTTGACACAACAGTTTCTGCAAGTCAGGATTTCTATCATTATGCATGTGGAGGCTGGATGAAGAATCATCCGCTGACTGCTGAGTATTCTCGTTATGGAACGTTTGAAGTGCTGATTGAAAACAACCGCAAGCAATTGCAGGAGCTTATCGAAGGGCTGGCTTCAAAACAGAATCAGCAGGGTACGCTGGCTCAGAAGATTGGCGACTTGTATAATATGGCAATGGATAGCGTAACTCTCAATAAAGAGGGTATGAATCCTATCAAACCGGAATTGGATAAGATTGCTGCTTTGAAAGATAAAAGCGAAATCATTCCTATGATGGTGGAATTGCTGAATAACGGTATCGGTACTTACTTCTCAAGCTTTGTATATGCCGATCCGAAAAACAGTGATGTAAATATGTTCCAGATCAGTCAGGGTGGATTTAACCTGGGCGAAAAGGAATATTATCTTGACAATGATAGTGCCACGGTCAATGTACGTGAGAACTATAAGAAGTATATCGCCAAACTCTTTACATTGGCTGGTTTCTCTGAAGCTGAGGCTCAGCAGAAGATGGCAGATGTAATGGAAATTGAAACTTCTATTGCCAAGGAAGCTTTCAGTGCTGTTCAGCAGCGTGATCCGGAAGCCAACTATCATAAGATGTCTTATGCTGATTTGAAGAAGACATTCGCTGGCATCGACTGGGATACTTATTTGAAAGGTTTGGGCGTTAAGGAAGTTACAGACCTGAACGTAATGCAGATCGAACCTTTGAAAGAAGTAGAAAAACTGATCAATACACTTCCTGTATCTAAACATGTTTCTTATTTGCAGTATAACTTGCTGGATGCAGCAGCTTCATACCTGAGCGATGATTTTGTAGCTGCCCGTTTCGATTTCTACGGAAAGGTATTGTCCGGACGTCAGCAGAATTCTCCTCGCTGGAAGCGTGCCGTTGGTGCCGTAGAAAGTATGTTGGGTGAGGCTGTCGGACAGATGTATGTAGAGAAATATTTCCCGGCAGCAGCTAAGGAACGTATGGTGAAGCTGGTAAAGAACTTGCAGGAAGCTCTTGGCGAACGTATCCAGGCACAGGAATGGATGAGCGACAGCACCAAAATGGTGGCTCAGGAAAAATTGGCTGCTTTCCATGTAAAAGTGGGATATCCTGACAAATGGAAGGATTATTCTAATCTGGAAATCAAGAAGGATTCTTATTGGGCCAATGCTTGCCGTGCCAACAAATGGGGATTGGATGATATGTACAGCCGTCTGGGTAAACCGGTCGACAAAGATGAATGGTTGATGACTCCGCAGACTGTAAATGCTTATTATAATCCTTCTACTAACGAAATCTGTTTCCCTGCCGGTATTCTGCAATATCCGTTCTTCGATATGAACGCTGATGACGCATTCAACTATGGTGCTATTGGTGTAGTTATCGGTCATGAAATGACTCACGGATTCGATGACCAGGGTCGTCAGTACGATAAGAACGGTAACTTGACCGACTGGTGGGCAGCAGGCGATGCTGAACGTTTCGATGCTCGTGCAAAAGTGATGGTTGATTTCTTCAACAACATCGAAGTATTGCCGGGACTAAAAGCAAATGGTGAATTGACATTAGGTGAAAATCTGGCCGACCATGGAGGTTTGAATGTTGCATTCCTTGCATTCCAGAATGCTACGAAAGAACATCCTCTGGGTAACGTAGACGGATTTACTCCGGAACAGCGTTTCTTCCTGGCTTATGCTACAGTATGGGCTGCCAACATTCGTGATGAAGAAATTCGTTCTCGTACAAAATCAGATCCTCATTCATTGGGTGAATGGCGTGTAAACGGTGCGCTGCCTCATATTCAGGCTTGGTACGATGCTTTCCATATTACTCCGGAAAGCCCGATGTACATTGCACCAGAAAAGCGTGTCAATATCTGGTAATAGTATATATCGCTATAATACTTGACAAGAAAGGTCATGTCACGGTAAAGTAAGAGGCTGTGACATGGCCTTTTTTATTGCTTTTTCCCAGTTAGAGAAAGGAGGAATATCCAGTCTTGATCGTTAATTTCTGTCTAAAAACATAGTTTAGTAACACGAATGAATTTGTTGCATTTTTGCTCATTAATTTCTAATTTGCGCATCACTATGTAAGAGATATGAAAAGCATATCCTTTTGTTTACTAATTAAATCTTGAAATACCATGAAAGTATATCAGACCAATGAAATCAAAAACATTGCCCTGCTTGGCAATGACGGATCAGGTAAAACCACCCTCACAGAAGCGCTGCTCTATGAGAGTGGTATTATAAAACGTCGCGGCAGAATTACTGCCAAAAATACAGTCAGCGACTATTTTCCGGTAGAGCAGGAGTATGGTTACTCGGTCTTCTCTACCGTTTATCATGTAGAGTGGAATGGTAAAAAACTGAATATCATCGACTGTCCGGGAAGTGATGACTTTGTGGGAGCTGCTATTACGGCATTGAACGTTACAGATACGGCTATTTTGTTGTTGAATGGTCAGTATGGTCCCGAAGTAGGTACGCAGAATCATTTTCGTTATACAGAAAAGTTAGGTAAACCGGTTATCTTCTTGGTTAACCAGCTTGATAGTGAAAAGTGTGATTTCGACCATGTATTGGAACAGTTGAAGGAAAATTACGGTTCTAAAGTTGTTCCGGTTCAGTATCCGTTGGCTACCGGACCCGACTTCAATTCATTGATCGATGTACTTTTAATGAAAAAATATTCATGGGGTCCCGATGGTGGTGCACCTACCATAGAGGATATCCCTGCCGAAGAAATGGAAAAGGCTCAGGAGTGGCATAAAGCGCTGGTTGAGGCTGCGGCTGAACACGATGAAACCTTGATGGAACGCTTCTTTGAGTCTGAATCACTGACGGAAGACGAAATGCGTGAAGGTATCCGTAAGGGATTGGCTGCACGTGGTATGTTCCCGGTGTTCTGTGTATGTGCCGGTAAGGATATGGGTGTCCGCCGACTGATGGAATTCTTGGGTAACGTGGTTCCGTTTGTTGATGAAATGCCAGTCGTTCATAATACCCGCGGTGTTCCTGTTCCTCCTGATGCCAACGGACCTACTTCTTTGTATTTCTTTAAGACAGCTGTAGAGCCACATATCGGAGATGTTCAGTACTTTAAGGTAATGAGCGGTGTGGTACACGAAGGTGATGACTTGAGTAATGCAGACCGTGGTTCTAAAGAACGTATGGCCCAACTGTATGTATGTGCCGGAGCCAACCGTGAAAAGGTAGATGAACTTCGTGCCGGTGATATCGGTTGTACGGTGAAACTGAAAGACGTGAAGACCGGTAATACGTTGAACGGCAAGGATTGTGAAAACAGATTCAATTTTATCAAGTATCCGAATCCGAAATATACACGTGCTATCAAGCCGGTCAATGAGGCTGATACAGAAAAGATGATGGCTGTATTGAACCGTATGCGTGAGGAAGATCCTACGTGGGTTGTTGAACAGTCTAAGGAGTTGAAACAGATCTTGGTACATGGTCAGGGAGAATTCCACTTGCGTACGCTGAAATGGCGTCTGGAGAACAACGAAAAGCTTCAGGTACAGTTCTACGAACCGAAGATTCCTTATCGTGAAACGATTACCAAGGCTGCCCGTGCCGATTATCGTCATAAGAAACAGTCGGGTGGTGCCGGACAATTTGGTGAGGTTCATCTGATTGTAGAACCTTATTATGAAGGCATGCCAGCTCCTGAAGTCTATAAGTTCAATGGACAGGAATACAAGATAAACGTGAAAAGTTCGGAAACCATCGATTTGGAATGGGGCGGTAAATTGGTATTTGTTAACAGTGTGGTAGGTGGTGCTATCGATACTCGCTTCATGCCCGCCATTTTGAAAGGTATTATGAGCCGTATGGAACAAGGACCTTTGACCGGTTCGTATGCTCGTGATGTACGTGTCATTGTATACGACGGTAAGATGCACCCGGTAGACTCCAATGAAATCTCTTTCATGCTGGCAGGACGTCATGCATTCAGCGAAGCGTTCAAAAATGCAGGACCGAAGATTCTGGAACCGATTTACGACGTGGAAGTGTTTGTTCCGAGTGATAAGCTGGGCGATGTCATGAGTGATATGCAGGGACGTAGAGGTATGATTATGGGTATGAGCAGTGAAAAAGGATATGAAAAGCTGGCTGCTAAAGTTCCATTGAAGGAGATGTCGAACTACTCTACTGCTTTGAGCTCACTGACAGGTGGTCGTGCTTCTTTCATCATGAAGTTCGCAAGTTACGAACTTGTTCCAACGGATGTTCAGAATAAGTTGATGAAAGAATTCGAAGAACAGGAAAAAGAAGAAGCATAAACTTTCTAATTGCTGTTTTTATAGATTACAAAGGTCGCATTTCTTAAAAATGCGGCCTTTTTTATTTAACGAAGCTTAAACAATTAGCTTACTTTGTTTGTTATTAATTTAAAATTTTATTATTTTTGCATTAAGACCGCGGAAAACGGGATGTGAAGTTTTTAAAATAACATGTAAAAGTTCGGATTTTGTTAATATAAAAGAATCGCAGATTAAAACATGTTAAGTAAAGTATCTCGTAAATAATAGCCGTTTAAATTTGCCTCCATGAAAAAGTCAACTATTTGGATATTAGGTATTGTAATGGGGCTTTCTTTTCTGAGTCTACTTTATTTACAGGTAAGCTATATAGAAGAGATGGTCAAGATGCGTAAGGAACAGTTCGAAGAAAACGTCGGACGAAGCCTTGCCCAGGCTGTGCATAACCTGGAGTTAGTGGAAACTAAAAAGTATCTGGAAAAAGACGTGGCGGCTACCGAACGTGCAGCACAGCTTTCCCAGCAGTTTCAGATGCAGCATCAGTCACAGTCTAGTGGAAGTGTGCTGATTGGCTCTTCCG
>FR887807.1:16326-19590 GCA_000432735.1 Bacteroides sp. CAG:443
TGGCTCTTCCGATGGAAGTACCATTTCTACTTTTGAATGGAAAACGGTGATAAACCGTCCTTCAAGTATTCCTAAAGAGATTATTTCTACAGGGAAGAATATACCTCAGACTTCCCGGACCCTACAGGAAATTGTAAAGGAACGTTATATTTATCAGCGTGCCTTGCTGAATGAGGTTATTTATAACATCCTGTATACTGCAAGCGACAAGCCGCTGAAAGAACGGGTGAACTTTAAGCAGCTGGATTATTTTTTGAACTCGGAGTTGAAGAATAACGGAGTAGATATCCCTTATCATTTTACGGTAACCGATCGTGATGGAAAAGAAATTTATCGTTGCTCGGATTATGAATACGATAGTGAAAAAGTTTACTCACGGTTGCTTTTTGAAAAAGATCCTCCGGCCAAGATGGGATTTGTGAATGTATTCTTTCCGACAATGGATAATTACATCTTCAGTTCCGTACGGTTCATGATTCCGTCTATCATCTTTACGCTGGTATTGCTGGTAACGTTTATCTTTACCATCTACATCATCTTCCGGCAGAAGAAGCTTACAGAGATTAAGAACGATTTCATCAACAATATGACACATGAGTTCAAGACACCTATCTCAACCATCTCTTTGGCTGCGCAGATGTTGAACGATCCGGCAATCAGCAAGTCGCCTGCAATGTTTAAACACATTTCGGGAGTAATAAACGATGAAACCAAGCGTTTGCGTTTTCAAGTAGAGAAAGTACTTCAGATGTCTATGTTCGAGCGTCAGAAAGCTACGTTGAAAAAGAAAGAGGTGGATGCCAATGAACTGATTTACGGAGTAACCAATACTTTCCGGTTGAAAGTTGAGAATTGTAATGGAACACTGGATGTAGCACTTGATGCAGATGACCCGTTTGTCTACGTAGATGAAATGCATTTCACCAATGTGATTTTTAATCTTCTGGATAATGCATTGAAGTATAAGAAGCCAGATGTTAATATCCATTTGAAGGTTCGTACTTGGAATGAATCAGGAAAACTTCATATATCGATAGAAGACAATGGTATCGGTATCAAGAAGGAAAACCTGAAAAAGATATTTGAAAAGTTCTACCGGGTTCATACAGGCAATTTGCACGATGTGAAAGGCTTTGGTTTGGGCTTGGCCTATGTGAAAAAGATCATAACAGATCACAAGGGAACGATACGTGCCGAAAGTGAACTGAATGTGGGAACTAAATTTATTATTGTATTACCTTTATTTAAAGAAGACTGATATGGACGAAAAATTGCGTATTTTGTTGTGCGAGGATGATGAGAATCTTGGCATGCTCTTAAGAGAATATTTGCAGGCGAAAGGATATTCGGCTGAGCTCTTCCCTGATGGGGAAGCCGGTTTCAAGGCCTTTCTGAAGAATAAGTATGATTTGTGTGTGCTCGACGTAATGATGCCAAAGAAAGATGGATTTACGCTGGCACAGGAAATTCGTCAGGCAAATGCTGAAATTCCTATTATTTTCCTTACAGCCAAGACATTGAAGGAAGATATTCTGGAAGGTTTCAAGATTGGTGCAGACGATTACATCACCAAACCTTTCAGTATGGAGGAACTGACTTTCCGTATTGAAGCTATCTTGCGTCGTGTTCGTGGCAAACGTAACAAAGAAAGCAACTTGTATAAAATCGGTCGCTTTACATTCGACACGCAGAAGCAGATTCTGTCAATCGGTGACAAACAGACCAAGCTGACTACCAAGGAGTCTGAATTGCTGGGATTGCTTTGTGCACATGCCAACGAAATCCTTCAGCGTGACTTTGCCTTGAAGACTATCTGGATTGACGATAATTACTTCAATGCACGAAGCATGGACGTATACATTACGAAATTGCGTAAGCATCTGAAAGATGATGATTCGATCGAGATTATCAATATCCATGGTAAAGGATATAAGCTGATTACTCCTGAACAGGAATGATGAAAAGCATAGACACAAAAAAACCTGAATTCTTGGAATTCAGGTTTTTTTATTTCTTTTCTGGATTGACTCAATATTACTCAACGATACGTTTGTTCAGCATGATGTAAGAGATCAATCCCACGATAATGAGAACCAGAGAAGTTGCTAAAACTGCATTGTCGTTTACATTGCCTCCGAAATAGCAGGCAATCAGGATTACTGCTCCGATTACAACCAGAATCAATCCTAAGTTCTTTAAAAAGCTTTTCATGTGTGTCTTCTATTTTATGGTTTATTTTTTTTTCTTGGTTACAAATTAAAGGATAATTCTTGTATTGAGGAAATTATTTGATGAAAAAAAATAAAAAACCTTACTATTAGTCTTTTGTATTGGTAAATATCTTACGGAGAACTTCCTGGCTTACTCTCAATTCTTCCAGTGTGAGTCCGTGAAGAGCTTCTTTCAATGTCTTGTTGGCTATAAAGCGTGCTTTTTCCTCCAGTTCTTTTCCGGTTTTTGTCAGGTGTATCAGGTTGGTACGCCGATCTCGTTTGTCGGAGATGCGTACAACCAAGTGCTGACGTTCCATGTTATCAATTAGCCGGGTCATACTGGGTTTGTCTTTGAATGTAGCATTACACAGCTCTTGCTGGGTTACGCCGTCTTTTTCCCATAAAAATAATAATACCGTCCACTGTTCGGGAGTAATGTCCATACCGTTTTGCCGAAAGTTACGGCTTAATTTACGATTGATTGCAGCTGAAACTTTTCCGTTAAGTATAGCAAAAATAAGCTGTATGTCAAAATTAAACTGTTCTATCATCTAATTATTGTTTAAACAACTACGCAAATATACGATACTTTTACCATATATTCTATAGGGAAATGCCTCAAAATAACATTCTTTATCATATAAAAAGGTCACAATCGTTTGTATATTAGAGAAAAAGTCGTAACTTTGCGCCGCATTTGAAAATTTATTATTAATATTTTAATCAACGAATAGTATGAATCAATACGAAACCGTTTTCATTTTAACTCCCGTTTTATCTGATGTTCAGATGAAGGAAGCGGTAGAAAAGTTCAAAGCTATCCTGACAGGGGAAGGTGCGGAGATCATTAATGAAGAAAACTGGGGATTGAAGAAATTGGCTTACCCAATTCAGAAGAAATCTACTGGTTTCTATCAGCTGATTGAATTTAAAGCAGAACCGTCGGTAATCGAAAAGCTCGAAGTAAACTTCCGTCGTGACGAACGTGTTATCCGTTTCTTGACTTTCAAGATGGACAAATACGCTGCAGAATACGCTGCTAAGAGAAGAA
>FR887808.1:0-73899 GCA_000432735.1 Bacteroides sp. CAG:443
GATTACAAATCACGTGCTCTGGCCAACTGAGCTAAAGAGGCAGGTGGGTAAGCTTACCATATCGCGCCGCTACAACCAACTACCTTTGCTGCGATCAAGCCCTGGAGGATTCGAAGGGAGCTGGCCGTATGGGACTTACCCATGTTATGTCTGCATCAGAGATTCATCGTGTGATGTTTCTCATTTGCGGGTGCAAAGGTAGATATATTTTTTGAACCTGCAATACTTTGTCTCAAAAAAATGCACAAAAATTGAAGAAAACGCTATTTTTATCGGTTTTATAGCCCGGAATATCTCCAAAAAACGTACTTTTGTAGTCTTAATAATATAAATAATAAAGGAAAAACAGAAATGCCAACAGACAAACCGATTACACTTCAAGAACATGCCATGCGATTTGGTACTTTCATGGGAATATTCTGGATAATTAAATTCATTTTCCTACCCTTAGGATTCAGTATTCCCTTCCTTCAGCTCTTGTTTGTGCTGCTTACGCTTTTCGTTCCGATACTGGGCTACATCTATGTACGCAAGTTCAGAAATACGTACTGCAACGGTGAGCTATCGTTCTTCCGTGCGTTCGTATTCACGCTATACATGTATTTATTTGCTACGCTTCTGGTAGCCGTGGCACACTACATTTATTTCCGTTTTCTGGATCATGGCTTTCTGGCCAATGCCTACTTGCAGCAGTTGGAAAACGTCAAATCGGCTGCACAAGGTGAAATGGCAACTTCCATCGACCAGTTGATTCAGGCGTTCGATGCCATTTCATCGCTCACCCCGCTGCAACTCACTTTTCAATTGATTTTTCAAAACATATTTTACGGTATCCTGCTTGCCATACCTACTGGTCTGGTAGCAATGAAACATAAAAAACAGTTCTGACCTATGGATATATCAGTAATCGTACCTTTATATAATGAGGAAGAGTCTTTACCCGAACTGCATGCTTGGATAAAGAGAGTAATGGATGCAAATCACTTCAGTTACGAAATCATTTTCGTGAACGACGGCAGTACCGACGGTTCGTGGAAGGTGATCGAGGCACTAAGCCAGAAGAACAAGGAAGTGAAAGGGGTAAAGTTCCGTCGCAACTATGGCAAGTCGCCTGCCCTGTTCTGTGGCTTCGAGCGTGCCGAAGGCGATGTAGTCATCACCATGGATGCCGATTTGCAGGACAGCCCCGATGAAATTCCAGAGCTTTACCGCATGATTACCGTCAACGGTTACGATCTGGTTTCCGGATGGAAGCAGAAACGCTACGATCCGCTGTCGAAAACCATTCCGACCAAGCTGTTCAATGCTACGGCCCGTGCCGTTTCGGGTATTCACAACCTGCACGACTTTAACTGCGGATTGAAGGCGTATCGCAAGGATGTGGTGAAGAACATCGAAGTGTATGGCGAAATGCACCGCTACATTCCTTATCTGGCCAAAAACGCCGGCTTCAACAAAATCGGTGAAAAGATCGTTCATCATCAGGCACGTAAATATGGAAAGACCAAATTCGGGCTGAACCGCTTCGTCAACGGATATCTGGATTTGCTCACCTTGTGGTTCCTGTCTACCTTCGGTATCAAGCCGATGCACATCTTCGGTTTTCTGGGTTCCATCATGTTTATCCTAGGTTTTATCGCAGTAGCTATTATCGGTGTCAACAAGTTGTACGACTTGTATTCGGGTAATCCCTACCGGCTCATTACAGACAGCCCGTATTTCTATCTGGCACTGACGACGATGATTATCGGTACGCAGCTGTTCCTTGCCGGATTTATCGGAGAACTGATAGCCCGCAATGCTCCTGAACGCAACAAATATCAAATAGAAAAAGAACTGTAACCATGAGAAAACTACCGGTTATATTAGGCTTGCTTTTATTGTTATGCGTGTTCTTCCCCGCCTGTGAGGTGGAAAACTGTCCGCCTAACTCCATGTCGTATGCGTACTTTTCACTGGTCGACCAAAACGGAAGATCGTTCAGTACGTCGGATACTATAACCATTGTAGGACAAACGCATGCCAATATCGTGGTATACGATACACTTACCGACGGAAGCCTGCGACCGCGTACCGTCGATTCTCTGATCTCGGATACGCTGGTCAACCGTGAAGCGGGTGCCAAGAGCTTTGAACTTCCGCTGAGCTATAACACCAGTACCCAGTTCGTATTCAGTTACCACAGTCTGGAAAGGATGTTTGCCGGAAGAGATACCATCAGTATCACGCACCGGAACATTCCGTATTTCTTCAATCTGGACTGCAGCTCGATGATGTTTTACGAAGTGACCGGAGTAACAAGTACCCACCACCGCCTTGACTCACTGACTATAACCAACCCGAATATAGATAATAATGAAAAAGAGAACTTCAAAATATATTTCACTGTTATTGCTTCTGACGAGTAGCCTGCTGCTTCCGCTGCCGGCTCATGCGCAGAAAAAGGACAAGGAAACTCTGAAAAAGGAATACGAAGCATCTCCGCTCTATCAGGGAACTTCCATCGGAGTTGAAGTTGCCGGCGCAGCAGGATACCTGCTGGGAGGGGATGCGCTGAGCAGCGAAATCATCTTGCAGACGAACCTCAAGAACCGCTTCCTGCCCGTCATCGAAGTAGGTTACGGAAAAACGGATGCCACCAACGATGCTAACGACATGCACTTTAAGACATCGGCGCCTTACTTCCGCGTAGGTATGGACTACAACGTATTTTATCAGAAGCCTTACCTGCCGGGATATCTGTATGTGGGCCTGCGATACGGCATGAGCAGTTTTACCTACGATGCCAGCGGTCCCGACATGACCGACCCGAACTACGGGGGACACATCACCGTACCTTATGCCGACTTGGGCGAAAAGAGCAGTGCACACTGGGTAGAAGGTGTGGTAGGCATCAAGGTAAGAATATACAAGCGCTTCCACATGGGATGGGCCGTACGCTACAAAAAGCGTTTGAGCGTCACCGAACACGAGAACTCTACGCCGTGGTATGTACCCGGATTCGGGAAAAATGCAGGAAGCAGCTTCAACCTGACGTATAATTTAATTTATAACCTACCTTTTTAAGTATACATGACTACTCTGGAAATATGGCTGCTCGCCGTCAGCCTGGCGATAGATTGTTTTACGGTCTCGGTTACAAGCGGTATCATCTTACGTCGCATCCAATGGCGGACATTCCTGAAAATGGCTTTTTTCTTCGGCTTCTTCCAAGCACTGATGCCGCTCATCGGCTGGTTCGGGGCAAGTCGTTTCAGACATCTCATCGAAGCATACGACCACTGGATCGCCTTTGCACTGCTGGCTTTCTTAGGTATCCGCATGATACGCGAACATTTCAAGGACAGTGAAGAGTGCAGCTTCGACCCTACCCAACTGAAGGTGATCCTCACTATGGCGGTGGCAACCAGCATTGATGCGCTGGCCGTAGGAATCTCCTTCGCCTTTACAGGATTCAAAGATGTAGAACAGTTGTTCAGTCCGTTGCTTATTATCGGTTTTGCATCGTTTGTCCTTTCTCTAGCCGGCAATTTGATTGGCATCTTCTTCGGGAAACGTTTCAACCTGCGTATGGAACTTTTCGGCGGTCTGGTACTGATTGGCATCGGCGTGAAAATCCTTATCGAACATCTTTTTCTAAATCAATAAATCATAAAGACTTGTATCTATGACAAATAAAAGCGCAAAATGGCAACTTCCGTTCTTAGCTTTTCTCATAATCGGAACGGTATTGATTCTTCGGAAACAAGCTCCTTACCAGACAGATGAGGGACTGGTATTCGGTACGATGTACAAAATCACCTACCAGTCGAAGGATAATTTGAAAAAGGACATTGAAGCTGAGTTACAGAAAGTAGACAACTCGCTCTCTCCATTCAACAAGCAGTCGGTTATCACGCACATCAATAATAACGACAACATGCAGGCAGACAGTATGTTCGCATACGTATTCCGCCTCGCCAAGACCGTATCTGCCGACACACACGGTGCTTTCGACATTACTGTGGCTCCGCTGGTAAATGCATGGGGATTCGGTTTCAAGAATGCCACGGGCATACAACCAAATACGATAGACAGCATCCGCCAGTTCGTTGGCTTTCATAAGGTAGACTTGATAGACGGTAAAATCGTAAAGAAGGATCCGCGCGTAATGCTGGATTGCAGTGCTATCGCCAAAGGATTCGGAGTGGACTGCGTGGCACGCCTGCTCGACAGCAAGGGGGTCAAGAACTATATGATCAACATCGGGGGCGAACTGGTCATGAAAGGTGAAAACCAGAACATGGAAAGCTGGCGCATCGGTATCAACAAGCCGATAGATGACTCACTTTCCGTAAATCAGGAATTGCAGACGGTTCTCGAAATCACCAATGTCGGTCTTGCAACTTCGGGCAATTACCGTAACTTCTACTACAAGGACGGCAAGAAATATGCGCATACTATCGACCCGCGTACAGGTTATCCGGTACAGCACAATATTCTCTCGTCTACCGTCGTAGCCAAGGACTGCGCTACTGCCGATGCGTATGCTACCTCGTTTATGGTACTGGGACTGGATTCTGCCAAAGCTATCTGTAACGCACATCCGGAACTCGATGCCTACTTCATCTACGAACGTCCGGACGGTAAGTTGGACATTTACTTTACCGACGGCATGAAGAAATATTTAAGAAACTAAATACTTGAAAAACCATGAAAGAAACAAACGAAAAACCAACGGGATTGCCCGAAAATGCATTCCGTCCACTGAAGCCGGGAGAACAGTATCACCCACTGATGTCGCCCGACAAGAATTATCCGGAGGTGAACCTCTGGTCGGTATTATGGGGTATTGCCATGGCGATACTTTTTTCTGCCGCCTCAGCCTATCTGGGACTGAAAGTCGGTCAGGTGTTCGAAGCTGCCATCCCCATTGCCATCATTGCAGTCGGAGTATCGAGTGCCGCCAAGCGTAAAAGTGCCTTGGGCGAGAACGTCATCATACAGTCTATTGGAGCGTGTTCGGGTGTGATCGTAGCCGGAGCCATCTTTACCCTGCCTGCCTTGTATATTTTGCAGGACAAATATCCCGAAATGACGGTCGACTTCTTCCAGATGTTCGTCAGCTCACTGCTGGGAGGTATCTTGGGTATCTTATTCCTCATCCCGTTCCGCAAATACTTTGTCAGCGAGAAGCACGGAGAATATCCGTTCCCTGAAGCTACTGCCAGCACGCAGGTGCTCGTTTCGGGCGAAAAAGGAGGTAGTCAGGCGAAACCGTTGCTCTTTGCCGGACTGATAGGAGGTCTGTACGACTTCATCGTGGCTACCTTCGGATGGTGGAACGAAAACTTCACCACCCGCGTCTGCGGCTGGGGTGAAATGATTGCCGAAAAAGCCAAGCTCGTCGTTAAAATCAATACCGGAGCTGCCGTGTTAGGACTGGGTTACATCGTAGGTCTGAAATATGCTGCCATTATCTGCGCCGGCTCACTTGCCGTATGGCTGATTATCGTGCCGGGCATCTCACTCATTTGGGGAGATCAGGTACTGAATGCATGGAATCCTGCCATCACCGAAACCGTGAGCAGCATGTCGCCCGAAGCAATCTTCTCTCAGTACGCCAAAAGTATCGGTATCGGCGGTATTGCCATGGCAGGTATCATCGGTATCGTACGTTCTTGGAGCATCATCAAGAGTGCCGTCAGTCTGGCAGCCAAGGAAATGGGTGGCAAGAAAGCGGAAGCCAATGTAGTGCGTACGCAGAAAGACTTGTCCATGAAGATTATTGCAATCGGTTCCATCATCACCATCATACTGGTAGCCTTGTTCTTCTATTTCGATGTGATGCAGGGTAATCTGCTGCACACCATCGTAGCCATCGTGCTGGTAGCAGGTATCTCTTTCCTGTTTACCACCGTAGCTGCCAACGCCATCGCCATCGTAGGAACCAATCCGGTATCGGGCATGACGCTGATGACACTGATCTTAGCCTCTGTTGTAATGGTTGCCGTAGGCTTGAAAGGAGCTACCGGTATGGTTGCTTCCCTCGTCATGGGAGGTGTGGTTTGTACCGCACTGTCTATGGCAGGAGGTTTCATCACCGACTTGAAAATCGGTTACTGGCTGGGTAGCACGCCTGCCAAGCAGCAGACTTGGAAATTCTTGGGAACACTGGTTTCTGCCGCTACCGTAGGAGGTGTCATCATGATTCTGAACAAGACTTACGGATTCTCATCGGGCGCTCTGGCTGCTCCTCAGGCAAACGCCATGGCTGCCGTTATCGACCCGCTGATGAACGGTGTGGCTGCTCCGTGGCTGCTGTATGGCATAGGAGCTGCACTGGCACTGATACTGACATATTTCAAGGTTCCGGCACTAGCCTTCGCATTGGGTATGTTTATTCCGCTGGAACTGAACCTGCCGCTCATCGTAGGTGGAGCCATCAACTGGTATGTCACTACCCGCAGCAAAGACGAAGCGGTCAATACGGCACGCGGAGAAAAGGGTACCCTGCTTGCTTCCGGTTTCATCGCCGGTGGTGCCCTGATGGGAGTAGTCAGCGCGGCTATGCGTTTCGGCGGTATCAATCTCGTAAACGAAGCATGGCTCGAAAATCCGCTGAGTCAGGTTGTTTCGCTGGTAGCATATATCTTGCTGATCGTATATCTGGTGAAAGCCAGCATGCATATCAAGAAAGCTTGAATCTGAAAATACTGAATCTAAACTGACAGATTCCATTCACCCACAGCCCTCCTGTACCTAAGGAAGTCTGTGGGTATTTTGTTATCTTAAAAGAATTGTGTTATCTTTGAACCCGTCAATCGAAAAACATTTCATACTGAACAACCGACTTTCATCAAACATTCCAAAACCTAACGAAACACACCAGCTTCATCGTACGATACGGTATGAATAAACAGCCCCAAAGATATGGGCCACCAAACGCTACATGTCCTTCATCGTACGATACAGTATGAATACAAACGGATGACAAAGAAAAAATAAAACAGAACAACAAAATCAATACACGTATGAAAAAACTATTTCTCATGAGTCTGGTCTTTCTTTCGACCATGCTCTCCGCTCAAAATCCAGTAGAAATCAAATTATGGCCCAACGGGGCTCCCAACAGTAACCACATGACTCAGCAGGTGGAAAACGGTCCGCTCTATGTAGCAGAACCTACGCTGACGGTCTATCTGGCGAAAGAAGGCAACGGAATGGCTATCGTAGCTTGCCCGGGAGGAGGATATACACACCTTGCCATGCAGCACGAAGGACACGATATGGCCAACTGGTTCAACAGTCAGGGTATCACGTATGCCGTGCTGACGTATCGCATGCCCAATGGAAACAATGAAGTGCCTCTAAGCGATGCCCAACAGGCCCTGCGTATCATGCGTCAGCATGCCGATGAATGGAATATCCGACAATTAGGCATCATGGGAGCTTCGGCAGGAGGACATCTTGCCAGCACGGTGGCCACTCATTTTACCGATGCAGCTACGCGTCCCGACTTCCAGATACTGTTCTACCCTGTCGTTACCATGGACCCGACGTATACCCACATGGGCTCTCATGATAACTTATTGGGAAAAAATCCTTCGAAGGCACTCGAACAGAAATATTCCAACGAACTGCAGGTCACTCCGCAAACCCCTCCTGCCTTTATCATGCACAGCAGCGACGACGATACCGTACCCGTAGCCAACAGCGTAAACTACTATCTGGCACTGGTCAAGAACAAAGTTCCCGCCTGTCTGCACACCTATCCTATCGGTGGCCACGGATGGGGATTCCGCGACTCGTTTACCTACAAACGCCAGTGGACCGGCGAACTGGAAAAATGGCTTCGTGAAATAAATAACAAATAATAACGACTTAACCTTTTGTAATACAAATAAAAATCGTACCTTTGCACCCGCTAATACGGGATATTAGCATAATTCAAATCATTAACATTAAAAAATTAACGTTTAAGAAATGGCAACTAAAATCAGATTGCAGAGAAACGGACGCAAGAGCTATGCGTTCTATTCAATTGTTATTGCAGATGCAAGAGCACCACGTGATGGTAGATTTACTGAAAAAATTGGTACTTACAATCCGAATACCAATCCTGCCACAGTAGATTTGAATTTTGAACGTGCATTACACTGGGTAATGGTAGGTGCACAGCCTACAGACACAGTTCGCAACATCTTGTCTAGCGAAGGTGTTTACATGAAGAAACACTTGCTGGGTGGCGTTGCAAAAGGTGCATTCGATGAAGCTACTGCTGAAGCTCGCTTCAACGCTTGGAAAGAAAACAAGCAGAACGGTCTGGCTGCTTTGAAGACTAAAGAAGAAGAAGCTAAGAAGGCTGCAGCAAAAGCACGTCTGGAAGCAGAAAAGAAAGTAAACGAAGAAATCGCTAAGAAAGTAGCTGAAAAGAAAGCTGCTGAAGCTGCTGCTAAGGCTGAAGCTGAAGCTGCTGCAAAAGCAGAAGCTGAAGAAGCTGCACCGGCTGCTGAAGAAGCTCCGGCTGAAGCATAATTCGTTACTTCACAAAGGACATTGCAGAAGAGGATATATCACCCGATATATCCTCTTTTATTTTTATAACCGGCGATAGGCTTCTTCCAGCTGTTTCAATGCTTGTTCCAGCACAGCACGTGTACAACCTACATTCATGCGCATGAAGCCGATTCCTTCTTTGCCGAACGTTTCGCCGTTGTTCAGGGCAAGATGAGCTCCCGACACGAAGAAATCTTCCAGTGCCTGCTGCGACATTCCCAGCTCACGGCAGTCCAGCCATACCAGATAGGAAGCCATCGGACGGATAGCCTTGATCTTCGGCATCTTTTTCTTCAGGTATTCATCCAGATAGTCGATATTTCCCTGTATATAAGCCAGACACTGTTCCAGCCATTCCGTCCCGTTGGAATAAGCCGCCTCTACAGCTGGAAAGGCAAACACATGTCCCCCGCCAAATTCACAGCTCTCCATATAGGTAGTAAACCGCTTGCGGAGTCCCTCATTATAAATAATAGCATGCGAAGCTGCCACTCCCGGCATATTGAAAGCCTTGCTGGGTGCCATAAACGTAACGGAATTGTTCTTTGCCCGTTCAGAAATCATGGCAAACGGTACATGACGATGAGGAGGTAAGGTCAGGTCGGCATGAATCTCATCTGAAAAGACAATGACATTATCCTCTGCACAGATATTGGCAATGGCTTCCAGTTCCTCGTGCGTCCAGACCACTCCACCCGGATTATGAGGGTTGCACAAGATAAACACACGTATGCCCTTAATCTCCCTGCGGAACAAATCCAGATCCATCCGGTACTTGCCGTTCTCCAGAATCATCGGACACTCTACCAGCCGGCGGTCGTTGCGGGTTACTAGCCACGAGAAAGGCGGATACACCGGAGGCATAATCATGATCTTGTCGCCCGGATGAGTGAAGGCATTGATCGCCATCCCCAGTCCCGGCACAATGCCCGGCACATACGTAATCTGTTCCTTTTCCACCTTCATGCCGTAACGCGCATCCACCCAGTTGATGATTGCCTGATAATAACTGTCCGGCTTGCAGGTATACCCCAACACCGGATGTTCACAACGTTTCTTCACCGCATCGAGGACAAACGGAGGAGTGGCAAAATCCATGTCGGCCACCCACATGGGAATAAGATCGGTTCGTCCCCAGATATCCTTCATTCCTTCTATTTTTTCCGCATTCGTACCTCTCCGGTCTATCGGTTCGTCAAAATTATAATTCATGGTAATAGTATTTTAAATATATATTGATCTAACACAAATGTAATCGAATATGTCGTGGAAAGAAAATATTTAAAGAAAAAGTTCATAGAATGTTTGTTTTTTCAAGAAAAGTATTACATTTGCAACCGTAATAATAACAAAATAACAGAACAACGAATGAAAACATTTGCGACATACTTCTTCTTTTACTTTTTTTACTTTTACTTTAGCAATGAAGTGAAGCGGGAGTTCGCATGTGTAACAAACCAATGAATCAATAAAAACGATATAACGAAATCCCGCTTTTTACAGAGCGGGATTTTTTATTTTAAAACAAGAGCAAATGAAAAGAATAGCGATACAAGGTGTTCCGGGTTCATACCATGACATTGCAGCCCACAAGTACTTCAAGAATGAAGAAATAGAACTGATCTGTTGCAACACATTCGAAGAAGTATTCGAAAACATGCGTAAGGACAGCAACGTCATCGGAGTCGTTGCCATAGAAAATACGATAGCCGGAAGCTTGCTTCACAACTACGAACTGCTGCGCGAAAGCGGGGCAACCATCATCGGAGAACATAAACTCCGCATCAGCCACAGCATCATGTGCTTGCCCGACGAGGACTGGAAGGATCTGAAAGAGGTCAACTCGCATCCGGTAGCACTGGCTCAGTGCCGCGAGTTTCTCCAGCATCATCCGGAGCTGAAGGTGGTAGAAACGGACGATACGGCCGGCAGTGCCAAGGATATCCACGAAAAGCAACTGAAGGGACATGCAGCCATCTGTTCCAAATATGCGGCAGGCATGTACGACATGAAGATTCTTCAGGAAGGCATCGAAACCAACAAGCATAACTTTACCCGCTTCCTGGTGATATGCGACCCGTGGATTGCCGACGACCTGAAAGACCGCTCCAAGGTGAACAAGGCAAACATCGTTTTCTCCCTTCCGCACAGTGAAGGAAGTCTGTCGAAAGTTCTTTCCATCTTTTCATTTTACAACATCAACCTGACAAAAATCCAGTCATTGCCCATCATCGGACGCGAATGGGAATACATGTTCTACGTGGATGTGATGTTCAATGATTACCTGAGATATAAACAATCCATCGATGCGGTAACCCCGCTCACCAAAGCACTTAAAATATTAGGAGAATATGCAGAAGGAGAATCAACACTATAACATACAGCCTGCCGACCGACTGGCAAGCGTAAGCGAATATTATTTCAGCCGTAAGCTGAAGGAAGTGGCCAAGATGAACGCCGAAGGAAAAGATGTCATCAGTTTAGGTATCGGAAGCCCCGATATGCCGCCTTCGGAAGAAACCATCAAGGTGTTGTGCGAAAATGCCAAAAAGCCGGATGCACACGGTTACCAGCCTACGGTAGGTATTCCGGAACTGCGCAAGGCTATGGCCGACTGGTACAAGCGCTGGTACAACGTCGATCTCGATCCGGCTACGGAAATACAGCCGCTCATCGGTTCGAAGGAAGGTATCCTGCACGTCACACTGGCACTGGTCAATCCGGGCGATCAGGTACTGGTACCGAATCCGGGCTACCCTACGTATACTTCCCTGAACAAGATTTTAGGAAGCGAGATTGTCAACTACAACCTGCGTGAGGACAATCACTGGCAACCCGATTTCGATGAACTGGAAAAGATGGATCTGAGCCGTGTAAAAATCATGTGGACCAATTATCCCAACATGCCGACAGGTGCCAACGCTACCATGGAACTGTACGAAAAGCTGGTCGACTTTGCACGCCGCCATAACATTGTCATCGTAAACGATAACCCGTACAGCTTCATTCTGAACCGCAAGCCCATCAGCATCCTCAACGTGCCGGGAGCCAAAGAATGCTGCATCGAGTTCAATTCCATGAGCAAGAGCCACAACATGCCGGGCTGGCGTGTAGGCATGCTTGCCACCAATGCTACATTCGTACAGTGGATTCTGAAGATAAAGAGCAATATCGACTCAGGAACGTTCCGCCCCATGCAACTGGCTGCCGCTCAGGCTTATCGTAACAGTGCGGAGTGGCACGAAGAAGCAAACTTCAATGTATATAGCCGCCGCCGTAAACTGGCTGAAGAAATCATGACGACCTTGGGATGTACGTTCGATCCCGATCAGGTGGGTATGTTCTTGTGGGGAAAAATCCCCGACTCGTATGCCGATGTGGAAGACCTCACCGAAAAGGTGCTGCACGAGGCACGGGTATTCATCACGCCGGGATTCATCTTCGGCAGCAACGGAAAGCGGTACATCCGCATCTCGCTCTGCGCCAAGGAAGAGAAGCTGGCAGAAGCCCTAAAACGTATCAAAGCAATATTCTAAAGAATAATAAACTAAAATAAAGATATTATATGGAACTGAATTTACAACCTATCGAACTGGAAGGTGTTTCAAAGGAACGCCCTCTTATCATAGCAGGTCCCTGTAGTGCTGAAACAGAGGAACAGGTAATGACAACTGCTACCCAACTTGCCAACAAGGGTATCAAGATTTTCCGTGCCGGAATATGGAAACCACGTACCAAACCGGGAGGTTTCGAAGGTATCGGCGTAGACGGACTGGCATGGCTGAAACGCGTGAAACAGGAAACGGGTATGTATGTCGCTACCGAAGTGGCTACAGCCAAGCATGTATACGAATGTCTGAAAGCAGGTATCGATATTCTGTGGATAGGTGCCCGTACCACTGCCAACCCGTTTGCCGTTCAGGAAATCGCCGACGCATTGAAAGGTGTAGATGTTCCGGTATACGTAAAGAACCCGGTCAACCCCGACCTGGAATTGTGGATCGGTGCGCTGGAACGTATCAACAATGCAGGACTGAAACGTCTGGGAGCCATTCACCGCGGATTCTCTTCGTACGACAAGAAGATTTACCGTAACCTGCCGCAGTGGCATATTCCTATCGAACTGCGCCGTCGTATTCCGAACCTGCCTATCTTGTGCGACCCGAGCCATATCGGCGGTAAGCGTGAACTGATTGCACCGCTTTGCCAGCAGGCGATGGACTTGGGCATGGACGGACTGATTGTGGAATCTCACTGCAATCCGGACTGTGCATGGAGTGATGCAGCACAGCAGGTTACTCCCGATGTACTCGATTACATCCTCAACCTGCTGGTCATCCGTAAGGAACACCAGTCGACTGAAAGCCTGCACGAGCTTCGTCAACAGATCGATACATGCGACAACGAGCTAATGGAAATTCTTGCCAAACGTATGCGTATCTGCCGCGAGATCGGTACGTTCAAGAAAGAACATAACATGACGGTTCTTCAGACCGGACGTTACAACGAGATTCTCGACAAGCGCGGTGCACAGGGTTCTCTCTGCGGCATGGATGCCGACTTCATCAAACAAGTGTTCGAAGCTATCCACGAAGAGAGCGTACGCCAGCAACTGGAAATTATCAACAAATAATTAAGAACTAACAGAGAAGAATCAGAAACCCAACACTTTCTCCAACGACAGTAATGAGTTTCTGATTCTTCTTTATACACTATCTTTCATTCTACAAACTATGAGAATATTAATTATGGGAGCCGGAAAAATGGGCTCGTTCTTTACCGACGTATTGAGCTTCGAGCACGAAGTTGCGGTATACGATGTCGATCCCAAACGTCTGCGCTTTATGTACAACTGCCTCCGGTTCACCGAACTCAGCGAAATAGAAGCCTTCAAGCCCGAACTGGTTATCAATGCAGCAACTGTAAAATATACCCTCGAAGCCTTCAATCAGGTACTTCCTCTCATCCCAAAAGACTGTATCATCAGCGATATTGCTTCTGTCAAGACCGGACTGAAGGAGTTTTACGAGCAAAGTGGTTTCCGCTATGTATCTACTCACCCCATGTTTGGTCCTACCTTTGCCAACCTCGACCAGTTGAGTACGGAAAATGCCATCATCATCAAGGAAGGCGACCATCTGGGCAAGATTTTCTTCAAGGATCTGTATCAGCGACTGGGACTGAACATTTTTGAATATACATTCGAGGAGCACGATGAAACCATGGCTTACTCCCTGTCTATCCCGTTTGTTTCCACCTTTGCCTTTGCTGCGGTGATGAAGCATCAGGATGCGCCGGGTACTACTTTCAAGCGCCACATGGCTATCGCCAAGGGAGTGATGAGCGAAGACGACTTCCTGTTGCAGGAAATCCTGTTCAACCCGCGTACTCCGGCACACGTAGAAGGTATCCGTACCGAGCTGAACGAGCTGCTGGATATCATCAACAAGAAAGATGCTACCAGAATGCGCGCTTACTTGGCAAAGATTCGCGAACATCTTAAATAACCAACCTCTTTCCTATATCCCTTATCTCTCTATGGTTACCTTCATTCAATCCGTAACCAATAGAGAGATTTTTTTGTCCGTTCCGCCGCACCCGCCAGAGTAATAGGGGATAACTTTTTTTTATGACAATATCTCGTACAGAAGTCGTACATTTGCCGTACGAAAACTAATTTAATTTTTCACGACTATGTATAAATCAATCATTCGTCCCTGGTTATTCCGCATCGACGCAGAAAAGATTCACAACGAAATTATCACCCTGTTGCATGTCTATCGTCACCTTCCTCCGGTAAAGAGCTTCATCCGGTCGGTTTACCGTCCGAAGGCAACGCCTTTCCAGTGGCAGAACCTGACGTTCGGCAACCGTGTGGGACTCTCTGCGGGTTTCGACAAGGAAGCAAGCTGTTTCGACGAACTGAGTGATTTGGGCTTCGGCTTCCTCGAAGTGGGAACGGTTACTCCCGAGGAGGTCGCCGGAAACCCCTCCCCCCGCATCTTCCGTCTGCCTCAGGATCATGCCTTGGTTTCACGTACCGGATTCAACAATCCCGGAAAGGCAGTCGTCTTGCAGAACCTGAAACGGAAACGGAATGGGAAATACATCTTAGGAGTGAACATCAATACCAACCATCCTTCGGACGAAGCACTAGCTGTGGCAGAGCTGTGCGACCTGTATGATACGTTCAGCGCGTATGCCGATTACTATACCCTCAACTGGGGAAGCATAGCTCCCGAGATACTGGGTGCAGCGCTCACCGCCCTGACAGACGACAAGCAGCGTGTACGCAAGCCCATACTACTGAAACTTCCGGCAGATGTACCCCTCGAAAAGCTGGACGACATCATCGGATTTGCCCGTCAGTACCACGTCGGCGGCTTCATTGCTACGGGTCCCACACAAGACCGTTCGCTGCTCATCCATTCCAGCCAGTCGGAAATCACCGAGGTAGGTGCCGGAGGTATCAGCGGACTGCCGGTCATCCACAAGTCGATTGAGGTAGTGAAACACCTTGCCGCCCATGCTCCCAAGGAGATGCTCATCGTCGGAGCCGGAGGTGTCATGACCCCGCTGGAAGCTCACAGCATGCTCAATGCCGGTGCTCATCTGGTGCAGGTGTATTCGGCTTTCATCTACGAAGGGCCGGGCATCGTAAAGCGCATAGCAGAAGCGTGCAAGTAAAGATTTTAAACGTACAAAAATAGAAAGAGTCGTATCATTCCTCACGAAACTGAGTTTGATACGACTCTCTTTTATTTTGCAGTTACTATATTCCGTAACTTTTCGGAGTAACTATAGGGAATACACTCCTTAATTATTAAATTCACTTCCTTCTAAATATCCTTATCCGGTTATTTAAAAGTTTGAATTTTAAAAATCTACATCGCTTCCCTTATTAACCAAAAGCTGATACTTGATATACCCTCCCGACTTAGAAGAATACTTAGTATAGATAGCGGTAATAGAACCCTTGTCGCCATTTTCCGGCAATGGATTCAAAGCAAAATTAGCATAACCGCTCACACGGAGAATCAGATTACCTATCTTATCTTTCTCATCCGAAGCATTATACGTAAAGAGTGAAGAACCATAATAACGCTGATTATTATAGTTGTAGGCAAAAGTAGGAGTCAATCCCTCTTTATCATAATATTTATTCGTATAAGTAGCTTCTGTAGAATTGTTCAGGTATACAGTTTCCAGATATTGTGGATAGGTATCGCCATCAAACGTTCCAGCCTTGTAAGTCAAGCCCTCAAAGCGAATCAGGCGTCCAAGGTGAGCATCACTCAGCACAGTCTTGTAATTCTGCGGGGTAACCACCAGCGTATCCGATGCTTCCAGTTTACCCAGCTCACCGGCAAAGATATGTGCATTGCGCTCCATCTGAGTATCAAGGTTACGGTTGGCATAGTTTTTGGAAATATCTTCTGCAGTAGGAATACCGCCTACACTTAACATATAGCGATAGTTACCAATGGCAAGCCCTTTCAGCTTCACATACAATGTCTGTCCTACCTGATAGTACACATAGTTGCTCACCATTAGTTTCAATTCGATACCAGCCGTACCATCATAAATATAAACAGACTTATACACGTTGCCCGCCTGATCACTCGAAATCACCTTTCCTTTAATCACATAGTCTTCGGTTATTTCCTTGTAACCAGCCAAAGGCACATTGGCACACATGTCTTTCAATTCTTTGATAGAAATAAGCTGACAGCCTTCCGACTCAAAATCGGCAGCCGTCCAAACCTTAGCAGGAGCCGGTTCGTCAAAATCACTGTAGCAACTAGTAACACCCATGGAAAGTGCCACCATCAAACTACCTATTATCAATTTATTTATCATAACAATAGTTCTTTTTCAGGGTTAGAAACGGAAATATAAATTCAAGTAATAATTGGTACCAAACATATAGAAGTATTTAGAATCGAAAGGCTGGTAAGTAAGCGTACTTGCCTCCTTGTTCTTCAACAGACGAATCTGTTCATAACCACCAGTCTTAATATTCTGATTGTTCAGCAAATTATCTACACTCAGACTGAATCCCAACGTATAAGAACGGTTGATGTACCAGTTCTTGCCAATACTTGCATTCAGTACATAAGCCGCATCAAATTTCTCCTGACCACGAATATCTTCCAGCATTGCAGGATTTTCAAGCATCGGCTTAGTCAGTACAGCATCAGTACGATACAGCGGGCTCATCGACAGATACATGTTGTTATAATAATTCAGGTCGAGTGACGCAAATATATTATTGCGACTACGATAAGACAAACCGATATTGGCAGCTGTCTGCGGAGTACTTTCTACTCGCTTGTTTTTCCAGTAAACCTTTCCCTGGTTGATGATTGCCGCACTATTATCCTGAATCTGTACATAATTCGGATTATTCGAATAAATATACTGTCCCCAGCTCAAAGCTCCTTTCAGTGACAAACCTTCATACAATGGTATAGAAGCAGCCACTTCCAGTCCGAAATGCTGTTTGTTGATGCCGCTCATAGCAAAATTGGAATAAGTAGCTTCCACGTCATCATAGTAAGAAATTACCTTCGTCTGGTCTGTAAAAGTTGTATAGTAACCAGAAACACGTGCCTTGAAATCTCCCATGCGGAAATTATAAGAAGCATCCACTCCAAAGATTTTCTCTGCTTTTACTCCGGGGGTAACATCATTACGTGTACGAGGAGAAACAAAAGCCGACTGGAACGAAGGTGCGTCTTGCATGTACACAATGTTAGCTTCAAAATTATGAGCAGAAGAAAGTACATAACGGAAATTAGCCTTAACCTTGTAAGTCAGGTAATCCAGCAAATCAGAATCTCCCTTGGAATTCTCATAGAACAATCCCTTACGCCAGATACCGTGACGCCATAGAGCAGCATATCCCAGTTCGGCACCCAGTCCTATCTGCAGGTTATTCAGAGAGAAATCATATTGCAGCCATCCACGACCATTGAACACATTTGCATAATAATCGTAGCTATATTTATCGCCCACACGTGCGATAGGAGCTCTTCCGTACTGCTCATAATAATCCATGTTGTTCTGGTATGAAATGATATCGATACCCAGATCGCGTTCAGCAAACTTGTCGATATCAACCCAGTAATCACCACCCAGCAAGTCTTTAACCTCGCTGTAATATTCTGTACGGTTACGGCGTACATTGATACCTCCATTCAGTTTCGAACTGTTCTTGAAAAGATGAGAGAACTGAGTATAGAAGTTCCAGTCGAGCTGGTCTGTATGACGCTCCTCTATCATGTTGATAGAACGATGACCGTCTCCGTATGCTTCATTGACCGGCTGGTTACGGTTTATCATGTACAAGTTGTCCCAGTTAATGTAACGGATATTGTCTGTATTTGCCATCCATGCTTCCTGCAACCAAGCTCCAGTAGAAGTATTAGGATAGTAGCTTGGCAAATAGCGGTAATAGTCAGGACGAGGATCCGGTCCACCATACCATGTCAATGCAGAATAACCATTCTGACCAAAGCGAAGTGATGTTGCCACGTTCAGCTGAGTACGGTCTGTAATGTCGAATGTATAGTTAAGCATAGCCAGAGGTTCGTGGTAATCACGCACACGTGCATTACGGCGTTTGCCGTTCTGCCAGCCCCAGTTTGGATTATAGTAATTGTTTCCCACCAAGTCGTATGCCTCCTGTGTAGAAGCCTGCTGTGCACCACGTTCTGTAGGAGCACCCAAGACTGTCAGAGACAAGCGATGCTGCGGATTAAACTGCTTTTCTACGGCAGCAAAATAACCATAAGCATTGTAATATACACCATTTACATATGCATTGTTTCCCTGACGGGTAGATACGGAAAATGCATACGACCATCCATTATCCTGCACACCAGAAGAATAAGTAAGCATACCACGGAAGCGGTACATTGAGTTTGTGCTAACCAAGCTGGCTCTCAACCCCTTACGCATTTGTGAAGGACGAGTGTTGATATTAGTTACTCCACCAATACCACCAATTCCCATCTCTCCCATTTCCAGTCCGGTAGTTACTTCCTGATTGCGTGTTGCATCATTCAATCCACTCCAGAGCGACCATGGTGTATAACCGGTCATTGCATCGTTCAACTGAATGCCGTTCATGTATACATCCGAGAACTGAGAGTCATATCCACGTACGTTGAAACGCATTTCACTGAATTGATAAGAAGCGATATTATTGAAAACATCCTTTGATGCCGACAACGAAGTAGGCAACGACTGTGCATCTTCCATAGTTTCCGTATCAAACTCTGCAAATATCGCATCATCCAGCACAGGTTGACGATTGGCAGGAACCATGATAACACGCATTTCACGCATGTTCTTTCCGACACGTACCGGTAAAGTTAAATCTTCAAACTCTGCAGTTTCAAAACGCAGTTCATACTCACCGGGAGCCACATTCTCGAAGAAGAATTCACCTTTGTCATCAGTCGACGCAGTACGGTCGCCTGGAACGAGTGTAATCTTTACGTTATCAATTTTTGCACGTGTAGTACGCGATATGACCGTACCCTTAATGCCTCCTCCCGTCTGGGCAAATCCCGTAACGGCAAGCAGCGACATCAGTAAAAACAATAATGTCTTGAATTTCATAAAATTGTAATTATTTGATTACTTACCTATATAAATATACACCGGAAAATGGTCACTGAAACCTCCCTGAAAGTTATTACCTACAAAAGTACGCAACGGATATCCCTTATATTGTCCTTCCTTCTGTACCATGTAGTGACGTCTGAAGATGTTACCGTAAAATTTCGATTTTTCCGATTTCTGAATCTGCAACTTTCCTTTCTCGTTATCCAGCAAGTTTCCACTTACTACGATATTGTCGAAAATATTCCACGCATCGCCATATGCCAGTGTTCCATATCCAGCCTTCAGCAAGGCAGCATACGGTGCATAATAGTCGGCAGGCTGAACCTCCTTTACCTTTATCTTAGCTCCCATACCTTCGGCTCCGGAAACGCTTTCGTCTATTGGGTCATCATTAAAGTCACCCATCATGACCACTTTCGTAGCAGGACGCAAGGCACGGACAGAATCTGCAATTTGGCGCATCTGCCGTCCCACTGCCACACGCTTGAATTCGGAAGCCTCTTTTCCTCCCAGTCGTGAAGGCCAGTGTGCCACCATAAACAGGAAATCTTCTCCTTCTATCTTTCCCCACATCGTTACAATGTCACGTGTCTTGAAGTCGGGCAATGAAGGAATTACCGTACGAATAGCCTTCGAACCTTCCAGCTTCAGCACATCCGGACGATAGATGAAGGCAGCATCTACACCACGTGCTTCGGGAGAATCATAATGTACAATCCGATAATTGGCTGGTGCCAACTTTTGAGTAGCAACAATATCCTCCAGTACATTACGGTTTTCCACCTCACATACACCTATAACTGCCGGATAATCCTTGTTGATAGCTGCTATGTCAAAAAAGACTTTTTCTATATTATGCAACTTTTTATCATACTTATCCTGAGTCCACTTCTTAGGTCCGTCAGGAGTAAACTCATCATCGAGAACATCCGGATCATTTTGTGTATCGAAAAAGTTCTCAAGATTGTAAAACACTACTTTGTAGGGCTTTTTCTGTGCGTATCCCGACACAGACAATGCAACGAGCAATACCCCAAGCATTAATATTCGTTTCATACTTATAGAAATTAGTTAAGATTCCATTCAATGGCATTGAAATCGTTTTTCACTTCCTGCGGTATACCCGGGAAGAAAGTAAATCCGGTAAGTTGTTCTATTTCGGAAACTTTTTTACATATAGCTTTCGACGGCTGTGATTCTGAATAAGCTTTATTCTCCAGCCAAAAGCCGATAGTCTGCAACTGAGAAGCATCACACTGATTCACCCATTTGCCAGAAACTCCCGATTTGGTTCGTAAAAGAACCTTGAAATAATGAGTCGGCACATCTACCTTTACTCCATTATTATCGGTAGCCTGTTTGGAAGCATTCCCATAATAAGCTCCAGTCACCACGTAAAGTGTATCAGAGCACATATAGCTTTTACGTAATTTATCCTCCAGGTTCATCCAGATAGACTGATTTAACCCCTTTCCTGTCTGAGGAGTCTGATTTGAAAAATAGAAGGTCTGCGCATTCATCTCACGAGTCATTGTCCGGTCGGCCGACGGAATCTGATGTCCGCGATCGTAAGCAGGATATTCCTTATATGCCCTAGCTACAAATATCTGATATTCTTCTGCAATATCCGGATCGTATATCCACTCATCGGTTCTATCTAAGCCACCAATATAGCAGCTATGAAGCGGATAGGCAACCCAAAGTGCACCTTTGTGTGATTTATCATAGCACATAGAATAATTACGAACTTCTTTTCCGTTCAAATTAACATAATGGGTTACATACTGGAAATTAGTACCTTCTTTATATGCGGGAATCTCTGCCCACGATGTAGAAAATTCAGGACTATTTACCTGTCCTTTTTGTGAAAGCGTAAGAACTGTCTGCTTTCCTCCAGCAAAACTGACTGTGACAGTAGCCTGACGCTGTGCATCATTGATATTGTCCGAATAATAGACATATAATACATTCATACCCTCCACCAATGTACCTTCCTTGGTAGCAATCTTTGATGAAAGAGAAAAAGAACACCATTCTGATCCTTCCGTAATTTCAGCCTGCCACTGAGTTCCTGCTGTACCTTCCATCCGGATAGCAGCATTACCTTTCTGAGCAGCTACAGATGAAGAATTGTTCCAATAAGCCGTTCCGGAAGGAGCAATCTCTGCACCCTCATCACTTCCGCACGCCCACAATGTAAGCGAGAGAAATGCTATTAAAAAATAACGGAACATAGTTGTTTGCTTGTTTTTGTTCACTCCAAAAATATTTAGGGGGTTACATAAAAAATCGACTCTTCACGAGAGGAAACGAATCCGGTTGCATCGTTAATTGATGCAACCAGATTCGTTTTTATTCTGGAATATTCAAATTCAGATTATTCGTAAACCAGTTCCAGCTTGGTAAACTGAGCATTGTACTTATTTGTTACAAGTACTCTGTAGGCAGTATTTACAGAAGTACCCGTCAATGAATAGGTATAAGTAAAGTCTGTCTTATTATCCCATTTCACAGCTTCACCACCAGCAACTATATTGTTGTTTGCATCTGCAATTCCAACAATTACGCTTGCAGAAGAACCGACACGACTAACAGCTACCACTTTTACAAGCTTCTTACCACTTACAGCAGGCAGTTCTATATATGCCTTCGTTTTACCAATCAGCAAGTAGAACGAATCATCCGACGAAGCTGCACGATAATATCCACCGTCGTTAGAAGCCATCAATGTGAGTTCTGTTCCTCCGAACGAGAAGGTTTCTCTTGCTGTTTTCTTTTCAGTTGATGATGCAGGGAAACCAGCTGGATAAGCAGATTCCGGTGTAAAGTCAACTGTAATAGTCTGCTGTTCGCCAGAAGATTTGCCACTGACTGTTACCGGTACTTCTACAGAAGAAGAAGTTCCATCCAATGTAATCTTCAAAGTCTGAGATACAGATTCAGCCGATGCATTAGCCTGTGCTTTCACTGTTACGACATTTCCGCTTACGGTAGCCGACAAGATACCAGACAAACCAGAAGTGCTCAAAGTCTTACCTTCGCCATTGGCTACGGTTACAGTAATATCTTTAGTACCGCCTTCTGCAGCAAAACTAACTTTTTCAGGATTAACGCCTGTAATGACAGGTTCTGAAGAAGAGAACGCCTTTACATCATTCAAGTTACGTGGAGCAATCTGTGCAGCACTTCTGTACATAGTAGCCACACCAGTCAAATCGCCCGTTGCTTTTGTATAAGTCTGACCTGCAAATACAGAGCCAGCCTGACAATATACTGTTATGTTGGTTCCATCAGCAGTAAACGTATGAGTATCATACTTGTCGGCAGTACACCAAGTTCCTGAACCGTCTGAAGAAACATTCTTAATAGTAACAGTCATAGCCTGATAGGCAGCCAGTTTATCGGCAGTAATGACAATCGGAGTAACGTTTGCCGTTCCAATCTTCTCTACTTTACACCAAGTTTCATCCTTAGAACCGGTAACTTCATACAGTCCGCTATAATTCTGAACCTTAGCAGCACCTTTCATTAATGTAACTTTCACTTTATCACCCATCTTCAACCCTAAAGTCTTAGGATCAACCTGACTGCCGTAAAGAGTCACACCGTTCTTTTCGCTTGTAGCACCCTCTACTGCAACCTGCAAGTTGTTGGTTGTATAGTTTCCACTTTCCACGTCAGCCTGTACTACAGCTTCGAAGAAACGGTCTGCATTGGCATCAATCACTGCACCTGTACTCATCGGTTCAGGCATCAAGGCTATCAATTCAGGAATTGTAATGGCAGTAGCCTCACCCGGTTCAACCACAGAACCACCTTCAAGGTCGACTTCCTGACCACCGTTTCCTGTAGCCAGTGTGATATCATCCAGACGATATACAGAAGATTCGTTTGCTGTAAAGCGGATATACAGTTCAGAAGCAGCCTTCTTCAGTGTAAAGTTGGCAGTAGCAAAAATCCAGTACGGAGTTTCAGTATCTCCGTTGTTCTTTTCGTAAGCAATTTCAGTCCATGCAGTACCATTGGCACTCACTTCAACTTTGAACTTGCTTGTATCGAATGTATTGTCATACTGACCATCATCTCCCATGCTTGAGCGGCTTCCACCGAAAGTCAACTTCAAGTTAGTCTGTCCTTCAGCCAAAGCGATTTTCTGGATATCGAAAGTAGCAGGGGCACTACCGAAAAATACGGCATTAGGACCAGAAGCTCCTTCGTAAGCATCCGTATTGGCAAGACCAGACGAACGTACAGTCGTATTATTGCCGGCATAAGTTACATTTGCAGCACTATCACCCGTCTTGTTCCATCCCGTATAACCTGAAACAGATGGTTTACCAGAAGCATCCGCATTACCAACTGTTTCGCTATAAAGAACTTTGGATTCAACTACCACACCACTCTTCACTGTCACGGTAGCAGTTTTCAACGGACCAGACTGGTTACCGATAGTGATATTGATCTTAGCCTCACCGTTTGTTCCTTCAGGTACACTTACCTGAACGGTAGCAGATCCCTCACCAGAAGTCTTTGAAAGAGTAACCCAATTAGCGTTATCTTCCACAGTAGCATTCCATGGACGGTTTGTAGAAATATCAAACGATTGAGTACCGCCATTCTCAAATGTCAATGTAGTAGGATCAACTTCCAGATAAGGAGCTTCTGTATCGTCATTATCGTCCACACAGGCAGTAAACGAGACAGTTAGCACCATGAGCAGCAGCCCATACCAAAAACTTAAAGACTTTAATTTTGCCATTTTGTTTTTCATTAAAAGTTAATATGCATTTTCACTAGTCAAATTATTATTCTAACATCTAAAAATAAAAAGTATACAGCAAACAAAATTAATCCAGCATATCCTTTTACACCAATCAACTGCTTACTTACCCCTAAAGGGGAAACAAATATAATAAAAATAATTAAAAATCAGGTTCTTAATTCAAAAAATATTACCACATTAACGTCGTTATGTTAACGACATTTATTTTATCAATAAATAATATTATATAGTATGACATCCATAAAGAAAAAAACAGTGTCAAACCATATAAATAAATAACACTATTTCTAAAAAGCAGAGTATAACGTTATAAATTATCAGGTCAGATTAAAATTAATCAATATGAAATATCACCAACCAAATTATGATTTATATCACTTCCTCAAAATCTCATAACCCGGCAATCCATAAACGACGTATGATAGACCTTCTTTGTCCTATCAGACAATCTTTCCTGACAAAAATCCATAATTTTACGATCAGTCCCAATCAGTATTCTCATCTTTTTTTAATAAAAAACACTACCGTCGGCAAATGATCGCTATATCCGTTCATCCATCTGCCTCCTGCCTGTGTTCTTAAAGGATAACCTTTATATTTACCATCCGCTTGTATAAGAAAATCGCGTCTAAAGATTTCATGATTCAAATAACTCAACTTTTTATGTCGCTTATTCAAAAAATTACCTGTAAAAACAATCTGGTCGAACAAATTCCATTTGCCTCTATATTTTAATGTTCCTTCACCTTCAGCTAATGTATTCCACCAAGGATTATACAAATCACCTTTCTTTACATTCTTCATGTTACGTTTTGCCCCCAAGGCCTCTGCCATACTCTTATCCATAGGATCATCGTTCATATCGCCCATGATTACAATTTTGATTTTCGAGTCCAGACGCTGCAGTGAATCCTTCAGCGCACGTACTTGCATGCCAGCACGTTCGCGAGCAGAGGATGCTGCTCCACGTGACGGCCAATGGTTTACAATAAAAGCTACACGTTCGCCAGCCAATCTACCATCTGCTATTAGAAAACCTCGTGTAGGACGATCTGTAGGCTGGGCCAATACATAAGGAACCAGTTTAGTAGCTGTCACCGTGTACAGCTTTGGATTATAAAAGAAAGCACAATCTACCCCACGTTCATCAGGCCCTTCATAATGAATAATCTCATACCCCCGATTGGCCAGTGCAGGCTGCTTTAACAAATCTTCCAATACATGGCGGTTTTCGACTTCTGCCATACCTATTACAGCGGCCCCTTCAGAAGTCTTGTCAGTAGCCAGTAAACCAAGTACTGTCGACATATTTTTCAGTTTCGACTGATATTTTGTATTATCCCATTTGTTTCTTCCTTCGGGTAAATACTCATAATCTTTCTTACCCTCATCGTGTATTGTATCGAACAAATTTTCAAGGTTATAAAAGGCAACTCCGTAAATATTACCATTCTGCTCTTGAGCGTAACCAGTAATAACCAGACACACCCAGAAAAACGTAAACAAATATTTCTTCATATCAAACATTACTTCTACAGATAACAGAGGGACTGAACGTGAACAATCACATCCAATCCCCCTCTATTATTAAAAACAAATCTATCACTATCAGAGTTTTACAGGATCTCCTGCTATCTCAAACTGTCCTCCACCCAGACTCTTATAACGGAATTCATACGAATAACTGGTTCCATCGTAAACCACTGCTTGCATTTTATAATACAAATCTACTCCGTTCATCTGCGTAGGAGCATCCGGATAATTATGAGAAAGAACCAATCCGCACGCAACCTGAATCTGTTTCATCAGATACGCTTCTGCTTTCTGTTCATCTTCTTTGTCCACCAATCCTTCTGGATCATTTCCGGTACGTTTATACATCTGTATATTAAAATTCTTATAATGAGAAGATGCGCCAAACCACCACTCTCCTGTATCTGGATAATCTTTATCCAAATAAGCGGGTTTGTTTTCTGCAACCCACTTTACAAGATACTGATAATCGTCAACAGTCATCGAAACAGTGATAGTAGGATCGAACAACCATTTTTCACCATTATGCAAAAACGTTTCTTTTTCATGACGGACAATATTATTGTTCAGTTTCCAAGTAGTATCCAACAGATATTCATCTGCCATAGCAACAGTTGTTTTGCCATCATAATATTTATATAACACGACTTGTGTATCTCCCTCCTTCGCATAAGGTAATTTCTGAGCCAGAAATACAGGTAAATAGTCGGTTGCCTTGATAGAAGAAGAGAAATTATCATTCTTTCCCGGATCACCCATTGCATCATAATCGGCAGGAGTTACCACTACAACATCGTTACCGATATAAGCTCCCCACTTACCGCTTGTGAACTGGAACAATGTATTATAAGGCTTCGATTGTGAAGGTTGTGAGGTCGTAACTTTTACATTATCCAACTGAATGGTCGTCGTAACCCCATCCTTTGCTCCCCGATATCCGAAGGCAATATAAATATTTTTCCCATTATAGGACTTCAGTGAATAGGTTCCAACATTTGTTTTATCAGTATATCCGCTTTCCATTGGAGTAGGATAAGCAAAATAATCAGTAATATCAGTCCATGTAGATACATCAAATGCTCCTCCCGCATTATACTTATCAGAAATCAATACGCTGAAAGCATCTCCGTTATAATGACCGAATACTATATCAAAAGTCAATAAAGCATCTGCCGATTCTATTTTTACCGGTTTCGTTATCAAGTAATTTTCCACTTCTCCAGCAGCCTTGTAAGCAGACAGTTCAGCCGATCCATCGCCCTTATATACATTTGCCGACCATTTTTCTGTTCCTTTTATACAGACTTGTGTCCATTCTGCAATTTCAATAGGCTGCTTAGCAGTGCACGAATTGAAATTCTCATTTAAATAATCAATTCCTTCCACCGGATCATTCAAGTCATACATATAATCCGCCAGACAAAAATCACCCTCCTTGGCACCTTCCATACGGGCAGCTAATATCTTAGGAATTTCTACATTGGGAGCATGAGAAGGAGATAAAAAATTATTCTCCCATATAGTTTTGTAATCATCTCCATTTAAGGTATAGGCAGACACAACAGAATATTTTTTCAATGTTTCTGAAACATCTTCCTGATAATTATATGTAACCCCTACAGTAGAACCTTTTCCCCAAGATCCATACAGATTAGCCAATATAGCAGGAACATACTTATCTGCCGAAGCAAAAGAATTCAGAGCCAAATCTGAAGCTACTCGCTTCGCCAATGACTTTTCTTCATCAGTCTGTGCGTCAGCTTCTGCCGCTTTGGCTATAGATTCATAATCAGCCTTTACCAAGACATATTCTTCTTCAGTTTTCGTGATGGTAATACCTTCCGAATCAATTTCATTGTAAATATCTTCCATCGGATTACATGCAACCAGTAAGCCACCAAAGAAAGACAATGCTATTAAATTATATTTCAATTTCATACCTAAATCATGTTTTAAGTTAACCATCAGAACATTACCTTAAATCCGGTAGACCAAGTTCTGCCGAAGCCATAAAATACCAAAGCTGAATCCCAGTTATGAGTTGCACCATCTGTAGCATCAGCTACATAACAAGTATTTGTCAAATTGTAGACATTGCTATAAATCACAGCCTTCAAGCCCTTGCACAAATCAAAGCGATAGCTAAGTCCTAAGTCAATGGTATAAAAATTAGGCATTTTCCAAGAATCAATGCCGGCATCCGATTTACTGGTACGATTTGACGGATCGAAATCAGCATAGTTCTTACCTGCAAAATTATAGTCAGCATTCATTTTCAATCCTTTAAACACCTCCCACGAAGCAGACAGTGCAGCAGTAAGCTGTGCTGAGTTGCCCACATGTACATCCTTTACATAAGCATCGTATGTACCGATTGGCTTGCTTGACTCATCGTAAATAGTAAAATGCACATCATCCGCCCATTTCCAGTCACCTAAGGAGAACATACCTTTCAATTCGAATGTCTTGACAGGCTTGTAAGTTGCTTCCAGTTCTACTCCCATGTGAATGGCATCCAGACCTGTAATATTGGCATATTCCTGTCCAACTCTTCTACGAGTCGATTTATCCATCCATCTGGTATAATATCCGTTCAGTGCGACATTGAAATATTCATTGTTGAACCCGTATCCTAATTCGAACGTAACAATTTTCTCGTAAGGAGCATCTGCATTGGCAGAAACGTTATTGTTCGGGAATACAGAATTAAAGAATGGAGCACGGGTGAAGTATCCTCCATTGACAAAAACGTTATGGTTTCGATTAAACTTATAATTATATCCTGCCTTAACACTCCACGGCTGGAAATGATAGAAATCGGAAACCTTTTTTCCATCTACATTGCCGCCTTTGTCATGATAACGATAAGATTCGTTCGTAATAGAAGCAGACAGGAACGAGGACCATTTATCCGTATTATACTCTGCCTGTGCAAACAAGCCTGCCCAGACAATTTCACCTACGCTATGGTACTGAACAATATCACCCTCTTTCAGGATCACATTAGGAGATTCATAATCCAGATGCTTACTACCCGGCATATAATATGCACCACCCAACAAATTGTCAATGACTTCTTTGTGATAGCCTTTGTAATAGCGTCCGTCGAATCCGCCTGTAAACGTAAATTTCTCCGTGATGCGGTTTTTATATGAGCTCAAAACGCCATACCAGTCATGATCATTCACAGCATTGGTAAAAATTGCTTGTGAACCGTTGGGATTGGAAGCATTAGCAGCCAACACAGCATCGTAATCAAGTAATCCTCCTGCAGTCAGTTTTGTATCTTCGTAAGGGCGTCCACTATTATTGTCGATGGCCAACCAGTTACTATTATTTCCACGTACGCGGCGTCCACCACCGGTTGCCATGGAAGCATACAGAGAAGTCGTCAAAGAAGAGTTCTCATTGATTGTCCAATAATGATTCAATGAAACCTGCGGTTTGTGATAATAGTTATATCCGTAAGCGCCACCAGTCAGTTCACCATTCAGATAACCATAAGAGTTACTAAAACGTCCACCATCCGGGCTGTTCTTATAATCTTCGATATAATGCTTGGTTGCACGCTGATTATGCCATTGCGGAGCACCAAAAGCCGTCAACGACAATTTATGATGTTCATTAATGATCTTAGAGATATTACCGAAATACGTCCAGCCTTCATAATTGGTTCCTTTCACGTATCCATCACCCGTATTCAGAGCACCCATCAATGTAACAGCCCAGCCGTTATCCATCAGACCAGTAGAAACAGAAACAGAATATTTACGAAATCCGTCATTTCCGATGCCGATATAAGCCGATCCTCCTTTTTGTGCTTCGGTACTCTTTGTCACCATATTCATAGTTCCTCCCACAGAAGACAAACCTAATGCTGAAGCTCCCAAACCACGCTGCACCTGAATAAACTGGCTCACATCAGACAAGCCAGACCAGTTCGACCAATAAACCTTACCGTTTTCCATACCGTTAATAGGTACACCATTTATCAGAATACCCAGATTGGAAGAATCGAAACCACGCATATTGATTCGAGAATCACCATAACCTCCACTATCACGAGTAACATATACAGATGGAGTAGATTTCAACAACTCCGGAAATTCCAAGTTACCAACCTTCTCTTCAATAGTTGCCAATTTCACATTAGAAATAGGGATTGGAGTCTGACGATCAGACTTGATAATCGAAGCAATGACACTTACCTCACCCAACCCTATAGCGTCAGGTGCCAAGGAAATTGTACCTAAATTTACATTATTTCCTGTAATTTTCACGTTCTTGATTAATTCATTATAACCAACGTAACTAATAGCCAAAACAATTTTGCCATTTTTTACATTCAGAGTAAAACTGCCATCCATGTCAGTTACTGTTCCTTCTGTAGAGCCTTTTACCACTACCGTCGCCCCGATAAGAGGCTCGTTGTTTTCCGCATCTACAATCTTGCCTTTCAGTGTAGCCTGAGCTACCGCAGTGACTGTACTTACTATGACAAGCACCGCAAACAATAGAAAATGCTTCAATTGACTTTTCATACGTTTTCTTCAATTGTTTTTGTGTTATTAATAAATCAAAGACAAATATAGTAAAAAACTTTAAAAATTCGGAGGAAAAAGCCAAAATTATTAGCACATTAACTCGATTATGTTAATAAAATTATTATTAAAAATACAAAGAATATGCATTTCCACCCGACCAGCCGTTTTTATACCGACACTATCACGCAGAAAGCAGTTTTTCTCTTTACACTTTCCACAGAGAACCGACGAAAGACTTGTCATTTTATCAGAAGCATAAAAAATTAACAGAAATGAAACACCCCTGCACGTAGTTGCGATTTAAGCAAGTTCACACCGGCAGCAGACCGGGAAAAAGGAGGCAAAATAGCAAGCGGACCACCGATGGTACCACCAATGATACCACTTATTATACTGCTACACAAGCAATTACCACTACAAGCGGCCCACCAATGATACCACCAGTGGTACCACCCTTTCCTATTATATATAATAAACAAAGATATAATCAAAGGAAGTTTCGTCCGAAACTTCGGAGGAGGGCATTGAGAAAAGAAAGGCATTAACTTTTTTTAAGCCCGTGGCATCGACAGACTTCCGCACGAGGATTCCGGCAGAATTTGTACAAAAGATTTTAGTTTTTGTACAAAAACCGGAAAATCGCCCCGTAGTCTTCCGGAAAACGCGCTTCCGATTTCCGCCACGAGCCGTCCGGAGCCCGAAAGAAAGCCGTCCGAACACGAGGAAAACCGCCCGTTTTTTCTTATCTTTGCAAAGATAAGAACTTAACCCAACCAACGAATCATGGCGAAAGAAAAAACCGTATATGTTTGCACCAACTGCGGACAGGAATCGCCCAAATGGGCAGGCAAGTGTCCGTCGTGCGGGCAGTGGAACACGTTTGTGGAAGAGGTGGTGCGCAAGGAAGTGCCCGTAGCCAAGCATGTGGCGCACGGCATCGAATCGGTACGCTCGAAACCGCAGCGGCTGCACGAAATCACCTCGGGAGAGGAGCAGCGCATCGACATGGGCGACGACGAACTGAACCGCGTACTGGGCGGCGGACTGGTAGAGGGCTCGCTCACGCTGATAGGCGGGGAACCGGGCATCGGAAAGTCGACGCTGGTGCTTCAGACGGTACTCCGGCTCACGGACAAGAAGGTGCTGTACATTTCGGGCGAAGAAAGCGCACGGCAGTTGAAGCTGCGTGCCGACCGCATCCCCCATCCCGAGGCAAGCAACCTGCTCATTGCGTGCGAAACGTCGCTGGAGCAGATTTTCACGAACATCAAGAATACGGCTCCCGACCTGGTGGTCATCGACTCCATACAGACCATCTCGACGGAGAATATCGACTCGTCGCCGGGCAGCATCGTGCAGGTGCGCGAGTGTTCGGCAGCCATCCTGAAATTTGCCAAGGAAACGGGTACACCGGTCATCCTCATCGGGCACATCAACAAGGAAGGCAGCATCGCCGGACCGAAGGTACTGGAGCATATCGTCGATACGGTGCTTCAGTTCGAGGGCGACCAGCACTACATGTACCGCATCCTGCGAAGCATCAAGAACCGCTTCGGAAGTACGGCGGAACTGGGTATCTACGAGATGCGTCAGGACGGGCTGCGGCAGGTGAGCAATCCTTCGGAACTGCTGCTGACACAAGACCATGAGGGCATGAGCGGCATTGCCATCGCCTGTGCGGTAGAGGGTATCCGTCCGTTTCTCATCGAGGTGCAGGCACTGGTGAGCACGGCGGCCTACGGTATGCCCCAGCGTTCGGCCACGGGATTCGACCTGCGCCGCATGAACATGCTGCTGGCGGTGCTGGAGAAGCGTGTGGGCTTTAAATTGGCACAGAAGGATGTCTTCCTGAACATCGCAGGAGGACTGAAGGTGAACGATCCGGCCATCGACCTGGCGGTAATCAGTGCCATCCTGTCGAGCAACATGGACACGGAGATTGAAGCGGGCGTGTGCATGGCGGGCGAAGTGGGACTGAGCGGAGAAATCCGTCCCGTAAACCGCATCGAACAGCGCATCAGCGAAGCGGAGAAGCTGGGCTTCACACGGATGCTCGTACCCAAGCATAACCTGCAGGGACTGGACCGCAAGAAGATCAAGATCGAGCTGGTGCCCGTACGCAAGGTGGAAGAGGCTTTCCGGCAGCTGTTCGGGTAAAAGAGTGCTAACAAGATAATTTATGGCAAAGAAATTCAACATACGAAACAGTACGGCAGAATTTCTCATTTTCCAACTTGAAGGAAAAGAGAACGGTATACAAGTGCTCTATAAAGACGAAACAATCTGGGCTACGCAAAAAGCAATAGCCGAGCTGTTCGACATAGGAGTGCCAGCCATCAGCAAGCATCTGAAAAATATATTCGAAGACGGTGAGCTGAATGAAAATTCAGTTATTTCCAAAATGGAAACAACTGCCTCCGACGGGAAAATGTACAACACCCGGTTTTATAATCTTGATGCCATTATTTCCGTTCTTCGACCGCTTCAATACAGACAGCTTATTATCATTTAAACCTGACTCTGATTCATAGTAAACAAAAACAACCATTTATGATACAAGAATACCAGTTAAGAGTTCTGCCCGAGCAGGCAGCCAGCGAACAGCATATCAAACAATACGTGAGCCGCGAGAAGGGGCTCGACATTCGTACCATCCACGCCGTACGGGTGCTGAAACGAAGCATCGATGCCCGCCAGCGGACCATCTTCGTAAACCTGAAGGTACAGGTGTTCATCAACGAAACGCCTACCGAGGAGGAGTTCGTACGGACGGAATACCGCAACGTGGAGGGTAAGCCTCAGGTGATTGTGGTGGGTGCCGGACCGGGCGGTCTGTTTGCTGCCCTGCGCCTGATAGAGCTGGGACTGCGTCCGGTAGTGGTGGAGCGCGGAAAGAACGTGCGCGACCGCAAGACGGATCTTGCCCGCATCAGCCGTGAGCACAAGGTGGACCCGGAATCGAACTACAGCTTCGGCGAGGGAGGTGCGGGAGCTTACTCCGACGGCAAGCTGTACACGCGCAGCAAGAAGCGTGGCAGCGTGGACAAGATTCTGAACGTGTTCTGCCAGCACGGGGCAAGCACTTCCATCCTGATAGACGCTCATCCGCACATCGGAACCGACAAGTTGCCGAGGGTGATCGAGAACATGCGAAATACCATCATCGCCTGCGGTGGAGAGGTGCACTTCCAGACACGCATGGATGCCCTGCTCATCAAGGACAACAAGGTGGCGGGCATTGAAACAAATACGGGAAAGACCTTCCACGGTCCGGTGATTCTGGCTACGGGACATTCGGCACGCGACGTATACCGCTGGCTGTATGCCAACGGGGTGACCATCGAACCCAAGGGTATCGCCGTGGGGGTACGTCTGGAACATCCGTCGATGCTGATCGACCAGATTCAGTATCACAACAAGAACGGACGCGGAAAGTATCTGCCGGCAGCGGAATACAGCTTCGTGCAGCAGGTAGACGGTCGCGGGGTGTACAGCTTCTGCATGTGTCCGGGAGGATTTGTAGTTCCGGCAGCCAGCGGACCTCATCAGATAGTGGTGAACGGCATGAGCCCCAGCAACCGTGGCACAAAGTGGAGTAACTCCGGCATGGTGGTGGAACTGCGTCCCGAAGACCTGCTCCTGCCCGACTTGCAGCTTCAGGCGTGCGAAACCATTCAGGGTTCGGCAGAGGCACAGACCGAGGAACTGATTGCCCGTTCGGGAAAACTGCCCGAGGGAAGCGTGCATACGCTGGCTGTAATGCACTTTCAGGAGAAGCTGGAACAACTCTGCTGGCAGCAGGGTAACATGCGACAGACGGCTCCTGCGCAGCGTATGGCGGACTTCATCAACCGGAAGGTGAGCTACGACCTGCCCGACACATCGTACAGCCCGGGACTGGTTTCTTCGCCGCTTCATTTCTGGATGCCGAAATTCATCAGCAGTCGTCTGAGCCGCGGCTTCCAGTTGTTCGGCAAGAGCTCGCACGGCTTCCTGACCAACGAGGCGGTGATGATTGCCGTGGAAACACGTACCTCGGCTCCTATCCGCATCGTGCGCGACAATGAAACCTTGCAGCACGTCACCGTAGAGGGGCTGTTCCCCTGCGGAGAGGGTGCGGGCTATGCAGGCGGTATCGTGTCGGCAGGTATCGACGGCGAACGGTGTGCCGATGCCGTAGCGGCGTACTTGCAGAGGAATTAATCTCACAGCATCCTTATAAACTGTTATCAGTACCCGATAAAATGAATAGCTGCAGTATGGTTTCTGTAAATAAGCAGTAGCACCTAAATTTGCAAATAATCAATTATCTATCAGCGAACTATCAGTAACTTAAAACTTTTTACCGGATAATAATCATAAACTTTATTCAATTGCGTCCGCACTGCGGTCGCAATTGAACTGAACACATTATAAATCGATAGATAAACAAGCAGGTACAACAGACGAAGACAGATCCATTTCCGAACGAAAAAGAGTAAAAATGAGAAATAAAAACGGTTTTGGAAAAACTAAAAGCCTTTTTCAATCGTTTCTTTGATATAGCATTCCTCCAACAGGAATCAATGAACCTGTGTGAAAAACATAACCTATAACCAAGATGCAACATACTCCTGAAATAGCAATCGTAGAACAGAATACGCTGACAGCACTGGGCTTGCAGACAATTCTGGAAGAACTTATCCCCGTAGCGACCATCCGCAGATTTTCGTCGTTCGCCAGACTGATAGACGATACGCCGGACATGTACAGTCATTATTTTGTTTCGGCACAGACGTACTTCGAACATACGTCGTTTTTTCTGGAACGCCGTCCGAAGACCATCGTGCTGGCAGCGGGCGAACAGCCTCTGCTGAACGGTGTCCCTACCCTGAATGTCTGTCTGCCACAAGACAAACTGGTGGCTTCCATCATGCAGATGCGAAAACAAGGACACGAAGCGACACATCATCCGGTATCTCCGCAAGAAATGCAGCAGAGCCACGATCTGTCACCCCGTGAGATAGAGGTACTGGTACTCATTACCAAGGGGCTTATCAACAAGGAAATAGCCGACAAGCTGAACATCAGTCTGACGACGGTCATCTCGCACCGCAAGAACATTACCGAGAAGCTCGGCATCAAGTCGGTTTCGGGGCTTGCCATCTATGCCGTAATGCACGGGTATGTGGAAGCCGACCGGATATGATACGACACCGGTATGTGCCTGCCCTGTTGATTGTACTAATCTATCGCCACTCTTGCATCGCAGGCTATCTTCTGGCATTACCTTCCTAACGAATACAGACGGAAAGGTAGATTTATTAGACCGACAAGGGCTTGCCGGAGGAACTTATCTTGTTTTTCTTAACTATAAGGATTAATTTCAAGTGAATGAAAAATTTCCTATATTTGTATTCGTTGATACGAAGTTGATTACAAAATCAATTACTCTCCTATATTCACATTCAAATAAAGCATTTATGAAAAAGTTTCTTTTATTTGTATTGGTCGGTGAGTGTTAGCTCAAGCAATATTAATTGTGTCTATCGCATTAATACAAGGGTATATAGGTTATAGAATGTACAGAACAAGATAATAAGCAAATCAATTTAATTATTCAATTTATGAAAAACAACAAAATCATCGGTTGGACGATATTATGCCTGCATGCTGTCATCTTATTCCTCATTTTTCAGTTTGATGTTTTAGGGGAGTGGAGAAGCGGAAGTCTGACAATCAGTCTTTTCACCCTATACACGCTGGCAACTCCTTCGCTGGCGTGGTATTTGATCAATAAAGAGGGAAAATCACATAATATGTAAGTAATAGCTTACATGATATATGTTCCAATAGAACAACTTGATTGAATCCAATAATTTTAAATATAAAATGATTTCATACGAAAGTAATTTTTATCCTTATATGCAATAAATCAATGATGTTCTCAAACGAATAAAATAAGAGAAAAAAGGAAAAACAAAGTTGAAATAAATTAGAAAGAATTTAAAACTATTGAATACATAATATACAATAAAAGCCCGTCGGTCATTCAGTGCCATTCACTTCATCACCGACGGGCTTTTTCATAGCTTATATTTCCCCATCTTATTTCTCAGCCGGAGCAGCCGCTTCTTTTGCCTGCTTCAGCTTCTGTTCGATAGGATCCTTATACTGAGTCTGGAGTTTCACCAGTTCAGCCTTCAGGTCTTCTGTAATCTTCTCATAACCCGGCTGACCGTAGATATTGTGCATTTCGGTCGGGTCTTCCTTCAAATCGTACAATTCCCATTCGTCGATGTCGTTGTAGAAATGAATGAGTTTGTAGCGGTCGGTACGTACGCCGTAGTGACGTTTTACCATGTGTTCTGCCGGGAATTCATAGAAGTGATAATACAGCGACTTACGCCAGTCGGCAGGCTTCTCACCTTTCAGCAGCGGAACCAGCGATACACCCTGAATATCTTCGGGGATAGGTGCTCCGGCAAGTTCGAGGAAGGTCGGGGCATAGTCGATGTTCTGTACCATCTGAGGAATTTCACCCTTCGCCTTGAAGTCTTTCGGCAGGTGCATGATCAGCGGGGTATGCATGGATTCCTCGTACATGAAACGCTTGTCGAACCAGCCATGTTCGCCCATGTAGAATCCCTGATCGGAGGTATAGACTACCAGCGTATTGTCGAGCATGCCCTTTTCCTTCAGGTAGTCGAGTACACGACCCACATTTTCGTCGAGCGACTTCACTACCTTGGCATAGTCGCGCATGTAGCGCTGGTACTTCCATTCGGCCAGTTCCTTACCCTGCGGATTCTTCTTGTAGAAGTCGTCGATAATCGGCTGGTAGAAGTCATCGTACACCTTACGGTCTTCCGGACTCAGGCGACCGATGTAGCTTTCGTATCTTTCCTTCAGCGGAGAAGTCTTGTCGGCACGGTCCATCTTGTTGTCGTAAATCAGGTCCATGTTCTTCCAGATACTCATTTCCTGAGCAGCGGCAGCGGGACGACCTTCGTAGTCATCGTAGAAATTGTCGGGCAACGGGAAGGTCTTGTCCTCGTACAGCGGCAAATCCTCCAGTGCAGGCAGCCAGTTGCGGTGGATAGCCTTGTGATGGATAAACAGACAGAACGGCTTGTTCTTGTCGCGCTGGTTCTCCATCCAGTCGATACTCATATCCGTAATCAGGTTGGTGACATACCCCTCCTTGCGGATGGTATCGTTGTCCATCGTGATGAAGTCCGGATTATAATAATCACCCTGTTCGGGCAGGATTTCCCAATGGTCGAATCCGGTAGGCAGGCTCACGAGGTGCCATTTTCCGATGATAGCCGTCTGATAACCTGCCTGCTGCAACAGCTTCGGCATGGTCTGCTGAGAACCGTCGAACACACACGTAGTATTGTCGGTAAATCCGTTGGCATGGCTGTGCTTGCCGGTAAGCATACACGCACGGCTCGGTCCGCTCAGCGAGTTAGCCACAAAACTGTTGGTAAAGATTACACCATCGTTGGCGATACGGTCCAGATTAGGAGTTTCCACAAAGCGACTTCCATAGCAGCTCATCATCTGTGCCGTATGGTCGTCGGTCATGATGTACACGATATTGTACTGTTTGGGAGCCTGTTTCTCACTGCCGCACGAAGCCAGTGAAGCCAGAGCTGCCATACCCGTCAACGGGTAAAGAAATGAAGATGTTTTCATAAAATGAAATGAGGTAAGTGAAAAATTATACTACTTATTACAAAGATACCAGCTTCGGGAGGATACCCAAAGCCATCAAGCAAAAAAGTCCGAGGAAGTATGGAAAAAATTTCCCCGGACTTTTCTATGATATTCCTGCCAATTTAAGGGCACGTTTTATTTTTTATCGGCTTGTTTCAGAAAGTTTCTGCCGATGTTTTTTAGACACTGGAACGATGAACCTTACCAGCCCGGATTCTGTTCCCACAAGCCGCCGGTCAAGTTACCCACCATTTCCTGACGGATAGGCAACAGGTAATCGCGGTTCACATTAAACTGCCAGCCGTTCGGATAGTTGGTATTGTTGAACGCTACGATATAACCGTCCTTCAACCAGATATTCGAACCTACGGTCATGATACCATTGAAATGTTCGCCCAGCGTACTGCCTGTATACAAGGCACCCGTCGGAGTCTTTCCGACAATCAGTTCATCGGCAGCAGCCCAGCGCAAGATATCTGTCAGACGGCAGTTCTCGAGGGCTTTCTCCACACGACGTTCACGGCGTACAGCCTGAATATACTTATCGAGGTTATGGAACGGATAATCGGCATCGGTATTATACTCGCGGTCGAAATCCACACCCGGCATGTTCACGCGGTCGCGCAACGGCTGCAAGGCTTTCTTAATTTCACTGGCATTGCCTGCACCGTCGAGTTCGGCCAATGCTTCTGCATAGTTCAGCAGGATATCGGCGTAACGTACCTGAATAGCCGGAGCCTGACTACGGTTGGCAGTGGTATAAGCAGCCGTATTCGTAGTGTTGAACTCTTCGTATTTCAAGACAGAATAACCGGTCGTATTCTGGTGGTAGTTGGTTGCATCCAGCGGCGGCCATGTATAAATTGTTCCGTCACTCTGAATCTGCTGTCCCGGCATGAAGACTGTCTGCGACAGACGCGGGTCACGCAGTTCGGGGCTCAGCTCGGCTCCGTACGTACGTTTAGCTTCCAGCTTGGCATCGCCGGTAAACGGCTTGCCGTCAATCGTCAGATAATCGTCCACCAGCGAAGCTGAAACACCAATCTGTCCACCTCCCTCACAAGCATAGTATGTGACGTTGTGACCGATGCCGGCAGAAGCATTGTATTCCTTCCACCACAGTACCTCCTGATTGTCGCTCAGGTCGGTATCGATAAACATGTCACGATAGTCGGTCAGCGGATTACCCGTTTTATGGATACTCCATACATTACGGTCGATCACCTCTTTGGCAGCTGTTACCGCCTGATTCAGCCAGTCCTTGATTTTCTCATCAGGATTGGTCAGTGTCTTGTCGTAGAACGGGTCGTTCTCTGCACGGTGATATTTCTCCCACGTAGCGGCAAACAGAGCCACTTCACTCTTCAGGGCACGGGCTACATCGCGGTGTACACGACGGGTAGCATTGGTATTCTGTTCACTCAAGTTCGTGATGGCATCCTGCAGATCCTTCAAGATATAATCCACAATTTCCGTACGTGTATTACGCGGACGCTTCATCAGTTCGGCATCCGGGTCCAACTGGTCTTCTACCCATGTCACACCTCCGTAATTCACGAGCAGGTGATAGTAGTAAGCCGCACGGAAGTAATACGCCTCGCCCAGACACTGCTTGTAGTCGGTTCCCTTCTCTTCGCAGTTCTGGATATTCTGAAGCAAGAAGTTCACGTTACGTATCGCCTTGTAATCACTCAACTCGGCAGCGTTACCCAGCGAAGTCTCGCCGGCCAGACGCGTATCGATTGCATTCGGATACAAGTTATCACTGTTGGCATCGCCGAAAGCGATACCGTTGGTACTACTGCTGGACTGCGTCTTGATGGCAGTATTGTTGACCGTACCTCCACCCATCACAGGCACGCTGCCCTGATAGAACATATTCAGGTACATGTTGATTTCACTGGTTGTAGTGAAAGCACCTACCGTAGACATCTCCCCCTGAGGTTCCTGATTCATGTCGAAGCAGGAAGTTGTTCCCAGGCATAACACTGAAGCAATCAGTAAATGTATATTTTTCATAATTGTTTTCCCGTTTTTACATATTTAAAATAACGCCGACAGAGAATACTCTCGTCATCGGATAGTTCTTACCAGCCTGCTCAAGCGCATTACCGTAACTGTTCTGAGTAAACAGACCTTCCGGATCAAAGATGCTGCTCAGCTTGGTAAAGGTCAGCAAGTTTTCGCCTGAGAAGAATACCTGAGCCTTGGTGAGGTGAATCTTTTCAATCCATGCCTTCGGCAGGTCGTAGCTGATGGTCATGTTCTTCAGACGGCAATAAGCGGCACTCTGCATGTAACGGTCGGATTTCTGAGAAGTCTTCGCACGGAACTTGCCGACAGCCTGATTACCGGCAGTGTACGGATTTGGATAGTAAGCATCCGGATTTTCCGGTGTCCAGTAGTCGAGGTGTTCCTTGAAGACAGTCACCTGTGCGTATGCACCCGAACCCCAGAAGTAAGAAGTGTTCATGGCAGGACACCAGTCGCGCTTGCCTACACCCTGGAACATCAGGCTCAGTGAAAGACCTTTCCACGAGATTGATCCGTTGATGGTGTACTGGTAACGCGGAGTCGTATTACCGATGACAGTCATATCACCCATATCGCCTACGGTATTGGTACCGTTGTTGATCTTGTTATCTCCGTTCAGGTCGACATACTTCACGTCACCCGGCATCCATTTCTGTCCGCTCAGGTAAGACAAATCGTAAGTAGAGTTGTACGCATCGGCTTCTTCCTGTGTCTGAATCAGACCAGAAGCACGGTATCCCCAGATTTCACCCACTTTCTTTCCTTTGTACCAGTTGTTTGCCGGATCGGATCCGTCACCTTCGTAAGCGGTAACTTCGGAAGTAGCGTCGGACAGCGAACCGCCGATAGAGTAATCGATATCCTTACCGATCTTTCCTCTCCACTGCAAGGTAAGTTCCCAACCACGGTTACGCATCTCGGCGTTGTTGGTTTCGGGAGCTACGGCACCAAAGAAATCAGCCAATGCAACCGAAGGACCTAACATATCACGTGTATCGCGCTGGAACACATCGAACGATCCGGTCAGGGCATTACCGAAGAAACCGAAGTCGATACCGATATTCTTATGCTCCACCTTTTCCCAAGTAGTATTGGAGTCGACTACCGAACCCGGGCTCAGATAACCCTCTCTTCCGTTCTGGAAATACCAGTTACCGAGAGAAGTCGGGTCCATAGTAGAAGCGAATGTATAGTAAGCAGCACCTGTCTGGTTACCCAGCAGACCCCAAGATACACGCAACTTCAGGTTGGACAGTACATCCTGTGTCTTTTCCATGAACGATTCACGCATGATGTTCCATCCCAAAGATACTGACGGGAAGAAACCCCAGCGGTTTCCTTTGGCAAAGCGGGAAGAACCATCGTAACGTCCGTTTACTTCCACCAGATAACGTCCCATAAAGTCGTAATTGATACGTCCGAAATAACCGCGGGTAGCCCACGCGTAACGTGTATCTTTCACAGTACGGTCGCCGCTTGCCATTTCAAGGCTCGGGTTGCTGGTAGAAAGGATATCTGTTACTGAATCGTACAGATACTTATATTTGTAATATTCTTCCTGATAACCCAGCATCACGGTAAAGTTATGCTTGTCGGCAAGAGAGAACGAATAGTTGGTATACAGGTTGACAGACTGATACTGGTTGCTCATGTCGTAACGGGTATACGAGTTGCTTGCACCGTCGGCAATCTCTGCACGCGTACCGATATCGTACGAATCGCCCGAAGCATTCGGAATCTGCGGAAGCACCTTCAGTGCCCAGTAATCGCGTGTATTATAACGATAAGTATAGTCGAAGAAGATATGCCAATCCTTCAGCGGTTCCAGTTCCAGACCACCGGTCATGGTCAGGTTATTGTTTTCCGTATTGGTCTTTGTACCGCTCTGCAAGTAAGGAATCATAGACAGTTCGGTAAAGTAACCGTTCGGATCGACAACGCTTACCGTCGGACGGAAACGAGCCAGTGAGTGATAGAATCCTTCGCTCAACGCACCTGTACCAAACGGAGTTTCATTATCCGAGTTCATGTATTTGGTATTCACTTTCAGCTTCAGCCAGTCGGTTACCTTCGAAGTAACGTTGCTGCTGAAATTGAAACGCTTGTAACCGATGTCGGCATAGCGCAACAGACCGTCTTCCTTGTACATACCACCCGAAATGTAGTACTGTGCCTTTTCGCCACCACCGCTCACACTGACGTTGTGGTTCTGCTTGAAAGCAACATCTTTATAATGAAGATCGAAATAATCGGTATTACCCAGACCTTTGGCACTGTTTTCGAAAGCTGCCACCATCGACTGTCCGGGAGTCAGTTCTGCCCACGGATCGAGTCCAGTAGGATCGTTGATGTATTGCTGCAACTGTGCCAGTTTCTCGTCGCTGTACTGTTTCACCATGCCGGCATTTTCGCAAGCCTGATTGAAATAAGTGGCAAACTCGTACGCATTGGCCATATCCGGCAACGACATCGGAGAAGTCCAGCCCAACGTAGCCTGATAGCTGACGCGTGCCTTGCCTTCCTTACCTTTCTTGGTAGTAACCAGAATCACACCGTAAGCCGCACGCGCACCATAGATAGAAGATGCTGCTGCATCCTTCAGTACCGAGATATTCTCGATATCATTCGGATTGACATCGGCAAGATCCATTTCCACCCCATCGACCAGCACATAAGGAGCTGCATTACCCGACAGGTTTCCCTGACCACGCAACTGTAACGAAGAGGTTGCACCCGGACGGCCGGCATTGGTATTGTCGATGTACAAGCCCGGCACCATACCCTGCAAGCTCTGGGTAGCATTTGCCAGAGGACGCTGTTCCAGCGTTTCACCCTCTACCGTAGCCACAGAACCTGTCAGATTGACTTTCTTCTGCACACCGTAACCTACTACGACAACTTCATCCAAAACCTGATTGTCTTCCTTTAACGTGATGTTCAAGATTTTACCGGGAGTAACTTGAACCTCCTGTGTCTGATAACCCATGTAAGAAATTACGATAACAGCATTCTTTGCCACTTGTAATGTAAAGTTACCGTCAAGATCAGTAATGACACCGTTCGTGGAATTTCCTTTCTCTACCACTGACGCACCGATAACGGGAAAACCTGTTGCATCATATACGACACCTTTCGCTTCCACACTCTGTTGGATCGCTCCCATTGTGCCACTCTCTACCACCATTCCTTCAGCATTCACAATCTGTGGATAGCCTATCCAGGCAGCAACTCCAACAAGCGAAACCTGCTTGATGAAGTTTTTACTAAAAAAGAATAGATTCATAAAAATATTATAATTATTAAGGTCATATTTATAAGTATTAGACTTATCTAAGCTAGATTTAAAATTTTTAGACAAATATAGGAATTATTTTTTAAATGAAAAAAAAATATTACATTTGTACAATAAAACATCAAAAAAGACAAACAAAGAAGTATTGCTATGAAAAAAACTCCATTAAAAGTATGGGCCATTTGCCTGCTAACGGCAGGATGTCTGATGGCGTGCGCGCCACAAGAAACCCAAACGGGTAACCTGAATGTCATTCCACTACCCCAAGAAGTAACGGAAAATCCATCATCGGCACCTTTCGTTATCAAGCCCTCCACAACCATCGTCTATGAGGAAAGTAATGAAAAATTGGCAAGTACCGCCCGTCTTTTAGCCGATTATATTAAAGAGGTAACAGGGACGGAAGTCAAAACAGGCGGTCAGGCAAGCAAGAACTGTATCATCCTGAAAGTCGATCCGTCTATGACACACAAAGAGGGATACGACCTGAGCATCACTGCCGATGCCGTTACGGTAACGGGAGCTACCGAGGCCGGAGTATTCTACGGCTGTCAGACCATCCACAAGGCACTGCCCATTACAGAGGGCAAAGCACTGGCTTCGCTGCCTGCCGGAGAGGTGAAAGACTTCCCGCAGTATAATTACCGTGGGTTCATGATTGATGTAGGCCGTCATTTCTTTCCGAAGGAATACCTGAAGAAACTGATTGATGTCATGGCACTGCACAACATCAACTATTTCCACTGGCATCTGACCGAGGATCAGGGCTGGCGTATCGAAATCAAAAAATATCCCAAGCTAACGGAAATAGGTTCGTACCGCAAGGAAACGCTTACGGCACCGGGATCGGGCAAGTTCGACGGCACTCCGGTAAGCGGTTACTACACGCAGGAGGATGCCAAGGAAATCGTGGCTTATGCAGCCGAACGCTTCATCACCGTAATCCCCGAAATAGACATGCCGGGACACATGCTGGCTGCGCTGGCTTCGTATCCGGAACTGGGATGTACGGGTGGTCCGTATGAAACGGCTACCAAATTCGGTGTGTTCAAGGAAGTGCTGTGTGGCGGCAATCCCAAGACATTGCAGTTTGCCAAGGATGTGGTAAACGAACTGATGGATATCTTCCCGGATGCTCCTTATATCCATATCGGAGGCGATGAATGTCCGAAAGCAGAATGGAAGAAGTGTCCGAAGTGTCAGGCTAAGATCAAGGAACTAGGACTGCGTGACACGAAGGAGCACAGCAAGGAAAACCAGCTTCAGGTGTACTTCATGAACGAAGTGGAAAAGGAAATCGCCAAACGAGGCAAGAAGATGCTGGCTTGGGACGAAATCCTGGAAGGCAACCCAAATCCTGCAACGACTACCGTCATGGCATGGACGGGCGTAAAGGCTTCCATCAAGGCTGCACAGCTGGGACATCCTACCATTGTCTGCCCCATCAGTCACCTGTATTTCAGCAATCCGGGCTACAACCGACTGAAGGGTATCAGCAGCGTGGAACGGGTATACAACTTTGAACCGCAGTCTGACAAACTGACTCCGGAAGAGAAGAAAAACATTATCGGCGTACAGGCTTGTATCTGGACGGAATGGACGAAGGACAGCGTGAAGATGGAATGGCAGATGATGCCACGTATCGCCGCACTGAGTGAGTTGCAGTGGAGCAATCCGGCCAAGAAGGATTTGAACGGATTCCTAAAACGTCTCCGCCACCAACTGGATCTGTATCAGCTGTATGGATGTAATTATAAAAAGGATATTGAGGATGTAACGATTGACGTGGAACCGAAGGGAACAGATGGAACGGCAGTTATCCAACTGAAGACTTTCGACAACGCACCGGTTTACTATACACTGGATGGTTCGGAACCGTCGGCAGCCTCGCAGCAGTATACGCAGCCATTTACGTTAGACAAGACCACGACCATCAAGGCAAAGGCTATCCGCAACGGACGTGAGAGTGATGTGACTGCCGAAACACTGACATACAACCTGGCTACCATGCACCCGATTACCCTGAAATGTGAGCCGGATGAAAAATTCACTTACAAGGGTGCCAACTTGCTGGTAGACGGTATGCAGGGAGATGACAACTACCGTTCGGGACGTTACATCGGTATTTACGGTCAGGATTTCGATGCGACCATCGACTTGCAGGAGCCGAAAGAAATTTCTTCTGTATCGGTCGGTACCTATCTGGTTCCGGGCGACTATATCTTCGGTCTGACAGGACTGGAAGTTTATGGTTCTGAAGACGGCAAGGCTTACACCAAGATTGCTTCGAAGGCTATTCCTACCCTCGAAAAAGGCAGCAAGAACAATGTGCTGAAGCGAGATACCCTCAGCTTCGACAAGACGAAGGCACGTTATGTACACATCATCGGAAAGAATACTCCGGTACTTCCGAAGTGGCATCCGGGTGCAGGCAGTCAGACTTACCTGTTCCTCGATGAAATTGCTATCAACTAAAAATAATAAACGGCTGCCGAGATAAGATGCAGCCAATATTATCATAAAAAAAAAGAGTCATATCATCCTTTCATACGGAGAGTTTGATATGACTCTTTTCTATGATAACTAAATCAAGAGATAAAAAAACATCGGGACGTTTTCCCGTAATCATCGCCTGATATTTTTTTGCATAATCCTCATAAATTAGGATTGCCGGATAACGGGAATTGGCGTTACTTTGCAACCGAATTACAAAACCCACTAGACAGATTATGAAACGTACAATTCTCGCTTCGCTGGCAACTGCCGTGACGACACTCGCCTTTGCTACTCCGACCGATACAGAGATTGCATTGGTCAAGGACACTACCAAAGTTATAGACATCGAAGAAGTGGTGGTTATCGCCACTCCCAAGGAAAATAACCGTCTGCGCCAGCAGGCCATTTCGTCGACTTCGCTCTCGCAGAATGAGATGCGCAACAACTCGGTGACTTCGGTTAAGGCGTTGTCGGGACTTGTACCCAATCTGTTTATCCCCGATTACGGTTCCAAGCTGACTACCTCGGTGTATGTCCGCGGTATCGGTTCGCGTATCAACACGCCTGCCGTGGGTCTGTATGTCGACAATATTCCATTTATCGACAAGTCAGCTTTCGACTTCAACTATTCCGATATCGAACGAATCGACGTGATGCGTGGTCCGCAGGGAACGCTGTACGGACGAAACACCATGGGTGGACTGATCCGTGTGTTTACCAAGTCGCCTTTCACATATCAAGGTACGGATATCCGTCTGAGCGCAGCTACATACAATGACTATAAAGCCTCTCTGACTCACTACCACCGTATTTCTTCGCAGTTTGCTTTCTCTACGGGTTTCTTCTACGAGCACAAGGGAGGCTTCTTCAAGAACAGTTTCAACAACAAGCGCATCGATACGGACAATGAGTTCGGAGGTCGTTTCCGCGCTATCTACCTGCCTACAGACAACCTGAAACTGGACCTGACGGTGAATTATGAATATACCAATCAGGGAGGTTATCCGTACGAATACACCGGACGTACCGACGGCAAGACGGAAGATCGCAGCGACTATATCGGAAAAATATCGTATAACCGTCTCTGCGGTTACAAGCGTAACTTGCTGAATGCAGGTCTGAATCTGGAGCATCAGGCAGACAACTTTATATTGAGCAGTGTGACAGGTTTCCAGTATCTGTACGACCAGATGAATCTGGATCAGGATTTCACCGAAGCCGACATCTATACCATCATGCAGAAGCAGAACTCGAAAACCATCAGCGAGGAACTTGTATTGAAGTCGAAGCCGGGCAACCGCTGGCAGTGGACTACGGGAGTGAGCGGATTCTATCAGTGGCTGAAAACTGACGGTCCGGTTACTTTCCAGGAAGAAGGAATCCAGAGCCTCATCGAGGATAACATCAACGCAGGACTCTCGCATCTGCCTGCCGGAGCACCTACTTTAGCAACCAAAATTACGACACGACCCTTGCCCATTTCGGGTGTGTTCGATACACCGATTTTGAACGGTGCCATTTACCACCAGTCTACGTTCAACGATGTGCTGGTAGAAGGTCTGTCGGTTACGGCTGGTCTGCGTCTGGACTACGAGAAGCTAAAGCTGGATTACAACTCGGTATGCGACATGAATTTCGATTTCAGCGTATCGGCTCCTTTCCTTCCAACGGCGATTGTCCGACCGCTGAATGCCAAGACGCAGTTCATCGGCAAGGAATCGACCGACTACTTGCAGTTGCTGCCTAAGTTTACCATTCAATACGCATGGAACAGCAAGAACAATGTGTATGCTACCGTCAGCAAGGGATATCGTTCGGGAGGATACAACATTCAGATGTTCTCCGACCTGATACAGAACAACATGAGAAACGATATGATGAATGCCATCAAGCAGGACGAGGTGCTCGGCAAGTTTGCCGGAATGATGCCGAACATGCCGGCTTCGGATGTCAACGTGTCGGATGCTACGCTTTACAAACCTGAATATTCATGGAACTATGAGGTTGGTTCGCACACCACCCTGTTCGACGACAAGCTGCAAGCCGACGTTGCTCTGTTCTACATGGATACGCGCAACCAGCAGATTTCACGTTTTGCCGAAAGCGGACTGGGACGTATCACGGTCAATGCGGGAAAGAGCCGCAGTCTGGGTGCCGAAGCTTCCGTGCGTGCACAGCTGACCAACGCGTTCAGCCTGAACGGAAACTACGGATATACGTACGCTACCTTTACCGACTACGTGGTGAGCGACACAGAGAACTACAACGGCAACTATGTGCCTTTCGTTCCCAAGCACACGTTCAATGTAGGAGCACAGTACGTGTTCACGATGAGAAAGGGTGCTATCTTAGACAACATTACGGTGAATGCCAACTACAAGGCTGCCGGACGTATCTACTGGACGGAACAGAACAATGCCAGTCAGGCGCTGTACGGCACACTGAACGGACGTGTCAACTTCAACAAGGGCAACGGACAGCTGGCTTTCTGGATAAACAATGCGCTTAACACCGACTATCAGGCATTCTACTTCGAAACCATGAACAGAGGCTTTGCACAGAAAGGCCGTCCCCTTCAGGTTGGTGTGGATATCCGCTGCCGTTTCTGATGTCCGCCTCACATTCCGTAAACCAAATAGAAACTTAAAAGCAAAGCATCCTCCTGTCTTTGGTCCCTTCACAACGAAGGCTAAAGCAGGAGGATGCTTTTTATATATTGCCCATGTTCGCGTTTCAGGCGTTTCAGCTCCGGTTCCTTTTTAATCCAGTTCTTTTTGAAAGGTGCAGGGTTTCTCCTCAGATTACGATTCTCGCTGTGTTTCTGATAGCCATATCTTTTATTTTGAGAATCACCTCAATTTCAGATTCAATTTAGGTCATAAACTTTTGTGACATAATCTTAAACGATGCGTACAAAATCATTATTTTTAGGTATTTCAAAACTTCTCCAGACACCGTTACTTTGCAATGTCAAATCAACTAAAAGTATAAAGCAATGAAAAAGACTGGTGTATTTTACGGTTCTACAACAGGCACAACCGAGTCTGTTGCACGCATGATAGCAAACAAGTTAGGAATTTCTTCCGGCGATGTATACGATGTAAGCAAGCTAACTGTCGATGTGGCAGGGAGCTACGAAGCGCTGATTTTAGGAACCTCTACCTGGGGCGACGGCGAATTGCAGGACGACTGGTACGACGGCATCAAGGTTTTAAAAGGGATGGATCTTTCCGGCAAGACGGTTGCCCTGTTCGGATGCGGTGACTCGGAATCTTACGCCGATACGTTCTGCGATGGCATGGGTATCTTGTTCAACGACTTGAAAGACAGTGGCTGCCGCTTCATCGGTGCCGTTTCGGATGCCGACTATACTTACTGTTCTTCAGCTGCCGTGACCGACGGATATTTCGTGGGGCTTGCTATCGACGAAACCAACGAAGGCGACAAGACCGAAGAGCGTATAACGGCATGGACGGAAATGCTGAAAACCGAACTTGCCTGAAACCAACCTCCGGACAACTCTATGAATCATTCCAAACAACCACTCCCATGAAAGTAACCGAAATCAATCCCGTAGAACTGAAAGTGTTTCTGAACCACATCTATGAATACAAGAAAGGTGTGCGTCAGATGGTGCTCTACACCACCAACAAGAAATACGAAACATTTGCCGTAAACCGGTTGAAAAGCCAGCGCATCCCGTTCGTGATTCAGCCGGTAGACGAGGAACGCATCAACTTGTTTTTCGGCAAGGCGGAATGTATCAATGCCATCCGCCTGATGGTAACCCGGCCCTTGAACCTGCTCAGTCCGGAAGAAGATTTCATTTTGGGAGCCATGTTGGGATACGATATCTGTGCACAATGTAAACGTTACTGCACACGCAAGGCTCGCACGCGTGTGGCGAATTAACATCATCTTGCCTATTCATTCAGTGCACCACAATGCGGACAAATGCCTTTTGTCCGCATTTTTGCTCCACAGGCTCCACAGGCATACGGATATTTGTCCGACTTCCGCAGACGGTCGATACACCATACCGTGTAGGCTATCAGGCAGACATAGGCAGCATATACCCAGACATAGGTGAAGAATATATACAGGAAAATACAGTACGCAGCCAGTCCCACCAGATAGAAAAACGCGACTTCCAATTTCGTCTGATGGAAAAGATCATCGAGCATGGCTACCCCCACCAGCAGAATCAGTCCCACACAAACGATGAACAGTCCCAAGATAAAAGGTACGTCAAACGGATTCAGCGTAGGATCGTAGTAATAGTGCATCCATGTTTCCGGCACGAAATGCTGGATGCTGTTGTAGAGCGTAGCCGCTATCGCCATCAGCAGCGACAAGGTTATGGGGAACACACTGTCGATGTCATTCAGTCCGATCAGCTTGATCTGTTTCTTCCGTATCGCCCGATAGACAAACCATACGCAGAACACGGCCATAATGAGAAAGAACGGCAAGGTATGCGAGTTGCTGAACAAATGGATGAACTGCGAAATAGGGTCAACCGGCACGATGTGTTCCAGCAGTTCATGCTCCTGAATCCAGCCGATGGTTTCCTGATCGCGTGCCACCTTCACCCATACCGAGTCCACTGAATCCTGAGGATGGACATCAAACTCCGCCACCACCAGTTGATTTCCTCTGACGACAGGCACACTGTCCATAAACGGTAACTGATGCAGCCACAAGGTATCGGCCTCCACCTCGAAGTTACTGCTCAGCGCATACGCCCGTTCGGGCACGACAGTCGGCAGCGAATCAGTCTTCCCGTCGGCAGGCATGTCTGTCGAAGCCGCCGGCCGATAGTGGCAAGCCACGATACCGACCAGCAACAAGAGGATCAATATGTATTTACTCTTCTGCATATACTTTCATCTGACACTGCTTACAGTCGAACTGCAAGCGGAAACGTCTGCCGTCGCCGCTGACCAGAAAATACGGTTCGCGGTAAGGCGAGCGTACCTTATGATGTACCGGACACCAACCCATGCTGTAGCGCAGGCAGTGCTTGCAGAACATCAGCACAGCCTTTTCAGGAGCTTCTTTCTCGAATGCCGGTGCAATGCGCCGTACTCCGTGGTCGTGATAGAAAGCGGCAGCAGCACCGTTCATCACATTCCCCAAATACGTCAGTTCCTGAACCGGAAAGGCATGATGGGTTTCAGGCATACGCCAAACCTCCTGCGGATAGTTGATGCGACGAGCTTCTAGCAGCTTCTCTACCGCCCGACGACGCAAGTCGGACAGTTCGGACGAAGGAATAAACCAGTTGTCCGACAAGGCTATTTCCACCGCCGTAGCCTCAAACGGCGTATTTCCCAGCTTGCTCAACTGGTTCTTCAGGTTCTCCTGCTGAGGAGTACGTGCCAGTTCCTTTTCTCTGGGCAAGGCAATGCTGATACGGTTCTCATCCTCATCGGCAAGCGACAGGGTAAAGCCGAAATTATTCTCTTCCAGCCTCAGCATCACGGCGATTTTCCGTTCGGCTGACTTCTTCTGCATCACCCGTTCAAACTCCTGATCGAAGTTACGGTAAAGTTTGGTCTTGGGCTTTACACGCGGCATCTCCTGCGGATAGAGTTTGTTGCCGTCCACCCGGTTCACACGGAAGCCGCACAACTTGCCCCGTTCGTCGAGATAACACAAACCGTCGCCGTTGCTGAACGATTTTACTCCCGCTACCGTGAGGTAATTGCCCCGAATCTCCTTGACCGTTCCTACCTCCTCACCCAACGATTTCGGTGTATCGAACGAGAAAATGCCCGGATTACGTCCGTGCGCGAAATAGTCGGTAAAGCCACGGCTGAAACTCTTGTCCAGCTGCGGACGGAAGGCGAGCTTCACCGTTCCCGACGAAGCACGTGTATATTCCTTGCGGCGCTTCAGGATGGCATCTAGTTTCTGACGGTAGTACGCCGTCACGTTCTTTACATACGATACATCCTTCAGTCGTCCTTCTATCTTGAGCGAAGAAGCCCCTGCATCGAGCAGTGCCTCCAAGTTCTCACTCTGGTTCATATCCTTGAGCGACAGCAAATGCTTGTTGCGCGCAATGACTTTTCCGTCGGCATCTACCATATCGAAGCCCAAGCGGCAGAACTGCGCACACTCTCCACGGTTGGCACTGCGGCCGAAGCATGCCTGACTCACGTAACACTGTCCGCTGTAACTTACACACAGCGCACCGTGCACGAAGACCTCGAGCAACGTATCGGGACAGGCAGCATGTATTTTGGCAATCTCATCGAGCGTCAGCTCTCGTGCCAGCACCACCTGACGGAAACCGGCATCCGCCAAAAACTTGACCTTCTGCACCGTACGGTTGTCCATCTGCGTACTGGCATGCAGCGGGATAGGCGGCAGATTGAGCTGTGTAATTCCCATATCCTGAACAATCAGCGCATCCACTCCGGCACGATACAAATCCCAGATCATCGCTTCGGTGTCCTTCAGTTCCTCGTCACGCAGGATCGTATTCACCGTGACATAAATACGGACATTGTACACATGCGCATACTGCACCAGTGCGGTAATGTCTTCCAGCGAATTGCCGGCAGCCGCACGTGCTCCGAAACGGGGAGCACCGATATACACCGCATCGGCACCATGATTGATAGCCTCGATGCCGCACTCCAGATTTTTTGCCGGAGCCAATAGTTCGATAGGACGTTGTCTGATCATTACTTTATCTGATTAATATCGTATGGAGTTTCCTGATATACATAATAGTTCAGCCAGTTGGAGAACAGCAGGTTCGCCGTACTCCGCCAGCGTACCAGCGGTCCCTTTTCAGGATCATTGTCGCGGTAATAGTTCTTCGGCATGTCGATAGGCAGACCTTTTCCCAAGTCACGGCGATATTCCGTATCCAGCGTATAAGGAGAATATTCCGAATGACCGGTCACGTAAAACTCACGTCCGCCACGAGCCATCACAATATGCACGCCCGAATCGTCCGACTCGGAAATGATGGTCAGCTCAGGATGTTTCTCGATGTCTGCACGGCGCACCTCCGTATGACGGCTGTGAGGCACGAAGAACACATCATCGAAGCCGCGGAAGATAGGCAGCTTGCTCATGCCCTCGCAAATATGATGTTCGAAGATACCGAACATCTTCTTGTCGAGCGGATATTTGGGAATCCCGTAGTGATGATACAGTCCCGCCTGTGCCGCCCAGCAGATATAGAGCGTAGAAGTGACGTGCGTCCGCGTCCAGTCGAATATCTCCTGAATTTCGCCCCAATAGTTCACCTCCTCAAAATCGAGGTGTTCCACCGGCGCACCGGTAATGATCATTCCATCAAATTTCTCATCTCGCATCAATTCGAAATCGCGGTAAAACGCCTTCATGTGTTCGATGGGCGTATTCTTCGAAGTATGGCTTTTCAGCTTCATGAAACTGACCTCAATCTGCAACGGTGAGTTAGACAACAGGCGGATCAAGTCGGTTTCGGTAGTTATTTTCAGCGGCATCAAGTTGAGGATGACAATTTTCAGCGGACGGATATCCTGCGTACTGGCGCGGGAATTGTCGATAACGAAAATGTTTTCTTCCTTCAGTAAGTCGATAGCCGGAAGTTTGTCTGGTAAATTAAGTGGCATTTCTTTATGAATTAATTGCAAGTGCAAAATTAGGAAATAAAAATAAAATCTCCCTTATTCTTTCACCGGAAAGACTATGAGAGCGAACAGATTATTTGTACAAGACCAACAGTGCACAAACAATCATACCCGGATACATCTCATATGTACATGCCAGAAATAAAAACAATATTTACTTTTGTATTCATTTTTCCCTTTCTTTGTATAAGATACCTATCAAGATTGATATTCAGTTTATTGCCTTGTAAGAATAACCTTTCAAAATAACCTACTATGAATGCGAAGAAAAGATATCCGTCACGGTTACAAGCCCAGTTTTTGTGGCTGCTTGTTACTTTGTTGGCAACAACCTTTGTGTATGCCCAAAATTCGAACGATTCCATTATAGTAGATACATTGGCTTCGGGTGAACCTGTTTACAATTGTATGAAAGTGGACCAAAAGCCAGAGTTTCCAGGAGGAGAAGAAGCATTATTGACAGATTATCTATTATGCCCCTCGACTCTATATAACAATAATTATACTCTCTTCGCAGCACAAACGAACGCTCACAAGCTTGCATATATTGAAAAATTTTACGAATATTGCACATAAGTTTGCCGATAACCTAATCTATAAGCCTAAACTAAAAAAATCTATAAACCTAAGTATCTATACAGCTACTTTTACAATATTAAGATTCAATGAAAAACCTTCTGTTCATATCCTTAAGTTGCCTGACCTTTACAGCCTACGGTCAGACCAGAGAATTTGCCAACACCATCAAAGTAGAAGATTCCGATTCGAAGGAAGTAATCCTAGAAAAAGCAGCACATGTCGTCCCCACAGCCAATCAGTTGCGTTCGCTGGAAAACGAGTTCATTGCTTTCGTTCATCTTGGTCCCAATACATTTACCCGCATGGAATGGGGAACCGGCAAGGAAGATCCGAAAATCTTCGACCTGAAGCAGCTGGATACCGACCAATGGTGTGAAGCCATGAAAGCCGCCGGAATGAAAATGGTAATACTGACAGTGAAGCATCACGACGGCTTTGTACTATGGCAGAGCCGCTATACCAAGCACGGCATTATGTCTACCGACTTCCAGAACGGAAAAGGAGATATCCTGAAATCGCTGTCGGCTTCCTGTAAGAAATACGGACTGAAACTGGGTGTATATCTGTCACCAGCAGATTTGTACCAGATTGAAAGCCCCGACGGATTGTACGGCAACCTGAGTAAGTATACGATGCGTACCATTCCGCGGCCCGTCAAAGACCGCCCCTTCAAGAACAAGACCACTTTCCAGTTCATGCTGGACGACTACAATGAATATTTCATGAATCAGTTGTTCGAAATCCTTACGGAATACGGCGACATACAAGAAGTATGGTTCGACGGAGCCCATCCCAAGCGTAAAGGAGGACAACGCTACAACTATGCCGCATGGAAACAGTTGATCAAAGCCGTAGCTCCCAATGCTTCTGTATTCGGACGGGAAGATATTCGCTGGTGCGGCAATGAAGGTGGCAAAACCCGAGATACGGAATGGAACGTGATTACCTATCCGGAAAATCCTGATACCACATCTTATTTCCCCGATTTGACTGACAAGGATTTAGGTAGCCGCGAAGTCCTATACAAAGGCGATTACCTGCATTATCAGCAGGCAGAAACCAATACCTCTATCCGCGAAGGATGGTTCTACCGTGACGATACCCAGCAGAAGGTAAGAAGTGCCGACGATGTATTCGACATCTACGAACGTGCCGTGGGTGGCAACTCGACTTTTCTTCTGAACATACCGCCCAACCGGGACGGACGTTTCTCCGACAGGGACGTGGCAACGCTGAAGGAAGTAGGCCAGCGCATCCGTGAAACATACGGTGTAGACTTGTTGAAGGGCGCAAGCGGTCCGGCAGAGGTTCTGGATGACGATAAAAATACCTTCACGACAGTTGCCTGCGGAGCAAAAATAACCCTCACAACTCCCTCTCCCATCACCTTCAACCGTCTTGTGCTTCAAGAAGCCATCGCCCTGAGAGGAGAACGCGTAGAAGAACACGTGGTAGAAGCATGGATAGACCGCAAATGGAAAGAGATAGCACGCGGCACCAACATTGGCTACAAGCGTATTCTCCGTTTCCCGGATGTAACGACCAACAAGATTCGGGTTCGTTTCACACAGACACGTCTGGATGCAGCCATCAGCAAAATATCTGCCCACTACTACCATTCACGTCCACCACAGCTGTCGGCACACCGTGATGCAAACGGCATGGTTACCATTGAACCTTTGCGACAGGCTTTCAACTGGAACCGCAACAGTGAGAACAGTGCAAACAACTTGAATGCAGGCTATACCATTTACTATACGCTGGACGGCACAGAACCTACCGCCTCATCGAAGGTTTATACAGGACCGTTCTTTGCAGATAACCAAGAGGTAACTGCCGTTTCCGTACTGAATGACCAAAAAGGCGCTGTATGCAAGGAACAATTCGGATATGTCAAGAAAGACTGGAAAGTAGTACACGCAGGCAGTGAGGACGGCGAGCATCAGGCAGCGTTTGCCATCGATGAAGATCCGGCTACTTACTGGCAGACAGCTCCGGCAGCAACCGACCAAAGTCTGACCATCGACATGGGTAGCGTGAAGTCCATCAAAGGCTTTGCTTATACTCCTCAAAAAGCCAATCAGGAAGGTATGTTTGAGCGTGGTACAATATGGGTAAGCACAGATAACCAGAAATGGGAAAAAGCGGATGATTTCATGTTTGGCAACCTGATCAATGACCCTGTAAAACGTTACCATTACTTCAAATCGGAAGTGAAAGCCCGCTATGTAAAGATCGAAATGGTCGAATCTGCCAATCGGTCGAAGTATGCTTCAATTGCCGAACTGGATATTCTGTAAACCGAAAGTGATAGCATAGAGAAAATTCATACTAAAAAGAACCCTGCCATTTCTCCTACTATGGAAAGAAATGGCAGGGTTTTACACTTTTCTTCATCTGACGGATATAATTGCCATTATTAGTTATAATATTGACTGGAGGAAATTCGTCTATGGATATTAACTGTAATACTTTAAGTTGATTCTTTCAGCTGCAACTGTTTATAAATAAGTACCTATGAAAGCAATACAAAACTGCTTACAGAAAATAGTTATCTATAAAATATATTCTTTAGAAAAGCAAAAAATGGAATATAATGACAATGAAGTATATAATCACATAGGAGTAGGTTTTTTGATTGTATTCTCATATATAGTACTTATATTGCTTTTTTAATCCGTACGATTATTTAATGAATTGAGAAACAATTCCACACTTATTGTTTGCGTTACAATATTATGTTTTTCGGCTAAGTATTTTTTCGTAAAACGCTTAAAACAAAAAAAATATGTTCAGGCAATTCACGAAGAATATTTACAAATGGATCTAAATAAAAGAAAGGAAAACTATAAAATTGGATTATATTACGTTATATTGGTTATTTTATTTCCTCTATTCAGCATACTAGCTATGGAATTAATAGAGTTTATTACGGATAATTGATTGAAGCGTCCTTTGACCTATCTTTGTATAAGATACCTATCAAGATTGATATTCAGTTTATTGCCTTGTAAGAATAACCTTTCAAAATAACATACTATGGAAACAAAGAAAAGATATCCGTCACGGTTACAAATCCGGTTTTTGTGGCTGCTTGTTACCTTGTTTGCGACAACCTTTGTGTATGCCCAAAATTCGAACGATTCCATTGTAGTAGATACATTGGCTTCGGGTGAACCTGTTTACGATTGGAGGAAAGTGGACCAAAAGCCAGAGTTTCCAGGAGGAGAAGAAGCATTATTAACGGATTATCTATGTGCATATTACTATGACCCTCGAGTCTATATTTGTGAACAAGGTCTGAAAAGAAATCGTGTAATCATCAGTTTGGTAATTGACAAAGAAGGGAATGTAAAGAAACCAAAGATAATCCGCGATCTTGATCCTTGGTTTGATTTGACCGCTCTCAGTTTGGTCAACTTTCTACCTCGTTGGAAACCGGGTTTGCTAAACGGTAAAGCAGTAGCGACAAAATATGTTGTACTTGTAAGATTTAGAGAAATTTACCCCAAGGCCAATGACATTGCTTCTGTAATGGAGTGTCTACTCGATTTGTGCAATACGTCATCGTGGGACAATGTATGGATAGATATCGAAGGCAAAAAGTCAGATTCTCACTTTTTAGAGACTATCGATCCCAATAACCTAGAATATTTTCTTGTTTTGAAAAATACTGCTTCTGTGGCTCAGCTTACTTCAGACCCAAAGTATAAGGCAGTCTTATTGATAACTCTGAAGAAAAGCAAATAGCCTAATCCCCACATTACAATAGACACAACAACCAACAAAAACACCCCTAAAAGTCTTCAGCATCCGACTTTCAGGGGTGTTTTTATGAAATACTTATACGGTCGTCCCTTTACAACCGATTTTTGTAAATGCTTGCCATCAGCTTCTGGTACTGATTCTCCAGCTCCATGTAAGCCTGCAAGTTACGGTATACATTGTCGGCTTCCGTATAATAATCGATAATAGAAAGTTGTCCTGCGGTAACGGCTTCTTTCAGCATGTCCAGCGTTTGATGCATCAGTTCCACGTCGTATGCCTGCATGGCGGTAGTCAACTGCTGCATTTCGTTGAACTGGCTCTGCACCTGAGCTTCTACCTGCAAGCGGGCATTATCCAACAGATACTGGGCACTGATAGCTTGTGCACGGGCTATCTGATGCTTCTTCCGGTTCGAAAAGATCGGTAAACTTCCTCCGATAAGGAAACCGTTGCTCTTTTCATCGAGTGAGGTGTTGCGACGATAGCCTATTTCCAGCTTCGGCAACCAGCTCTGACGACTTACACTGATGTTCTTCTCGGCAGCACGTGCGGCAGCATCAGCAGCCAGCAGCGTAGCATCGGTAGCCATTACCTCATCGTACAAGGCGTTATAGTCCTTCAGTGCTTCCACCTGCGGATAATCACGTGAAGTAAAGTCCACCGAAAGATTGCCGTTCATGGCAAGCAATTGCTGCAAGGCGGTACGATGAGCAGCGTTATTCTGCGAAACTTCTGTCTGTACACTCATCCGCTCCATCTTGATTTTATTGACTTCCAATATGCCGGCATCCCCTTCTTCCAATCGCTTTTCGAACAAGGCAAGCAGTTCGTCGGCGTTCTTTTTCCGTTCTTCCAGCAGTCCTTGCTGTTTGTTCAGCATTACAAGATCCAAGCAGAGATTCTTTGCATTCAGCAGTATACTGCGACGGGTGGCCTCGTACTGACGGTGAAGGGCTTCACGCTGCAACTTTCCCGAACGGCTGCGTGCCGCATACAAGGTAGGAAAGTCGAACCCTTGTGTCACAACCAGTTCCGAACTCGACATGCCGGTGATACCTCTGGTATAAAACGGACTGTATTCCACCGACGGGTCTTCCAGATTGTTCTGTGTCTGGACTTCCAGCTGGGCAGCACGAGTAGCCTGCTGCTGTGCCTGCAATTCTTTATTATTCTGTTCTATCTGACGGAGCACCTCGTCGATGCCCTGTGCCTGCATGCCTGCCGTAAAGAACAGGCATGCAGCCAATGTGATATAGGTATGTTTCATAATTACTGTTTATTAGCATCTGACTTCTTGCGGTTCATCAGTTCGTATACGATCGGAATGATGAATGCATTCAGGAAGGTAGAGGTAAGCAGACCTCCCAAGATAACCTTTGCCATCGGGCTCTGGATTTCGTTGCCGGGCAGATCGCCGCGCAAGGCAAGCGGTATCAAGGCCAAAGCAGATGATAAGGCGGTCATCAGAATCGGGTTCAGACGGTCGAGTGAACCGTGGATAATGCTTTCACGTACTCCCATGCCCTGCTCGTTGCGCAAGGTATTGTAATGGCTGATCAGCAGCATACCGTTGCGGGTAGCGATACCGAACAGCGAAATAAATCCGATGATAGCTGGAATGCTGACTTCACCCGTGGTAAACAGCAGGGCGAAGACACCACCTATCAGGGCAAGCGGCAGGTTCAAGAGAATCACGCCACTCTGTGAGGCGTTGCGGAACTGTACATACAGCAGCAGGAAGATGACCACGATACTCATCAGCGAAGTAAGCAGCAAGGTACGGCTAGCGGCCTGCTCGCTTTCAAACTGTCCACCGTATTCGATGTGATAGCCTTCGGGCAGCTGTATCTTTTCGTTCACCCGTGCCTGAATATCGTTTACCACACTGCGCAGGTCACGTCCGCTGGTGTTTGCCGAGATAACAATCTTACGCTTAACGTTCTCACGGTTGATGGTATTCGGTCCCATGGACGATTCCACACGTGCCACATAGCTCAGCGGTATCTTGCGTCCCTGGGCATCGTCTATCATCAGGTCTTTGATGCGTTCCATCGAGCCACGGTTGTCTTCTGCCGCACGTACCACGAGGTTGAACGATTTTCCATTCTCGTATACCTGAGAAACCACTTCACCCGCCATGTTCACCGTAACAAACTCATTGAACTGTGCCAGTGAAATGCCATACTTGGCAAGCATCTCGCGGCGAGGCACAATCTTCAGTTCCGGACGCTCTACCTGCTGCTCCACGTTCAGGTCGGCAATGCCTTCCACATCCCGTATCGCATCCTTTATCTGGTTACCCAGAGAGAACATCTTGTTCAGGTCGTCGCCAAAGAGCTTGATGGCGATGCTTGCCTGCGTACCACTCAGCATGGCATCGATACGGTGACTGATAGGTTGTCCGATTTCGATGTTGGCTCCGGTCAGTACCGACAACTTACGGCGTACGTCTTCCAGCACTTCCTTGTGTGAACGGCCATCCAGTTCGAACGGAGCTTCTATCTCGGATACGTTTACGCCCAGTGCATGCTCGTCGAGTTCGGCACGTCCCGTCTTGCGCGCTACGGTCTTGATCTCGGGAATAGTAAGCAGCAGTTCTTCTGCCTGACGACCGATTTTATCGGATTCCTCCAGCGAGATGCCGGGCAGCGAACTGATGTTGATGGTAAACGAACCTTCGTTGAAGGACGGCAAGAAGCTGTGTCCCAAGGTAAAGAACGCTCCCAATGCTACCACAAACAAAGCGATGGTACCTCCTAACACCGTTTTCTTATGTCCTAAGGCCCAAAGCAGTCCGCGTTCGTAATGCTTTTTCAGCCATACGGCTATGAAGGCTTCTTTCGGCAGTCCGTCTTTCTTGAAATCTCCTCCCAGCAGATAGCTGCACAGTACAGGAGTCAGTGTCAGGGCGACAATGGTCGAAGCAAACAGTGACACGATGAACGCGATACCCAGCGGAACCAGCATTCGTCCTTCCATACCGCTCAGGAAGAACAAAGGAACGAAACTTACGATGATAATCAGCGTAGAGTTGAGGATAGGCATACGTACCTCTCGTGAAGCATGGAATACCACATCCAGCACAGGCTTGCGCTCGCCGACGGGGAGCATGCGATTCTCACGCAGATGCTTCCATACGTTCTCCACATCGACAATGGCATCGTCTACCAGCGAGCCGATGGCAATAGCCATACCTCCCAAGCTCATGGTGTTGATGCTGAGTCCCATATAGTGCAGTACCAGAATTGCGATGACCAGCGACAACGGAAGGGTTACCAGTGAAATGATGGTGGTTCGTGTATTGGCAAGGAACAAGAAGAGTACGATGACCACGAAGATGGCTCCCTCGTAAAGAGATTTCTGTACGTTGCCGATAGAGCTTTCGATGAAACGCGACTGACGGAAGATGTCGGTAGAAACCTTTACATCGGCAGGAAGATTCTTCTGTAAGTCCTTCAACGCTGCCTCCAGTTTCTCGGTCAGTTCGATGGTTCCCGTATTGGGCTGTTTGGTGACGGTGATCAGCACGGAGGGCTTTCCCTTTTCCGAAGCCAGTCCCAGCTTGGGCTGCTGAGCTCCTATGCGTACGTCGGCTATGTCTTCCAGCGTCACCGGAGCACCGTCGATTGTCTTGACTACCGAACGTGCCATCTGGCGGACGTCGTCGGTAGAAACCACGCCACGCACGATGTATTCGTTGCCGTATTCATAAATCACTCCACCGTTGGTATTCTGGTTCATGCCACGGGTTACTGCCATCACTTCACCCAGTGTCACACCGTAGTGCTTCATGCGTTCGGGATGCAGCAATATCTGATATTCCTTGATATCACCTCCTAATACGGCAACCTGTGCCACACCTCCGGTAGACAGCAGGCGCGGACGGATGGTCCAGTCGGCAAGGGTACGCAAGTCGAGCATGGAAGTGCTGTCGGCTGTCAGTCCCACTATCAGTAGTTCCCCCAAAATAGACGACTGAGGACCGAGGGTAGGATTGCCCACGTTGGCAGGAAGCGATTCTCCCACGGCTGCCAGCTTCTCGGAAACAATCTGACGCGCCAGGTAAATGTCGGTACCCCAGTCGAACTCTACCCACACCACGGAAAAACCCGTTGTAGACGATGAACGTACACGGCGTACTCCCGTGGCACCGTTTACGGCTGTTTCAATCGGGAAGGTAACCAACTGCTCCACCTCCTCGGCAGCCATGCCTCCCGCTTCTGTCATCACCACCACGGTAGGAGCGTTCAGATCGGGAAACACATCCACTTCGGTATGAAATGCCGTATAGGTACCTCCTATCAGCAGCAAGACCGAAGCGACCAGAACCAGCAAGCGGTTCTGCAATGAAAAATGTATGATTTTATTCAGCATAATACTCTAATAAATGATATCCGTATCTGATAAATACTACCCGCACATCAATGGTTGTGGGTGTGTGCAGGAATCGCATTGCTGGCAGCAGCCAGTTTCACGTGCATGGCTCCGGCGGTCACGACTTTCTCGCCTCCCTTCAGGCCTGAAAGGATTTCTACACGGGTACCGTCGCTCATGCCGAGTTTCACTTCCTGCTTCTTGTATCCTTCGGCATCTACCTGTAGGTATACGAAGTTCAGTCCCTGTTCTTCGGTAATGGCCGAAACGGGCAGACTGATGACTCCCTGCCGTTCTCCCGACAAGAGATAGACTTCGACGAAAGAGCCTGCCAGCATGTCGCCGCGGTTGTCAAATTCGAAAGTTACGGGAATATAGAACGATACGTCGCCCGACGATTTGCCGTACGACAGCAGACGGCCTTTCAGGTCGTCCAGCCGGTAGACCTTGTTATCGTAAGGAGTAGTGAAATTGGCCGAAACAATCGATTTCAGTTCGGCATAATAACGCTCGGATACCTCAGCCTTCAGTTGCAGGCGACGCGTCTGAGTGACGGTCAGCAAAGGCTGTCCCACAGTTACGTAGTCGCCTTCCTTTACCAAACACGACTTGACGTATCCTCCTATCGGCGACTTGACCGATACTCCCTTTCCGTCCTTGCTGGGCGAAAGGGCTTCGTAAGCGATACGGGCATTTTCATAATTCTCTTTCAGCAGACTGAAATCTTTCTGCGAAACAATCTGCTTGTCCACCAGCTTGGCAGCACGTTCGTATTCACGCTTGGCCGTTTCATAGGCGATACGGGCACGCTTCACAGCATCTCCTTCCTGAATATGCTGCGAAGAAACTGTCAGCAGTGCTGTACCAGCGCCTACCTGCACCCCTTCGGTCAGCGGACGAGTAAAGTTCACTACCCCCGACACACTTGCCACAACGGTAGCCTCATCTCCCTGAGCCGCCAGAATCTGTCCACTGGTGGCAATCACACTCCGGAACGTACCGGGCTGTACCTCCTCTACCTTTACTCCGGCTGCCTTTGCCTTTTCCGGAGTCAATATAATTTCATCGGAATGAACTGCATGTGCTTCCTTCGCTTCAGCCTCCGCTTCATGATCATGGTCATGTTCTTCATGACCTCCACAAGCTCCCAGCATACACGCTGCCAGAGCTCCCATCCATATATAACGCTTCATTTGAATGTAAATATAATTAATGTATTAAACACAACGATTTAGCTATCCGCACCACAAAGGTACGGATGTTCTGCTGCAACCGGGTTGCAGTTTTTCATACACAAATTACAGAAGCGGGGGGAGCGCGCAGTCCTGCTACCTGAACAAAATAATGTGCATGCAGGCTCTCTACATACAGCGCCCAGTCGGCATCAGCCTCATCAGCCGGTAGAGCCAGTACATGCAGTACAGGAATTAACGGATAAAGTATGGAATAAAAAGAATAATCGGGAGCAATGTCGGACAAATGCTGGTCGGGCGTACCGCACTGAAAATGAGTTACACAAGTACTACCGCACGAATGGCGGTCGGCATCATCGCTATGATGCATGTTTCCGCTGCATGTTTCCGTGCTACCGTACGAAACCAGATCGGACGACAAGCAGAATATTTCCGAATGATGATGGTGCGGAAGTACCTGGGCAACCAGCATCAGCATGCAGATTACCAGCAAAACATACGATTTTAACTTCCGCTTCATCATCCGTTTGTTATTTAATGATTCTAAAATCAGGCTTCTTCATCACCATTGTCTTCGGCTATGGGAGTCGTGACCAGTACCTTGTCGATACGTGCCCCGTCCATGTCGACCACCTCGAAAGTAAATCCATTCCAGTCGAGTGTTTCACCGCTGGTAGGGATATGCTGCAATTCTTTCAGGATCAATCCTCCCAAGGTATGATATTCCGAAGTCTCGAACAAGTCGCTACGCTTGAAGTAGCACAAGAAGTCGTACAGCGAGCACTGTCCGTCTACCAGCCAGCCTTCCTTGTTCACCCGCTTGATGATATCGGGTTCCTCACCCGGATCGTCTACGTTACCTACCAGACCTTCCAGAATATCGCGCAGGGTAATGATACCTGTACATACACCGAACTCGTCACAAACCAGTCCACGACTGATTTTCTGAATCTTCATCTGTTCAAGCACCTTATACACATTCATGCTCTCATGGAAGTAGGCCGGCTCATGAATCAGCGAAGCCAGCTTGAAGTCGGGTTTCGACAAGTGTACCACCAGGTCCTTCAGGTTGACGATACCCTTCACATGATCCAGGTCACCGTCGGCTATCGGATAAAACTCGAACAAGTTTTCGTTCACCACCGCTCTTACCTCGTCGGCAGTCATGTCCATATCCAGCCATACAATGTCACTTTTGTGCGTCATGATGGAGCTCACCTTCAAGTCGCCCAGCAGGAATACACGCTGCATCATGTCTTTCTCTCACGGATGAAATACACGCTGCATAATGTCATTCTCTACCGGCTGAACCTCTCCTTCTTCGGTTCCCTCCTCAATGATAGACTTGATTTCCTCCTCGGTCACCTTGTTGTCGGCTTCCTTGATATTCAGCAGATTGAAAATAAGTTCCGTACTCTTGGAAAGCAACCATACGAACGGCAAGGCGATAGTAGCAAGTACCCTCATAGGACGCGCCATCACCTTGGCAGCCTTCTCGGCCACGCTCATGCCGATACGTTTCGGTACCAGTTCTCCGAAAATAATCGTCAGGTAAGTTACTATCACAACGATGACACCCTGAGCCAGTGCAGCGGCGTAAGTAGTAGAAACGCCCCACGAAATCATGGTTTCGGTCAGGTCGGAAGCAATCCGGTTGCCCGAATAGATACCGGTCAAAATACCAATCAGGGTAATTCCGATTTGTACAGTAGAAAGAAAGCGATCAGGGTCATTAGCCAGTTTCAAAGCGACCTTTGCAGACTTGCTACCCTTCTTCGCATCGGAAGAAAGCCGAGATTTACGAGCTGATATTAATGCTACCTCGGACATAGCGAAGATACCGTTAAGTACTATCAACCCGATAATTATGATTATCTCATCCATATAAAAAAACTGTGTTTGCCTGACAAATATAACGGAATGTTCCATGACTATAAAAGATAATTTATACAATTAAACAGTTTTAACAAAAAAACCTTATCAGAGGTTATAATCCGTACATTTTGCTCTCAAACAGAATACATTTCTGTAAATACTGCTAGCTTTTTCCACCGGTTTACGATGATTGAGCCTTCCGATTTTTGCCTGCCGCTACATTTTCTAAGCGTAAAATCCCTATCTTTGGCGCAAAAATCGAAAAAATGGATACAGAATACTTAAATTACTTTGAAGAAAAATTGCAGCAGGAGCTGCTGCGCCTGTGTACCAATTACGGCGTACTGGGCGGCACTCTGCTGGCAACCGACGATATTGATGCCCGCTGGAACGACCTGGCACCCGAATACATGGCCGATGCCGTACAGCAGATACGCGACTATCCCATCGTATCGGTGGCGTGGGCTGCTTATCTGGGACTGGCTGTTGCCGCTGAATGGGATGACGACTGGGGCAGCTATACACAGGCTCCTTACCACTCGTACTACGGCGAACAGGCGTTCGACGACATGGATGAACACATCGTACACGACTTTCTGGAGCTGCCGCTCGACGGCGAAGAGGCGGAACAACTGGCCAACATCATCCGCCGCTGCGGACAGACTACCGTAGGCATGATACGCCACGAACAGATCGAGCCGCAAAGCCCGCTGGCCTTCCACATCTTTGCCCGTGCCTGCCGTGCGATGTTCCGCATCGGTGCCGCCATCGAGCTGAAACGTCTGGGATACAAGTTCGAGAAAGTAGAATTAGGACGGAATTTGAACGAGTTGCCCTCTTAAATTCTTCCTTTTTTCGTATCTTTGCGCATCACTAGATCTGTAAACAATCAAGAAACAACATATAGCATGAAGCGGATAAAAGTTACATCTCCCCGTGAGATAAACGCCGGCATCCAGTTGCCTTCGTCGAAAAGCATCTGCAACCGCGCACTGATCATCAATGCCCTTGCCAAAGGGAACTGTCCTCCGGGAAATCTGTCCGACTGTGACGATACGCGTGTCATGGTACAGGCCTTGCAGCAACTGCCTCCCATCATCGACATCATGGCGGCAGGTACGGCAATGCGCTTTCTGACGGCTTTCCTCGCCGTAAGCGAAGGTACACACATCATTACCGGTACCCAGCGCATGCAGCAGCGTCCCATCAGCATTCTGGTAAACGCTCTACGTGCCTTAGGAGCCGACGTGGAATATACCGGCAACGAGGGTTTCCCGCCACTGCGGATTACGGGACGCAAGCTGGTGAACAGCGAAGTGACCTTGCCCGGAAACGTCAGTTCGCAATACATCTCTGCCCTGCTGATGATAGGTCCGGTCCTGAAGAACGGACTGAAGCTCACGCTGACGGGAGAAATCGTATCGCGTCCGTACATCGACCTTACCCTAAAACTGATGCACGACTTCGGTGCCTGCGTAACATGGACAGCCGAAAATCAGCTGGAAGTAAAGCCTCAGCCTTACCGGGCGATACCCTATTACGTAGAAAGCGACTGGAGCGCAGCTTCGTACTGGTATGAGATCTGCGCGCTGTCGGAAAAAGCGACTGTCTGCCTGCCGGGACTGTTCCAAGAGAGCCCGCAAGGCGACTCGGAAGTGGCACGTCTGTTCGAGCAGCTGGGTGTGGAAACCGTTTACGGCAAACGAGAAGTGACTCTCCGCAAGACGGGAAAGGTGACAGCCCGCATGGAGTACGATTTCGTCAACCAGCCGGATCTGGCACAGACGTTCGTGGTAACTTGTGCGGTGATGGGTATTCCGTTCCGCTTCTCCGGCCTGCAAAGCCTGAAGATCAAGGAAACCGACCGCATCGCTGCCCTGATAACTGAAATGAAGAAATTGGGATACGTCATCACGGAAAGTGAAGGTTCCGTCCTGTCATGGGACGGTACACGCTGCACTCCCGAGGCTGTTCCTTGCATCGATACTTACGAAGACCACCGCATGGCCATGGCATTTGCCCCTGCCTGCATCCGGTTGGGAGATTTGTACATCAACCATCCGCAGGTCGTAACCAAATCATACCCGCACTACTGGGAGAACCTGATACAGGCGGGATTTAATATCACAGAGGAGGAATAAATCATCATGTGGATACTGATCGTCATACTGGCAGGAGTCATCCTGTTCGGACTGATTGCCGGTTATTTCTACAACCGGAACATACAAAAGAAAATAGACCGTGGAGAGCTGAAGGAAGCTCCTCCCGTAGTAACGGTGGACAGTGAATGCTGCGGACAGCACCAGATTTGTGAAAAGGAAAGTCTGCTGGCTGCCGTGAGCAAACAGATAGAATATTACGACGACGAGGAGCTGGACCGTTTCAAGGGCCGTCCTTCCGACGGCTATTCGGAAGAGGAAATCGAAGAGTTCCGCGACATTCTGTACTCCATGCAGGAAGTCGACGTGGCAGGATGGAGCCGGAGCCTGCAACTCCGCGGCATCGAACTGCCCGACGAACTGAAAGACGAGCTTTTCCTTATCGTAGGCGAACGAAGGTTCCACTAATCTTCCCGCCCGGCCTGTTTCACTACCGAATACAACTATCATGGATATATTAGAACTGTTGCAATATACTTTTTTCCAGCATGCCCTGCTGGGCAGTCTGTTTGCCAGCATCGCCTGCGGCATCATCGGGACGTACATCGTTACCCGCCGACTGGTATTCATCAGCGGAGGCATTACGCATGCTTCGTTTGGTGGTATCGGCATCGGACTTTATACGGGTATCTCTCCCCTGCTCACGGCTGCTGTCTTTGCGGTGTTGTCGGCCTTCGGTGTGGAATGGCTGAGCAAGCGGAGCGACATGCGCGAAGATTCTGCCATCGCCGTGTTCTGGACGTTCGGCATGGCTATCGGAATTATCTTCAGCTTTCTGGCTCCGGGATTCACTCCCGACCTGTCGTCGTTTCTGTTTGGAAACATCCTGACCATCACGCACAGCGATATTCTCCTGCTGGGTATCCTGAGTGTCGTGCTGATTGCATTCTTCTCGCTGTTCCTGCGTCCCATCGTGGCCATTGCTTTCGACCGCGAGTTCGCACGTTCGCAGCACCTGCCCGTGGCTACCTTCGAGTACCTGCTCATGATGTTCATCGCCCTGACCATCGTGTCGTGCCTGCGCATGGTAGGTATCGTGCTTGCCATCTCGCTGCTCACCCTGCCGCAGATGACCGCCAATCTGTTTACCAACCGTTTCAAGAACATCATCTGGCTGTCCATCGGCATCGGCTACGTCAGTTGCCTGGGCGGACTGCTGTTCTCGTACAAATATCAGATTCCTTCGGGAGCTGCCATCATCTTTGTTTCGATTCTGATATACGTTGTAGCAAAAATCAGCCGGCAGTTCCGTAAACAGGAATAATTATTCCCGATTTTTACTTACTTTTGCAGTAATTCAAAAAACAGATACTTATGGAAATAAAAATTACTTCTCTCGACCATATCCACGAGGCTGCCAAAGAATTTATCGCAGCCATGGGCGACAATACCGTGTTTGCTTTCTACGGAAAGATGGGAGCCGGCAAGACGACTTTCACCAAAGCTATATGCGAAGAACTGGGAGTGACTGATGTCATCAACTCGCCGACATTCGCCATCGTCAACGAATACCGTTCCGATACTACCGGCGAACTGATTTATCACTTCGACTTCTATCGTATCAAGAAGCTGGAAGAGGTATACGACATGGGATACGAAGATTACTTCTACAGCGGTGCCTTGTGTTTCATCGAATGGCCGGAACTGATAGAAGACCTGCTGCCGGGCAATGCCGTAAAGGTATACATTGAGGAAAACGAAGACGGAAGCCGTACGGTCCGCTTCGACGCAGAAGAATAATCCCAAGCCATGGCTACACATTACGTTATACAGGCCATATTCGTCATCGTAGGGCTGCTGGCTGTTCTGGCCGCCTTGTTTAACTGGGACTGGTTCTTTACCGCCCGCAACACGCAGTTCATCGTTGCCAATGCGGGAAGAACGCGTGCACGCCTGTTCTATGCCGCCATCGGCTTGCTGATGATTGCCACAGGAGTATTCTTCTTCCTGTCTATTCAGGGATATGTTTGATAAAAACGGATATAGGGAGAACGTCGAAGGTTCTCCCTCAGAATCGACCGAAAATTTATACAAATTTTCGGTTTTTTTTACAAAAACCAAAAATGTCGAGAGGCTTTTCAGAAAGGATAAACGACTATTCTTCCAATGTATAGGTTTCATCGTAAATATCTCTCAGGTTCCTGCCGTCGAATAACCAATATCCGGTAGGCTGAACTGCATGAGTAATATTCAACAGCTTTTTAGTTACTCCCGTCAAAGAGTAAATCTCCCCTTGGAACATGACTTTTTTCTCATCTACGATAGTTACAATTACCGAAGGGTCCTTAACAAATACCAACGTATCTCCTTTCTTCATTCCCATCTCAAAATAATTAAGAGGCGGACGACGAGAAGAATGTATCTTCTCGGAAGCTGATTTATCTTCGGTTGTCAAGTCATTATCTATTTCTTCAGTTATTTCCTGTGTAACGTCTTCCCTATTAAACAATTCCAAAATAGCCATTGCCTGCTCTGGCTTTATTTGAAAAAATTCACGATTTATATTGATACGATTAGGAGCAAAAGCCGTGTGTAAAGCTTTTTCAATTTTAGCACAGTCGGAAGCCTTTACTTTACATGCATATTTACACTCGAACGGTACTGGAACACCTGTACCATATAATTCACGCATACGAGCATCCAAATTATCTCTCGTTGTCATACCTATCTTTACTAATCCCGGCATAGCTGGATTAGTAAGTACATAGACTATTCCGTAATTTGCTTGTTTCGTGTTCATCACAGACATTTATGCTTATCACTTCGAATTTATCAATATTGATACGATATATTCCTTATTGTTGTTTGTACAAAAGAACCATTTATCATTGCAAATATATTAATTATCCATCACAAATTTCTTTCCAACAATTCATTATCCCTCCCAAAACAAAAAAATTGACCTATATTGCTTTCGGATTTTCGTACAACAATCTCACTCAACTCACTAATATTCTGTGGATTTCTTCCCCATATCTCCCCAATATTCCCCAACTATTCCAATTATCTTTCTTTAGAGATTATAAAGATAACTCACTCTGTTACAAGGGTTAAAGTTTACTCTTCCATTATTCCTTACATCCGGGTACGAACTTTGTATATATCTTTCTATAATCTTATTTCCTTTTGTTTTAACCTATACAGGAAACCTATCTGAAAAATATTTTAACTAAAATAAATCCTAATCGAATGAAAAAGACTATTCTAAGTGTATTTTCTTTCTTGCTGTTGTTAGGCAGCGGACTTCCAACATACGCTGCTCAAGGGCTTCGCCCCGACGGGAACAGTCCGGAAATGGATGACAACTTGAAAAAGCAGAAAACGGTACAAGGTATTGTCACAGATACAAACGGAGAACCTATCATCGGGGTAACGATTATCGAAAAAGGTACGACCAACGGTACGACTTCCGACATGGATGGAAAATTCTCACTGACGGTAAATGCCAATGCTGTTCTTACTTTTTCGTATCTGAGTTATGTGCAACAAGAAATACCGGTCACGGGACAGAAGTTTCTGAAGGTCACCATGAGAGAGGACAGTGAAACGCTGGAGGAAGTGGTGGTAATCGGATATGGTACGGCCAAACGGAATAACCTGACGGGGGCTGTCGGATCGGTAAACAGTGAACAGTTTAAGATGCAGCCTGTCAAGAAGGCTTCCGAAATTCTGCAAGGTCGTATGGCGGGTGTGCAAGCTTCGTCGTATACAGGCGGACAGCTGGGACAGGATGCCAATATCCGTGTGAGAGGAGTGTCGTCCATCAACTTCGGAAACGACCCGCTCTGGGTGGTCGACGGAGTGATCGGAGGAAGCGTGAGCAATCCTGCCGACATTGCTTCCATCGAGGTACTGAAGGATGCTTCATCGACAGCCATCTACGGTTCACGAGGTGCCAACGGAGTCATTTTAGTTACCACCAAGCACGGCACGACCGGTAAGGCACGTGTGGAAGTGAGCAGTGAAATAGGCATCTCGAACATGCCGAAACGGTTCGACCTGATGAATCCCTTCGAATATGCGCAGGCGTTGCAGAATATGACCGATACCCGTTTCTCCGAAGAGGATATGGCGGCTTTCCAGAATGGTACACGCGGTGTAGATTATCAGGACCTTATGCTGCAGACGGGTATTTCGCAGGATTATAAGCTGAGCATTTCGGGAGGAAGTAAAAAGACGAAATACATGGTATCTGGACTATTCCTCAATCAGTCGGGTATCACCGCCGAATCGCATTTACGCCGTTTCGGGTTCCGCACGAACCTCGATTCACAGGTCACTCCCTGGCTGAACATCGTGAGCAACATAGAGGCTTCTACTGAATCGTCGCACAACACGGGTGCCAACTTATTTGTCATGGCGAACTATTCTCCAGCCATGAACCTGACGGATGCCGACGGAGTGTATCAGAAGGATCCATACTGTTCCATCTCTGCCAATCCGTACGGAGCACTCATGGCAAACGACTACGACGGAGAGAATTACAACGTAAAGGGAATGGTGGATTTCCGTTTCAACATTCTGGATGGGCTGACGTTCTCGGCTCAGGGAGCGTTTAACTTGCTGAATGCGTCGAGTTACTCCTTCTCGTCGAGCAAACGTGAACCCAGTGCCATCAGCAGCATGGGCAACAGCATGAGCCGTACCGTAACGTACCAGCAGACCAACAACCTGACGTACCAGAAGAGTTTCGGCGACCATAATCTGACGGCAACGGGTGTGTTCGAAATTTATTCGAAGGAATACAAGAATGTGGGAGTGAGCGGACAAGACCTGTTGTCGGAAAAAACAGGGTACTGGAACATCAAGGCTACGCAGTCGGGACTGAGCGGTACAACCAACTATACTAAGGAGCAGATGGTTTCGGCTTTCGGGCGTATAATGTACAACTACAAGAATCGCTATTACCTGACCGGAACGATACGTGCCGACGGCTCGTCGAAGTTCATGAATCACAAATGGGGATATTTCCCTTCTGCAGCGGCTGCATGGAACCTCACGGAAGAAGGTTTTATGAAGGATCAGAATCTGTTCCAGCTGCTCAAGCTGAGAGCCAGTTTCGGTGTGACCGGAAACCAGGCAATCAATGCGTACGGAACCTTGGGACTGATGACGCTCGCCAATTATTCGTATGGCACGGGAAGTCTTTATCCGGGCTATTGGCAGAACTCGTTCTCGGCACCCGACCTGACATGGGAAAAGACGTACTCGTATGATGCAGGTATCGATATCAGCATGCTGAACCACCGCCTGAATCTGACAGTCGACTGGTATAGAAAGAATACCAAAGACTTGCTGTTTGCCAAGACCATTCCGTATTTCAACGGAGGAGGTTCGTACTGGAGCAACGTAGGAAAGATGTACAGCACCGGATGGGAATTTACGCTGGAGGCCGACCTGATACGCAAGCTGAACTTTGAATGGTCGACTACCTTTACGGCATCTTGCCTGCATACGGAAGTTACCGACTTGGACGGTGAGGAACAGTTGATTCCAGATGCCAGCCGGGGCGGTCTGATGGAAGGAAGCGTGTTTATTATGAAGGAAGGATTGCCTATCAGCAATTTCCACCTGTTCAAATGGCTGGGACTTGACGAAAACGGTGCCAACCTGTACCAGACCGCCGACGGAGGTACAACGACTTCTCCGGTGGATGCCGACCGTATCATTACCGGAAATCCGATTCCGAAGTGGAACTTGGGATGGAACAATACATTCCGCTACAAAAACTGGGAACTGAACGTCTTCTTCAGAGGAAGTACCGGCTTCCAGCGCCTCAACATCACTCGCTTTGCTACCAGCACCATGGTGCCCGAGAGCCGTTTCATCACCTCACGCGAAGGATACGAAAAGAGCTGGGATATCGTGGCTAACAAAGCGGATGCCGAATTTGCCAGCAGCAAGAATGCACAGAACCGTTCTACCCCTCGCTCTACGCAATGGCTGGAAGATGCCGACTTTGTCCGTTTGCAGAACCTCAGCCTGATGTATACGTTGCCGAAAAAGACGACCCGCTTTGCCGACATCACACTGGGCGTGAGCGCACAGAATCTGTTCACGCTGACGAAATACAAGGGACTTGATCCGGAGTCGTCTACTACTTCGTCAACCTCTACCGGCGCGGTGTCCGACAAGGAACTGGGACTGGATTACGGCAGTTATCCTTCGGCACGCACATTCACATTTACCGTTAAATTAGGATTCTAAAATCAGACTACGCAATTATGAAAGCACTTACATACAAAATAGCCGTTCTCTGCCTCTCGGCGCTGACTACGGTTTCTTGCAGCGACTTCCTGCAGGAAGATCCCAAAGGACAGATGACGAATCTGGAATCGTTTACCGAGAAATCGGATCTGGAAGGTTCCATCCATGCACTTTATTATCAGGTAAAGATGGCGAGCGGATACATCGGCATCTATGCCCCGGTACTGATGGGCGACGACATGACCAGCATTATCTCAAAAAGTAATTTTACCGACTGGGATCAGTTTGTTTCGAACGACGGCAACTCGATGATGACGAGCGGCGTGGGATGCTGGAGCTGCATGTGGAACGTGGTAAAGGCTGCCAATTATATCATCAACGGGGTGGAAAAGACACCGGGAGCTACTGCCGATGATATCAACTTTGCCATTGCCGAGGCGCGTTTCTGGAGAGCATACGCTTACTTCTGGATGGTACGCTGCTGGGGACCTCTCCCCATCATCGAAAGTTTCCAGCTCAACGTAGATGCTACGGCACGTTCGGAAGAGCAG
>FR887808.1:73913-118548 GCA_000432735.1 Bacteroides sp. CAG:443
TACGGCACGTTCGGAAGAGCAGGTATACGACTTCTTAGTGAAGGATCTGAAATTTGCGGAAACGTATCTGCCGACGGAATATACGACCGAACCGTGGAACATCAACGGAATGAATACCATCGCTACCCGGGCAGCTGCACAGGCGGCACTGGCACAGGTGTATCTCACCATGGCAGGCTGGCCGCTGAACAAGGGTACGGAATATTATAAGCTGGCAGCCGACAAAGCCAAGGAAGTGATCGATCAGGTGGAAAACGGCACGTACAAGTACCAACTGTTCGACGAGTTCTGGAAAGTATATTCGCGCCAGTATAACAAGACCAATGCGGAAATTATCCTGCCAGTTTATTTCACCAAAGATTTCGGTGTGGGCGATGCTTCGCAGGCTGCACGCGGACTGGCGGAGCTTCCGGAAGAAACCGGCGGATTCAGCGACATGCGTGCGGAGATCAAGTTCTGGAAAGAATTTCCGGCAGGACCACGCAAGAAGGCTATCTTTGGCGATGTATATTATCACAATCAGGACAAGAAAGTGGTGCCTTGGTTCTACGACAACGTAACCAACTGCAACAATCCGTACTATGTGATGTTTGCCTTTGCCAACAACGAGGTGGAATACGACCAGACCAAGAGCTACAACGAACAGGCCGACGGCTGGAGCGAACAGACGGCTGCCTTTATCCGGCTGCCGGAAGTATATCTCTGGTATGCCGAGGCAGTAGGACGTTCGGGCAGTGGCGACAAGACAAAAGCCATCGAACTGCTGAACGAGGTAAGACGCCGTGCCGACGGAAAATGGAACGACCCATCGTACAATTATTATCCGTCTACGCTGTCGAACGAGGAACTGGCGGAAGCAGCATACAACGAACACGGATGGGAGATTGCCGGATACTATAAAAGCATGACTACCCGCTACCACGACGAACGGCGCATGAACCGTCTGAAAGACCATTTTGCCTACCGGCTGGTAAATCCGGAAATAGAGGTTACGGAACAATGGCTGAAAGAAAACCCCGACAAGGCAGACATGGTAAGCGGTCCGGTATACATGAAAGAACGTGTCACCATGACCGGCTCGTGGGACGACAGCAAGATGTATGCGCCTTATCCTTCGATAGATACCTCCCTCTATCCTTCCCTGAAGCGATAACAACATCCTAAGCATAAAAAAAATCCGGTGACGTTTTTTAAAAACATCACCGGATTTTTCATTTATTCCGCCGACAAATCAATCGACTTGTCCCAATGAATTTCCGTATTCCATTTCGCCCTGAACCACGAAGAACACATCGTCGGGTTCGAAAGGTCCCATGCCGTCTTTCTTGGACTCTTTGACTATGTAGTTTACAATTTCATCCTGGTCGATGTTGATGTAACCCTCGTCATCAGGTTGAGCGTCCAGACAACCACTGGTGGTATAATAGTCTACTATCAAGTCGAGAATGTAATACAGATCATCGTCCGTAAACTTCTCTTTCAGTTCCTGAGGCAAATAGTTCTTTATAAACTCGATGGTCTTTTCATCGTCCTCATCTTCCAACAAGAAATCATCATCCATACTCATAGTCGTAGTGCGTTTGTTAAATGATTATTTCAATAAAGCTTCAACTTTTTCCTTCAAGGCAGCTTTTGTAGTAGCACCTACCTGCTTGTCGACTACTTTACCATCCTTGATGAAAAGTACGGTAGGAATGTTACGTACGCCAAACTGTGCAGGAAGATCTGCGTTGTCGTCTACATCGCACTTGCCGATGTTCACTTTATCTTTATATTCTTCTGCCAGTTCTTCAATATAAGGAGCAATCTGCTTGCAAGGTCCGCACCAAGTTGCCCAGAAATCCAAAACTACCGGTTTACCTTCAGCTACAATAGCTTCGTAATTGTCATCTTTAATGTTCAATGCCATAATTCTAGTTGTTTAGTTATTTAATTATCTACGCAAATATATACTAATTTATTTTATAGTCCAACAATGGCTGGCTTTTTAAATAATTTACAATGTCTTTTCTGACGGATATTTTCAGCGTACGCGACATGAGGTTGACGTGCATCTGTCCGTCCTCATCGCGGATATAGAAGAACAGCTCGGCATTGCCGGGATTTTCTTTCACCAGCGAACTGAATTCCATAATCATCTCGTCGTTGATGGCAGAGAGCGGTGCCGTCACCGTAAGTTTCTCTATCAAGCGGTCTTTCACCTCGGGCAGGAGTTCGATGTTGTTGATCTTTATCTCCCACTCGTCCTGCTTCCACTGGCGGGGCTGACACTTGCCGTGCATGAACAAGAACATTCCTTCGGCAAAAAAGTTCTTCTTTTCCACCCATTCATTGCCAAAAAATGCAAATTCGGCCGTTCCCGAATAATCTTCTACCTTTGCCACGCCGAAAGGCTTGCCGGTCTTGGTATATCCCTCACGCACGCCAGTAACGATACCTCCCAGTGTCAGGTCGTGGTTATGCAGCGGAGTCAGGTCGGAAAGCTGTGCCATGTGTGTGGTGCAGACATTTTCCAGTATCACCGAGAACTCATCCAGCGGATGGGCAGAAAGGTAGATACCTACCAGTTCACGTTCCTTGTTCAGGCGCTCCAGATCGCTCCATGCCGGTGCACGGACAATTTCGGGGGTGGCAATCTCCACTTCATGCTCGCCGCCGAACAACGAATTGGCTGCGGCCGCCTTGTCCATCTGATACTTGTTTCCGTAGCGTACCAGCACTTCGACAAAGGTTTCGTCCTTGGCATTCTTCACGAAGAAATCCTCGCGGTGGATGTTCGGGAAGCTGTCGAAAGCTCCGGCCAAAGCCAGGTTTTCGATGTTCTTACGGTTACATGCCGAAAGGTTCACACGCTGCACAAAGTCGAATATATTCTTGAAAGGTCCGTTCTTCTCCCGTTCTGTCAGAATGCTTTGTACCGCCGCCTCACCGACTCCCTTGATGGCTCCCAGTCCGAAACGAATATCTCCGTGACGGTTGACAGAGAACTTCAGGCTACTTTCGTTGACATCAGGTCCCAAAACGTTGACACCCGTCGCCTTGCTTTCGTCCATCAGCTTGGTGATTTCGGTGATGTTCGAAATGTTACGGCTCATGGTAGCCGCCATGTACTCTGACGGATAGTTGGCCTTCAGGTAAGCCGTCTGATAGGCAACCCACGAGTAGCAGGTAGCGTGTGACTTGTTGAAGGCGTAGGAAGCAAACTTTTCCCAATCGGCCCAGATTTTTTCCAGAATCTTCGGGTCGTGACCATTCTTCTTTCCTCCCTCGATGAATTTAGGTTTCATGTGATCCAGCTTGTCGCGCAGCTTCTTACCCATCGCCTTACGCAAGGCATCCGATTCGCCTCGGGTAAAGTCGGCAAGCAGACGCGACAGCAACATCACCTGCTCCTGATACACCGTAATACCATATGTATCTTTCAGGTATTTCTCCATGACCGGAATATCGTACTCGATAGGCTTGCGTCCCTGCTTACGGTCGATAAAGTCGGGGATATAATCCATCGGTCCCGGACGATAGAGGGCGTTCATGGCAATCAGGTCTTCGAACGTGGTAGGCTGAAGTTCGCGCAGGTACTTCTGCATACCCGCCGATTCGAACTGGAACGTACCGATGGTCCGACCGTCGCTATACAACTTATAGGTAGCCGGATCGTCAATCGGAATTTCATCGATATTCAGAATGATGCCTTTACTCTGCTTGATATTCTCGAGTGCCTCCTTGATGATGGAAAGCGTCTTCAGTCCGAGGAAGTCCATCTTGATCAGTCCCGTATCTTCGATGACCGAACCTTCGTACTGCGTTACCAGCATCTTTTCGCCGGTTTCCTTATCGTCGGCCGTGCTGACCGGTACCCAGTCGGTGATATCGTCACGGCAGATAATGGTACCACAGGCATGCACACCCGTATTGCGGACGTTGCCCTCCAGCATCTTGGCATACTTGATGGTATCGCGAAGCACTGGATCGGACGACACTTCGGCCGCCTGCAACTCGGGCACATAAGCGATAGCATTCGGAAGATTCAGTTTCTTATCGGGAATCTTGTCAGGGATAAGCTTGCACAAGCGGTCGGACTCCGAGAGCGGCAGTTTCTGCACACGAGCCACATCCTTGATGGCAAGCTTGGTCGCCATCGTACCGTAGGTAATGATGTGCGCCACTTTTTCCTGACCGTACTTTTCGGTCACCCAGTTCAACACACGTCCTCGTCCGTCATCATCGAAGTCGACATCGATATCCGGCAAAGAGATACGGTCGGGATTCAAGAAACGCTCGAACAGCAAGTCGTATTTGATCGGGTCAATCTGTGTAATACCCAGACAGTAGGCCACCGCTGATCCAGCAGCCGAACCACGTCCCGGTCCTACAGACACATCGAGCAGATTGCGGGCAGCCGAAATAAAGTCCTGCACAATCAAGAAGTATCCCGGGAAACCCATGGTCTTCATGATATGCAACTCGAACTTGATACGCTCCCTCACCTCATCGGTCAGGTGTTCGCCATAACGACGGCGCGCTCCGTCGTATGCCAGTTTCGCCAGATAATCGGCCTCCAGCTTGATACGGTACAGTTTTTCGTAACCTCCCAGACGTTCGATTTTCGCCTTTGCCGCCGCCTCGTCCATGACGACGTTGCCGTTTTCATCCTGCGTAAACTCATCGAACAAATCTTTCTCGGTGAATTTCTTGCGATATTCCTCCTCGGTACCGAAATCCTCGGGAATGGCAAAGGTCGGCATAATCGGTGCATGGTCGATGGAATAGAACTCCACCTGATCGCAGATATCGCAGGTATTGGTCAGCGCTTCGGGCACATCGGCAAAGATCTCGTTCATCTCCTCACGCGTCTTCATCCATTCCTGCTTGGTATAGAGCATACGGTTCGGATCGTCCAAGTCCTTTCCGGTACTCAGACAGATCAGACGGTCGTGCGCCTCGGCATTCTCTTCGTCCACAAAGTGCACATCGTTCGTGCAGACCAGCTTGATGTTGTATTTTTTCGAATACTCCATCAGCTTCTTGTTGACCACTTCCTGCAATTTATAAGTTTCGTGGTTTGCCCGCGGCACGGTAGCCTTGTGGCGCTGAAGTTCCAGATAGAAATCGTCGCCAAACAAATTCTTGTACCACTGAATAGCCTCTTCCGCCTCGGCAAACTGTCCTGCCGTAATGCGGCGTGGAATCTCTCCACCCAGACAAGCCGAGCAGACAATCAGTCCTTCGTGATATTTTTCCAGTTCCACGCGGTCGGTACGCGGACGCATATAAAATCCTTCGGTCCATGCCTTCGATACCAGCTTGATCAGGTTATGATAACCTTTCAGGTTCTTGGCAAGCACCACCAGGTGATAACCGCTCTGGTCTGCCTTTCCCTCTTTATTCGAGAGGCGACGGCGTGCCACATACATTTCACAACCGATAATCGGCTTGAACAGTTTCTTCTTGGCAGCTTCCAGTTGCTCGCGGCATTCCGCCAGCTCTGCTTCCGGATTTTCCGATTCGGCTTTTCCGCTTTCCAGCGCGGCAATTTTCTTCTTTAAATCCTTTATCTCGCCATTTGTTCCCCCGTTCTTCTTGTTCACATAGTTGAAGAACTCCTTTATGCCGAACATGTCACCATGGTCGGTTACGGCAATGCCTCGCATCCCGTTGGCAATCGCCTTGTCTACCAAACGGGGAATAGAAGCCTGGCCATCCAGAATAGAATATTGGGTGTGGACGTGCAAATGAACAAAATCGTGCATATTTACATTATTAAAAACAGAGTTCAAAGATACCGAGGTTTCGGAGAACAAACAAAAACAAACGAATAAAGTTATTGCCGATGAATACTTTTTAGCAAAAAAATATAGAAAGAGTCAATTCTAACGGTACTTTATTTGGCAGGTTTTTAAAATAAATATATTTTTGCACGATAAAATGTAACTTTGTTATGACCGGATTAAACAAAATTAAAAAGATAAAGAAAATAAGACTACACCGGGAAGGTACTCACATTCTTATAACCAGCGCAATTTTATTACTCATTATTAATACTGCATTATACTGGGGAATAGAGTGCAAAATACCTTTCTACATTATAGCTATCGCCAGCATCATTCTCTATCTGCTGATGGTGAATTTTTTCCGTTGTCCGATCCGTCTGTTCGGTGGTGATACTGAAAAAATTGTTGTCGCTCCGGCCGACGGACGTGTTGTCGTCATCGAGGAAGTGGATGAGCATGAATATTTCCACGACCGCCGACTGATGATTTCTATTTTTATGGATATTACGAACGTTCATGCCAACTGGTATCCGGTAGATGGCGTGATTCGTCACGTAGATCATCACAACGGACGTTTCATGAAAGCGTGGCTGCCTAAGGCAAGTACGGAAAACGAACGTTCAATGGTTGTCATCGATACTCCGGAAGGACATACGGTCATGGCACGTCAGATTGCCGGTGCTGTAGCACGCCGCATCGTAACCTATGCAGAAAAAGGAGAAGACTGTTACATAGACGAACACATGGGATTCATCAAATTTGGTTCGCGTGTGGATGTATACTTGCCTTTAGGTACGGAAGTTTGTGTAAAAATGGGACAGAAAACGACGGGTAACCAGACTGTCATCGCAAAATTAATGTAATGAATGTAAGGAGGAACAGAGATATGGCTAATGCAATCGTCCGTAATATTCCAAATACATTGACCAGCTGTAACCTGTTTTCGGGATGTATTGCAGCTTATATGGCTTTTCAGGGAAAGTATGAATGGGCCTTGACGTTCATCGTTATCGGTGCCGTATTCGACTTTTTCGATGGCATGACGGCTCGTTTGCTTCGCGTTTCCTCCCCTATCGGCAAAGAACTTGACTCACTGGCAGATGATATTACCTTCGGACTGGCTCCGGCTGCTGTGGCTTTTTCGTTGTTCAAGGAGGTGCATTATCCGGATTTCCTGATACCGCTGTCCGGCTTGATGCCTTACACGGCTTTTCTGATAGCTGTATTCTCGGGACTGCGACTGGCAAAGTTCAACATCGACGAACGACAGACCAGTTCTTTCATCGGGATGCCTACCCCTGCCAATGCTCTGTTCTGGGGTTCTCTGGCTGTAGGCGGACATGCTTTTCTGGTATCCGACAGCTTTAATGCAATCTACCTGTTCATACTGGTTCTTGTCATGTCACTGTTGCTGGTTGCCGAACTTCCGATGTTTTCTTTAAAGTTCAAGGATTTATCGTGGGAACATAACAAAGTAAGCTATATCTTCCTGATTGTCAGCATTCCGCTGCTGATAATCTTCCAGTTGAGCGGCATTGCGGCAGTCATCGTGTGGTACATCCTTCTCTCGCTGGTGACTCGTAAAAAATCATAAAACAATAATCGTGGCACGGTTGTTGTTCTTTAACTCTTAAAAACAATAACTATGTTTCATATTCTAGGATTTATATTTTTCTTCGTTCTGATTATCTTTGTCATCGGACTGGCCATACTTTCCAAAATTATTCGTAGCGTATTTGGCCTGGGACGCCGCATGACAGGAAGTTCCTCGTCACAAAGTCATTCGCAAAACCAGCGCAATTCTTCTTCCAGTTATCGTTCTTCCGGCAACGACGAATCACAGCAGCCTGCCCGGAATGCTTCAGGCCGGAAAAAGATTTTCGACAGCGATGAAGGTGAATATGTTGACTTTGAGGAAGTAAAAGAATCTTAATCATCCAATCGTCACAATTGACACACAAAAGGTTACTTCAAATTTGAAAAAATGAGGATGTGACTCGGTAACCTAAAGCTATAAATATAAGAAATTTCCTACTTTGGCTTATTTGTTTAATGAGAAGACCAAAGCAGAAGATTTTTATTTTCAAATCCGCAACAATACATTGATCAACAAGGGATAGACAAATTCTCCAGTGAACTTATTCAATAAGAACAATGCTGATAATCATTTATAATGTTTATTTGACACTAAAACAAAATTTCTACTATCGCCATTCTACCTTGAGGGACCGTTTAATCATATCGAATAAAACAAAAAAATAATGTTTATCCAGCACGAATACAAGGTTTCTACGGTTTTGCAGTTCTACCTTAAAACACCCATCTGATCATATCGGATTAGACATAAAAATTTCCCGCTTACAGATCATATCTCTATGAGATAATTCCTTTAAGCGGGAAATCTTGTATACGAAAACTGAACGAAACGCTTACTCTTCGTCTACCAAATCCTGTATCGGCATCTGACGCTTGATAGCCTCACGGAAGGAAATGATAGTTTCCGAACGCGACAATCCTAATGGTTGCAACTTATCGTGAATAACGTTCAGCAAATGATGATTATTCTTTGCGTAAATCTTGATAAACATGTCATACTGTCCGGTTGTATAATGACATTCCACTACTTCAGGAATACTTTTCAAGGCCTCTGTCACCGAATCAAACTGCTCGGGATCTCTCAGATACAACCCTATATAAGCGCATGTTTCATAACCAATTTTTTCCGGATCTATGATAAACTCAGAACCTTTCAAGATACCCAGATTGGTTAATTTCTGAATACGTTGATGAATCGCAGCACCTGATACATTGCAGGCACGTGCCACCTCCAAGAAGGGAATACGGGCATTGTCGGCAATCAAGCGCAAAATCTGTTCGTCTAAACTGTCTAATTGATGATGTCCCATTGATGATTTTTTTTATTTGTACAAATATAGTATATTTATTCCATACACGAAGTAGTAATTATAACTTTTATCATTGTTTTAGCATTAAATTGGCAGATACTCCTATCTTTGCAAAAAATAAATCTTTCGGTTTTATGAAAAAAAATATATTGGCAGCATTGTTCCTGTCAGCTTTTATACAGGCTGGAGGACATGCACAGAACTTCAACGATTTCTTCGTCGACAAGACACTGAGAATTGATTACTTATTCAACGGCAATGCACAGAAACAAGAAATCAGTCTCGACGAACTGGTTTCGCTCCCCGGATGGGCTGGAAGAAGGTATTCTTTAAGCAAACTGCCACTGGAAGGAAACGGTGAAATTACCATGCGAGATAAAGCTACGGGAAAAGTAATCTACCGTACCTCGTTCTCCAGCTTGTTTCAGGAGTGGATCGGTGAGGAAGAGGCAAAACACGTAACAAGAGGCTTTGAAAATACGTTCCTGTTGCCTTATCCCAAGCACACGGCTACAGTAACCATCGAACTGAAAAATGCGTATCGTAAGCCTTGTGCTTCGCTTACACATGAAATCAATCCAGAGGACATCCTGATCCACCAGCGTGGTATGACACAGATTACTCCTCACCGTTACCTGATAAAGAATGGTACTTCCGACAAATGTATCGACCTGGCTATCATGGCAGAAGGATATACGGAAGAGGAGATGGATCTGTTCTACAAGGATGCACAAACGGCATGCGATGCGATCTTCTCGCACGAACCGTTCAAAAGTCTGAAAGATCGTTTCAATGTAGTGGCTGTAGCAACTCCATCGCACGACAGCGGGGTAAGTATTCCACGAAAAGGAGAATGGAAAAATACGGCTGTCAGCTCACATTTCGACACGTTTTATTCTGATCGTTACCTGACAACCCGTAGCGTAAAGGTTATGCACAACTGGCTGGCAGGTATACCCTACGAACATATTATTATCTTAGCCAATACCGATACGTATGGAGGAGGAGGCATTTACAATTCTTACCTGCTCACAACAGCCCACCACCCGATGTTCAAGCCTGTAGTTGTACACGAATTCGGACACAGTTTCGGTGGTCTGGCCGACGAATATGCATACGATACAGCTCCCAGTCCGTTATATCCGTATACGATAGAACCATGGGAACCGAATATCACGACTTTGGTTCATTTCGAAAATAAATGGAAGGATATGGTACCGGCAGGTACACCTGTACCGACACCGGCAGAAACTGATTCGACTACTATTTATACCAAAGTAGGAGTTTATGAAGGTGGAGGGTATACGCTGAAAGGCATTTACCGGCCTACCACCGAATGTAGAATGAAAATCAATGAAGCTCCCCGTTTCTGTCCGGTGTGCGAGCGTTCGCTTGAGAAGACAATTCATTTCTATACTGACCCAATCGATTAACCCATGTTGACATTTAGCAAAATTCAGACCAGTCATCCCCTCTACAGTTTCGTAGAGGGACTCCTGCATCAGGCGTTTCCCGTAGACGAACGCAGAGATGACGATGCACAGCGATATAACACCGATCATAGTCCAGCCTTCAACTGTTATCTGATTACAGACGAGGAGGAAGAAAACAAAACAGCTATTGGCTTAATTACCGTATGGGAACTGAATGGATTCCGCTATGTAGAACACTTGGCAACTTCCCCTGCCATACGCAATAAGGGGTATGGTAAACGTATCATGGAAGCACTGCAAAATGAGTTTCCGGGAATCATCATTCTGGAAGTGGAAAGACCGGAAGATGAGATGAGTACCCGACGAATAGCGTTCTACCAGCGATGTGGCTTTACCCTATGTAATCAGGACTACTTACAGCCTCCTTATCGAAAAGGTGGGAAAAGCCTTCCTCTCTACCTGATGTACGCGGGTACAGATAGCATTGACGAACAATATCCGGAAATAAGGGATGAAATTTACCGAAAGGTTTATGACGTAAAATAACAGTAAGAAGCCCTGGCTAAATATATGACGCATCTTTAAAACGGTCATTTACCAGAAAGGGAAATACAGAGAGATGATAAATTAAACCCAATACTACAGCATCGAAAGAATCGTCCTTTTATCAGAAACTTATAAAAACAAGAAAGGCTACTCCGTTTGGAGTAGCCTTTTTAAGCTTTATAATTGAACTATTACTTACGCTGTGTAGCAGAATAGTTAATCTTCAAAGCATAAGCCTGACGAAGAGCCTGTTTTACTTCTGTAACGATACCCATCTTAGTCTTTGCATCGACTTTCAATGATACAGTCATAAACGGCTTATCAGCTTCTTTCATGTTTTCACGTTCCTGATAAATGTAATCCTGAACTTCTGAAGCTTCAGCGAATTTATCATTCAACTGAATACGGTCGGTAGTACCCATCTTTTTCTGATATTCGGGCAACGGCTTACCGATGTAGATGAAAGAAACCAAAGATTTCTTTTCAAGCTTTTCCAATTCTGTTGCAGCAGGAACCTTAAATTGTACTTTCAGCGTAACTTCACGCATGGTTGTTACAATCATGAAGAAGAACAACATGGTAAAGATAAGGTCAGGCAAAGAAGAGGTGTTCAATTCCGGCATCTCGCGCTTACCACTCTTATTAAATTTTCCCATGATTAGTTTCCTCCATATTTTTTAGGTTCTGCTTCAGAAATCTTCTGTGGATAATAGTCCATGATAGCATCCTTCTGCTCTTCAGAACATTCAGAGAACTCCTTACCAAACTGAGCTTTAGCCAGTTCATTACGTAATTCGTTGTAAGCAGCTACCAATTCGTTCTGAACCTGAAGATAAGCATCATAGCTAGTACCAACGTCGTTCTGTACAGAAATTACATGTTTTTCAGTAATCATTACATCACCAAAGAAAGGAAGGGTCTTCGGATGTTTTTCCGGCAAGTTTGGATCATCCTTCGGGTTTGCAATGAATTCTTTAGCCTTTTCTCTTAATTGCTTAATATCAGACCATTCTCCACCAACCATCAACTGGTCGTCTTTGTTCAAACGAACCTGGAGAACGTTTCTTTCCTTTACAATAATATCATCTTTCTGATCTTTGTTTTCGGGTGGAGGCGGCAAACGTCTCGCCAAACCACGGTCAGTATCCATTGATGTTGTAATAAGGAAGAAGATAAGCAACATGAAGGCGATATCTGCCGTTGAACTTGCATTAATTCCCGGCACTTTTCTATTCCTTTTTGCCATTTTTACTTACTTCGTTTTTAATTTATTAAACTTCAATGTAAATATTATCTCTTAAAGATACCAGATAAGTTAACCAATGCACCGATTGCTGCAATAGCAAACAATACATAAGTTGAGTAAAGGAACATATCAGTTACTTTCAACATAGTAGTATCTGAATATTCAGCACCGCCACCAAGAATTACAGTTTCAGAAGAACCCATATTATAAGTAACGATCAACAGAACTACCAACAGAATCAAACCCAAGAGAGATTTGATAGCACCTTTCGGATTATCTTTCAAAGCACCACCAAACTGAGCGATAGCACCAATAAGTGTAGCAATAACAGTCACCGCAAACATTCCGTACATCAAGTACATCAAAGCCGGTGTATTAGCAGGTTCAACCAGACCTGCTGCATTTGTTTCGTTGTATCCTACTCCATAGAACAAAGCCAGCACAACTATGATAAGAGCAATGCAGACATAGAATATGTAGTAAGAAACTTTATATGATAATTTAGCCATTGTTCAATAATTATTTTTTGTATTTCAAGTTGTATTTCATGATCATATCAAGCAAAGTGATAGAAGAATCTTCCATCTGGCTTGTGATAGCTTCAATCTTAGAAAGAATGTAATTGTAGAATACCTGAAGAATCAATGCTACAATCAAACCGAAGATAGTAGTGATCAACGCAACTTTCATACCACCGGCAACAACTGTCGGAGAAATATCACCAGCACGCTGGATATTATCGAACGCCATAACCATACCAATTACAGTACCCAAGAATCCCAAAGACGGAGCCATTGCGATAAACAGTGTGATCCAAGAACATCCTTTTTCAAGGTAACCAGCCTGAACACCACCGTAAGAAACTACTGAACGTTCAACAACATCCAAACCTTCGTCGATTCTCAACAGACCCTGATAGCAGATAGAAGCAACAGGACCACGAGTGTTACGGCAAACAGTCTTAGCACCTTCTACATCACCTTTTTCCAAAGCTGCTTCAACTTTAGCCATCAATTTCTTAACGTCAACTTCAGCCAAGCTCAAGTAAATGATACGTTCGATACAGAAAGCCAAACCAAGTACCAATGCGATAGCAACCAATGACATGAAGCCAGCGTCACCTTCGATAAACTTAGTTTTCAACTCTTTGTGCATACTTCCTTCTTCAACTGTAGCAGGAGCAGCTTCATCTGTTGCAGCAGGTGCAACCTGTTCTGTTTGTTCTGGAGCTGCTGTAGCTGTAGAATCCTGAGCCATAGCTGTCTGAGTCATTCCAAATGAGAGGACTCCCATCACTGCAAGAATTGCAAATAACTTTTTCATTGTGTGTCTAATTTTTAAGATTAAATAATTAATAGTTATTATAAATTGTTTTTTATTATTTCTTTACCTCCTTGCGGAGAGAACGGGATTCGAACCCGTGATACGCTTTTGACGTATACACGCTTTCCAGGCGTGCCTCTTCAACCACTCGAGCACCTCTCCTTCAGAACCTCGCTTGGAAGCCTTTTTCTTAAATCGAACGCAAATTACAAATAAAAATGCGAACGACAAGCGATTTCTGCTACAAATGTATTCTTTTTTTTCGTCTTACATAACATTCGTTCCCCAAAAGTTTATTTATAACCCTAAAATTAATAAACTTTAAAAACTATTTCTGGCATTTTCAAAAACTTTCAACGCATTTCCAGAGGTTACACGGCCTATTTCGGCCATCGAAACTCCATATACTTCGGACAGTTTCTCGGCTATTTTTACCAGATACGCACTTTCATTACGTTTGCCTCTATAAGGTACCGGAGCCAGGTAAGGGGAATCTGTTTCCAATACGATACGGTTCAAAGGTACAGATTTCAGAACTTCCGGCAAAATACTTTTCTTAAAAGTTACGACCCCGTTTATTCCTAACATAAATCTGGAGTATTCCATCAGTCTGCCGGCATCTTCTTCGGTACCGGTAAAACTATGAAATATACCCGAGAGAGAGGTATTCCGGTAGGGCTCCAGTACCTCGAGTAATTCGGGATAAGCTTCTCGACAATGGATAATCAACGGTAAGTTGAACTCCAGCGCCCATTTTACTTGAATGTCCAACACTTCCATTTGTTCTTTTCGGAATGTCTTGTCCCAGTACAAATCCATTCCTACTTCCCCGATGCCATAAAAAATCTGTTCCGAACGGAGCCATTTTTCAACAATAGTCAGACGCTCTTTCCAGTTTTCGTCGACCGAAGTAGGATGAAACCCAATCATCGGATAACATCCGTCGTGCGAATTGCACAGTGCCAGCATAGCCTCCACCGAAGTATCATCGATGTTCGGCATGAACATCCGTGTCACTCCTGCTTCCTTGGCACGGATAATAGCCAGTTCGCGATCAGCATCGAACTCTTCTGTAAATAAATGTGTATGCGTATCGATTAAAGCTAACATATCTTTATCTCTTTTTGATTATAAATTACGATTCATCAACCCCAACACAAAATCCGACAGGTTCTTCTTATACGAAGTTTCTACTCCTACCTTGTCCAGCAAATTCATACTTTCCTGATAGCAAGCGTTTATCTTATCGCGACAGATATCACGAACTCCTACCTTATTATATATATTAGTAACAGCCTCAATCTTCTGTGCAGGTTCATAGTGTTCGGCTGCCAGCCATTTCTGCAACTCGGCACGCGTTGTTTCATCGGCCTGTTCCAAAGCTGTAATCAACATAAACGTCTTTTTATTACATAGAATATCGCCTCCGATTTTTTTCCCAAAGACCGCAGGATCACCATACACATCCAGATAATCATCCTGCAACTGGAACGCAAGTCCGGCTTTTATACCGAAATCATAAAGCAACTGTGCATCCTTTTCAGAGGCTCCTCCCAGTATAGCACCAATCTTCAGGGCACCGGCAAGTAATACGGATGTCTTCAGTCGGATCATTTCCATATATTCGTCTACCGTTACATCCTCCCGACATTCAAACTCCATATCCCACTGCTGCCCGTCGCATACTTCCAGAGCCGTACGCGAAAAGACTTCCATCACCTGCTTCATGCACGATTCAGGACATCCCTGCATCATGAACTGATAGGAAAGGATCAACATGGCATCACCCGAAAGAATAGCCGTATTCTCATTCCATTTCTTATGAACGGTAAGTTTTCCTCGACGCATATCTGCCTTATCCATCAAATCATCATGCAAAAGTGTGAAATTGTGATAAGTTTCAATTGCCGCAGCCTGTGAAAAGATAGCTTTCACATCCTCTTTAAACAAATTGTATGCAAGCAACATAAGTACGGGACGAAGACGTTTTCCACCCAGTCCAAGTACATATTCTATTGGGTCATAAAGTCCTTTCGGATCGTGAGAATAAGGCAACGATTCTATATATGCATGAATCTGACTCAGTAATTCCTTTGAAGTTTGTTGCTTCATGATTCTTCTTTTTAAGATTATACAAAAATTTTTAGGCACGGATACACAGTATTCAACACCTGTGCAATCCGTGCCTAAACAATATTATCTAGGAAAAGCTTACTGCAACTTAAATGTTACAGGTACTGTATATTTTACACGTACAGCTTTACCACGCTGCTTACCTGGTTTCCACTTCGGCATCATCTTGATCACACGAAGTGCTTCCTTATCCAGATACGGGTCTACACTACGAACAACAACCGGGTCGACGATAGAACCATCCTGATTTACGACGAACTGAACGATTACACGTCCTTGTACACCGTTTTCCTGTGCGATAGTCGGATACTTGATGTTCTTAGCCAAGAACTTCAAACATTCAGCCATACCACCCGGGAATTCCGGCATTTCCTCTACAACCTGGAAGATCTGCTGTTCTTCAACTTCTTCCTCTTCTACAACTTCAGGAACATACTTGATTTCAACAGCCTGACCTTTATCCTCGTTTGACTGGATAGTAGATTCCTGTACGTTTGCATCGTTATCAGCGATCTGCAAAACTTCTTCTACTTTCGGAGCTTCGGGGGGAGGGGGAGCTTGTTTAGGTTCTTCCTGTTGGGTGATAGGCACCATTTCCTCTTCAAAAGGCACATCTACGATACCACTATCGGCAGTGATCACGACATCACGTTTGGTCCATTCAAACGCAACGAACATTGCTGCCAATATCAGCACGAGTCCGACCAGAAACCATGTGGTTTTCTTGCCTTCAAGATCGGCTTTCGGCGATTTTTTAATTTCCATAAAAATAATTTTATAGGTTTATAAATTCTCTGTTCCGCAAATGTAACGCAAATCTTCGAATTTGCAACAAGATAAGGATAAAAAATTGCAAAATAAATTCACCACACGCTATCTGTCACGAAAATAGACTATCTTTGAAAACTGATTTTCATTAACACTATATATTAATAAAGGTATGAACAAAATCATTATCGCAATCGACGGGTTTTCTTCCTGTGGCAAAAGTACCATGGCGAAAGACCTTGCCAAAGAAATCGGTTATATATACATTGACAGCGGAGCCATGTACCGGGCTGTCACACTCTATTGTATCGAACATGGATTATTCTACACAGACGGAAGCATCGACGAGGAGAAATTGAAACAGCAAATGAGCGATATCCACATTTCTTTCCGGTTGGATGCCGAAACAGGACGTCCCCGTACCTTCCTGAACGACTCGGATGTGGAAGACCAGATACGCACCCTGGAGGTATCTTCTCATGTCAGCCCTGTTGCCGCACTGGGATTCGTCCGCGAGGCATTGGTACGCCAGCAGCAGGAACTGGGGAAAGATAAAGGGATCGTAATGGACGGACGTGATATAGGAACCGCTGTATTCCCCAATGCTGAACTGAAGATATTCGTCACGGCATCGGCCGAAATCCGTGCGCAGCGCCGTTACGACGAACTAAAAGCTAAAGGTCAGGAAGCATCGTTCGAAGACATCCTGCACAACGTAGAAGAGCGCGACCGTATCGACCAGACACGCGAAGTCAGTCCCCTGCGCAAGGCAGGCGATGCGATATTACTGGACAACAGCCACATGAGTATCGCAGAACAGAAAGAATGGCTGATGAACCAATTCCAGCGGGCAACTCATGCGTAAAGTAGAGATAGACGAAAGTTCAGGTTTCTGCTTCGGAGTGACTACTGCTATCCGGAAAGCCGAAGAAGAGCTGGCAAAGAGTGAAACGCTCTATTGCTTAGGGGATATCGTGCACAACGGGCGCGAATGTGAACGGTTGAAGCATCTGGGACTAAACACCATCGAACACGATGAGTTTGCACAGTTACGAAACACAAAGGTATTACTTCGTGCACACGGAGAACCTCCCCAGACTTACCAGCTCGCCCAACAGAACAACATCGAAATCATCGATGCTACTTGCCCCGTAGTGCTTCGCCTGCAAAAACGCATCAAGCAGGAATTTGATACGCCCAGCCCCGAAGGACGGGAAAAGCAGATTGTCATTTTCGGGAAAAACGGACATGCCGAAGTTCTGGGACTGGTAGGACAGACCAACGGACAGGCTATCGTCATAGAAAATCTGGCTGAAGCCGAGAAACTGGACTTCAACAAAGATATCCGGTTGTATTCACAGACTACCAAGTCGCTGGATGAGTTCCGGCAAATTGTGGCATACATTCAGGAACATATTTCTCCACAAGCCACTTTCCTGTATTACGACACAATATGCCGGCAGGTGGCTAATCGTATGCCCGATATCCGCAAGTTTGCAGCCGAACACGACCTGGTGTTCTTTGTCTGTGGACACAAAAGTTCGAACGGTAAAATTCTTTTTCAAGAATGCCTGAAGGTAAACCCAAATTCATACCAGATAGACCGTCCGGAAGAAATAGACCGTGCACTTCTGAAAGACGCTCAGTCTATTGGAATATGTGGAGCGACCTCTACCCCGAAGTGGCTGATGGAAGCATGCCGTGATACAATTTTGTCTTACTCATGACATCCAAAAATAAATACTTTTATTTGCTTGTAAATTAGTTTTTTAATACTTTTGCGGCATCAAGATTAAAACAAACAAATAACTTATGGGAAATATTAAATGTATTGGCATCTTGACTTCAGGTGGTGATGCTCCTGGAATGAATGCTGCCATCCGCGCCGTCACCCGTTCGGCCATATACAACGGACTGGCTGTAAAAGGTATCTTTCGTGGATACAAAGGTCTTATTACCGGAGAAATCCAGGAGTTCAAGACCCAAAACGTCAGCAATATCATCCAACAGGGAGGAACTATTCTGAAAACGGCACGTTGTCAGGAGTTCAAAACTCCGGAAGGACGTAAAATTGCTTACGAAACCATGCAACGTGAAGGTATCGACGCGCTGATTGTTATCGGTGGAGATGGTTCTCTGACCGGAGCACGTCTGCTGGCACAGGAATTTGATGTGCCGTGTATCGGATTGCCTGGTACAATCGACAACGACCTGTATGGTACCGATACTACAATCGGATATGATACAGCCTTGAATACAATTCTTGACGCCGTCGACAAAATCCGTGACACCGCAACTTCACACGAACGTCTGTTTTTCGTGGAAGTAATGGGACGCGATGCCGGCTTCTTGGCATTGAACGGAGCCATCGCAGCAGGAGCTGAAGCTGCCATCATTCCCGAATTCAATACAGAAGTCGACCAGCTGGAAGAGTTCATCAAAAACGGATTCCGCAAGTCGAAGAGCAGTTCCATCGTACTGGTTGCCGAAAGTGAAATCACCGGTGGAGCCATGCATTACGCAGAACGTGTTAAAAACGAATATCCGCAGTACGATGTACGTGTAACTATTTTGGGACACTTGCAGCGTGGCGGTAAACCGACAGCACACGACCGTATCATTGCCAGCCGAATGGGTGTAGCCAGCATACAGGCCTTGATGGAAGGACAGCGTAACGTGATGATCGGTATAGAAAACGATGAAATCGTTTATGTTCCGTTTACCAAAGCTATCAAGAACGATAAGCCAATCGACCGTGAACTGGTAAATGTTCTACATGAATTGTCTATCTAATAGCAAACAATATAAAAGAAATCACCCTGCCGCATCGGATGTAGCAGGGTGATTTTTTTATATCAACAAACAAGGTTCTATCTTATTTCACCAGTCGGATGCCATTGTCTTCCAGCACAACCAGGCGTTTCTTATACAGTTCACCTACAGCCTTTTTAAAGGTCTTCTTGCTCACGCCGAATGTATTGTATATTACTTCGGCCTCCGTTTTGTCGTTCAGCGGAGTATAGCCGTCGTTATCCTTTATATACTGTAACAGCACTTCGGAAAAGTCGTCGACCTTCTTCACGCCTTTTTTCTGAAGTACCAGGTCAATCTTTCCGTCTTCACGTACACGCTTTACGTAAGCATGCAAACGCATTCCCTGCTCCAGAGGCTGGAATATTTCGTTGTGGAAAAGCATTCCCGAAAATTTATTATCCACTATCACCTTAAATCCCAGGTCCGTTTTCTGCCATACCAGTACCTCGACTTCCTCTCCCGGAGCATATTCCGGACGTTCCTTCGACAAGTAGTGCTCCACTTTAGCCGAAGCAACAATACGGTAGCTCTCGTCGTCCAGATGCACGTGCACCACATAGCGACCACCTTTCTGCATCTTGGCCTTCTGTTCACGGAAAGGAACGAATAAGTCCTTCATCAATCCCCAGTTCAGAAACGCCCCGTACTGGTTTACCCATGCCACTTCCAGACAGGCAAACTCCCCTACCTGCACGTAAGGTTCCAGCGTCGTAGCTACCAGACGTTCGTCCATGTCGAGGTAAATAAACACATTCAGCACATCCCCCGGCTTACAACCTTCGGGAACATAACGCTTCGGAAGCAGAATTTCTCCGTCTTCATCACCGTTAAGGTACATGCCGAAGTCTACTTCCTTCACGACTTCCAGCCGATTATATCTTCCTAATTGTATATGACTCATAACTATTCTTTATTTCTGCCAAAGATAACATAAAAAAGTAACATAGCAGCTTCTCGCAAATAAAAACAGAAAAAGGTATAGCAAAAACACAAACCCATCCGGCAATTTACTTTTATCGGAAAAAAGAGGGCAGTTCTAAGTGAAAACCCGGCAAAATTGCTTTACTTAGCAGAAGATTTAATTTTTTATCCTATGAAACACTCTCTTTTGACGCTAGGCATCGTGGCTGCTTCTCTAGCCATGGCCTCTTCTTCGTGTACCACCCAGCAACAGCCTACCGAGGTAACCTGGGGTACCTTCAACATTCGTTACGATAATCCTGCCGACAGCCTCAACAACTGGCAGTACCGGAAAGACCATGTAGCCGAATTCATCAAGACACAAGACATCGATATCGTAGGTATGCAGGAAGTACTTCACAACCAGCTGGAGGACCTGAAGGCACGTCTGCCCGAATATGCCGAAGTAGGTGTAGGTCGTGAGGACGGTAAGACCAAAGGCGAATATGCTCCACTGTTCTATAAAAAAGGCCGTTTTGAAGTTCTCGACAGTAACACCTTCTGGTTGTCACAATACCCCGACAGCGTAGGGTTTATCGGATGGGACGGTGCCTGCACCCGCATTGCAACCTGGGCCAAGCTGAAAGACAAGAAGAGCGGGAAGATCTTCATGGCAGTCAACACGCACTTCGACCATGTAGGTACGGAAGCCCGAAGAAAAGGAGCCCTGCTGATTATCGAGAAAATCAAGGAGATTGTAGGCGACCAGCCTGCCGTACTGACCGGCGACTTTAATGTAACCGAGCAGTCGGAAGCCTACGAAACCATCACAACCAATGAATTTGTACTGAAAGATGCCTACAAGGAAGCGGCTCAGCGAGAAGGAGTAAGCTATACCTTCCACGATTTCGGACGCATCCCTGCCGACTCCTGCCAGAAAATAGACTTCATCTTCGTCACTCCACAAATCAAAGTACAAGACAGTTATATTCCGCAGGAAGCCAAACAGGCAGGCGATTTCCTCTCCGATCATAATCCGGAAGTGGTTCACCTGTCGTTCTGATACTCCTTATTTTATCATACCATCTATCATGTGAATGGTACGGTCGGTCCGCGCCGCCAGTTCTTCATCGTGAGTAACAATGACAAAAGTCTGTCCCAGCTTATCCCGCAAATCGAAGAACAGGCGGTGCAGTTCTATTTTGTTCTGCGTATCCAGACTGCCCGACGGCTCATCCGCAAGCACTACCGCAGGATGGTTTATCAATGCCCGCGCTACCGCCACACGCTGTTTCTCGCCACCCGACAGTTCCGCCGGCTTATGCGAAGCCCGCTCCGAAAGTCCGAGGAAGTCCAGCATCTCACGTGCCTTTTTCTTTGCCTCAGAAGCCGATACCCCCTGAATCAGTGCAGGTATCATCACATTCTCCAGTGCCGTAAACTCCGGCAGGAGCTGATGAAACTGAAAGACAAAGCCAATTTCCTTGTTGCGGAAAGCAGAAAGCTCTTTTTCCTTCAGACGGTTCACCTCCGTACCGTTCAATACAATCCGCCCGCTGTCGGGCTTGTCGAGCGTCCCCATAATCTGAAGCAAGGTTGTTTTCCCTGCCCCGCTGGGTCCTACGATACTTACCACTTCCCCTTTATTTATAGTCAGGTCGATTCCCTTCAGCACATGCAGCGAACCGAAACTCTTGGTTATTCCTTCCAACTGAATCATACTTCTACAATTTACGTATCACATATTCTGCCAGATAGCAGCCAAATACCGCAGGCATGTAGCTCACCGTACCGGCTGTAGATTTCTTGTTCTGTTCGTTGTCTACCAGAATCACAGCGTTCGGATCGGCCTGTTCGGTACTGAATACCACAGGCAACTTGCGCTTCATGCCCATCTTCTGCAAGCGTTTGCGTACCGCCTTGCTCAGTCCGCAGTGATAAGTTTCCCATAAATCGGCAAAGCGCACCTGCGTAATATCCCGCTTGGCACCCGCTCCCATGCTGCTCACAATCTTCATACCACGCTGCAACGCATGATAAATCAGGTAGCACTTGGGAGCTACCGTATCGATGGCATCGACAATGAAATCGAACTTCGCACTGTCCAGCAGTTCCGGTATCGCCTCATCCTTCAGGTAAACCGGAAGCACCGTCAGCTGAAGTTCCGGATTAATATCGAGAAAACGCTGTGCCAGCACCTCCGCCTTTTTCTTTCCCAGCACTGAATGAGTAGCTGGAAGCTGACGGTTGATGTTGCTGGGCTGAACCGTATCGGCATCCACAATCGTCATGCGACCCACTCCGGCACGGCAAATCATTTCGGCAGCGTAGGCACCTACACCTCCCAGTCCTACCACCAGCACATGTGCGCCACGCAAGCGCTCCATTTTATCGGTACCCAGCAGCAGTTCCGTACGCTGCTGCCAAGCCTTACTGTCTTCACTCATGAATTCTTCTTAAACCATTTATAAAACCAGTTGCCCACCTTGTCGTAATACTGCGTTTCAGCCCATCCACGTGGATCGGAGAACGACAGTGTTTCCGTCGGGTCACCCTTCTGTTCCGGATAAAGCAACATGATACTGTTATTATTAAAATACTTCGAAATCTGCATCGGCAAGCGTTCGAATGCCGAGTCGTATGAAATGGAACCGCGCCGCGCACTGATGATGACCAGCAAATGGTCGTAGTTCACCTGTCCGGTCAGGATGAGCAGGTCGTCCCAGTCCTCCAGTTCCGAATAAGCAGCCCGTGTATCCTTATGTTTCTTCTGTATATAGCCCCGGATGTAGCCCAGCGTCTGAGGATGCGCATAGAAATGTACCCTACATCCCAACTGACTGCTCATACGGCACATGTGGGTAATCCATTTTATGAACCCATGTTCGAACTCCGCCTTGGGAGGAACCGCCACGATGATTCGCCTCAACGTATTGACAGGCATCAGGAAACGGGCCACCATCACCTGCAAATATGTATTTTTCAACAAATTCTCCGTCAGCTTTCCAAAGAAAGAATCCACGATGCTCATCTTGCAGTGCAAACCGATGATGATATTCGTCGCATTATATTCCTTGGCCGTATGCAGGATACCCGTCGTAATATTCAAGTCGAACCGCGATACGGTCTTCAGCCGCACATTGGTAGCAGCAGTAATCTGTGCCGCCCGCTCCAGGTTACGCTTGCCACGCATCTCCTGTTTCACCGAGTCGTTATTGTCATTCACCACACTCAGGGCAACCAGATTGTCCAGCTGTTTTTCATCGCGGGCTACCATTGCCAGACTCATCAGACTCTCCAGCGTTTCCGGATTCGAAACCGGAATAAGGAATGTTTCCTTCTCCTGCGTCTTCTCTCCATCCACCTCCGCATCGTCCATGGCAATACGTTTGGCAGCATGTTCGGTAATGAAAGAGCTCACCACGCAAGTCACCAGAATCAGCAGAATCGTTCCGTTCAGCACATCCTCGTTCAGCAGACGTTCACCGTCTGGTAAAATAATGTTATAACCAACCAGCACGGCAGCCAGTGTAGCAGCCGCCTGTGCGTTACTTAATCCGAACATCAGCTCCCGTTCCAGCGAACGCATCTTATAAATCTTCTGCGTGAGCCACGACGCAATCCACTTACCCAGCAAAGCCACGATAATCATCACCACCGCCACTTTGAGGGAATCGATATGTCCGAACAGTACGTTCACATCAATCAGCATTCCCACCCCGATCAGGAAGTACGGAATAAACAACGCGTTGCCTACAAACTCCAGATGACTCATGAGCGGCGATACATGCGGAATCAACCGGTTCAGTACCAGTCCGGCAAGGAAAGCTCCCAAGATACCTTCCATACCCACAAACTCCATCAGTCCCGCACCGAGGAACACCATTGCCATGACGAAGATATACTGCACCACATTGTCACTATAGCGACGGAAGAACCATCTTCCGATACGCGGGAAAGCATACATGATGACTACACTCAGCACCACTACCTTCAGTACCAGCCAGATCCAGAACATATCCGACGTTTCTCCCTTGTACATGCCCCCTATCACAGCCAGCACCAGCAGTGTCAGCGTATCGGTCACGGCAGTACCTCCTACTGCAATGCTTACAGCCCGCTGACGGTTGATACCGTAACGGATCACGATAGGATAAGCAATCAGCGTATGCGAGGCATACATACTGGCAAGCAGCACCGAAGTGGTCAGACTATAATCCAGCAGATGCAGATTGGTCCATATACCTATACCCAAAGGAAAAATAAACGCGAGCAGTCCCAGCACGGTAGCCTTCACACGGATACTCTTGAAGTCCTCCATGTTCATTTCAAGTCCGGCAAGGAACATGATGTAATAAAGCCCCACCTTACCAAACAGCTCGAAGCTGCTGTCGCGTGCCAGTATGTTAAACCCATGTTCGCCAATGACGACTCCCGCCAGTATCATACCGATAATGTGGGGAATACGCAACCGCTCCAGTACGATGGGGGCAAACAGGATAATAACCAACACCAAAAAGAAAATCCACGTGGGGTCGGTGACAGGAAGATGAAAATCAAAGTTTACAAAATCGAGCACTTCTTTCATAAATAGGTATTACTATTTCATTTTAGAAACAAAAATACAAAAAATCTTCCTATTTTCCGTATTAATAATTCAGAATGTTTTATTTTTGCAATCGGAAATCCAAGCAGACAAAACACAGCGTTTTTAAATCAATGACTTTTTTGACAAAGCGAAGAGAAAAGCGTCTGCACATTAAGAAAAATGTAATTATTAACAGTTTAAGAATTAAGAGATGAAAGTAGCTATTGTTGGTGCAAGCGGAGCAGTAGGACAAGAGTTCCTGCGTGTGCTTGATGAGAGAAATTTTCCGATAGACGAATTGTTGTTATTTGGCTCTACACGTAGTGCAGGACGAAAATACACATTCCGCGGAAAAGAAATCGAAGTGAAACTGCTGCAACACAATGACGATTTCAAAGGTGTCGACATTGCCTTTACTTCTGCAGGAGCAGGCACATCTAAAGAATTTGCCGAAACTATCACCAAATACGGTGCTGTCATGATAGACAATTCAAGCGCATTCCGCATGGATGCAGACATTCCTTTGGTCGTACCCGAAGTAAACCCCGATGACGCATTGAACCGTCCGCGTGGTATCATCGCCAACCCGAACTGTACAACCATACAGATGGTAGTGGCATTGAAAGCTATCGAAAAACTGTCGCACATCAAGCGCGTACATGTTTCTACTTATCAGGCTGCCAGCGGAGCAGGTGCTGCCGCTATGGACGAACTGTACGAACAGTATCGTCAGGTACTTGCCGGAGAGCCTGTAACCGTTGAAAAATTTGCTTATCAGCTGGCGTTCAACCTGATTCCTCAGATTGACGTGTTTACCGACAACGGTTATACCAAAGAGGAAATGAAGATGTATAACGAAACACGTAAGATCATGCACTCCGACGTGAAGGTCAGTGCAACCTGCGTACGTGTTCCTGCATTGCGTTCTCACTCGGAAAGCATCTGGATCGAAACAGAACGTCCGGTATCGGTAGAAGAAGCACGCAAGGCGTTTGCCGAAGGTGAAGGACTGGTATTGATGGATAATCCTGAAAAGAAAGAATACCCGATGCCGTTGTTCCTTGCCGGAAAAGATCCTGTATACGTAGGACGTATCCGTAAGGACCTGACCAACGAAAACGGTCTGACATTCTGGATTGTGGGCGACCAGATCAAGAAGGGAGCTGCCCTGAACGCCGTACAGATTGCTGAATATTTGCTTAAAGTGAAGAATATCGGATAAGTTTTTCACACACAGATATACAAAAGAGATAAGGCAGCCTGCCTGTCCGGACGAATGCATCGCTGGACAATGCGGTTGCCTTATCTCTTTTTAGTTTTATCCTCCTTTTCCTTTCAACATGCAATACACCTATCCTTACCTCTCTCCCCTCGGAAAAATCATTCTTGCCAGCAACGGCACATGCCTCACCGGTCTGTGGTTCGAAGGCCAAAAGTATTTTGCCCGCACGCTGGGTGCAGAATACGAAGAAAGAGATTTTCCCGTGTTTCGTCAGACAACCGAATGGCTGGACACTTACTTTGCCGGAAAGAGGCCCGACTTCATGCCCGAGCTGGAGCTGCATGACACGCCGTTCCGCTTAGCTGTATGGCATATCCTGCAACAAATTCCCTATGGCGAAGTTATCACCTACAAAGAAATAGCTCAGGAAATAGCCCGTCAGCGAAACTGCGGAAGCATGTCGGCACAGGCCATTGGTGGAGCCGTCGGACACAATCCCATCAGCATCCTCATCCCCTGCCACCGTGTAATAGGCAGCAACGGCAGTCTGACCGGATATGCCGGAGGAGTTTCCCGAAAAATGAGTCTGCTCGCGCTGGAAGGTGTGACAGATCTGAACACCTTCAAATAAAATCTTACATACCGGATGCTTCGGCCTGCTTCTGCATGATGTCCGGTACCAGACTATGCAGATACATTTCCAGATTGGTATACTTTCCTGCCGGATCCAGTGTCCGGTCATTTCCGTCATCCGGATTGTCAGCATCCAGTCCATATTTCTTTTCAAACGCATCCGGCATGCCGTCGCCGTCCGTATCGGTCATCTCACGAGAAGCATCTTTTGTCAATTCAGGATAAGGATTATCACCCAGTTCCAGCAGTGCCTCCAGTACATCTTCCGGTTCGTTGATGTACCCCGGTTTGTTTCCCGAAGCTGTACAAGTAGCTTTTCCTTCCCTTACATCTGCAACAACCAATTCATCCAGCACATCCCGATAGTTGCAGGCTCCCGCATAATTGAGTACCGCCCGATAAGCCTCCGCTGCCGAATGTTTGGTCGACATCAAGGGTTCCACAACAGGTTCGTCCTTGCGGATGGCCTTCATTGTTTCGTCCGTCCAGAGATTATCCACCTTGCTGCCGTTTTCCTGCTGTGCATAGATACCCTTGGTCCAGTTATCCAACGTAACGTCCTCATGACCTTCCACCACATTGCCCGTCACATAAAAAGTTCCCCATTTATGCAGCGACGGATACCAGTCGTTGTACGAGCCGTCATCATCAGTTACATAATCCAGCGTACGAACCCCAATCTTGGCAATACGGTAACGGATGCGGTCGGTTTCCTTGCCCGAGTTTGTAGCAGGTCCCGGCTTATAATAATTGTCTACGATATTCACATGCTGATTCTCGCCTCCGTAGCACCCTTCTCCGGCCCAGTTATAGAAAACATTGTTCCGGATATCGACATACTCATTGAGCTGTGTCGAGGTACGTGGTCCCAGACGAGGTACCCGACTTTCGCAATGCGCTATCAAGTTATGATGATAGGAAGCCTTGTTGCCACCCCAGTTGCCGCCATAGCAATGTGTACCTTTCCCGTGGACCGATACCCGTAGTGCCTGAGCAGCGATACACCACTGCACGGTAGAATTCTCCATGCCGTACACCGACAAGCATTCATCTACGCTCCAGCTCACCGAACAATGGTCTATGATGATATTTTTCTTGTCCATTCCTCCCAGCCCGTCGGGTTCCTTCCCACTGGCATCTCCCGGACGAAAACGCAAAAAACGAATAATCACTTCATTCGAATTGATGATAAAAGCATAGTCTGCCAGACAGATTCCCCCGGGAGAAGTCTGCCCCGCAAGGGTAAGATAGTCACTTCCGGTTTTCAGATCGGCTTTCAGATGAATCGTACCGGCAACATCGAATACGACCGTCTTTGCTCCCTTCTGACTCAGTGCCCAGCGCAAGGTTCCTTCAGCCGGATGACTGGCATCGTCGTCCAGACTGGTTATGTGATAGACTTTTCCGCCTCTTCCGCCAACGGTATACTTTCCATATCCTTCAGCTCCCGGAAATGCCGCAAACTCTACCGGTTCCATCTGCTGGGGAGTGTTTTCCGTAACATCGCCTCCTTCTTCGCCTTGTGCAGGTAGCACCGTCGTACCTTCAGAACAAGCCGTTCCACCCAATACGGTCAGCATACATGCGCTAAAGAAGATGCGCTTCAAATGTTCATTCATAAGATATAAGATTATTATTCAGGTTTGTTACTGCAAAAGTAGGGAAAGCCAGCAACAGATAGTGGTATAAATTGATTAATGATGTATACACATTAATCAAACTGCCACCGGATATGAAAATAATACAAAAGAGGACACACCCTGTAACGGATGCATCCTCTTATTATTTTCCATAAATATCATTATAAACTATACCCTAAAAAAACAAATACTCTCTTTTTCTTCATTCATAACAAACACATAAATTTTGGTTATATGGCTATTATATTTCAACAAATAGTTACAAATACACTTATACAACAAAACAATTCTCTTTTTGTTTGCCGAAAATCTGCACAAACAATCCTCTTTTTTCGTTCCAAAAGTTTCCAGCAGCCGATAAAGCCGTCTTATACAGGCTTATAGAAGCCAGTCGACAGGACCTTTTTTTCGGCATACTTCATTAAAAAGTGTAAAGAGAACACGAAAACTGCTGCAATCGGCATTTTTCAACGCACGACAAGAAAGGGAGATTACATTTTTTTATACCTTTGCTCTGGTAAGCATGAATGATCATAAAAACAAGCATATCTACACAATGAAAAAACTGATTGCATTATTCTGCCTGCTGGCTTTCGTCATCGGAGTGCAGGCACAGCGTAAGGTCAGCCTCCAGGATGTGGCACAAGGTACCTATCGTGCACAGAACATCTACGGCATCAAGCCGATGCTGGACGGCGAATTTTATACGCAAATGAGTGCTGACAAGAAACGTATCGTGAAATACTCGTTCAAGACGGGCAAGGAGGTAGGAACGGTATTCGACGTGACTACGGCAAGAGATTGTCCGGTCAAGACATTCGACGATTACATCATGTCGCCCGACGAGAAGCTGATTCTGATCCAGACGGAAACGAAACCTATCTACCGTCATTCGTTTACGGCCGAATATTACATCTTCAACGTGAGAAACAACAAGATGGAACCGCTTTCGAAAAACGGACCGCAGCAGGTGCCGCTGTTCTCGCCCGACGGTTTTCAGGTAGCTTTCGTCCGCAACAACAACATTTTTCTGGTCAAGCTGTTGTTTGGCAACAGTGAATCGCAGGTCACTAAGGACGGTGAATACAATAAAGTGCTGAACGGTATCCCCGACTGGGTGTACGAGGAAGAATTTTCTTTCAACCGTGCGTTCGACTTCAGTGCCGACAGCAAGATGATTGCTTATATCCGCTTCGACGAGAGTCAGGTACCGATGTACAGCTTCCCGTGGTACAAGGGTATGGCGCCCGAAAAGAACCAGTATGCCACTTATCCGGGTGCGTACGAGTACAAGTACCCGAAGGCAGGAGAAATCAACTCGAAGGTGAGCGTACATACATACGACATCAAGAGCCACGTTACCCGCAAGATGGATCTGCCGCTGGATTCCGACGGCTATATCCCGCGCATCAAGTTTACGTCCGATCCGGAAAAGCTTGCCATCATGACGCTGAACCGTCATCAGAACCGGTTCGATATTTACATGGCTAACCCGAGAAGCGCGCTGTGCAAGCTTGCCATCCGCGATGAAGCTGAACAGTATATCAAGGAACAGGCTTACTCCGATATCGTATTCTATCCGGAACATATCGTGATGATGAGCGAACGTGACGGATATAACCACTTGTATCTGTATACCATAGCCGGCAATCTGGTAAAACAGGTTACCAAGGGTAAATTCGAAGTGAAGGATTTCCTGGGTTGGGACAAGCAGACCAATACGTTCTATTATACCAGCAATCAGGAAAGCCCGCTGCGTACAGCTGTCTACAAAACCGATGCGAAGGGCAAGACAACCAAGCTGTCTACCCACACGGGAACCAATTCGGCTATCTTCAGCAGCGACTTGTCGTACTATATCAACAAGTTCTCCAACATCGATACGCCGACGCTGATTACCGTCAACAACAACAAGGGTAAGGAACTGGCTACGCTGATGGACAACGCGAAGCTGAAGTCGCAACTGGCTACGCTGAACATGCCGAAGAAGGAATTCTTCACCTTCCGCACGACTGAGGGAGTGGAACTGAACGGCTGGATGATGAAGCCTGCCAACTTCGACGCGAGCAAGAAGTATCCGGTCATCATGCACCAGTACAGTGGTCCGGGCTCACAACAGGTTCTCGACGCGTGGAACATCGGAAGTTTCAGCGACGGAGGTATGTTTGAGGCCTACATGTGCGACAAAGGATATGTCATGGTCTGCGTGGACGGACGTGGCACGGGCGGACGTGGTGCCGAATTTGAGAAATGTACGTACTGCTTCCTGGGTGTGAAGGAATCGCACGATCAGGTGGAAACAGCCAAATACCTGGCTTCACTGCCGTACATCGACGGCAACCGCATCGGTATCTGGGGATGGAGCTACGGAGGTTACAACACGCTGATGTCGATGAGTGAGGGTACGCCTGTCTTCAAGGCGGGTGTAGCTATTGCCGCTCCGAGCGACTGGCGTTTCTACGATACGGTCTATACCGAACGCTTCATGCGTACTCCGAAGGAAAACGGTGAAGGCTACAACGCCGGTTCTGCCATTCTCCGCGCTCCGAAGCTGCACGGCGACCTGCTGCTGATACATGGTACGGCCGACGACAACGTTCACTACCAGAACTGCGCCGAGTACAGTGAAGCACTGGTTCAGGCTGGCATCCAGTTCGACATGCAGGTGTATACCAACCGCAACCACGGTATCTCGGGCGGAAATACCCGTAATCACCTGATGAACCGCGTTGCCAATTTCTTCATCGAAAAACTGAAATAAACTATTTGTATCATACAGAGTAATGAGGAATTAAAAGGTTTCGCCCAGACATTGCGGCGGATTTTAATTCCTCATTTCTCGTTTTTATACCTTAACGCTATGGAACACGTAAAGAAACCCGAATGGCTGAAAATATCCATCGGTACCAATGCCCGCTATACCGAGACCAAACGCATTGTCGATACGCATAAACTGCATACGATATGCAGCAGTGGACGCTGTCCGAACCTGGGAGAATGCTGGGGAAAGGGAACGGCTACCTTTATGATAGGGGGTGCCATCTGTACCCGCTCGTGCAAGTTCTGCAACACGCTCAGCGGAAAACCGCTCCCGCTCGATGCGCAGGAACCTGCCCGCGTGGCCGAATCGGTACGGCTGATGAAACTGGATCATGCCGTCGTCACCTCGGTGGACCGTGACGACCTGCCCGATTTAGGGGCTGCTCATTGGGCGGCTACCATTCGTGCCATCAAGGAGCTCAATCCGAATACGACGCTGGAAACGCTGATTCCCGACTTTCAGGGACGGGAGGAACTGATCCGCATGGTGACCGATGCCCGCCCGGACATCATCTCTCATAACATGGAAACCGTACGCCGCATCACTCCGCTGGTAAGAAGCGTGGCAACGTACGACCGGAGTCTGGAGGTGATCCGCCGGATAGCCGAAAGCGGCATCACTGCCAAGTCGGGTATCATGGTGGGACTGGGAGAAACACCCGACGAGGTAGAACAGACCATGGACGACCTGCTGGCCAACGGCTGCCGTATCCTGACCATCGGACAATATCTCCAGCCCAGCCGGAAACATTACCCTGTACACGAGTACGTTACCCCCGAACAGTTTGCCCGTTACAAGGAAACCGGCGAAAAGAAAGGATTTGCCACTGTAGAAAGCGGTCCGCTGGTACGTTCTTCGTATCATGCCGAAAAACACATCCGCTACAAGTGAACAATTCGGAAAAGAACCTTGTTACACCTATAAAAAAATCAAGGCAGATGATGAAACTTATATTGAAATACAGAAACAAGATTGTATCGCTCGGACTATTACCTATCATAGCAACATTGATTTGTTTGCATTTTTTCCAGAACACCATCGTACTGGGGATAGGCTTCGCAGTCTGTGTCGGTCTGCTGTTGTATGGCATCATCCGCCTGAAGGATCTGAATTTTTTCCTGCTGCTGGGTAGTGTAGGCATAGGAGCCTGCTTCGCATTGCGCCTGTTCACCGGCTACGAGTTTGTACCGCTGGGAAGCATCACTCCTATTCTGGAACTGCTGCTGCTCATCGTGGCATTCATCCACATCACGGCACCCGAAGTATACAAGGAATTACAGGAGCGACTGCACCTGAGGAACTGCTTCTCGTTCGTGCTGGAGGCAAAGACCATTGTCATTCTCTCGGCATTGCATCTCACGATTCTGCTTTTCGTCGACCACATCGATCATCTGTTTTCGGAAGACGGTTCCTTCTTCCTAATGTACGGCATACCAGTTATTATCTATATTCTCTGTCTGGTCATCAACGTGGTAGGCATTCATCTGGCACTTCAGGAGAATTTCCGTTACAGTCTGGTACGCATTGCAGTGGTTCACGACGGAAAGATTTACCTGAAGCAGCGCAATGACTGTACCGGCAATGATACCGAGGGAACTCCCGTATGGGACATCGCCGTGGAAAGTCCGTTCGAAGGACCGCTCGACAAGAGCAATGAATATGCCGCACGCATTGCCAAAAAGATATGTACCTCGAAGCACATCAGTCCGCGCCTCATCCTGAGATACACCACTACTCCCAGCGATGCCGATACCCGGCAGCGCGTATCGCTGTACATTCTTCCGCTTCAGGACAAGGACGAACTCCGCAAGGCGACCGAAGGCAGATTCTTTTCCTTCGACGAGATAAATGAAACCGCCGTACGGAGATACAATCCAGCCCTGCTTTCGGAACTGGATGCCCTGCAGATGGCGGCGGAAATGTGGCAGACATTCGGCAGTGCCGACTAACTGCTTCTTACTTATAAATCAAAAAGATGCACGGAATCTTTGTCAGGTCGGGCAATTGCTTCTTCCACTCCTGAACCGTTTTGGTCTTGATATATTCTCCCTCGCAGGTAATGTTGGCAGCCACGCAGACCTTGGTTTGCGGACGGCAGGCTTTCAGAATGTCTTCCAGCATCTTGTTGTTGCGATAGGGAGTTTCAATGAAAAGTTGTGTCTGGTGCTCGCTGTACACACGCTGCTCCAGTTCCTTCAGCCGTTTCTGGCGTTCGCCCGGCTCGATGGGGAGATAGCCGTGGAAAGCAAAGCTCTGTCCGTTGAATCCCGAACCCATGACCGACAGGATGATAGACGACGGTCCCACCAGCGGAACCACCTTGAGGTTCTTGCGCTGCGCGATGGCTACCACGTCAGCTCCCGGATCGGCTACGGCAGGACAGCCGGCTTCCGAAATCACTCCCATGGAATTTCCTTCCTGCAAAGGCTTCAGGTAACCCGAAATGGCTTCGGGCGAGGTATGCTTGTTCAGCGGATAAAACGTCAGTTCGTCGATGTTGATGTCACGGTCTACCTTTTTCAGAAAACGGCGTGCCGAGCGCACATCTTCTACAATAAAATGACGGATCTGAAGAATAATCTCTTTGTTGTACGAAGGGAGGACTTTCTCTACCGGAGTATCGCCAAGGGTAACCGGCAGCAAATATAATGCTGTATCCATGTAATCTATATTCTAATTTGTTCTAGCTCAGTCTAACGTCACGTTGCCGAGATCGGTACGTTCCAGCAATGTGGCAATGCTTACGTCGGGATGCTTCTTCATGTACCTTTCGGTCAGCCGCATGCCCAGCCACAGCCCGACAACAGGAGGCAGTTTCTCACCGTTGAGAATCATGTTCGGGTCGGAATGAGTGTAGGCACGGATCAGCATCGGGTCGGTACTGCTCAGATGACCTCGCTCAGCCATCCATTTCAACAGTTTCTTTCCATGCTCCTTGCACCAGTTCTCCTCCTTTTCGGTATATCCCAGCACTTCACCGTTCGTCTTGTAGCCAAGTGCCTGACGCACTACCCAGTGTATCTTTCCCTGATGCAAGATGACATCGTACAGCGAACGGTGCCCCGGACGCCACTCGAAAGGATACAAGCTAAGCAGATAAAAAGTAAAACAGTCGGGAAGGATGCGCTCGGGTGTCATCGACCGGCGCTGATAATCATAATAATATCGTCGGTAAAGCGGATAGTTCTCCCCCATGTATTTATCGAGGCTGAACCCCAGCAGACTGTCGCCCACCACTACCGACTGGTTCAAGGCCGAGATTTGCGAATAGACCGCCGGTACGGGAAAAGCGGGAATCTCCTCTTTCAGGAAGCGGAACCCGTCGGTAAATCCCTTCTCGAGGGTAGTCATATCCTTGAATTTCTCGGTAGCATCCTGCATGATACGGAGCAGAATGGTATCCGAATAATACGCACACAGCCTTTCGTTGATGTTAGGTTCGTCCACACGCCCCAGCATGAGCACATCCTCTATCAGGATTTTGGTGGCACGCGGACAGTCGAGGCTCATTTTCTGCAAGGCAGCCAGGCTGTTCATGGCTGTAGCCTCGTACTGAAGACGGTCGTAACGGAAAACTTTTATACCCTTATCAAGCAAAACATCGTCGCCTTGCTCTCCTGTATGGCAGGAAACAAGTACGACGATGCTCAGTAATATGAATATAAATTTTCTCATGTAAACAGTTGTCCGTCAGCTTTTATCCGTAGATAATGTGTCCGTTTTCGTCTTTGTATTCATCCAGACCCTTTTCGTAAGTAGCCATGGCACGAAGACTCATACCTACGCTGGAGAAACCTCCGTCGTGGAACAGGTTCTGCATAGTCACCTTGCGTGTCAGGTCGGAGAACATTACGATACAGTAATCGGCACATTCGTCAGCCGAAGCGTTGCCCAGCGGCGACATACGGTTGGCAAAGTCGAACAGCTTGTCCATACCCTTTACACCCGATCCGGCAGTAGTCATGGTAGGCGACTGTGAGATGGTGTTGATACGTACATTGTGTTCACGACCGTAGATGTAACCGAAGCTACGTGCGATAGATTCCAGCAATGCCTTGGCATCTGCCATGTCGTTGTAACCGTAGAATGTACGCTGTGCAGCCACGTAGCTCAATGCCAGGATAGAACCGTATTCGTTGATGGCATCCAGTTTCTTGGCCGACTGAATCATTTTATGGAATGAAATAGCTGAAATATCCAGCGTCTTGTTCAACATATCATAGTCGAGGTCATCGTAAGTACGTTTCTTGCGTACGTTAGGCGACATACCGATAGAGTGCAGTACAAAGTCGATCTTGCCTCCCAATACTTCCATCGAACGCTTGAAAACATTTTCCAAGTCTTCTACGCTGGTAGCATCAGCAGGAATCACTTCGCAGTTCAGTTTTTCTGCCAGTGCGGAAATCTCGCCCATGCGTACTGCAACCGGAGTGTTCGACAGCGTAATCATTGCTCCTTCTTCTACAGCCTTTTCTGCTACTTTCCATGCGATAGACTGTTCGTTCAGAGCCCCAAAAACAATACCTCTTTTTCCTTTCAGTAAATTATAACTCATACTTTTTTTATTATAAATTTGAGGGCAAAGATACAAACAATTCTGGTAACTCCGCCATATTCAGACATTAATCTGCAAAAATAGGACAATATTCCCCCCTATCAGACGAAATAATACATATTTTGTCAATTTTTTATAGGGAAAAAAGATACAAATGCACATTTTTTTCACCTATTCAGTCAAAATATTCACATCATTTTCAAGGAAAGCCCGTAACTTTGTGACAAAAGCAAGAGGTTTTTCATAATATTTATTAAGGTTAGAAATTAGGTTATAAAAAGTCTTTATTATCCTGTCTGTCAATCTTCTGCGAGAGAATGTTGACAGGCTATAAGGATAATAACTAATAAGAAAAGCTTCTATATTATATATAAAGAAACCTAAGCAAAAGCAAGAAGAACAAAACAAACCAATATATCACTAAACATAATAATACGCTCATGATTACACTGAACAATTTTTTCAAACAATGGGTATTCTCTATAGGCATTGCTACCCTTGCATTAGGATTTCCGGCTCGTGTAGCTGCTGAGAACATGAACGACACAGATAATATCTACAATGAACTTCCGTTCCAGATGAATGCAGTACAACTGCCAGTATTCCCCGATTACACTCGCTCCATCACCGAATTTGGTGCTGTAGCCGATGGCATCACCCTCAATACTGAAGCTTTCGACAAAGCCATCAAGGCGGTTGCCGAAAAAGGTGGCGGAAAAGTAATCGTTCCTGCCGGACTCTGGCTGACCGGACCGATCGTGCTACAAAGCAACATTCATTTATATTTGGAAGAAAACGCGCTGATCTTGTTTACAGCCGACCATACACAGTATCCTATCATCAAGACATCGTTCGAGGGACTGGAGACACGCCGTTGCCAATCGCCAATATCGGCTGTCAATGCCGAGAACGTGGCTATCACCGGAAAAGGGGTCATGGATGGAAACGGAGATACATGGCGTCCGGTAAAAAAGGGAAAGATGACCGGTGGCCAGTGGAAGAGACTGGTCGCTTCGGGAGGCGTACTCGATAAGGCCGGAGAAGTATGGTATCCCAGCGAAGGTTCAATGAAGGGTGCCATGGCATGCAAGAACTTCAACGTGCCCGAAGGAATCAATACCAATGAGGAATGGAACAGCATACGCGACTGGCTGCGCCCGGTACTGCTGAGTTTCAAAAAATGTAAAAAGGTGCTGTTGCAAGGCGTTACCTTCAAGAACTCGCCAAGCTGGTGCCTGCACCCGCTGTCGTGTGAAGACATTACCATTGACGGAGTAACGGTTTCCAATCCGTGGTACTCGCAGAACGGCGATGCGCTCGACCTGGAGTCGTGCAACCGTGCGCTGATTGAGAACTGCAGCTTCGATGCGGGCGACGACGGTATCTGCCTCAAGTCGGGTAAGGACGAAGACGGACGCCGCCGCGGTGAGCCTTGCCAGAACGTGATTATCCGCAACAATGTCGTACTGCACGGTCATGGCGGCTTCGTAGTGGGCAGCGAAATGTCGGGTGGCGTAAAGAATATCTATGTAGACAACTGTACATTTCTGGGTACAGACGTCGGACTCCGCTTCAAGAGTACCCGCGGACGTGGCGGTGTGGTTGAGAATATCCATATCAGCAACATCAACATGATCAACATTCCGAACGAGGGACTGATCTTCGACTTGTTCTACGGCGGCAATGCTCCGGGCGAAGGGGACGGCTACAACAATCCGACGAACGAAAAGGTGCCTGCCGTTACGGAAGAAACACCGGTGTTCCGCGACATCTTCATCAAGAACGTAACGGCCAAGAATGTAGGACGCGCCATTCTGTTCAACGGTCTGCCGGAAATGCCGATCAAGAACATACACATCGAAAACGTCACGATGTCGGATGCCAAAAACGGTGTGATACTGAACCGTACCGACGGGGCAACATTGAAGAATGTCAAAATCGTGACTTCAAAGGGTGGCAACAACCTGAAACTACAGAATGTGAAAAACGTGACTGTGGGTAATAAACAATATAAGGAGGTAGGAAACCAGGCTGAATCGTATACATTCTGATCCGGGTTCCTTCCTGAAAAGGACAACAAAGGGTCTGTAAACATCCGGTTCAAGTATTCCGACTTGCTGCTTATGTTTGCAGATCCTTTCTTCCTTTTACTTTTTTACGATAATCATTTTATCTTCCAAGGAGAACTTTCCGGTCTGGCTTGTCCGGACAACGAGGAGTTTGACCGAGCGAAAACTAAAAAATTGAACGTAGCATGAAAATCATCTCAATAGCCTGCCTGGCGCTGCTGGCAGGAGGACTGAGTGCTTCGGCACAAGGTTTGGAAAAGAAAATTCAGGTCGTGGTGGAAAATCCATGGAACGCCGAAAAGGTGGACGAGCCGGTGGTAATCGACCTCGGGAGTCTGGGTACCGGATTCACGGTCAAGTCGGCTGTCGTACGCGACGGTAGCGTGGAGATACCTTCCCAGCTAGACGACATGGATTGTGATATGCGTGCCGACGAACTGGCTTTTGTCATCAACCTGCCGGCTTCGAGCAAGAAGACACTCGACATTACGCTTTCCAGTCTCAAGAGCGACAAGCAATATCCGGCGCGTGTATATGCCGAGATGTTGTTCCGCACGTCGAAGAAGAACAAGTATGCCAAGGGGTATGCCATTTATGCCGACGGAGCTTCGGACACGTACAACGTGCAGCATCATCACGGGGCTGCCTTCGAAAGTGAACTGGTGGCGTATCGTATTTATTTCAACGAGAAGCAGACAACCGACTTGTACGGGAAGTTCCATAAGGGGCTGGAACTGGAGGATAGTCAGTTCTATCCTACCGACGAGCAGCTGAAGCGTGGCTTCGGAGACGATGTCATCAAGGTGAACAGCAGTTGCGGAGCCGGAACGCTGAGGGGCTGGGACGGAAAGCAGTCTACGCTCATCAAGCCGGTGGCCGTACGCGGACAGCGCATCTTGGCTTCGGGACCGGTACGTACTGTAGTCGATGCCGAGGTGAAAGGCTGGCAGTATGCCGGAAAGGAACTGAACATGATAAACCGCTATACGCTGTATGCCGGACACCGCGACGCACAGGTGGATGTGCTGTTCGATGAGCCGCTGGACAAGGAAGTATTCTGTACCGGCGTGCAAAACATTACCGGACATGCCGATATGTTTTCCGACCACAAGGGACTGGTGGCAAGCTGGGGTACCGACTGGCCGGTGAACGATACGATAAAGTATAAGAAGGAAACCGTGGGACTGGCTACCTGCATTCCGCAGAAGTATGTGGTGAAGGAAACAGCCGACAAGGAGAATTTCCTCTATACCGTCAGTGCCCCCGGACAACGTTCGTTCCGCTACTATACCTCGTTCACCTCGTGTAAGGAAACCTTCGGATATCCCGACAAGGAGAAATGGTTTGCCTACGTGCAAGAGTGGAAAAAGGCGCTGGAACAACCTGTCCGCATCACCATCGTAAAGAAATAGAACAGTCACAACACTAACACAAATCTGCCGGCATAGAAAAACGTTATTAAATAAATAAAAAAGCCGGCAAGTCAGCTTCACTATTCGTCTGATTGAACAGTGAAGCTGATTGTATGAAAAACAATTCATTAACTTAACATCAATTACCTATGAAAGCTATCGTATTTTCTATCTTGCTGGGAAGCTGTCTCGTCCCTGCCATACAGGCACAGAACTATGTGTCGAAGGTGTGGGTGGCCGATCAGGGGAACGGCACATACAAGAATCCCGTGCTGTATGCCGATTATTCCGACCCCGACGTATGCCGGGTGGGCAATGACTTCTACCTGACATCGTCCAGCTTTGGCTGCCTGCCGGGATTACAGATTCTACACTCCAAGGATCTGGTGAACTGGACCATCGTGGGGGCTGCCGTACCACGGTCGCTGGCTCCGCATACCGATACGGCTCCTCAGCACGGCAACCGTGTATGGGCTCCGTGCATCCGTCACCACAACGGCGAGTTCTATATTTTCTGGGGTGATCCCGATCAGGGTATCTTCATGACCAAAGCAACAGACGTCAGAGGTCCGTGGTGCGAACCGGTGCTGGTCAAGGCTGCCAAGGGCATCATCGACACGACTCCGCTGTGGGACGACGACGGACGGGTGTATCTGGCTCATGCCTATGCGGGAAGCCGTGCGGGACTGAAGAGCGTGATTGCCGTATGCGAGCTGAGTGCCGACGCTACCCGTACCATCGGACCGTCGCGCATCGTATTCGACGGACACGAGGCGCATCAGACCTGCGAGGGACCGAAGTTCTACAAGCGCAACGGTTATTATTATATTTTCCATCCGGCAGGCGGTGTCCCTACGGGCTGGCAGGTAGTACTGCGGTCTAAAAATGTATACGGCCCCTACGAATGGCGAACGGTGCTGGCACAGGGAAACAGTCCGGTCAACGGGCCTCATCAGGGTGGATGGGTAGATACGCCCAGCGGAGAAGACTGGTTCCTGCATTTTCAGGATGTGGGGGCTGCCGGACGACTGGTGCACCTGCAACCGATGAAGTGGGTAGACGACTGGCCTGTCATCGGTGAGGACAAGGATGGCGACGGTTGCGGAGAGCCGGTACTGACTTACCGGAAACCGAACGTAGGCAAGACATACCCTATTTGTACACCGCAGGAAAGCGATGAGTTCGATACCAACGAGCTGGGCTTGCAGTGGCAGTGGAATGCCAACATCGACGACAAGTGGTATTTTGCCGATCAGGAACACGAGGTACTGCGTCTGTATTCGTATCCGGTTCCCGAGACCTACAAAAGCCTGTGGGATGTGCCGAACATGCTGTTGCAGAAATTTCCCGCCCCCAGTTTCAGCGCTACCTTGAAGCTGAAGTTCTCCCCCATTGCCAAGTACAAAGGCGAACGTACCGGACTGGTGGTAATGGGTATGGACTATGCGGGTATCGTACTGGAGAATACCGAAAACGGACTGGTTCTCTCGCAGGTAGAATGTAAGAAAGCCGACCGTGGAGGTCAGGAAACTGTCAACGAAACACTTCCGCTGAAGGAACATGAAATCTACCTGCGTGCCGAAATCACCACTACGGGCGAGAAGATCAGCAAGAGCGAAGGCGGACACGACCTGGTAGTGATGTGCCAGCTGAGCTACAGCACCAACGGGAAGAAGTTCCATAAGTTCGGAAAAGAATTTCAGGTGAAGGAAGGCAAGTGGATCGGTGCCAAGGTAGGTACGTTCTGCACGCGTCCAGCCATCACGACCAACGACGGCGGATGGGCAGACATCGACTGGTTCAGAATAGACAAGTAATATCTCCTGATTTTTTACAAAAAATAAAAAAACATGCCCGTGTTTTCCGGAAAACTTGCCGACGTTTTCGGAAAAATATGGGCATGTTTTTTTCGTACATCAGGCACGTTCTTTTTGCGCATTGGAAAATACTTTCACTTATCCGCACATTTTTCCCCTCATCCGCACAATACACTTTCTCTGCTAATCGCAAGACATATATTTTTTGCTCGCTAGCATAGTATACATTTTCCATTCACTAGTCAGCAGCGCACTTTCTCTGCTAATCGCAAGACATATATTTTTTGCTCACTAGCACAGCATACATTTTCCATTCACTAGCACAGCAGCGCACCTTTTCCGCTAGCAAGCACAATACAAAAAAGGCCCGGAAATCTCACGACTTCCGAACCCCTATATGCAAAAATACAAAATATTATTCTTATGATTCTTTTACTTCCCAACCCAGTGCGCTGGCTCCCAATACGGCAGCATCTGCGTCCTTCAACTGAGAAAGGAGTAATTTGGTTTTACCCTTGTAGATGTTCAGCACATTTTCTTCGAGGGCTTTCTTGATAGGCTTCATGATGTAGTCGCCCGACTTAGCCAGACCGCCGAACAAGATGATTGCTTCAGGGCTTGAGAAAGCTACAAAGTTAGCCAGAGCAGTTCCCAGAATGGTTCCGGTATATTCAAAGATATCCATAGCCAGCTTGTCACCCTTCACAGCTGCATCGTATACATCTTTCGACTGAATTTCTTCCGACGGAATGTTTCTCAGCAAGCTTGGTTCAGAACGTGCAACGAGGAATTCACGTGCTGTACGAGCCACACCTGTAGCCGAGCAATAAGTTTCCAGACAGCCTTTACGACCGCATCCGCACTGACGACCTGTAGGATCTACGATAACGTGTCCCAGCTCTCCGGCAAAACCATCGTGACCGTAAACCAGCTGACCGTTGATAACGATACCGCTACCAACACCAGTACCCAGTGTGATCATGATGAAATCCTTCATACCGCGAGCTGCACCGTATGTCATTTCACCGATAGCTGCCGCATTGGCATCGTTGGTCAGTGCCGTAGGGATACCCAGACGTTCTTCGAACATGGCAGCCAGAGGAATAACCCCCTTCCATGGCAAGTTCGGAGCAAATTCGATAGTTCCACTATAATAGTTACCGTTAGGAGCACCTACTCCCATACCTTTAATTTTTTCTGCACCGCCGAATTGCTGGAGCAACGGAAGAAGTTTCTTGCATACAGCGTCTACATATTCGTTTACATCACTGTACTGCTGTGTTTTTACTGAATCGGAAGCCAGTACATTACCACGAGAATCTACCACACCGAAAACAGTATTAGTACCACCGATGTCCATTCCCACTACATAGGGTTTTTCCATATTTATTGTCATGACATTAAATTGTTAAAGGTTAGTTATATGTGGCAAATGTACTCAATCGGAGAAAACCGAACAAATTTTTTGATAAGTTTATTTAACCCTGATGTAACTTTTTATATCTTAGCCGCGTCTAACGATACGTAGTTCAAGACACTAAATACATTCCAATATGATACGATTACAGGGCATCAACAAAACATATTATAACGGAGCACCGCTTCATGTACTGAAAGGCATCGACTTACAGATTGATAAAGGAGAATTTGTTTCCATCATGGGAGCTTCGGGGTCGGGTAAATCTACTTTACTAAATATATTAGGTATTCTCGACAATTACGATTCGGGGGAATATTACCTGAACGACGTACTGATAAAGGATCTGAGCGAAACGCGCGCGGCAGAGTACCGTAACCGCATGATCGGGTTTATCTTCCAGTCGTTCAACCTGATTTCGTTCAAGAATGCCATGGAGAACGTGGCACTGCCGCTGTTCTATCAGGGGGTGGGACGAAAGAAACGCAACGAACTGGCGATGGAGTATCTCGACAAGCTGGGACTGAAGGAATGGGCGCATCACATGCCCAACGAGCTCTCGGGCGGACAGAAGCAGCGTGTGGCCATCGCACGGGCACTGATTTCGAAGCCGCAGATTATCCTTGCCGACGAGCCGACCGGCGCGCTGGACAGCAAGACCTCGGTGGAGGTGATGAACATCCTGAAGGAGCTGCACGACCGGGAGGGATTGACCATCGTGGTGGTGACGCACGAAAGCGGGGTGGCAAACCAGACCAACAAGATCATTCACATCAAGGACGGGGTGATAGAACGGATTGAAGACAACATCGACCACAACGCCTCGCCTTTCGGCAAGAACGGTTTCATGAAATAAACATACAGCCATGACAGACTTGATACAAGAAATATATGGTACCATCATGCGCAACAAGCTGCGTACCATCCTGACGGGCTTCTCGGTGGCATGGGGCATCTTCATGCTGATTGTGCTGCTGGGTGCCGGAAACGGACTGATACATGCCTTCGAAGGGCAGTCGAGCAGAATGAAGATGAATTCCATCAAGATTTATCCGGGATACACGTCGAAACCTTTCAAGGGACTTCAGGAGGGCAGACGCCTCTCGCTCGACGAAAGCGACCGGCAGCTCACCACAGAGGCTTTCCCCAACAATGTGACGTCGACGGGAGCCAGCGTAAGCAAGGAGGGGGCTATCCTGACCTTCGGCAAGGAGCATGTATCCATCTCCCTGCAAGGGGTGTTTCCCAACTATACGGAGCTGGAGGCGGCAAAGCTGAAAGAAGGACGTTTCATCAACGACCGCGACATGAGGGAACGGCGCAAGGTGCTGGTGCTGCACGAGAAGACGGTCCGCATGCTGTTTCCCAAGACGGAAGCGCTGGGACAGTACGTCGACGTGCAGGGAGTGGCTTACCGGGTAGTGGGTATCTACGCCGACCAGAACAGTTTCTCGCCCTCGGCACTCGTACCTTTTACAACCGTCCAGCTGGTATACGGCAAAGGCGACAGCATCGACAACCTGACGTTTGCCACCGAAGGGCTGACCGACGAGGTGACCAACCAGAAGTTTGAAACGGATTACCGCAAGGCGATGGGACTGCACAAGAACTTCGACCCCACCGACCAAAGTGCCATCTGGATGTGGAATCGCTTTACACAGTACCTCCAGCAGCAGTCGGCTACCCACATTCTGCACATCGCCATTTGGGTAATCGGCATATTCACCCTGCTGAGCGGCATCGTGGGCGTGAGCAACATCATGCTCATCACCGTGCGCGAACGTACGCACGAGTTCGGCATCCGCAAGGCACTGGGAGCCAAGCCTGCCTCTATCCTGTGGCTGATTATCTCGGAGAGTGTGGCCATCACCACTTTCTTCGGCTACATCGGCATGGTGGCAGGCATCGCCGTCACGGAGTACATGAACCAGGTGGCGGGCAAGCAGACCGTCGACGCGGGCGTGTTCAGCGTAACGGTCTTCGAGAATCCTACGGTAGACCTGAGCATCGCCGTCCAGGCCACCCTGACACTGATTATCGCCGGTACGCTTGCCGGACTCTTCCCCGCCCGGAAGGCAGCCCGCATCCGTCCGATAGAAGCATTAAGAGCAGACTGACATGAGAAGAATAGATTTTGACACGTGGGAGGAAATCTTCCTTACCATTACACGCAACAAGACACGAAGCGTGCTGACGGCTTTCGGCATCTTCTGGGGAATCTTCATGCTGGTGGCACTCATGGGAGGCGCACGGGGCATGCAGGACATGCTCTCGCGGCAGTTTCAGGGATTTGCCACCAACTCGGGATTCATGGCTTCCAACAATACGTCGAAGGCTTACAAGGGATTCCAGCAGGGAAGATGGTGGAGTATGGAAAATCAGGACGTGGAACGTCTGCGCAACAGCGTACCGGGACTGGACATCGTGACGGCTACCATCGCCCAGTGGGGAGTGAACATCGTATACGAGCAATACAGCATATCGGGTACGCTGAAAGGGCTTTATCCGGAATACGACCGGATAGAGGAACCGCTTATCCGTATCGGACGCTCGCTGAACGAAACCGACATACGCGACCGCCGGAAGGTGTGCGTCATCGGGAAACGTATCTACGAAACGCT
>FR887808.1:118581-139066 GCA_000432735.1 Bacteroides sp. CAG:443
AACGCTCTTCCCCAAGAAAGACGACCCCTGCGGCAAGTTCATCGAGATAAACGGTATCTACTACCGGGTAGTGGGAGTGAACGAGGCGACGGGCAACATGTCGGTCAACGGACAGTCGGAAACGTCGGTCGTCATTCCGTTCAGTACCATGCAGCAGAACTATAACCGGGGCAACCGCATCGACATGCTGGGATATACGGCGAAAAAAGGATATTCCATCAGTCAGGTGGAAAAAGATGTGGAACGCATCGTGAAACAGGCACACGCCATTCATCCCGACGACGAACAGGCGGTTATCCGGGTAAACGCGGAAGCCATGTTCAGCATGATGGACAACCTGTTTACGGGCATCCGTGTTCTGGGATGGCTCGTGGGACTGGGTACACTGCTTGCCGGTGCCATCGGGGTGAGCAACATCATGATGATTACCGTGAAGGAACGTACCACCGAAATCGGCATCCGCCGTGCCATCGGAGCACGCCCCAGCGACATCCTGCAACAGATTCTGCTGGAAAGCATGGTGCTTACCACTCTGGCGGGCATGGCGGGTATCTCGTTTGCCGTCTTCCTGCTCGATGCCGTAGAAAAGGGAACGTCGGAACCGGGACTGCCGGCACACTTCCTCATCAGCTTCTGGCAAGCCATCGGAGCCTGCGTCCTGCTCATCGTGCTGGGACTGCTGGCGGGACTGATTCCTGCCTACCGCGCCATGGCGATAAAACCGATAGAAGCCATACGCGACGAATAATCAACCTGACAATCGAACCATTGAAATAAAAACATAAAACCATTTATATGAAGAAATTTATCAAAGTTGGCATATTGGTGCTCATCGCACTGATATTCATAGGAACCTTCGTTTTCCTGTACCGGAAATCACAGCCGAAAGAGGCCCAGTACAACATCCAGAAAGTAGAAACGACCGACCTGGTACAGACTACCGTTGCTACGGGAAAGATTGAGCCGCGCGACGAAGTGGAAATCAAGCCCCAGATTTCGGGTATCATCTCCGAAGTATACAAGGAGGCGGGACAGAAAGTGAAGAAGGGGGAAGTGATAGCCAAGGTAAAGGTCATCCCCGAACTGGGACAGCTGAACTCTGCCGAGAGTCGTGTCCGGCTGGCGGAAATGAACGGACGGCAGGCAGAAACCGACCTGACACGTATGGAGAAGCTCTACAACGACAAGCTGGTGAGCAACGAAGAATACGAAAAGACCTTGCTGGCTGCCCGTCAGGCACGCGAGGAGATTCAGGCGGCAAAGGATAACCTGGAGATTGTAAAGGAAGGTATCACCAAGAACAGTGCCTCGTTCAGTAGCACGCTCATCCGCTCTACCATCGACGGACTGATACTCGACGTGCCCATCAAGGTGGGTAACTCGGTCATCATGAGCAACACGTTCAACGACGGTACCACTATCGCTACCGTAGCCGACATGAGCGACCTGATTTTCCGTGGCAACGTAGACGAAACCGAAGTGGGACACATCCATGAAGGGATTCCCGTGAAAATCACCCTGGGTGCCTTGCAGAACATGAAGTTCGATGCCGTACTGGAATACATCTCACCCAAGAGCGTGGAGAACAACGGTGCCAACCAGTTTGAAATCAAGGCTGCCATTACCGTACCCGACAGTGTGACCATCCGTTCGGGCTACAGCGCCAACGCCGAAATGGAACTCCAGCGTGCCAACCACGTGCTTGCCGTTCCCGAAAGTGCCCTGGAATTTGTGGGCGACTCGGCTTTCGTGTATGTGCTGACCGACAGCGTACCTCGCCAGAAATTCGAACGCCGTGCAGTCAAGACAGGCGTCAGCGACGGTATCAAGATAGAAATCAAACAGGGAGTCGGTGCAAACGACTGTGTGCGCGGACAGAAAAAAGACAACTAATCCTCCGGAACCATGAAACTGAAATATATTCTCTTTATCGCTTCTGCCACTGCCCTGCTGCCGGTACAGGCACAGCAGAGATGGGACTTGCGGCAGTGTATCGACCACGCCATCGCCAACAACCTGAACATCAAGTTGCAGGAAGCACAGCGCGACCAGAACAAGGTGGAAGTAAGTACGGCACGAAACAATTTCCTACCCGACCTGAACGGTAGTGCCTCGCACTCGTTCAACTTCGGACGAAGCCTTCAGTCGGATAATACGTACAAGAGTCTGAATACCCAGAATACCGGTCTGAGCCTGTCGACCAGCATCCCGCTGTTCAACGGTCTGCAACGCATCAACAGCGTGGCACTCTCGAAGCTGAACCTTCAGGCTGCCATGGAGGACCTGAACAAGGCGAAGGAAGATATCAGCATCCAGGTGGCATCGGCGTACCTGCAAGTACTCTTCAACGAAGAACTGGTGAAGGTGGCCAACGAGCAACTGGCGCTGAGCAAGGAGATGCTGGACCAGAAAACGGCTTTCTACAAGAACGGGAAAGCCTCGCAGGCTGAATGGTACGAAGCCAAGGCACGCGTGGCACAGGACGAGCTTTCTGCCGTACAGGCCGAAAACAACCGCCGTCTTGCCCTGCTCGACCTGAGTCAGCTGCTGGAACTCCCCTCTCCCGACAACTTCGGTATCGTATCGCCGGCGGTCGATTCGCTCACCAGCCTGAGCATACAGACCTCTCCCGCCGAAGTCTATGCCGAAGCGGTACTTACCAAGCCGGCTATCAAGGCAGCCCAGTACCGTCTGGAAGGTGCCGACAAGAACATCCGCATCGCCAAGGGAGCCTATTACCCGCAGCTCAGCTTCGGGGCAGGCATCAGCACCAGTTTCTACAACGTGTCGGGTATGGAGAACGGCAACTTCGGCTCACAGCTGCGCGACAACTTCAGCCAGTACATCGGACTCTCGCTCAGCATTCCCATCTTCGACCGCTTCAGCACCCGCAATCGCGTACGGAGCGCACGCATCCAGCAGCACACCTACTACTGGCAACTGGAGGAAAGCAAGAAAACCCTCTACAAGGAGATACAGCAGGCCTACTACAACGCCGTCAATGCCGAAACACAGTACCGCAGCAGCCGCACCGCCGACGAAGCGGCACAGGCTTCCTTCCTGCTGCTGCAGGAGAAATACGCCACCGGCAAGGCCACTGCTGATGAAGGAGAAATACGCCAACGGCAAGGCCAATGCCACCGAGTACAACGAATCGCGTACGGCGTGGATGAAAGCCGTGTCCGACCGCCTTCAGGCCAAATACGACTACCTGTTCCGCACCAAGATACTCGACTTCTACCGCGGCATTCCACTCACGCTGTAACATCCCCCGAAACCGACATACGTCTATATAAAAAAGAGCCGCAGGCGATACTCAACGTACAGCCTGCGGCATTTTAGTCTGTGTTACGATTTCGGAAACTCGATGTCGTGTCTAAAAACTATTTATCGATGCATTTTATAATAGTCGATGCAATTTTTAGTGTCTTTCTGTTTTTTTATTTGCCGATACAAAAATGTGATAATATGATGTAGAATCGGTTACTATCGGACAAATCCGCTGCCAAATTATTTCTGTCCGGCAATCAGTGCGGCAGCCTCCAAAGGTTGGTTGGTAGTGATATAATCTACTCCCAGCGTTATCATCTTCTGCATCTCCTTCACATTGTCTACGGTCCAGACATTCACCTTCATACCCAAGTCGTGCGCTTCCTTCACCCATTCCGGATGTTTCTTGAAAACCTTGTAGTAATAATCGATACCCGTCAGTCCCTTTTCCTTCCCCTCCTTGGGAGCGATGTCACCATTCAGGTAAGCGATTTCCGAACCCGGAGTGAGGCGTACAAGCTGTTCGCACACGTTCATGCTGAACGAGATATATTCCACCTGTTTCTCCAGACCATATTCCTTTACCATCTTGACAACCGATTCGGCAATCTGGTCTTCCTGAGCCTTGGTCTTGTGAGGCTTGATTTCGAGAATCAGCTGCACACCGGGCAACTTCTTTCCAGCCTCCAGATAGTCGGCCAGCGTAGGCAACGTCTCGCCGTTCTTCAGTTTCAGGTCTTTCAGCTTGTCGTATGCCGTTTCGCCGATAGTCAGCCCATCTATCGCATCATCGTGGTTCACCACTACTACCCCGTCGGCAGTGAGCTGTACATCAAATTCAGAACCATACACCTTCGCCTCGGCAGCCTTGTTCAGTGCCGTGACAGAGTTTTGTGCCGAACCCTCCACTTTCCAGAATCCGCGGTGGGCAATCACCTGTGTCTGAGCCTGTGCCGCCAGTGCAAGGAACGCACAGGCACAAGCCATCAGTAAATTTCTTGTTTTCATAATCATCGTTATTTATTTTCAGTTTGTTTATCAGAACGCCTATCTCAAACCCGATCTGAACCATCAGCAATCCTGACAACACCGGCAGGAGCACCCAAAAACAGCGTTCCCAATCTGATGCGACAAAAGTAAAAGCCGGATATTACATTCACATAACTGCGATGTAAAGATAACGTGTAATTTATATGAAGAAACTATTTCAAATTCAAACAAAACCTATATTCTCCCGTTCCGGAATGTACCATGCGGGGAAAACCAAAGCACAACATTTTAACCTGCCGTATCTGTCTATGTCAGCGGGAAAGCAAGTGGTAAAAGCAGACAAAGGGCTGCAAGAAGCTGCAAAGAAATAAATACGGCTGCATCAAAACTCCATTTCAATTAAGACGGACTTTATAGCTGAACCTTGAAAACCTGTAATGATAAAAAGAAAGAGCCGTATCATCACTCACACATAGAGCTTGATACGACTCCTTCCAATCTTATTGTTTCAACTTATAGCCTTCCAAAGCGTCCCCCCTTTCATGAGGATTCGCTTTCATCGATTCGTTAGTCCGTCCGGACTTTCCGGCTACGATCAACGGTCGTACTGCGGCATATCCGGGTTGAAGTCGAGAACCGTCTGCGGAACCGGCATGATATAGCGCGGGTCGTTGGCAGGCAATGTCCAAGTTTCACCGTTGGCACTGTGAACAATATCCTTGCGGAACCAGTCCTCACGGTTCAGACGTTTCAAGTCGATCAGACGAGGAGCTCCCTGCAGGGCAAACTCACGACGACGTTCGTCGATCACCAAGCGCAATGCTTCCGTACGATTAGGAGCATCGGTAGCCTCTACATAATGTACATTGTTCTTAATACGAGCATCACGCAACTTGTCGAGCAACTGCAATGCACGGCTGATAGAACCGATACGTGCTTCACATTCGGCAGCAATCAGATAAATTTCCGGAGTCGTAAATCCGGCATTCTGATTGATATAAGGAGCATACGTACTGTATCCTTTAAAGTGTTCCGGTTCCGAAGAAGGATTCATGGTAAAGTTAGCCTCGTCGGTAGCAAAGAACAGACTCAGACGCATATCTTCTCCGTCAGGAGCCAGATGACTCTTGAATGTTTCGAGCAAATCTTTGCTGGCAACAACAGCACGGTAGAAACCAGAACCAGCTCCACCCAAGTTACGCATAAAGATATTTTCTACATTGCTTACATCTTCCGGGAAGGTTTCGTCCGGATTGGAAGCCAATACGATACGTCCGAAAGTGCTGTATGTAGTAGTGTAGGGCTTCATGTCCAGCAACTGGTCGTTCAGTTTCAGCGCTTCGTTGGCATTGGTCAGCGCATTCTCATAATCGCCCATGTAGAGGAACATACGTGCCTGAAACGCATAACCGATGGTACGGTTAGGATGATATACGTTGGTAGCAACTTCCGGCAAGAGCGGAGTGGCAGTCTTCAGGTCAGACATAATCTGATTATACACTTCTGCCACCGTATTGCGCACGTACGAAGCTCCGTCGCCTACCTCTTCACTCAGCAGGATAGGTACTCCGTAATCGGTAGCGGCTGTCGCAGGGTCATAGTGATTACCAAAAATATTGACCAGATTCAGGTATTCGAATGCACGGCCCACCAAAGCTTCGGCATATTTTGCCTCCCGCTGTTCCTTCGTACCGTCGGGCACATTCAGGATGTTGTTGGCTACTGCATTGTATACATAAATATTAGCATAGGCATCATCCCACAAAGGGTCATTGTTTCCCGCAGTGAGCACCTGTCCCGACTTAAATGTATAGAGGTTACGCTCCTGGTCACTGCATCCGGATAAATTGAATTCAGTGTACTCAACCGGATTTCCTTCCGAACTAACATTCATGATTTCTCCATCCGAAGTACGGTAAATATCATCGGTCAAGTAACTGAGCACCGTATTCGATGAACTCATCAGATAACTGCTGTTCAACAGTTTAGAGTAATCCTCGAGCTTCTCGGGGATGGTATATCCTTTCGGCTTGTTTCCTAAAAAATCATCACAACTTTGCAAGGACAAGATACCAAGTCCTAGCAAGAGATATTTAGACAGATTCATATTATATCTTAAATTCATGGTTATACATTAAAAATCGAGTGCCACACCAAATGTGTAAGTAGCCGGAATATGCTGTCCTCTGGATGTAGGAGTAGCCACTTCCGGATCGAGGTTCTTCTTATTGGCAGCCCAATAGAAGGCGTTCTGGATCTGCAGGCTCAGACGCAATCCCTGAATGTATGCGCTACGCAGCCATTGTTTCGGGAATGTGTAGCCCAGTGTAATATCACGCAACTTGATGTAATCGCCTCGTTCGATATGCTTGTCTGCATACTGCCACAACTGATAACAGGTCTTACCATTTCTGTACTGGAATGCCGGATTCATGTCCGGATCGAGTTCATCACCCGGTTTCTGCCAGAATTTCAGACGGTCGCGGTCCATGTTGCTGGCATAGTTCAGTACCGGATACATAGTAAACTGGTAGCTGGATGCTACGTCACGCATTACGTTTCCACCATAGTATACAAACATCATGCTCAAGTCGAAGTTCTTGTAACCGAAACGAGCTGTAAGTGATGAAGAGTAAGGAGCAATGGTTGTTCCTTTGTAAACCAAGTCTTCAGCCTCCAGATCGTTTACCGAATTAATCACGGTACCATCGGCTTTGTAAGCAGTCGGGTTACCTTCGCTGTCGAGTCCGGCATAGCGGATGGCAAAGATAGAGCTCATCGGATAACCTTCACGGTTCTGGTAAGAACCATAGTAACTATATGCAGAAGTTCCGGAGTCGTCAATCTGTGTCAGCTTGTTCTTGTTGTAGCTGAACATGAAGTCGATGCCGAAGCTGAAGTCACGGGTACGTACAATCTCACTCTGCAAAGAAATTTCCACACCTCGGTTCACCATCGCACCATAGTTCAGCATCAGTGAAGTCCATCCGAAAGTAGAATCAACCAGTCGGTTACCCAGCAAATCGCTGGTTGCCTTGTTATAAAATTCCAAGCTACCGTTCAAGCGGTTGCCGAACAAGTTGAAATCAACTCCCACGTTCACCAGTTTGGTCTTTTCCCAACGCAGCATCGGGTTAGGAGCACTTACCACGTATGCCTGATATTCATTGGTATAGTAGTTTGTACCGTCATCGGCTACAATCATGTACGGACCTGTATCTTTAGCCACGTTACCGTTGATACCATAAGTCAGACGTCCAGCCAGACGATCCAGCACACCTTTGTTTTCCAAGATGATATGCTGCAAACCGACAGACCACAGAGGCTTGTACTGATATTTAGGATCGGTACCGAACAAGTTAGACTGGTCGATACGGATACTTCCGGTCAAGGTAGTACGGTTGTTGTAGGTGTACGATGCATTTCCATAGAACGACACGTAACGGTTATCATCGTATGTAAAGCCGTCGGTACCCAGACGGTAAGTACTGAAGTAGAAGCTCCCGCTGGTAGACTGTGTACCACGGATACCCTGTCCCATGGCCAGTTCGTCGATAGCTTTCCAAGAAAGTGAGTTGTCATCGTAACCATATTTATACAACTGAGTAGTCTGATTAACGACCTTACGACGTTCTGCACCGGCTATCACCTGAATGGAGTGCTTTTTCTTGAAATCGCGGCTGAAGTTGATCTGCGCACGCAAGGTATACGAATGATCCTTTCCCCAGTACTCGCTCAAGTTACCACCTTCAGGAATGTAATGTGTAGTAGTACCGTCGCTGTTGAGCACCGTAGCGTTGTTGATCATAGATGTTACGCTGTAGTGATTGATGGAGTTATACTGCTTGGTATAACTGTTGGTCATTTCAGTCTGATAACGGACATCGAAAGTCAACCCTTTGATAATCTTGAACGTTGCTCCCAGGTTGATGTTCCAATACTGCTGTTTATCCTGATAGTGTGCAGTATTTACGCCGTTGACCGGATAGAATGTTTCATCGTACAGTCCCAGTCCGTTCAAACGGTCGATTTCACGCTGCGACTTACCAGTCATGTACCACTGAGCCGGAGAACCATCCTCATTGCGGATCATACGGTACGACGGACCACTGTACAGATAACTGTATCCTGAGAAACCGTTATCATAATCTTGCGATACGGTACTGTTCAAGATACCCAGGTCGACATGCAACCATTTGAAGAAATCGAACTGGTTCTTGAAGTTGAAACCATAACGATTGGTCTTCTGCTCCTTGGCATGCGGCAAGTTCTGCTGGAAGTTGGCAGAAAGCGCATATTTGTAGATATCCGAACCACCCGAGATAGAAAGGTTATGCTGATGAGTGGTATTGGAACGACGAACAAATTCATCCTTGATCTGGTCGTAACGGTCGCGGTTACGGTATACATCCAACTGACTTTCCAGTTCGCTGTCGCTCAGCTCTCCGGCTTCGTTACGATACAGCAAGTCGTACACCTCGTTGGTAAAGCTCGGGCTGGTAGGAGCGTACGTGTTATGAAAACAGTTGAACAATACCTTCTGCAAGTCCACCAGTTCCGCACTCGACATCAGGTTCATGTAATCGCGGTCGGGCAGCGGTTCAAACTTGATACTACCGTTGTAGCGAACCTTCGGCTTACCCTGTTCTCCGCTGCGGGTAGTGATGACGATGACACCATTGGCAGACTGAGCACCGTAGATAGATGCAGCAGAAGCATCCTTCAACACGGTTACATTGACGATATCGGATGGATTGATGGCATCCAGACTACCTTCGTACGGAATACCGTCGACTACATAAAGCGGAGTCTTATTGGCATTCAAGGTAGAAATACCACGAATTTCGGGAGTCGATCCGTTGACCTTCATACCGGCCACCATACCTTCCATACGGTCGAGGATGTTGGTCTGGAGCTTATCCTCCATATCTTTCTGATTGACGATGGAGAACGATCCGGCTGCACGTTCTTTTGAGATGGTCTGATAACCGGTTACGATTACCTCGTCTATCAGTTGAGATTCCGGCTCCAGATCAACCGTATATTGTTTTTTTCCACTAACGGTAATTTCCTGACTTACATAACCGATGAACGACACTACAATGGTTTGTCCCTCGCGTACATTGAGCGAGAATTTACCATTCACATCGGTTACAGTACCATTAGACGTTCCTTTTATTATAACATTGGCCCCCACAACCGGTTCATTGTTCTCATCCAACACGGTTCCTTTTATGTACTGAGAAGCCTGCTGTTCTGTCAGGGCAACAGAGCCCATCACCTTTTCGACCTCCGCCTGCATCGGGACAGTTCCCCAACAGGCAGCCAAGGCCAAAAACAATCCGTTTTTCAGTGTTTGTCTTTTGTTTGTTTTCATACTACTATATTATTAGTGCTTCATTTTCGGTTTGGGTTTCAACTCATTGGAGCGCATTGAGTAAGTTTTCTTTCCGTATATTGGAGCAGAAAGAATGCATGCCGGAACATGCGACTTATCGGTCTGGCGGCGCAACACTTCTTCCAGTACGGCAGCATAACTCTGATGTATCAAGGCATCATCGCGGTCGTATTGATTGTAAGCGATATACTGCAAGTATTCCACACACTTGTTAAACCAGAAATCCGGAATTTTATTTATATTATACGGAGTCAACCGGCAAATAAACTTCAAGCGTTCGATGACCTGCTGCTGATTGACAGTGCTGTCGGCAATCATCGCATCAATCCGTGCGGCAGCCTCTTCGTACTTCTTTTCTCTCAGCTCATCATCTATCAGAATGAACGTGCGGTTGAACGACTTACCTTCAAAATCGCACAACGAATCAAGAGTAGCCACATCGCCATTCATCGTTTCCTTACAGAGTTTGGCATCTACCTGATCTTTTCCAAACAGCTTGCAATACTGTGCATAGTTATCGGATACTTCCTTGATATACTTGTTGTCCATTCCCGTAATAGTGCGGCAATACAGCTTCCAGATATCCGGCTCGGTGAGCTTCGCACCTCCCGCTATCAGTTCGTCGAACGCTTTCTTTACGGCATCCGTCTGATAGATAGTCGCGTTATACTCAATATAATCTTTCAGCAACTGTCTGTCTCTGTTACCTTTCTGATACTCATCGTACAGGTAGAAAGAACGACGGGCAGGCGTCAGGGCATTCTGACCGGTAGCAATAAATTCCTCTGCAGTCTGCCGGCTGCTGCTGAAATGAACAGCCTCGCACGTAGCAGGATCGACAAAAACATACGAAGGATAGAAACGTATCTTGTATTTCTTTGCAAGATCACGTCCTTCGCCATGCTCGGCATCGATTTTCGCATTGACAAAATTCTGATTGTAAAATTCACCGACTTCCGGCTGAGTGAAAACATTCTGTGCCATATTCAGACAGGGGCCACACCACTGTGTGTAAAAATCAATGAAAATCAGTTTATTTTCAGCCTTAGCCTTACTAACAATTTCAGCCCACGAACCGTGGTTAAATTCTATACCAACTGCCCTTGACTTAAGGGGAATACTGCCAATACATATCAGCAGCAAAAATGCAAATGCATGTTTTAAGTTCATACTAGTATCTTAAAAGTTCACTATAAATTTAAATTGATTCATAAATTCATCCCAATCCTGCCCTAGTCTATAAAACAGGTTCCGGATGAATAAACAAGCAGTCTAAAGTCTAATCAAGGGAGTAGGATTGAATCCAAAAAGGAAAAGGCTCTATTTGAATGACTTATCGGAGAGCATATCTTTTTTCACAGCGCAAATATATAGTATTATTTTATTTTAATCAATTTTTTATGCAAAAATTCCAAAATAAAAATAACATTTTTCTAACATAATAAGAAAATAAACGACAAATTGAAGTGCACAAACCTACATTTTTAACACAAATCAAACCAAAAGCGAGACAAATGCGAAATAAGGTCATAATCACTCAAGAATTAAAAAGACTTTACTTTTGAAAATATTCAAACAACATCTCATAAAATACATTAAAGGAACAAGCCTATTTTCATACCTAATCTACCTACAAAGACCATCAAATGTGCTCTACAAGCTCCCAAATCGAGCATATCTGCCCCGCGACAAGTTTGAAGCAAAAGGAAACATAGAAACGACTTGTCTATACAATTCTTTCTTAGCCGCCAAAAGCATCCCACAAAACCGTATATATTCCATAAATACGAGGGACAAGTGTGAGAGCGATTACTATTTCATAGATCCATTTTCAAATTCAGAAACAAAAACTTTCCCGTCAACTAATTTTGCGTGAAAACGGCAACTCCCTTTGAGACCCATATCGCTGAAAAATACAGTATACCAATCATCCCCTTCTGTCGATATAGATGTTACCTTAGATTTATCTTCTAGACCATCCTGCGCACCAGTACGAAAAAGCCAAACTGCGTAGCCGCTACCATCATATTCATATTCATATGCCTTACGCAATTTAGTAAGAATCTCGGGGGAAAAATGTTCTACAACATCTTCAAAATTACCAACCCTATCGCTCCAGAAAACGTATTTGTCATATAGCTCTTGTAAAAAAGCATTCACTTGATTCTGTTCATTAACACTCACGGATTCCGTGGTCTCCTCCATAGACTTTTTGAATGGTGTCTTTTGTAACAAACCGTCACACGATGAAAAGCCTACATAAGCATAAAGAATAAAAACACTAAAAATAATTCTTTTCATAACATCATTTTTCACAGGAACTCTGCAAAGCCGTTCGGCCGCTTCTTCCTCAACCTGACAAACAAAAAGTAGCCGTATTCTCTGCTCCGGCAAAGAATCCGGCTACTTTTTTATTACTATCAGAGAGGATAATCCATTCTCCGGCAGTTCCTTGCTTTCTTTCTGACAAGGCTTCCGGCCCCACGCAACCGATTCACGCTGTGTCCTGACGTTCTCCCCAAAATCATCAAAACGTTTCAGGGAAAACGTGGACAGGAATTCTTGTTTTTTGTACAAAAAATAAAACCTTTTATACTAATATTCATGAAATATCGTAGTATGTGCCAAGCGGTTTCAGAGTGAAATACCGCGCTTCAGCTCGTCTTCTACCACCGCCATCATGCCCTCTACCTGAGCCAGCGCCAACATGCGGCCGTGGAACGAGTAACCGGGGTTATAGCCCTTGTCCTCGTCGCCCAGCATCATGCGACCGTGGTCCACACGCATGGGGAGTCCCGGACGCTCCTGCTCGAAGATACGGATCAGGTCGATGAGATGACCGCGTCCCGACAGGTGCGAACTCTCGATGAAGTTGCCTCCCGGCATGGCAGCCGTACTGCGCAGGTGTACAAAGTGGGTACGCTTGGCGAACTTCCTTGCCAGCTCGCGCGTATCGTTGTGCTCGCCTGCACTAAGCGAACCCGCACAGAACGTCAGACCGTTATGCGGATTGTCTACCGCACGGAGGAACCAGTCGATATCCTCCTCGTTGGTCACAATACGCGGCAGTCCCAATATCTGGAAAGGAGGGTCGTCGGGATGCACGCACATGTTCACGCCGTACTCCTCGCACACCGGCATCACCGCCGAGAGGAAGTAACGCATGTTCTCGCGCAGCGCATCGCGGTCGATGCCGTCGTACAGCGAAAGCAGACGCTTGAAGATAGCCACCGGCTGCTTGTCGCCCTCACGGATATTGCCGTTCACGAAGCCCTGCGTCTTCACGATGATTGCGTCCACCAGCTCATCCTTTTCCGCCTCGGTAATCACCTTGTCCAGCTCTGCCACCTTGCACAGCTCCTCCTCCGTGTAGTCCTTCTCGGCACCCGCGCGTTGCAGGATACGCGTATCGAAATAAGCAAAGCGCACCCGGTCGTAGTACAGCGAGCTGCTGCCGTCGGCCCACGGATGATGCAAGTCGGTACGCACCCAGTCTATCACCGGCATGAAGTTGTAGCACACGGTCTTTACGCCACACTTGCCCAGATTGGCAAGGCTCACCTTGTAATTTTCAATCAGCTGATCGCGTTCCGGTCCCGCATACTTGATAGCCTCGCACACCGGAAGGCTCTCTACCACCGACCATCGCATACCATACGACTCGATGTACTGCTTCAGGTCGTTTATTGCCTCTACCGTCCAGATTTCTCCGTTCGGCACCTCGTGAAGGGCGGTTACGATGCCCTCCACCCCTATCTGTCGGAGCATGGAAAGTGTGATCTTGTCTTTCTTTCCAAACCATCTCCATGTTTTTTCCATCATAATGCTCTGTATGTTTATCGTTGCTGCCGGAGCAGCCTGTACTGCCCTTTTGCCGGTCCTTACCGACAGAAGGAGTACTTTTATTTTTTAGTTTCGTTATTTCAGATTAGCTTGAAGCATCAAGGCTGCGATGAGATTTTAAACTTCCATTCTCATTTTCATCATTTAAGCCAGCCCGAAGCACCAAGGCTGCGATGAGATTTTGAGCTTCCATTCTCATTTCCATCATTTAAGCCAGCCCGAAGCACCAAGGCTGCGATGAGATTTTGAGCTTCCATTCTCATTTCCATCATTTAAGCCAGCCCGAAGCATCAAGGCTGCGATGAGATTTTAAACTTCCATTCTCATTTTCATCATTTAAGCCAGCCCGAAGCACCAATGCTGCGATGAGATTTTAAGCCTCAGCTTTCTACCTTCTTATTAGACCCCACTAAAAGCGCTAAATCCACCATCTACCGCCAGTACAGCTCCGGTAATGAAACTTGCCGCATCGCTGCACAGGAACTGCACCGCTCCGTTCAGCTCGGAGATGTCGCCGAAACGTTTCATCGGCGTCTTGGCAATCACCTTCCGACTGCGTTCCGTCAGCGAGCCGTCGGGATTGAGAAGGATGGCACGGTTCTGGTTGCCGATGAAGAATCCCGGTGCAATGGCATTCACACGGATCTTTTCGCTGAACTTGATCGCCATTTCCTGCGCCATCCAGCGGGTGAAGTTCTCTACCGCACTCTTCGCCATGGAGTAGCCCGGCACACGCGTAATCGACTCGTAGGCTGCCATCGACGATACGTTGACGATGGCTCCGTACTGCTGGCGTGCCATGATTTCGCCGAATACCAGACAAGGATATACCGTACCGTTCAGGTTCAGGTCGACCACCTTGTCGAGGTCTTCCACCTTCATGTCGAAAATGTTCTGGTCGACGGAGAGCGTACCTCCAGGGATGTTTCCTCCGGCTGCGTTGACCAGGATGTCGATGCGTCCCCACTGCGAAAGTACCTGATCCTTCACGGCTTGCAGGCTATGGATGTCGAGCACGTTGCACACCGTACCCGCTACCTCACTGCTCACCGCACGAAGGCGTTCCAGTGCCGCATCCACACGCTCCTGATGCGCTCCTATGATAATGACTCTGGCTCCTGCACGCAGGAAACCTTCGGCGATGTTGCTACCCAATACACCGGATCCTCCCGTAACGACGGCTACCTTTCCGGCGATGCTAAACTGTTCGTTCATAAGCTGAATTGTTTTTCGATTGTCTGCTGCAAAAATAGCGTGAATTTACAGACCGAATGATGCGTATTTTTGCAAGAGTTTTGCGTATTTTTGCAGACAACCTTTTCCTGCCGTCATGAAAAAGATTCTGAACGAACGCATTGCCATCTCCAGCTCGAACCCGATACGGGCGCGCTTCTACGATTACCGCGGATTTACGTATCCGTGGCACTTCCACAGCGAGTACGAACTGATGTTCGTGGAACAGGGGTACGGCAAGTGTCTGGTGGGCGACAGCATTATCGACTACCGGGCGGGCGACCTGATTTTCTTCGGGTCGGGACTGCCGCACTGCATGCAGAACTGTCCCGAGGCGGAGGAGAACGAGGCGTATCACGTGTGCGGGGTGAACATCCAGCTGGAGAAGGACTTCATGCAGTATTCGTTTTCGCACTACACGCAGTTTGCCTCCATCCGTTCGCTGCTGGAGAAGGCACACCGCGGCATCCGTTTCCCGCTTGCCGGAAGAAGCGAGATAGCCGACTGCCTGAAGCGTATTCCCGTAGCGCACGGGGTGGAACAGATGATCGAGATTCTGAGGCTGCTGCAAGCTCTCTCGGCTTTTCCGCGCAAGCAGTTTGCTGCCTCGCCCAACTACCTCCCCGATCCGTCGGTGTTCGGCGACAAGAAGATAGAGAAAATCATCGCCTACCTGAACAAGCGTTACACACAGCCCGTCAGCCTAGGTGAGATTGCATCGTACACCGCCATGAACGAGGCGGCTTTCTGCCGGTATTTCAAGCAGGAAACGGGCAAGACGTTCAAGCAGTACATCCTCGACATGCGCATCGGCTATGCCTGCAAGCTGCTCGCTGCCGGACGGATGAACGTGTCGCAGATCAGTCTGGAGTGCGGATTCGAGTCGACGGCGCACTTCAACCGTATCTTCAAGCGGCTCACGGGCATGGCTCCTACTTCATACCGCGAGAGTATCTTGTGAACAAACCTTACGTAAGCGTTAAACCCTCTTAAAAAGCGAAGCCTATAAGGTCACAAGTTATTCATCAATTTTCTACCTTTGCCGCCAGAATAACAACAAGGACATCACAAAAATCATGAAAACAATCATTCTTGTCAATACAGTTCGCTACATCAACAAAATCCACGATTTCCATACGTGGGGAGCTGCTGCATTGATTTGATTTTACCCTTCTACATGTCTTTTTCCGTTGTTTATATCCATTCAGTAAAAATCTAATAAACATTTTATTTGTATGAGCAAAACAAGCAGGCTCATAGTGCTGTGTAGTGCAGTACTGTGCAGCCAGTATCTGTGTGCCCAGTCGCGTACGATGGGCATAGAAGAGATGTTCCGTCTGGCCGACGAGAACAGCAAGAGTATCCAGACTTACCGTACCGGAAAGGAAGTTGCCGACGAGAACCTGAAAGCTGCCAAGGCACAGCGGTTGCCCGACATCAGTGCGTCGCTTTCAGGCAGCTACTGGGGCAACGGCAAGCTGTGGGATCGTGATTTCAGCAATGCCACCAAGATAGACATGCCGCACTGGGGCAATAACTTCGCCCTCGAGGCCCAGCAGGTGGTGTATGCCGGAGGTGCCATCAGCAGTGGTATCGAGCTGGCGGAGCTGGAGAAGCAACTGGCGGAGATGGACTGGCAGAAGAATCGTCAGGATATCCGCTTCCTGCTCGTGGGACATTACCTGAATCTGTATAAGCTGCATAACCAGATCGAGGTGCTGCACAAGAATCTGGAGCTGACCGACCAGCTGATTGCCAACATGCAGGCGCGACTGGAAGAGGGTACGGCGCTGGAGAACGACATCACGCGCTATGAGCTGCAACGGGAAACGCTCCGTCTGCAACTGGCGAAGGTGGAGGATGCCTGCAAGATAGCCAATCATCAGCTGGTCATCACCCTTCACTTGCCCGAAGGGACGGTGGTTCAGCCCGATACAACGCTGAACGACAGTCGGATTCAGACGCTGAGTGAAGCCAACTGGCAGGAGCTGGCGGCGCAGAACAACCTCAACTTGCAGCAGGCGGAAACGGGCATCAAGGTCAACCGCCAGCGGGTGAAGATGGAACGTTCGGAGCGGTTGCCGAAAATCTCGCTCGTGGCAGCCGAACACTTGGACGGACCGATCACCATCGAGGTACCTGTACTCGACAATAATTTCAATTACTGGTATGTGGGCGTGGGCGTGAAGTACAATATCTCGTCACTCTTCAAGAACAACCGGAAGCTGAAGGCGGCTCGCCTCAACGTGCGGAAGGCTCAGGAAACGTACGAGCTGGCACAGGAGCAGACTAATCATGCGGTGCAGGAGAGTTACGTGAATTTCCTCACGTCGTTTACCGACTTGCGCACGCAGCAGAAGAGTGTGGAGCTTGCCGACCAGAACTACAGCGTGACGAGCAACCGTTACCAGAACGATCTGGCGCTGCTGACGGATATGCTGGATGCCAGCAACATGAAGCTCAGTGCTGACCTGGGGCTGGTGAACGCTCGCATCAACGTGATTTACAATTATTATAAGATGAAATACGTTACTCATACGTTGTAATTCTTACACCTGCTACAAAGTTCCTACACGATGCAAGGCTTTATACCCACTGTAAGTTTCACACCTGCTGTAAAGTTCCTACACGATGCAAGGCTTTATACCCACTGTAAGTTTTACACTCGCTGTAAAGTTCCTGCACGATGCAAAGCTTTATACCCGCTGTAAGTTTTACACTCGCTGCAAAGTTCCTGCTCGATGCAAGGTTTACACCTACTGTAAGTTTTACACCTGTTGCAAAGTTTCTGCTCGATGCAAAGGCTTCAATCCACTGTAAGTTTCACACCTGCTGCAAAGTTCCTGCACAATGCAAGGCTTTACACCTGCTGTAAGTTTTACACTCGCTGCAAAGTTCCTGCACGATGCAAGGCTTTACACCTGCTGTAAGTTTTACACTCGCTATAAAGTTCCTGCACGATGCAAAGGCTTACACCCGTAGTCAAACATTACAGGTTGATAGAAAAAGATTACAGCAGCGATTGAAAATCATCCCATTTATACATTATACTATACTACACTTTATAACAAACATACCATTATGGCTACAAGAAAAGTTCAAAAGCTCATTTACAATACCGTTATCATCTGCCTGCTGGCAGTGGCACTTATCTATGTGTGTTCACGATTCTTTCATCCGGGCGTGGAATATACCGACAATGCTCAGGTGAAACAGCATATCACGCCCGTCAATACGCGTGTGCAGGGATTCATCAAGCAGATTTGTTTCGAAGAGTATCAGCCGGTACACAAGGGTGATACGCTGGTCATCATCGAGGACAGCGAGTTCAAGCTGCGACTGGCTCAGGCGGAGGCCGATCTTGCCAACGCGCTGTCGGGTCAGCAGGCTACCAGCATGGGCATCGCTACCACACAGAACAACCTGCGGGTGAACGATGCGGGTATCGAGGAGGCGCGTGTGCAGATGGAGAATGCCAAGCGCGACTACGAGCGTTACCAGAAGCTGTTGCAGCAGAAAGCGGTCACCCGTCAGCAGTTCGATAATGTGAAGACAGCATACGAAGCCAGCAAGGCGCGCTACGATCAGGTATGCCGTGCCAAGCATTCTACCTCGCTGACCAAGAGTGAGCAGACCCACCGACTGGGACAGAACGAGGCTGGGGTTCGTCTGGCACAGGCTGCCGTCGAACTGGCTCAGCTGAACTTAGGCTATACGGTCATCGTGGCTACCTGCGACGGTGTGACGGGACGGAAAGACATCCACGAAGGTCAGCTGGTGCAACCGGGACAGACCATGGTGGACATCGTAGACAGCAGCGATCTGTGGGTGATTGCCAACTATCGTGAAACGCAGCTTCCCAACATCAAGGAGGGCTACGAGGTAACGCTTACCGCCGATGCCGTGCCGGGCGTGACTTATACGGGTGTGGTGGAATCGATTTCCGACGCTACCGGAGCGGCTTTCTCCCTCATCCCGCAGGACAATGCTACGGGTAACTTCGTGAAGGTGGAACAGCGTGTGCCGGTGCGCATCAGCCTGAAGGGAAACAGTGCCGACAAGCTGAAACTGTTGCGTGCCGGATTCAATGTGGAATGTAAAGTGAAATACTGATATGGGAGCACCTGTACTGAACGGGCCGTTTACGATGCCGATGTTCCGCAACTTCGTGCCTCGTAAGCTGCAACCGTGGCTTTATATCTTTCTGGCCGTCAGCTTCCAGCTCTCGGGCGGGCTGTACATGGCCAACCTGAGTCACATGGTGAGTGAAACGTCGCTTATGCGCGAGGATCTCCAGATGTGTCTGTACTGCAACCTGGCGGGGATGGCGGTGTACTTCCCCATCCTCTTCCGCATGAAGTTCCGCTTTACCAACAAGACGCTGCTCACGGCGGCTGCGCTGGGAGTTATCGTGTGCAACCTCATCGCGCCGTACACCACCTTTCTGCCGCTGCTCTGGACGCTCTGCTTCATCGAGGGGATCTGCAAGATTCAGGGTACCTTCGAGGCGATGTCGACCATCCAGCTGTGGATGACGCCCAAGCGTGACTTTACCGTGTTCTTTCCGCTGCTGCACATCATCATCTTAGGCAGCATGCAGGTGTCGAGCATCCTTGCCACTTACTTCGGCTATTACTTGCACTGGAGCTACATGCACTGGTTCATGGCGGGCATCATGCTGGTGGATCTGCTCATCGTACAGGGCTGTACGCGGCATTTCCGTATTGTCAAGAAGTTCCCGCTGTTCGGTGTCGACTGGCTGGGAGCGATTCTCTGGGCACTCCTGCTGCTGGAAATCGCTTACTTCTTCGACTACGGTGAGTTTTACGACTGGTGGAACAGTCCGGTAATGCAGGGACTCGCCGTTGTCATCGTTATAACCTTGGGATTCTGCGTAGGACGAATGCTGCACATCCATCATCCATACATCGAACCGGAGATGTGGGGCTACCGTCGCCTGCTGCCTATCCTCATCCTCATTACGCTGGTGGAAGCCTTTCTTGCCACCGAGCATGTGCTGGAGGGCGTGTTCCACAGCAGCGTGATGCACTACGAAGAGATGGTTGCCATGCAGCTCGACTGGCCCATGCTGGTGGGTGTCGTAGCGGGAAGCCTCTTCGCCTACTGGTGGATGCACGTCCGTCAGCTCAGTTACCTGCGCCTCATCACCGTAGGCATCGCCTCGCTGGCATGCTACCTGCTCACGTTCTACTTCGTCCTCTCCGCCGACATCCATATCTCGCAGCTCTTCCTGCCTACGCTGTGCCGCGGATTCGCCTACGCCATCCTGAGTGCTACCTTCATGGTGTGTCTGGAAGAGATCATGACCTTCCGCCACTTCTTTCAGGCGCTGAGCGTATTCAACATGCTGCACATGGTGGTGGGCGGTGTCATGGGAGGTGCCCTGTACGGTCGCTGGCTGTCGTACTACGTATCCGACAACATGGCACGCTACGGAGCCGCTGTCGACCGCGTGGCATTCAGCAGTCAGCCGTTCGCCCTCGACCGCTTCATCGAGCAATTCGTGTCGCAGATGATGGAAGTGAGCATCCGTCAGATTTACGGCTGGACCCTCTACGCCTGCGTCTTCCTGCTGTTGCTCTTCCTGCTCTACGATGCGCCCGTACGCCGTGAGCTGAAGCTCATGCCGAGCTGGAGAAGTCTGCGCAAGGAAGCTGCACAGATGTTTGGAAAGGGCAAACCGAAAGAAAACGCTGTTCCTCCAAAGGAAGAAGCTTAAACGATTTTAGG
>FR887809.1:0-2202 GCA_000432735.1 Bacteroides sp. CAG:443
AAACGACAGAGGCCATCTCAATTCATTTTGAGACGGCCTCTTATTGTTTTTTAGGGTAACTGCATTCGATGTCGTAATCAGCTCTATGAAAATGGAAGGTTGGTTATTTGTGGATATAGGGCTTTCTGGAAACAACATAAAAAAAGCATCCGGATTTATTCGTCGTAAAACAAATAACCGGATGCTTTTTATTATGAATCTTTCTTTTTTAGTGTCTTAGTTTTGTTGCGGTTGAGGTTCTGAGCCTTTGGGAGTCATATCTCCTTCAATGTAAAGACGGACAACCTCTTGCTTGGCATTCGTTCGTAGAGTGATCGATTTACGGAAGTGACCGGGGAATTTTCCGGCACCATTGTAAGTAACAGTGATTTCTCCGCTTTCACCAGCCTTGATTGGTTCTTTAGGATATTGTGGCACTGTGCATCCGCAAGATGCAATTGCCTGATGAATAACCAGTGGACCGTTTCCTGTATTGGTGAATTTGAATTTACAAGTTACTTTAGGATTATTTTCGGAAAAAGCTCCGAAATTGTGAGTCGTTTGTTCAAACTTAATTTCGGCTGTACCTTGTGCAATGGCTACCAGTACTGCCACTACTAAGAACAATGTCGTAAAAATCGTTTTTTTCATTTTTTCTCAGCTTTTTTTAATCGCCCCTAAAGATATTGACTTTCTTTGTAATTCGTATCGGTTGATTAGGTTTATTAACATTTGTTCTGCTCCTATAAGAAAGAAGGGGGTGGAAATAGGTCATTTGATGACTTTTGAAAAATGTCTCGATGAATAAAAAAAACGTGCCCACATTATGAATAAAACATGGGCACGTTTTGATGAAATGATAACTGTGGCATTTTTTATCCACGGTTTACTTGTTTTACTCCTTTGACGGTTTTTATTTTCTTGATAAGCGATTCCAGTTTCGATGTATCATCTACCATTACGGTCAGCATACCCGAAAACAACCCGTCGTGAGAATCAATACTGATTGATCGCAATAAAATATTGTTCTCTTTGTTGATGATGGAAGTAATGTTTGTAACAATGCCTATATCGTCATGTCCCACGATACGGAGCGTGATCGGATATTGCTTTCCCTGACTCTTTCCAGCCCAGCGCGCACGGACAATGCGGTAAGGGAAACGTGCTTTCAGCTCCTTGGCATTCGGACAGTCACAACGGTGAATCTTGATTCCTCCCGATATAGTTACAAAGCCAAATACATCGTCGCCGTAAATAGGGTTACAGCATTTAGCCAGATTGAAATCAATACCTTTCAGATTCTGGTCTATTACCAGCACATCATCTTTATAAAAGTCTTTCCCCTCTGTGTTCTGTTGTATATTGAATCCTTCCGCACTGCGGTAACTGACTTCTTCACGCTGTTCGGTTTCCTTACGTTGCATTTCAACATACCGGTCGATGATATCGTTCACTTCCAGCGTTTCGTTGGCAATACTCTGATAGAAATCGGTTACAGTCTTGAAGCCCAGCTTCTTGATGAGTCGCATCAAGATTGCTTCATCATATTCCAGCTTACGGTTCTTGAATTTGCGTTCCAGTGTTTCTTTGGCAAATTCTGTCTGGCGGGCTACCATTTCTTTCAGTGCCTGGCGTATCTTGGTCTTGGCTTTCGAAGTCGTAACAAAGTTCAACCAGTCACGTTTAGGAGTCTGCGTGGTAGAAGTCGTAATCTCTACCTGATCTCCACTGTTAAGGATTTGCCTTAACTGGACATTTCTTCCATTTACCTTGGCACCGATACAATGACATCCCAGATTGGTGTGAATGGCAAAGGCAAAATCGAGGACGGTAGATCCTTGAGGAAGTTTGTATAAGTCACCTTTGGGAGTAAAGACGAACACTTCGTCCTTGTATAGTTCGAGCTTGAACTGATCCATGGCCTCCATGTCGCTGTCTGCATTTTCCAGTGTTTCACGGATAGAATTCAGCCATTCGTCGAGCCCACTTTCTCCCTTTAAGCCTTTATATCTCCAGTGGGCGGCAAGACCTTTTTCGGCTATTTCATCCATACGTTCGGTACGTATCTGTACTTCCACCCATTTTCCCTCAGGGCCCATGACAGTGATGTGCAGCGATTCATAACCGTTGCTCTTAGGTACTGACAGCCAGTCGCGCAAGCGTTTGGGATTAGGCAAATACATATCGGTCACGATGGAATATGCCTGCCAGCATTCCTGCTTC
>FR887809.1:2233-25649 GCA_000432735.1 Bacteroides sp. CAG:443
CCTGCTTCTCTTTATCGAGAGGAGAATCGAGGATAATTCGGATGGCGAACAAGTCGTATACGCCTTCGAACGGACATCCTTGTCTCTTCATTTTTTGGTAAATAGAATGGATGGATTTGGTACGTCCCTTGATATGGAACTTCAGTCCGCTTTCCTCCAGCTTTTTCTTTACCGGTTCGATGAAGGCATCAATATAGCGGTCGCGGGCAGCCTTGGTAGCATTCAGTTTGTCTTTGATGTGATAGTACACATCGTGTTGTGTATATTTCAGTGACAAATCTTCCAGTTCCGATTTCAGCTTATATAATCCCAATTTGTGAGCCAGTGGGGCATACAGGTAAGCAGCCTCGTTCGATACTTCCAGTCGCGCCTCTTCGTTCGTACTGTCTTTTATCTGACGCATCAGGTTCACGCGGTCGGCTATCATAATAAGGATAACCCGCATGTCCTCTGCAAAAGAGAGTAGCAGGTTACGAAAGTTTTCTGATTCGATGGTCGGGCTCTTGGAATATAGCTCGTTTATCTTTACCAGACCATGTATGATTCCGGCCACATCTTCTCCGTACATCTGCTTGATTGATTCCAGACTACAAAGATTATATTTCACGGATTCGTGTAACATGATACCTAGTATAGAAGCACGCCGCATGCCGATTTCTTCGGCTACAATAACAGCCGTCTGCATGTCTTTGATAATTGGATTCATACCGAAAGCATTGCGTGGTATGCTTCCTTCTGACATCACTTGTATCAGATGTTTTTTCAGGTTGCTACAGTCGTCTTTTTGCAAGGTATCTCCAGATAGTTGTAGTAGTCGTTTGTATAGAGAAATCAACTGTTTGTGTTCATCTGGTGTAAAAAAAACTTGTTCGTCCATAGTCTTTCTAGTTTTGTTGAGAACCTGTTGGTCGTAATATGAAACCTTTTCTTAATTTGAGGTAGTTAAAAAGAGGTATTACTGACAGCTTCTGCGGTAAAGATAGTTTTTTTCTTCTTTTATTGTTACAAACTTAATGGTTTTTTTATACTTTTGAGGTGTAATCAATTTGTAAATGAATATTTATCACTTAAATTTATCATAATATGTTAACACACGAAGACAAAGAATTACTCGCAAAGAAAGGAATTTCCGAAGAACAGATTGCAGAACAACTGGCTTGTTTCGAAAAAGGATTCCCTTATTTGCAATTAGCTGCTGCTGCATCGGTCGACAATAATGGTATCATGATAGCCGATGCTGATGCTCAGAAAAAGTATCTGGCAGCATGGGATGCGTATAAAGACACCGACAAAAAGATTGTAAAGTTTGTACCTGCTTCGGGGGCTGCAAGCCGTATGTTTAAGAATATGTTCGAATTTCTGGGGGCAGACTATGACGAGCCTACTACCGATTTTGAAAAGAAGTTCTTCGATCATATCCATGATTTTGCATTTTACAATGATTTGAATGCTGCTTGTATGGATAATACAGGTAAGAATATCGATGCACTTTTGTCGGAACATAATTACAAGGCTGTTGTCTCTAATTTGTTGGAGTCAGCCGGATTAAATTATGGTTCTCTTCCAAAAGGTTTGCTGAAATTCCATCGTTATGCCGACGGCGTACGTACTCCGCTGGAAGAACATCTGGTAGAAGGAGCTCTTTATGCAGCCGGAAAGACAGGAAAGGTGAATGTTCACTTTACCGTATCGGGCGAACATCGTGCTTTATTCCAGAAACTGGTAGACGCTAAAGTTGCTGAATATGCTAAGAAATATGGTGTAGAATATAATATCAGTTTTTCTGAACAAAAGGCAAGCACAGATACAATTGCAGCCGATATGGAAAACAAACCGTTCCGTGATAACGGTAAATTGCTGTTCCGTCCGGGTGGTCATGGAGCTTTGATTGAAAATTTGAATGATCTGGATGCTGATATCGTATTTATCAAGAACATTGACAATGTAGTACCCGACCGCCTGAAAGGTGATACGGTAACCTATAAGAAATTACTTGCCGGTGTATTGGTTACACTTCAGAAACAGGCATTCGATTATTTGGAACTGCTGGATAGCGGCCATTACAGTCACGATCAGCTTGAAACTATTATTCGTTTCGTACAGCAGCAGTTGCGTTGCCGTAGAAATGATATTAAAGACCTGGAGGATGCAGATCTTGTAATTTACCTGCGTAAGAAACTGAATCGTCCGATGCGCGTCTGCGGTATGGTGAAGAATGTGGGTGAACCGGGCGGTGGTCCGTTCCTGGCTTATAATCCGGATGGAACTGTTTCACTTCAGATTCTGGAAAGTTCTCAGATTGATATGAAGGATCCGGAAAAGAAAGCTATGTTCGAAAAAGGTACTCACTTCAATCCGGTCGATCTGGTTTGTGCCGTACGCGACTATAAAGGCAATAAGTTCAACTTGTTGCAGTACGTAGATAAGGCTACAGGATTCATTTCTTATAAATCGAAGAATGGTAAAGACCTGAAGGCTTTGGAATTGCCGGGCTTGTGGAATGGTTCAATGAGCGACTGGAGCACGGTCTTTGTAGAAGTTCCGTTGAGCACTTTCAATCCGGTAAAAACAGTGAACGATTTGTTGCGTGAACAGCATCAGTAAAAAGTAAGTCATTCGTAATAAAATAATGCATCCGGCATGGAATCAGACGCTGTAACGTTTGTTCCGTGCCGGATGTTTTTTTGATTTATATTTCCCATCTGTCTATCTGCCCAAACAGACGTGTAAGGGCAGACTTACACGATTCGGGATAATAGAGCGTATATGAAACCCATAATTTCTGATTGCGGACAAACTTGGTGTGGTATCGATATCCTTCTATCTTGTTCCCGTTTTCATACAGTGGACCGCTGAGGATGAAAGAATCGCGTAAAAGTTGCTGGTCTTCAGCATGCAGTTTGGTTGCCATTTCTTTCATCTTGACTTTTATCGGGCTGGTATCAGGAGCCTTCAGTACAGCACATTCGATAACGAACCGTTCGTGATTCCAGTATCCTAAACGTACAAAACCTTCATCGGTTATCTCTGGAGAAAAAAACTCCGGATAACGAATGCAGTATCCGTAGAAACTGTCACAATAGGTCTTCATTGGAGCGTCATCGATTAATTCTGCCAATACGTCCTGATAAGTACGAAATCCGGTTTTATCTCTCGACAGGTTGATGCCTATCATAAAACCAGTCAGGAGAACAATGAGAATAATCAGTTTTTTCATGGCCCGATGCTTTTATGGTTTAACGTACTAAATACATCCTTTGCTTGAAGGTATTTCGTAATGATAAATATCCCTTCTGACAGCCATTTTTATACTACGTGCCAGCGCCTTGAATATACCTTCTATTTTGTGATGTTCGTTCTGTCCTTCAGCCTTGATGTTCAAGTTCATATGAGCTGCATCACTCAGCGACTTGAAGAAATGGAGAAACATTTCGGTAGGCATTTCACCAATCTTCTCACGTTTGAATTCTGCATCCCATACCAGCCAGGGACGACCTCCGAAATCGAGAGCAACCTGACACAGACAGTCATCCATAGGCAGGCAATAGCCGTATCTTTCAATACCTCTTTTACTGCCCAAAGCTTTATACAAGCATTCTCCCAAAGCAATGGCTGTATCTTCAATGGTGTGATGTTCATCCACTTCCAGATCTCCTTTCACACGGATGGTCAGATCTATGCCGCCATGTTTGCCGATTTGTTCCAGCATGTGGTCGAAGAATCCCAGTCCGGTACTGATTTCGCAGGTGCCGTTTCCATCCAGGTTGAGGCGGATATAGATATCTGTTTCTTTCGTTGTACGGCGTACTTCAGCAATCCGTTCTCCGGCGAATAGAAATTCGGTTACCTTATCCCAGTCGGTAGTAGCAAGTACACAGCAGTCCTGTAATTTTTTGTCTGTCAGCAGACTGTAGTCCTTTTGCAATAGGATAGCTTTGCACCCTAAGTTATATGCCAATTCTACATCGGTAGCCCGGTCGCCTATGACAAAACTGCCGTTCAAATCATACTCCTCATTATTTAAATAACGAGTGAGCATACCGGTACGTGGCTTCCGGGTAGGAGCGTTGTCTTCTGGGAAGCTACGGTCTATAAACACTTCATCGAACGTAATGCCTTCGTTGGCAAATGTTTTCATGACCAGATTGTGTACGGGCCAGAAGGTGTTTTCGGGGAACGAAGATGTACCTAATCCGTCCTGGTTGGTAACCATTACAAATTCAAAGTCAAGCTTCTGGCGGATGAAATGCAGGTTACGGAATACTTTAGGATAAAACTCCAGTTTTTCGAAGGCATCCAACTGATAGTCGATGGGAGGTTCGATGACCAATGTACCATCTCGGTCAATAAACAATACTTTCTTTTTCATGATCATGCTGGATTATATTGTTTTAAAGCCTCAAGCAAAGCATCGTTCTCAGGACGGGTACCGATGGTGATGCGCAAACATTCGTGACACAGGGTAACGCCAGAACGGTTGCGGACAATGATCCCTTTGCTTACCAGATAGTCGTAAATAGCCTTTGCATTGGTTACTCGGGTCAGAAAGAAATTAGCATCTGTGGGGTAGATATGGACACAGCAAGGCAGTTTCCCAAATTCTTTGATCATACGTGTACGCTCATTGAGCAAGGACTGTACCCATCGTTGCACCTCATAGTGCTTATGCATCATCTGAATAGCTTCTTGCTGTGTAAGCCGGTTGACATTATACGGATATTTTATTTTGCTAAGTATGCCGATTATCTCCGGAGAAGCAAATGCCATACCCAGACGGATGGCTGCGCAACCCCATGCTTTTGAGAAGGTCTGGAAGATAATCAGATTGGGGTATTCCTTTAATTTGCTGATAAGAGAAGGCTCATCGGAAAAGTCGATATAAGCTTCATCGACGATAACCAGTCCCTGGAATTTGTTTAACAAAGTAAGAATCTCCTCGCGGCACAGGTTATTTCCTGTCGGATTGTTGGGCGAACACAGAAAGATCAGTTTGGTATTCTCATCCGAAGCAGCCAACAGCTCGTCTGCCTTGAACTGGAATGTATTGTCAAGCAAAACCTTGCGATATTCTACGTCGTTTACGTCGGCACATACCTGATACATGCCATAAGTCGGATCGATGGCAACAACATTGTCGATACCCGGTCGGCAAAAGGCGCGGTATACCAAGTCAATTGCTTCGTCGCTTCCGTTGCCTAAAAATATTTGATTCGGACTGACTTTTTTGATTAAGGCAATCATGTCCTTCAGTTCGCGTTGCAGCGGATCAGGGTATCGGTTGTTGGGAGTATTGTACGGATTTTCGTTGGCATCCAGAAAGACGGAAGCCTCTTTTCCGCTATATTCATCACGTGCCGAAGAGTAAGGTTTCAGGGCCCATATATTCGGTCGTGTCAATTCTTTCAACGGTTTCATAACTTTTCTTGTCGATTAGAGTTTTTCATTAAGTCGTACGGTTACGGCGTTCTTATGAGCATCAAGATGTTCGTTGGCAGCCATTACCTGAATGGCCGGTCCGAGGGCAGCGATACCATCACGCGTTATTTCCTGGAAGGTTATCTTGCGTATAAAGCTGTCCAGACTGACACCGCTGTAAGCTTTGGCATAGCCGTTGGTTGGAAGGGTGTGGTTGGTACCCGATGCGTAGTCGCCCGCACTTTCCGGTGAGTATGAGCCCAGAAATACAGACCCGGCATTGACAACCTGATCGGCTATATCCATGTAATTTTTTGTTTCGATGATTAAATGTTCAGGTGCGTATTCATTAATCATGTCGACAGCTTCTTGCATTTCTTTTACCAGAATAAGCTTACTCGACTGAAGTGATTTTTCGGCGAGAGCCTTGCGGGGAAGCTCAGCCAGTTGCCGGTCTACTTCTGCCGCTACCTCGTCAATCAGTGTCTCGGAGGTTGTTATCAGTATGGCCTGACTGTCGGCACCATGCTCAGCCTGTGAGAGAAGGTCGGACGCAACAAATATCGGATTGGCTGTGTCATCGGCAAGTACCGCCACTTCCGATGGGCCGGCCGGCCTGTCCATGGCTCCCGCCACTTCCGATGGGCCGGCAGGCATGTCAATGGCTACATCACGCAGGGCAACCTGCTGTTTGGCTATTGTGACATATTGGTTGCCTGGCCCGAATATCTTATATACTTTGGGAATGCTGTCAGTACCGTATGCCATGGCTCCAATGGCTTGTACTCCACCGGCCTTGAATACTCTTTTTACACCAGCCGCGCGTGCTGCATACAGGATAGCCGGATGAATTTTACCTTCCCGGTCGGGAGGTGTACACAATATGATTTCCTTGCATCCGGCAATTTGTGCCGGAGTGGCAAGCATCAGTACGGTAGAGAACAAGGGAGCTGTTCCGCCCGGTACATAAAGACCTACTTTCTCTATGGCAACAGCTTTCTGCCAGCAGGTGACGCCCGGAAGTGTTTCTACTTTCTTTCCCTCAAATTTTTGTGCGGCATGGAACGTGCGGATATTGTTCAAAGCCAGCATAATGGCCTCTTTGAGTTTTACGTCGACTGCTTTTTCGGCTTCCTCAAATTCTTTTTCCGTAACCTCCAGTGAATCTAATTTTACTTTGTCGAATTGCTCTTCGAAACGGATAACAGCACGATCACCTTCTGCCCGAATTTCTCCCAGTATTTTGCAAACAGTTTCACGGAGATCTTCGGTGTGCAGGGCAGAACGTTTCAGCAGTTCTTTCCATTTCGGGCGTTCGGGGTAACGTATGATATTCATAATGCGAGACATTTTTAATTCATTAAATTATAAAATCATTTTCTCAATAGGCAGTACCAAAATGCCTTGGGCTCCCAGTGCCTTTAGTTTGCCGATGATTTCCCAAAAACATTTCTGGTCGATTACCGTGTGTACACTGCTCCATCCTTCTGTTGCCAGAGGCATGATTGTCGGACTCTTTATGCCCGGCAAGACGGCTGTGATTTCTTTTACCTTATCAGTAGGAGCGTTCATCAGCACATATTTCTTATCCTCAGCAGCTTTTACGGCTTCTATACGGAATAGAAACTCTTTCAGTACTTCCTGCTTTTCCGGTGTCAGATTGGGATTGCCTATCAGCAATGCTTCACTTTTCATCACCACTTCCACTTCTTTCAGGTTGTTGCTGATCAGCGTAGAACCGGAACTGACAATATCGAATATAGCATCCGAAAGTCCTATGCCGGGAGCGATCTCTACTGATCCGGTAATGACATGGATATCGGCATCGATACCTTGCTCTTTCAAATAGGTTTTCAGGATACCGGGATAAGAGGTCGCGATTTTCTTACCGTTGAACCACGATGGTCCGTTGTATTCTTCTTCCTTGTGAATAGCCAGCGATAATCTGCACTTGCTGAATCCCAGACGGTAAACGATATCAGCACGTTCGGCTCGTTCTACATATTCATTTTCACCTACGATACCCAAGTCGGCTACTCCGCTTGCCACACTTTGCGGAATATCGTCATCGCGCAGAAAGAGAACTTCAATTGGAAAATTGGATGCTTGCGTAAGCAAGGTACGTTTCGAAGTAGATAGTTTGATGTCTGCTTCTGCAAACAAGGCCATAGTATCTTCAAACAAACGGCCTTTTGATTGGACGGCAATTCTAAGCATATTCTATTAAATTTAAATTATCGAATAAAAAAAGGCTTACCGCAATACGGCAAGCCTTTCTATTTCTGTAACTGTACGACACATCAGCCTACCGTATTTTTACGTCAGGAGCATGATGATGGCGGATAGTCAGATTATTATTCATACTTGATTTATTTCTTTGTTCGTGGCAAATATAAAGTGATTAAATGTAAAAACCAAACATTTGTCAGAAAAACTTTTCTTTTGCTTTCAGTTTTATTATACCCTTAATCTTGGAGATACTTCATAGGATTGATTTCTCCATTTTCAATTTTCTGGAAAACAGCCTTTCCGAGTTCAAGGAAATGTGCATCCTCTTCGAAGGGTGTATGATGCTGTCCTTCCTCTTTCAGTGATTCGGGAGAGAAGATGGCTCCTCGTACCAGATAGGTCAGCATTTCCTCTTCCAGTCCCATGCGATAGTAACAATAGGCTATATGGTAATAATGGATACGCATTGTTTCAGGAGCAAGTTCTTCCTGTTCCTTAAAGCAGCTCAATGCCTGTTGCCAGTATTTGTGATGGAAGTAAGCATTTCCTGTGTAAGAAATGGCATCTGTTTCATCTTCAGCAAACAGGCGGCCGTAGTGGAATGCCTGTTGCGCGTCTTCCGGTTTGCCTTCTGTAAGCTGTAATTCTCCTTTCAGCAGGTAGAGATCACTGTTATGGTTATCGTATGCCAGTCCTTGTTCGATATCCTCTTCGCAGCCTTGGACATTTCCCAGTTGCAAATGTGAGTATCCTTTTTTATGATACAGAGCTGCCATTTCAAAGTCGGCAAGGTTGCCACTCTTCGTTATCTTGTCGGCATATTCCAGTACTTTCTGATAATTTTGCGTAAGGAAATAGATAGACAGAATGATATTCTGGATGTACGGCTTTTCTGTAGTATACTTTTCAATGTAGAAAAGGCACTCCAATGCTTTGTCTATTTCATTTTCCAGCAGCAGCGCATTACTTTTCAGCTCCCATGTTATCAGGTTCGTTTCGTCTATGGCCATGGCAAAGTCGACTGCTTCCATAGCCTTTTCTGGCTTATACATACGGAGATAGCACCGTATCAGGTTATGCCAGAAATCGATGGTATAAGGAGCTTCGTCGAGCAGCCGGTTGTATAGGTCGGCAGCTTCTTCCGGATTGCCAAAGCTAAAGTAATAAGACGCTAGTTCTTCCAATACGCCCAGGTTATCCGGATCCTGGCTGCTGGCTTTCTGTAACCAGTGGTATGCGTTTTTCTTTTGGTGGTCGTCCATGTACAGGTGAGCGATGTCGAGCATGGTGTCTATATCTTTCTCGTCCTGATAAAGCTGTTCCAGCAGTTCGTCGGCCTCTTGGTTCCGTTTTTGTGCCAGATAGAGTTCGGCCTGCAATAATCTTACCTCATAGTCGTTCGTATCTGCTATGGAGTTGAGTACTTCCTGTGCTTCGATGGTATATCCTTTGACAATCAGGTTGTGGCATTTGAATATCAATATGTCCAGATTGTCCGGATGAAGCGACAGGCCATAGTCCACTACTTCCTCAGAAGCTCTGATATTTCCCATACTGGCGTAAAATTCGGCCAATAAGGTGATTTCGTCAGGTTCCAGGTAAATAGAGGTATGATTCTCTATCATATCCGAATATTTAGCCAGCAACTGTTTGAACTCTGGTTTATGGAAGATTGAAGACAAGTCGTCCTTCATAATTTGATGTTTTTTTTAAAAGAGATATAAATAAAAACGCAGATTACGCAAATGCATGTCCCCATCTTTTCATATGTGTACAGTTTTTGCGCAATCTGTGTTTCCGGCTTTTATACCAAATGGTATAATATGCTTATTTATTGATTTTGCTCCAGGTATCTTTCAGCGATACGGTACGGTTGAATATCAGATGTTCCGGAGTAGAATCCTTATCGACATTGAAGTATCCGATACGTTGGAACTGTAAGTAGTCGAGCGGTTTGGCATCTGCCAGGAATTTTTCTACATAACATTCCTTCAGGACTTTCAGTGAATCCGGATTGATCATTTCCTTCATCGCTTCCAGTGCCGAGCAGTTCTTTGCTTCGCGGATAGCAGCCATTTCGTCACGCGGATTTTCAACTTTCCACAAGCGGTCGTACAAGCGGACTTCTGCTTTCAAGCAATGATTGCAGCTTACCCAGTGTAATGTACCTTTCACCTTGCGGTTGGCTTCTGGCATGCCGCTCTTGGTATTCGGATCGTATTCGGCATATACTTCTACCACGTTTCCGTTTTCGTCTTTCTTGCATCCGGTACACTTCACGATGTATGCATTCTTCAGACGGACTTCCTGTCCCGGGGTCATACGGAAGAACTTCTTCGGAGCATCTTCCATGAAGTCGTCGCGTTCCATCCACAACTCACGGCTGAATTCGATGATGTGAGTAGGTGAGTTCGGATCTTCCGGGTTGTTGATAGCTTCCATCTCTTCGACCTTTCCTTCCGGATAGTTGGTAAGAATCAGCTTGACCGGATTCAGCACAGCTGAAACACGTGTAGAGCGTGCGTTCAGGTCTTCGCGGACAGCACTTTCCAGCAGGGCGAAGTCGTTCAGCGCGTCATAAGTAGTATAACCGATTTTATCGATGAACTTGCGGATAGACTCTGGAGAATATCCTCTGCGGCGGAATGCGCAGATAGTCGGCATACGAGGATCATCCCAACCGTTTACCAGACCTTCTTTAACCAGAATCAGCAGGTTACGTTTACTCATCAAAGTGTAGCTGAGGTTCAGTTTGTTGAACTCATACTGATGGGGACGGTTGTCGTCGAGATCTTTTCCGTCTTTTACCCAGTCTACGAACAAGTCATACAGCGGACGGTGAACCACAAATTCCAGTGTACACAGAGAGTGAGTTACACCTTCAAAATAGTCGCTCTGTCCGTGTGCAAAGTCGTACATCGGATAAGCCTTCCATTTATCTCCCGTACGGTGATGAGGAGTTTTAACGACACGGTAGATAATCGGGTCGCGGAAATGCATGTTCGGGTTGGCCATATCTATCTTGGCGCGAAGTACCATCTTACCTTCTTCTATTTCACCGTTGTTCATCTTTTCGAAAAGAGCCAGACTTTCTTCTATCGGACGGTTACGGTAAGGACTTTCTACTCCGGGCTGTGTAGGAGTACCTTTCTGGGCGGCAATTTCCTCCGAAGTCTGTTCGTCAACATAAGCCTTACCTTCTTTAATAAGGCGAATGGCAAAGTCCCACAGCTGCTGGAAGTAGTCGGAAGCATAATATTCGTGTCCCCACTGATATCCCAGCCACTGAATGTCTTCCTTTATTGCTTCTACATATTCTACATCTTCCTTGGTCGGGTTTGTATCGTCGAAGCGCAAGTTGCATACACCTCCATATTTCTGGGCGATACCGAAGTCCATGCAGATGGCCTTAGCGTGGCCTATATGTAAATATCCGTTTGGTTCAGGCGGGAAACGGGTCTGTATTCTTCCTCCGTTCTTTCCCTCCTTCAAATCTTTTTCTACAATTTGTTCAATAAAGTTCAGACTTTTCTTTTCAGAACTTTCCGTTACTTTCATTTCTGTCATAGCGTTTTCGTTTTACACTTTTGTTTGCAAAAATAATGATTCTTTCCTGAACTACCTATAAAAGAAAGATGATACTAGCAGTTAATTTATAAAATAACTTCTCGAATTACAAGTTGTGGCTGTGGAAGACAGGAAGAAAAATGTCGGATTGCTGAAATTTTTTTGTTTTTGCCTGAAGTGTAAATATATGATAGATGTGAATAAGAAAAAGACTGACAATTTCTGTTTTATGGAGAATTTTGGTATATTTTTGTAAAGTCCCTGAAATATAATATTGTATACAAACGTGAGAAAAAAACTTGAAAAGGTTTTATTTTAAGAAATATTTCTTATCTTTGTAATACTATTGAAGAGCGAGAGCTTGACAGAATGTAAACGAAGAAAAACAATAAACATGTTTTAAGACATAGTTTTTTATTTGTTTAGTTCAAAAAAAGCCCGCATCTTTGTAGCGTTATCCTGAAAACAATCTTTTTACCTTAAAAAAAACTAATACCTATTGAAAACTTAAAAAAGCTTCTTTGTGAAAAGAGGCTTTTTTTATTGCCCTTTTGTGAGCTGTTGTTTGGGAAATTTTTCTTTGCCAAACAGATTCTTTTGGTTCTATTCAGCTTTTTTATATAAGAAATAAAAATTTTCTTCAGAGACGGCATGACGAAAGTTGATATTCCTTTTGGAAAATAGATCCTATTCTTCCTGATGCTTTTCCTCGAACTCTTTTCGGTGCGTGACTATTGTTTTCAAGTTTGTCTGTGCCCATTCTGTCAGTTGGGTTATGATAGGTACGAGCGACCGCCCTAATTCCGTCAGTTGATATTCGACTTTTGGAGGAACAGTCGGATAAGTTGTACGGAGAACAAGGGCATCGGTTTCTAGTGTCTTTAATGTGCCAGACAATACCCGTGATGATATATCGGGAATTAACTGACGTAGTTCGTTGAAACGGATTTTCTCGTGTTCGCTTAAAATCAATATCACTAATAAGGCCCATTTATTGCCAAAGCGAGCAATTACGTTACGGACAGGGCAGATTTCGATAATTGAGTTTCGTTGTTCTTTTCTTAGCATTTCTGTAGGTTTAGATTGAATTCACATTGCAAAATTAATACATAGATTCATTAAATGATTAAAGGCGTATTTTTATTTTTTAACACTTTCCGAATCGTCCTGATTCTCTGTAAAAGTGAGAAAAAGGTTACTATCAGTCTAAAAAGTAACTTCTTGCACAATTGATGGATGAGGTGTAATTTTATCAAAATTCTATATGTATCTATAAAATAAATGTATATGAAAAGTACTGATGATAAACAAGTTTCTGTAACAGAAAAGAACAAACAGGTGATGGAACAATTTATTCGTTTCATTAATACGGGCGATCCTGCTATCGGCGAAGCTATTATTGCGCCGGATGTTATTTTCTATGCTCCGACATCTTCTGAGCCTTTGCGTGGATTTGACGGATATATGGCCGTGCTCAACATGATGCGGGGGACGATGCCGGATGTTCAATGGAAAGCAGAAGAATGTATTGCGGAAGGTGATAAGGTCATGATTCGTTTTACAATGAGCGGAACACAGACCTGTCCGTTTATGGGAATACCTGCTACGGGTAAACCTGTCAAGGTAACTGCCATGAACATTTATCAGTTGAAAGATGGTAAAATTATCCGTGAACACGGATTGCCCGATTTGTTTACGATGTTGCAGCAATTGGGTGCAATTCCAGCCCCTCAGCATTCAGTGAAATGATGTGAGTGGAAAAGGCATTCCGAAAGAGATTGGAATGTCTTTTCCAAATTGTGTTGTTATATTAATGAGTCGTGTATATTTCTCTAATCGAAAAAAAATCACTAATTTCGCTAGACAGAGTGTACATTGATCGTACTCTCTGTTGTTGGGAAAGGAACATTTCTCAGAGGATGATAATAAGGTGAAGGTAGATAATAATATTACAAAAGAAATATAGTATGGCTCAACCGTTGGCTGAACGTATGCGTCCGAAAACGCTGGACGAATACATAGGGCAAAAACATCTGGTAGGAGAAGGGGCGGTGCTGAGGCGGATGATTGATGCCGGACGCATCTCTTCTTTTATTTTATGGGGACCTCCGGGAGTGGGGAAAACCACGTTGGCAAGAATTATAGCCAATCGTCTGGAAACTCCTTTTTATACATTAAGTGCCGTAACGTCGGGAGTGAAGGATGTGCGCGATGTAATCGACAAGGCACGGAGCAATCGTTTTTTTTCGCAACAGAGTCCGATTCTTTTCATCGATGAAATACATCGTTTCAGCAAGTCGCAGCAGGATTCCTTGCTGGGGGCTGTTGAAACAGGTGTCGTTACACTGATAGGAGCAACCACAGAGAATCCTTCGTTCGAAGTCATCCGTCCGTTGCTTTCGCGCTGCCAGCTTTATGTGCTGAAGTCACTCGAGAAAGATGACTTACTGGAACTGCTGCACCGTGCCATAACCACGGATGCCATATTGAAAGAAAAGCAGGTAGAGTTGCGTGAAACGGATGCCATGCTTCGTTATTCAGGAGGAGATGCCCGGAAACTGCTCAACATACTCGAGCTGGTGGTTGAGGCCGACGACAGTGTACCTGTAGTAGTGACCGACGAGAAAGTCGTGGAGCGTTTGCAGCAAAATCCGCTGGCATACGATAAAGATGGAGAAATGCACTATGATATCATTTCGGCCTTTATCAAGTCTATCCGTGGAAGTGATCCGGATGGGGCGTTATACTGGCTCGCCCGTATGGTAGAGGGTGGGGAGGACCCTGCTTTCATTGCCCGGCGTCTGGTAATATCTGCCTCTGAGGATATTGGACTTGCCAATCCGAATGCGCTGCTTCTGGCAAATGCTGCCTTCGATGCCGTGATGAAGATCGGATGGCCTGAAGGGCGTATTCCGCTGGCTGAGGCTACGGTTTACCTGGCCACAAGTCCGAAAAGTAATTCGGCGTACGAAGGGATTAATTCGGCACTCGAACTGGTTCGGCAGACAGGGAATCTTCCGGTTCCGCTGCATCTGCGCAATGCACCTACCAAGCTGATGAAGCAGCTGGGATATGGCAAAGACTACAAGTATGCCCATGCCTATAAAGGTAATTTCGTGCGGCAGCAGTTCCTGCCCGACGAAGTGCAGCAGCAGCGCCTCTGGCATGCGCAGGAAAATGCCTCGGAAGCTAAACTTAAGGAAAGGATGGTGCAGCTATGGGGAGACCGTTTCAAAGAATAACAAAGAAATGAGGAGATATATGAAAATTGTTGTTTTGGATGCTTATACGTTGAATCCAGGAGAGAGGAGATGGGAAGAGTTGGAGAAGCTGGGGGAAGTCGTCGTTCATGACCGCACTTCTCAGTTGGATGTGGTGCGTCGGGCAAAAGATGCAGATGTGGTACTGACTAATAAAACGGTACTGAACGGATCTATGTTGAATCTGCTGCCTCGGTTGAAGTATATAGGAGTCCTGGCAACAGGATACAATGTCGTCGATCTGGATGCGGCACGTCAACGGGGAATCGTGGTAACGAACATTCCGGCATATAGTACGATGTCGGTTGCCCAGATGGTTATCGCACATTTGTTGAACATCACTCAGCGGGTGGATCATTATGCCAGAGAGGTACATAACGGCGTGTGGAGTGCACAACCGGATTTCTGCTATTGGAATACTCCGCTGATTGAGTTGGCTGGAAAGAAAATGGGCATTGTCGGTTTTGGAAATACCGGACAAGCTACAGCACGAATAGCCGAAGCTTTGGGAATGGATATCTTGCTGTATACCAGCAAGTCGAAAAAGATGCTTCCGAAAAGATATCAGAAAGTGACATTGAATGAACTGTTCTCTATGAGTGACGTAGTCAGCTTGCATTGTCCGTTAACTTCGGAGAACAAAGAGATGGTCAATTCATTTCGTCTTTCGCTGATGAAACAGGGGGCTATTCTGATCAATACCAGTCGTGGCGGACTGATAGACGAGAAGGCATTGGAACAGGCTTTGCTGAGCGGAAAGCTGTTGGGTGCGGGGCTGGATGTACTTTCGTCGGAACCGGCTTCAGCCGGCAATCCGTTGCTGAAGTTGAAAAACTGTTTCATTACTCCCCATATCGCATGGGCTACCCGTGAGTCGCGTGCACGCCTGATGAGCCAGGCGGTAGAAAATCTGAAAGCATGGATGGAAGGAAATACAATTAATAATGTACTTGATATATGACAAAAGAAGAACGTATACAGAAAGCTATGGCTTTCTTTAAAGAGGGTTATAACTGTTCACAGTCGGTCGTTGCTGCATATGCCGATCTGTATGGATTTACTCAGGAACAAGCTTTACACATGTCTGCTTCGTTTGGAGGAGGCATTGGCCGCATGCGTGAGACGTGTGGAGCTGCTTGTGGAATGTTTTTGCTGGCCGGTCTGGAGCGTTGCGCACTCGAAGGAGCGGACCGTGAAAGTAAGGCTGCCAATTATGCGCTGGTTCAGGAACTGGCGGAAAAGTTCCGTCAGGAAACAGGAGCCTTGCGTTGTGCCGACTTGTTGGGACTGGCAAAGAATGAGCCGGTTGTTTCCACTCCCGAAGCACGTACAGCCCAGTATTATGCCAAGCGTCCGTGTGTCAGAATGGTAGAAACTGCCGCTCGCATATTTGGAGATTTCCTGGAAAAAGAAGGTAAAATTTAAAAAAAATACCGTTTTTTGCCCTTCACCCCCTTCACTGCCGGTTTGTGGCGACTGCCGGTGTACGGAAAGGGGAGGAGGGCTTTCTTTTGTAAGCAGGCAGAGTTTTGTCTGTTTTGTCGGGAGGAATTTTTATTTTTTGTACAAAAACTTATTTTTTTTGTACAAAAAATAAAGCTTTTTCGATGCTGTTCTTCCCGGTTTCTGTCGGCGTAAGGTAAACATTTGCAGATAAAATGTCATTAGTTTGCCTATAAATGGGTTCTTTTGAGTAAAAAACAGTCATATTCAAAATATTTTTCCATAAAAAGGCTTCTTCATGTTTTTTTTCGTTACATTTGCATAGCAATATACACAAACACTTCTTTTGTATAAGAAGTAAAATATTACATTTTAAAGTAGAGAACTATGTTACAAGAAAAAGCAGGTGCTATCGCCGGACAAATCTGGGAAGCACTAAATGGAAATGAAGGAATGACTCAGAAGGGACTGAAGAAGGCTACCAAACTGAGAGCTGACAAAGATTTGTTCCTTGGATTGGGTTGGTTATTGAGAGAAGACAAGATTGAAACAAGCGAAGTGGAAGGTGAATTGTTTATTAAGTTGAAATAAAGCAAAATCTTGAGGTATCAGAAAAATGCGTTGAAACACCGTCAGAGCAGCGGAGTTACAACGCATTTTTTTATTGGTACTATCCTATATAATAGCTCAACTCAATATATAATGCAGTATTTTGTCCTTTTACACTGTCATCAAACTGGATTTTTCCTTCACAAGCCAACCAGCCGATAGCGGCATTCAAATCCCTGTCGCGCAGTCCGGTTGCCTCTTTCAGTTCTTGATACTCCCATTTTCTGTTATCTCCGTGCAGCAGACGCCATACTGCTTTTGCACAGTCTGAAATGCTTTGTGTATTCATAATTGTGTATATTTTGTTGGTTAATTTGGGTACAAGTTGATATATATTTTTTATCTATTATTACAAAAATAGTATTTTCTATCATAAAATCCAATTTATTTGTAATTTTGTGTGCCGAAAATAAGAAAAAATGTATATGCATACTAGAAAGGAACAGATGGAAGCATTCGGGCGGCTGCTCGATGTGCTCGATGAACTGAGAGTAAAATGTCCGTGGGACAGGAAGCAGACCAATGAAAGTTTGCGCCCCAATACGATAGAAGAAGTATATGAACTATGTGATGCTCTGATGAAGAACGACCAGAAAAACATTTGCAAGGAACTGGGCGATGTCCTGTTGCATGTGGTGTTCTATGCCAAAATTGGAAGTGAAACCGGTGCGTTCGATATAAAAGATGTATGTGACAAACTTTGCGACAAGCTGATATTCCGTCATCCTCATGTTTTTGGAGAGGTTAAGGCTGATACGGCCGAACAGGTTTCTGAGAACTGGGAGCAGATAAAACTGAAGGAGAAAGATGGAAACAAGTCGGTCTTGAGTGGGGTTCCCGACGCGCTTCCTTCACTCATCAAGGCTTATCGCATACAGGACAAGGCTCGGAATGTGGGCTTCGACTGGGAAGAGCGCGAGCAGGTATGGAGCAAGGTGAAAGAGGAAATCGGTGAGTTTGAAGCGGAAGTGGCCACCATGGACAAGGAAAAGGCGGAAGCTGAATTTGGAGATGTGATGTTCAGCCTGATCAATGCGGCTCGTTTGTATAAGATTAATCCGGATAATGCGCTGGAACATACGAACCAGAAATTTATCCGTCGCTTCAATTATCTGGAGGAACATACGATAAAACAGGGCAAGAACCTGACCGATATGTCGCTCGAGGAAATGGATGCTGTCTGGAACGAAGCTAAGCAGAAGGGATTGTAACGGTAACTATCGTTCCGGTACCAGTGGACATGAAAAAGACCAGATTCAGGCTTTGAAGAATAATGTCTGAATCCGGTCTTTTCTTCTTTAAAACATCATGTATCAACGGTTTGAATAGGAACTATTTCTTCTTTTTGGGTTTTAGTAGTTCTCTGTGGAATTTCATTTCGGCCCGCTGAATGTCATAAATTTTTTTTGCGGGGAGAAACTGCTTGTATTTCCGTACATAGTCTAGGTCGAGCTGGTCTATCTGGATGCGTGTTTTTATTACATCTTCCACAATTTGATTGTATTCTTCTTCGCTTACGTTTTCCTGTTTGCCTTGTCTGATTTTGTGCCAGGCTTCTTTGTTGAGGGATGTCTTTTTGTCTTGCAACTCAAAATAGAGCGGGAAGAATTGTTTCGCCTCTTTCGCCGTAAGACTAGCCTTTTCGGTTATGAATTTTTCTTGTACTTTGCGGAATTCTTCTTTGCTCAGTTTGGCTTTTTGTGCTTGTAGGTTGCTGCAAAAAGCAATGAGAAGAGCTAGTATATACAATAGTTTTTTCATCTTGGTTCAGCTTATTTAGTTGTAAATATTGGTTTCGGCATCAGTCAGATATTGGTATAGTTCATAATCATCCATCATTGTCTGATTGACGATCGGGTCAATGTATTCGTCGGGTATTTCGGTATAGTTCTCTGTTTCTGTTTCTGTACCTGCGTTTTGCAGACGTTGCTCTCCTACAAACGCACGGACGGTAAACATTAATCCTACGAACATGGCGGCCATGTAGACCCACGGTTTGATACGGTCCCATGTTCTGATTTCGGGTTCGGAGATGACTTCTTTTTCAGGAAGTTGCTCCATCAGCCTTTCGTTGAAATTTTGGAAATATCCTTCGGGAACAGTAAAAGGATTCTTCTTTCCGTATTTTTTCAGTAAATCTTTATCTTCCTTCATAGTATGTTATCCTCCTTTATTTTCTTAGATAGCTGTTTGCTCATAAGGTTTAATCGTTTTGGCTTAAAAATTCTTCTATTTTTTTTACGGCATGGTGATAGGAAGCCTTGAGAGCTCCTACGCTGGTTCCCAAAATGTCGGATATCTCTTCGTATTTCATCTCCTGAAAATATTTCAGGTTGAAGACCATTCGCTGTTTTTCGGGTAAAGTCTGAATTGCCTTTTCGAATAATAGCTGTGTCTTGTCGCCATCGAAGTAAGGGTCACTTTCCAGTTTGCTCAGGGCAACAGCCTCTGCGTCGTCGATGGAAAGCTGGTTCTGTGCACGCTGTTTGTTCAGAAAATTCAAGCTCTCATTCAAGGCTATACGGTATAGCCATGTAGAAAGTTTGGCCTCTCCCCGGAAATAGCTCAGGTTGCTCCATGCTTTGATGAATGTATTTTGCAACAAGTCGTTTGCGTCGTCGTGCGAGAGGACCATTCGCCTGATTTGCCAGTATAGCTGTTCGCTATATGCTTTTACTACTTCTCCGAAAGCTTCTCGTTGTGTTTCCGGATATTGCAGTCGGTCGATGACATCTTCCTCGTTATATGTATTCATATTTTATTAACTTCTTGTTTCCGTTGTTTTTTAGATTGATATGTAATGGAAGGGTTTAAGCAGGTTGAGTTTTATTAACTTCTTTACTTAAAGTGCGATATTCATGTTTTCCTGTGCCAGCAGCGTATCGGGGAAGATGGCTTGTGCCTCTTTCAGCAGGGTTTCTTCTTCGTCATATCTTGCAGAAAAATGACCGATGAGCAGGCGTCGGACTTGTGCATCGCGGGCTATGGTAGCAGCTTGTTCGGCAGTAGAATGCATGGTCTGACGGGCTCGTGCTGCTTCTGTCTTGGCAAAAGTTGCTTCGTGAAACAGGAGGTCTACGCCTTTTATCTGCTCGGTGATACGTGGAAGATAGGCTGTATCCGAACAGTATGCATACGAGCGGGGAGGGTCGGAGGGTGTAGTCAGCCGTTCGTTGGGGATAACTGTACCTTCCTCTGTGATGTAGTCTTCTCCGTTCTTTATGCGGTTGATCAAGCATATCGGGATGTTGTAAAAATCTATCATGTCACGCTTTATATGGTTGGGCGTAGGCTTTTCACGAAAGAGAAAACCGCATGTAGGCAAACGATGGCGTAAAGGGATTGTTTCTACCGTGACGGAGCGGTCATCGTAAATAACCTGTTGCTCTTTAGGATTAAATGGATGAAAGATAACTTTGTACGGCATACCTTTGCAGAAGAATTCAAGGTGTGGGGTAAGCAGTTGTTCCAGTTCAGGATGGCAATAAATATGTAAGTCGGCTGTGCGTTCCAGCATGCCGAAGGTGGAGATTAGCCCGATCAGACCGAAGCAATGATCTCCGTGCAGATGAGAGATGAATATGTGATTCAGGCGACTGAATTTCAGTCGTGAACGCCGTAATTGTATTTGGGTACCCTCTCCACAGTCAATCATGAACAGTTTTTCCCGAATATTCACTACCTGTGAGGTTGCCATGTGCCGCGTGGTGGGTAATGCAGACCCGCATCCTAATATATTTACTTCAAATTTTTCCATGTAAACAAAGATACGCAAAGGTGAGCGGAGTGACAAATGAAATGTACAGTTTTTCAGGCTGGCCTTCCTCGTGGACATTCTGTTTTATGAAAAATAGTGATATTTAGGAAAACCGGAAAAGGTCTTGGAAAGGTTTCTGATGAGGAAATAAAAAAAGGGACTATGCAAAGCACAATCCCCTTTTCCAATATGACGAATTAAAGAATTATTTCTTTCCTTCCAATTGTTCTTTCAAAGCAGCCAAAGCGTCGATGTCGCCCAGAGTTGTAGAAGCAGCCTGGTTCTGAATCATCGGAGTTTCTTCTTTCTTAGAAGACTTCTTAGAAGCTTTCTTTTCTGCCTTTTCTTCTGCCTTAGCAGCATCTTCGAAGATACGGCTGTGAGACAAGATGATACGTTTTGCATCTTTGTTGAATTCGATTACCTTGAACGGAAGTTTTTCGTCAAGCTGAGCCTGTGTACCGTCTTCCTTAACCAAGTGTTTCGGAGTTGCGAAACCTTCAACACCGTAAGGCAATGCTACAACAGCACCCTTATCCAACATTTCGATAATAGTACCTTCGTGGATAGAACCTACAGTAAATACTGTTTCGAATACATCCCATGGGTTTTCTTCCAACTGCTTGTGACCAAGGCTCAAACGACGATTTTCTTTGTCGATTTCCAAAACAACAACGTCGATGTCTGCACCAATCTGAGTAAATTCAGAAGGATGTTTGATCTTCTTAGTCCAAGACAAGTCAGAGATGTGGATCAAGCCGTCTACACCTTCTTCGATTTCTACGAATACACCGAAGTTAGTGAAGTTACGAACTTTAGCAACATGCTTAGAACCTACAGGATATTTTTCTTCGATAGTTTCCCATGGATCCGGTTTCAGCTGTTTGATACCCAAAGACATCTTGCGTTCTTCGCGGTCCAGAGTCAGGATAACAGCTTCGATTTCGTCGCCTACCTTCATGAAGTCCTGAGCAGAACGCAGGTGCTGTGACCAAGACATTTCAGAAACGTGGATCAAACCTTCTACGCCCGGAGCGATTTCGATGAATGCACCATAGTCAGCCATAACGACAACTTTACCTTTAACGTGATCGCCAACCTTCAAGTTCGGATCAAGGCTATCCCATGGGTGCGGAGTCAACTGCTTCAAACCTAAAGCAATACGTTTCTTTTCATCATCGAAGTCAAGGATAACTACGTTCAACTTCTGATCCAAAGAAACAACTTCATGAGGATCGCTTACACGGCCCCAAGACAAGTCTGTGATGTGGATCAAACCGTCTACGCCGCCCAAGTCGATGAATACACCGTATGATGTGATATTTTTAACAGTACCTTCAAGTACCTGACCTTTTTCAAGTTTGCTGATGATTTCTTTCTTCTGCTGTTCCAGTTCAGCTTCGATAAGAGCTTTGTGAGAAACAACAACATTTTTGAATTCCTGGTTGATTTTAACAACTTTGAATTCCATAGTCTTTCCTACGAATACATCGTAGTCGCGGATAGGTTTAACATCGATCTGAGAACCCGGCAAGAATGCTTCAATACCGAATACGTCAACAATCATACCACCCTTAGTGCGGCACTTGATGTAACCCTTGATGATTTCTTCGTTTTCAAGAGCAGCGTTAACACGATCCCAAGAACGAGTAGCGCGAGCTTTCTTGTGTGACAGGATCAACTGTCCTTTTTTGTCTTCCTGGTTTTCGATGTATACTTCTACAGTATCACCTACTTTCAAATCAGGATTGTAGCGGAATTCGCTCAACGGAATGATACCGTCTGATTTGTAGCCAATGTTAACTACAACTTCACGTTTGTTCATTGCAATTACAGTACCGTCTACAACCTCACGGTCGTTTACCTTGTTCAAGGTGCTGTCATAAGCTTTTTCAAGTTCTTCTTTGCTTACGTTGGTAGCTGCATCACCGCTTTCATAAGCATCCCAATTGAAGTCTTCAATCGGAGTAATGTTTTTTAAGTTTTCCATTAATTAATAAATTGTTTGTAAATAACTAATTGTGTTAGACTTTATATTGTTTATATAAATCGGCTGCAAAAGTATAATAAAATCCTGAATGATACAACTTTTCCTGTTTTTTTTCGTAAAATCTTCGGATGAAACTTGGCCTTTTTCTTCAGAGAGAGGAGAGAAGCAATATAAAAAGAGCCGCAGAGTTTCATTCGGATTTTCCTGTGATGATACTTTGCGGCTCTTTGAGCAAGTGTAAGGTATGTTATGATTTTGTCTAGTCTTCGAGTGAATAGTCGATAGTAGTAACTACGCGCACCTTTTTTATATAAGGAGTATTGGCATCGCGGTCGGAAATACTAAACTGTCCTTGGCTGGCATGGCGTATTTTGCCAAGTTTGCTGTCGGAGTCTTTTGCAAACTTTTCGGCAGCCTGCCGTGCGTTTTTCGTTGCTTCCTCTATCATTCCCGGTTTGATGGTGTTGAGTCCCGTATATTCATACTGAACGTTGTAACGATAGTCGCCTCCGGTTACTGCAATTCCTCTTTTCAGCAATTCACCTTGTTCGGCAATCAGGCTTCTCACCAAGTCGACTTTATTGGAAGTGACGGTGATAACAGTAGTTACATTGTAGCGGTATGGGTTGTTGTCGTTGTTACTGTATCGTTCAGCCTGCAAGTCGATTATTTCAGGGGCATTGATGCTAATTTCTTTTTCATCTATGCCTTTCTCTTTCAAGAATTGCGTAATGGTTGCGTTTGAGCTTTTGATGTTATCGTATAAAGCATTCAGATCGTTACCCAGGCTTTTATACATTAGCGGCCATATTACCTTGTCGGCTGGAACTTCCATTTCTGCAAGTCCTTTGACGTTAACACTTCTGTCTCGTTCTGCGAATGAGTTAAACCCTCTTTGAATGCATATACCTAGTAAAAGCAGTCCGAGGGCGAGGATTAGTGATTCGACTCTAAAATTCTTCATAATGATTTCATTTTAATTTTAAAGGTTGATTATAAGGAGAATATTATATGACTAATATAACAAATTAGCGTGAAGTTTGTTATTTCTGTTTGGTTTTATTAATGATTTTAGGGGATAATAAAAAAGGTCATACATAAAATGTATGACCTTTTGAAGAGCGGAAGACGGGACTCAAACCCGCG
>FR887810.1 GCA_000432735.1 Bacteroides sp. CAG:443
TTAGTACCTGTAGTTGGCCGAATACTTACAGTCATTCATACACTCAGGAATAACAGTCGCGTAACATACCAGAAAGAGAAAGAGGCGCATCAAACCGATACGCCTCTTTCTCTTTTTCTGTAAGTCCGTTTATCTTTCAGATTTCAGTTTCCGTTATCTCATCAGGGCTTTCGTTACCTCACCGATATACATGGTATACTGTTTCGAAGCATCCACATTCTGGTTCAGCGATTTCAATTCATCCGCCGTCATTTTCTGCGCCATAGCCTTCTTGCACTCTATCACCACGCTCGCCTGCGTATTGTTGCTGGTATAGAACGAAACCTTGTACGTGTCACTCTGTTCCATCAAAGCAGTAGCAGCAATACGGCTCTGGTCGATGAGCAAATAAGCAACGTTCTTGTTGAACATCTTGCCAAATCCACTCCAGTTCTCCGCCTTGATATCGATTTCCTCACCATTGGCAGCCGTCAGCGTAATGCGTCCCTGTGCAGCAATTTCGTTTAAGTTGGCAGGTAACTGCTCCAAGCTAACTTCTTTCAGTTCTGCCGAAGCATTGAGTACCGGAGTAGCAGGTTGCAGCGTCTGTGCAGGAACCGATTGCGCAGTGGTAGCCGACGCATTGTTCAGCAACTTCTGTCCCAAGGCAACCGAAGCCGACTGAAACAATTCATCCTTCAGGTCGATGGTTTCCCGTCTGAACTTGCCGCAGATAGGAGCCAGTTTCGTTTTCTTCTTATTCAGCGCCATATCGTCGTTGATCCATTCCTCTGCTGTATATTTTTCACCCCCGTCTCTCGCTTCATCATACCAGTAACGGATACGCGTCATCAGCAACTTACATTTTCCGTCCTCCGCATTGATCAGAAACTGATAATAAATACGCGTACGGTCCAATGACAGAGCTGTAGAAGAGAAAACCATATACTCTTCGGCAGTCGCTGCAATGGTTCCTTCTTCCTCATTAGAATACGAAACCTGACTATACAGCTTTCCGTCGGGCTTGAAACGTCCTTTCGCCCATTCCAGCATCTGATTGAATATCTCCGTTTTCGACAGTCCCGGAGCATTTATCTCATTGGTAAAAGCCACCTTCCCGTCGATGGTTGTTACAGCTCCGGCCAGATATTTCGGGTCGGAATTATCTTTCTTGTCCTTAGCCATACCCGTTAGCGGCAGACATAGCAGCAGCATAAATAATAACTTTTTCATGGTAATGTTCTGTTTTGATTTTCTTTTCTGTTTTCTGACGAGCAAATATACAGATAAAAAATATAGGAAAAAAAGAGAACCCTGCTAAAAAAAGGAAACGTTTGGAAATAAAAAATATTCACTACAAACCGTCTGTTTTCTGTAAGGAGCCAATTCCTTTGTCGAGAAAGCGACAGTCTGTAGTGAATATTAATGTAGAATCTCCGTCTGGAGAAAATATTATTTGACTGGAATCTTGTCGATTCTTGCCTGATGACGTCCTCCTTCAAAATCAGTAGAGAAGAATTCCGTCATAATCTTGTCAGCCATTTCCGTATCGATGAAACGTCCCGGCATCACCAGTACGTTCGCGTCATTATGCTGGCGAGCCAGACGCGCAATTTTCGGCATCCAGCACAGAGCAGCCCGAATCCCCTGATGCTTGTTCAGTGTCATGCTGATACCTTCGCCACTGCCACAGATACCTATTCCCGGGTAACATTCACCTGCTTCAACGGCAAGCGCCAGCGGATGAGCGAAATCCGGATAGTCACAGCTATCCGTACTATATGTTCCAAAATCTTTATACTCCCATCCCTTTGCCTTCAGCCATTGCTTTACATATTCTTTCAGCTCAAATCCGGCATGATCGGAAGCCAGTCCAACTACTTTCATTATAACATTGCTTTTACTTGGTTATACACATTTTCTGCGGTGAATCCCAATTTTTCGTCCAATACCTTGTACGGAGCAGAGAAACCGAACGATTCCAGTCCCCATACCTTTCCGTTCGGGCCTACCAGACCTTGCAGGTTGACCGGCAGACCGGCAGTCAGTCCGAATACCTTTGCACCAGTTGGGATAATGCTTTCCTGATACTCCTTGCTCTGGTTGCGGAACAAACCTTCCGACGGCACAGAAACGATACGCAGTTTCACGCCATCCTTGCGCAACAGTTCAGCACCTGCCACCAAGGTAGAAACTTCAGAACCCGAAGCCACCATAACCACATCCGGATTTTCATCCGATCCGGCTACGATATAAGCACCTTTTGCAGCCTGCGTATAATCAGTACCTTCCGGCAAGTTTGCAACATTCTGGCGAGAGAAAATCAGTCCCGTAGGAGTAGATGTATTTTCCATTGCCAGCTTCCAAGCCTGAGTAGCCTCTTCTACGTCAGCTGGGCGCAATACCAGCATCGAGTTATGTCCCTTGTGATTTTTCAGTTTCTCCATCAGTCGGATCTGAGCCTCCTGTTCAACCGGTTCATGTGTCGGACCGTCTTCACCAACACGGAATGCATCGTGTGTCCAGATAAACTTCACAGGAGTTTCCATCAAGGCAGCCATACGGATAGCCGGTTTCATATAGTCAGAGAAAACAAAGAACGTACCGCAGGCAGCGATAACACCTCCGTGCAGTGCCATACCGATGCAGCAGCAAGCCATAGTCAGTTCGGCTACACCAGCCTGCAGGAACGCACCACTGAAGTCCCCCTTCGTAAATGCATGAGTTTTCTTCAAGAATCCGTCTGTCTTGTCAGAATTAGAAAGGTCGGCAGAAGCCACAATCATGTTTTCCACGTGAGTAGCCAGCACACCCAGTACGGTAGCCGAAGCAGCACGTGTTGGTCCTCCTGCTTTCTGCTGGATAGCCTCCCAATTGATTTTCGGAGCCTGGTTAGAGAACCAGAATTCCATCTTCGCAGCCAGATCCGGATGAGCCTTTGCCCATTCAGCCTTCGCTGCATAACGTTCGGCAACGATTGCTTTCAGTTCTTCGCGGCGTTTTGCATACAGCTCTGCCACTTCCGGGAAAATCTGGAACGGATTCTCCAGATCACCACCCAGATTCTTTATGGTATTGATATAAGCATCACCACCCAGTGGAGCACCATGCGTAGCACAGTCATGCTCATAGCTTGTATTGTCTGCTCTCATTGCACCTTTACCCATAATCGTCTTACCGATAATCAGTGTAGGCTGACCTTCTACAGCTTTCGCCTGAGTCAGTGCTTCGCGTATTTCGTCAGGATCATTACCGTTGATAGTAAACACCTTCCATCCCCACGCTTCATATTTCTTTGCGACATCCTCGTTTGTAACCTCGCCACATTCCGTAGAAAGTTGGATATCGTTCGAGTCGTAGAACATAATTAGGTTATCCAGTCCCAGATGTCCGGCAATACGTCCGGCACCCTGTGAAATCTCTTCCTGTATACCACCGTCGGAAATATAAGCATAAATAGTCTGGTTCATCACATCTCCCAGACGAGCTTTCAAGAACTTCGCAGCGATAGCAGCACCTACGGCAAAAGTATGTCCCTGTCCCAGCGGACCAGAAGTATTTTCGATGCCACGCATGATGTCCACTTCCGGATGTCCCGGAGTAGGGCTTCCCCATTGACGGAACTGAGCCAGTTCGTCCATCGTGAATTTTCCGCTCAGTGCCAGTACCGAATACAACATCGGCGACATATGTCCCGGGTCGAGGAAGAAACGGTCACGACCTTCCCAGCGTGGATTTTCAGGATCATAAACAAGAAATTCAGAAAACAGTACATTTGCAAAGTCTGCACCACCCATAGCGCCACCCGGATGACCGGACTTAGCTTTTTCTACCATCGCAGCAGCCAGAATACGAATGTTGTCGGCCGCGCGGTTCATTAGTTCTTTATTGTTTTTCATCTTGGATATGTTTGTTTGTGCAAAGATAGTAATATTCTTCGATATGAAACGAATTTTGTTTAAAAGCTTGTCAACTCCAGCGTAGCATAGTCCGACTTTAGCGTGAGATGCTTTCCGTTTGCCTTCAGCACCCTGAAAGTCGTTTCGCTGCTGTTTATTCCATAAGGTAGCAAGTCTTCGCGACTCACCTCCTTACCGCTGTCACCCGTACCGGAGCGGTACTTGAAATCTTTCATCGTTACTTCCGAATGATTATCATTGTAAGAAAAACGACCTATCATCGCTTTATATCCATGATTTTCGGGGCACTGCTTTTCCGCTATTTCCACCACCCAAAGCTGGATGCTGTAGAACGTACGCTGGCAGTCTTTGTGCACCACGCCATCTTCGTGTGTAGTAAACTGCTCCAGTCTCCACATCCCCTCTATGTTACGGTCTATGGGTTCCTTTTTACATCCGCTTGCAAGCACAGCCATCAGCAGCACTGCCATATATAAAATACTTCTCATATATTTATATCCCATACATTTTTTCATTTAAAAAATACCTCCGGTTTTTCGGATGGTGAACATCCCTCCCGTAGAGTTACCCAGGTGATTTCCCCGGTCTAGTCCCATGCTGACCGCTGCACTCCAACCTTTCGCCCATTGTGGACTATACGTCACCTCATATAGCGAGCTGAATTGCTTGCGTTGCTTGTCGAGAGGAACATCGTATGTACCCCAGTACCGTGCAAATGAAATTAGTACCCGGTAGCCCCATTCCGTTGCCGGCTGACCTTCTAGTCCCAGATGCTGTGCTCGTACCCGGTTACTTTTGAATGTGATTGTTCCATCCTTATTATATATCGGACCCGGTAGGAGAGGGTTTCCCATGCCCTGTCCCCAGTGCTGCCATGCCTGATAACAGTAATTGTTGTAATAATTATCTTTGGCACTAACTTGGTAGTCCATGCTTCCCGCGAATCCGTCGTACAAAATCGGTCCCGTCTGATCCTTGGTCGAAAGCCCTTCCCACAGCACCGTACTTACCCAGCGGTTCTTCGGCAGCGTTACTTCTATGCCCAGCTGTCCGTCTTTCCACCGTCCATACTCCCAGAACATCTGCGAGTGGTCGTCGAAATAATGCTCCAGATACACTCGGAATTTCCAGTCCTTCAGGTAATAGTTCAGGGCAAAATTCCAACTACCCAAATGATTACCCTCCACATTAACCTGATCTCCCCACGGTGTATCACTTCCTCCGCTCATCGGAATAAGCGCCTTGAAGAAACTTTTCAGTCCATCCGGCATGTCCGTTATCAGTTCACTGCTACCGTCCTCGTTCTTCCTGAGCTGGTCACCTGCAAACTGCGCCGCCATTAGAATCCCGAATTCAAATTCTGCGGGCAGCTTCTTTCGGTTACCAATGCGGAACATAATCGACTTGCTATGATAGTGAATATTCTTTCCATACGTATTTCCTGGCGAAACAAAACCTTCCTGCCAGTTATTATCTGTAAATATTCCGTAAGCAATGTGTCCTTTCAGCGACAGCCATTCTCGTGTTCCCGGTATTGCCACATAGTCGGAAATCTCTCCGCGTACCTGCGGAACCGGACGTGCGTTCGCACCTTCCACCATCATGCCGCTGCTTAGCCGCTCATTCTTACATAGCGGGAACCCCGGTCGTTCCTTACTACCGATGCTCAGTTTCAAAAACTTCCACGAAACATCCACAAACGCCTGCTGCACCACGAAGTCCGCCGTCTGGTTTGCCGTAGCTGCAATATCCACTCCTGCCTGCACCTTCCAATGATGCCGCAAATTCTTATTGAAACTCAGTCCTGCCCGTATATATCCACTGTTCGGCTCCACGCTCGACAGCCCGTACCGGTTAGCTGAAAGCCATAACGGAGCATACGTACCGTTCGATATATTTCCGCTCGCCTCTACACGATAAGTCAGCGTAGAGTCCGCCGTCTGCGCATGCAGTGTGCCTCCTAGGCATAACACGGTGAGCCATGTACATATATTTATGTAATTCATTGATTCTTTATTTGATATAAATGCGCCGCAAAGGTAATGCTTTTCCGGCAGGTTACAAAAAATCGCTACAGACCTCGTGCTGAGAGTCGTAGCGATTTCTTAGATATAATAGATATAAAATAGAACCTGATAAACTCAGGTTATTCCATGTTGAAACTCTTTGATGCGCTGTTCTTCACTTAGGCGGCATATTAGCAGCTGACCTTTTTTTTCTGCTACGATGTAGCCGTCTAGACCTTCCAGTACCACCTTGCGTTCATCCGCCACATGCACCACACAGTCCCGGCAGCCGAACAGCTTCACGTTTGTTCCTACAGAGGCATTGCCATTCTCATCCTGCGGCAACAGCGTGTGCAGCGACCCCCAGCTGCCCAGGTCACTCCATCCGAACTCTGCCGGCAGCACAAAGATGTCCTCCGCCTTTTCCATTACTGCATAGTCGATGGAAATTTTTTCGCAGGTAGGGAAGAAGCATTTTAGTTCCTCCGCTTCCCTGTCCGTAAATAAGGCAGGCTCCAGCTCGTCCATCACTCCCGCAATTTGCGGCGCGTACCTGCGTAGAGCATTCGTAATCGTTTCCACGTTCCACACAAATATTCCCGCGTTCCAGAAATAATTTCCCGCTACCAGATACCTCTTCGCCGTTTCCACGTCCGGTTTCTCCTTGAATGCTTCCACTTTGCAGATACCATTCTCGTCGGCTTCACCCAAAGCAGCTATGTACCCGTAGCCCGTTTCCGGTCGAGTAGGCTTCATGCCCAAGGTCACAATAGCATTCGATTCCGCCGTTTTCTCCAGTGCTAGCCGGATGCAGCGGACAAACTCCGTCGTATCAATCACCAGTGCATCCGAGGGAGTTACTACGATGTTCGTCTGCGGGAACTCCTTTCGGATCTTCCAGCACGCATATGCGATACACGGTGCCGTATTTCTTGCCTCCGGTTCCGCCAGAATGTGCTGCTTTGGAATCTGCGGTAACTGCTCCTTTACGATGTCTACGTACTTTTCCGAGGTCACTACCCAGAAATTCTCTTTCGGGCAGATATCCTTGAAACGCTCTACCGTGAGCTGAATTAACGATTTTCCTACGCCCATTACATCAATGAACTGTTTGGGGCATTCGGGGGTACTCATGGGCCAGAAACGGCTTCCTATGCCGCCTGCCATAATGACTACGTGGGTTTGCATAGATATAAATATTCTTATTTTAAAAAGAGTCTATCATTATCATTAAACCAGTCATTAAGTGCTTCTTCAAAAGTCCATTTAAACTGATAACCTGAGCTTTTCAATTTCTTACCACAAATGTTAGTAGAAATTTGTAACTTCTTTACTCGGGCAGGACAGATACCCATTGGTGCACCCAATGCTCCGATGATTGTAGCTGCGGGCATAATTATCCAGTTAGGAATATCAAATACGGTGGAAGTCAGTCCGGTAACTTTTTTCATAGCTTCTACAATGTGCTGAATGGTATAAGCTGGTTCAAAACAACAGTTGTAAAGTTCTACTCCTTCTTCATGGTTTTCAAGTCTGTATACCATGAAACGTACCAGTTCTTTTACGTAGATACAAGCTTTGATGGTATCTTTGCGTCCCGGATAAGCAAATTCATGTTTTCTTATAGCCCAATATAGGCGTGTAAAATTTCCATTCTCCCCTTTACCGAAAACAACTCCCGGACGTACGATAGTAAGCTGTCTTTCCTTCTCGTTTTTGGCTTGCCAAATAGTATGTATTTTTTCTGCAACTAGTTTTGATATTCCATAAGGAGTATTAGGAGTAGGAAGAGTCGTTTCCTCTTTTAGTTCCTCTGCTGCACCATATGGAGCTATTGAGCTGGTAAACACAATTTTTTTGATACCATGCTTTTCAGCGAAAGCACACACATTCTCAGCTCCACGAATATTGGTTTCAAAATATTCATGGTCAGGATGACCTGGAGTGCGATGTACTGCTGCAAAGTTGAAGATAATATCCTCACTTGATACAGGAACATTTAGTTCTATAGGTTTACGTACGTCACAATAAATAAATTCGGATTTTACAGTTTCTCCATCTTTCAAGGGAGATTTGTAATCTTTTACTGTGGGGAGTGGAGTGCCTGGTTTTACAACATCCAGATTATATACTTTTGCTTCCGGATGAAGTTCGTTCAGTAATTTTGTAAGATGGGTACCGATAAAGCCGGTACCTCCAGTAATGAAGTAATTCATCTGTTTTTTTATTGTATGTATGTTAGCGTCTAATTTTGACGTGTGGTATAGTGAAAGCCGCTTTTTAGCGGTTTTTATTAAAAATCAAAAAATGATATGATTGTTGATATTTGTTGGTATTCATTCCGATTGTTATAGGCAGGAAATTTTCATAATCCTTTCTTCTTTTGACAATTTTGTGGAAGAATTTCTTCAGATATTCTAGAGCTGACAGCCCGTTCACTCGGCGTGTTGACAGCAGCGTATAGATACATTTACCATGCGGCTGCTAACAAAGAACTGCAAGTTCTTGCGTTCACCTGCCAAAGGACGGATGAAACGTTCTGCTATCGAATTGTCGATGTCATAACATCTATCATTCAGTTAGTGTCCAATTTTGACGTGTAGTATAGTGAAAGCCGCTTTTTAGCAGTTTTCTATTAGAAAAAATTAAAAATTAAACTTAACTATTAATATTTGTTAGTGTTAATTTCAATTGTCATAGGCAGGAGATTTTCATAATCCTTTCTCCCTTTGACAATTTCTCCAATTTTGACGTGTAGTATAGGGAAAGCCGCTTTTCAGCGGTTTCCTATTAAAAAAATCAAAAATTGAACGTGATTATTAATATTTGTTAGTATTAATTCCGATTGTCATGGGCAGGAGATTTTCATAATCCTTTCTCCCTTTGACAATTTCGTGGAAGAATTTCTTGAGATATTCCAGAGCAGCGTTCATTCGGCATGTTGAGAGCAGCGTATGGTAGGCTGCCGATACATTTGCCATACGGCTGTTAACCAAGAACTGCGAGTTCTTGCGCTCACCCGCCAGCGAAAGGATGAAACAGTCTCGGCAGCTGGTTATCTCCTGAGCTGAAAGCCCTCTTAATGTAAGCACTCAATTTAGGGCATACCCCTTTGAAAGGTCACTTTTAAGTGCCCTAAATCGAATTTTGTTAATTAATTAGTTTTGAATTTAACATTGGCCGATAGCCAAAGTGATTTTGTCAGGCACCATGTTAACATAATCCCTGCATCCGTTAAAGATATTTTTGAAAAAAGTTCCGATGAAGTTCCAGACAGAACTGCCATGGAGCTTTACCGTTCCTATTACACTATGATAAGTCGCAGCCATCTCGGCACCGGCATCACTTCCATAATGCAGTGAATTGTTGCGTTGGGTAGTTAGTTTCCGGATGGTTCGCTCTGCAAGATTATTGTCTATCGGCAGTTCGCCGTCATCCAGGTAAGCAAAGATCTCTTTCCAGAACCGGTTCAGATAATTAAGAGCTTCTGTATAATACTGACTTCTGAATTCTGAATCCTTTGACAGCTCACTATCCAACAGGCTGCGCAACTCTATCAGGAGTTCTTTCGTTTCCAGGCTTTGTCTTTCCCGCAACCTCTCTTCCGGAGTAAGCCCGGCTTCATCACATTTGCGCTCCCTCATGAAGAATTCCTTTAAAATATTGGAAAAGCGTTCAGCTGTCGGTTCACCACCCTGATTGGAAGCCTTGACAAACTTGTTCTTGGCATGTGACATACAGACTTGATGCACGGTATCTTTAAACTGGGCGGATTTTTTCTGAGCCTTGTTGACCAATACCCAGATATAACACTTCTTGTAGTGGTCATATTTGCGTACTTTACAGGTCTCATTGCAGTTCACTATCGAGTCCTTTTCCAAGGCAACAGACTTCGTGTTTTTAGAAATGGTCATTCCCATATCTGTCAGCCACTGGTGAAGAAGACCGAAAGTCACATTCTTTACATAAACCTCATAGGCTATTGCCTGCAGGAACTCAGGAGTGGCTTTGGTCCCCTCGAATTTGGTGATTACCTCCAGATGGCCTTCTGAGGGAAAATAACCCCACTTCGGCTTTTTGCCCGGCTCCGCATAAACCATCTCAAAACATTCACCCGATACTCCCATGGTTTTATATCCGTCGGGACGATTGCTCAGGTCACGTTCCTTTTGGGGACGAGCCGGCTCATTCCGGGATTCGTTATTGTCTACAGAATCCGTACGGAGCGTATCGTCCGTACCGTCATAATCATCTTTCTCCTTTTGCCGGTCAGAAGCGTTCTGT
>FR887811.1:0-24475 GCA_000432735.1 Bacteroides sp. CAG:443
CTCAAATTATATTTCAATTTGAGACAGCCTCTTACCTCTCTGTTTATAACCAGAGTAAAAAATGTAAAATTGTGAATTAAAGGGTCAATTTAAAGAGCCTAAACAGGTAATATCAGAATATGACACCAAGTCGGAATCCGACGTTACTCTGTCCTGTCACATCGCCTGTAAGCGTTGCCATCTTGTTGGTCATATAATTATAATAACCAGCTACATGGAAGCCAAAACGACGATAAGGAGAAGGATAAATCTTCAGGCCCACTTCAGGAGATACATAAAATCCCCATCCGCTATCAAAAACGCCGCCAGCACCATAATAGGTCGTATAGCGGGTATATGCAGTTCCGAGTTTCACACCAACATACGGCTTAACATATCTTCCATTGTACAATGTATAAGAGGTTCCTACACCAAACGGCAACTGGTATGCAGAACGCTGCTGATCTGTTGTCAGTGCTTCTGTCGGAGATAACTGAATCGTCTGTCTCCCTATATATTTATGATTGGTATGAAAATTAATGAAAGCTCCTACCGACCAGCGCGAGGTAAGGTCGTAAAATCCTTCAAAATTCATACCCCATCCGCTAATCTTGTCAGCAAAACCGGTAGATACGGGGGCATTCATTTGCCAGTCGACAATGAGATGTGCTTTCTGTGAATCCCACTGGGCATAACCTTGCACGGCAAACATTGCCAAAGCGCAGAAAGCCAAAACTGCTTTCTTAAAAATAGTATATCTTTTCATCGTTATCATCTCCATTATTTTTGTGTTGGACATTAATCAAATAAAATTGAGAATGTCCTACTCTTATTCAGTATAAATTCTATGGATATAAACAGACTGATCGAATGCCTGGTCTACTCCGTTCAATAACAACTGCATGTTTATCCTGCTATTGCCATACTGGAAACCAGATGCACTAGCATACCATACAACCGGAAGCTTTTTTTGAGTCCCGTCATCACTCTTATTTGTCAGGTCGACCATTTCCAGAATCAACGTATTAGTATCGTAACTATAAGTCACCGGATAGGAATAATACCATCCGTTCCACCATGATCCCCAAAAGCCAGTACTCCACCAGCCTGCAAAAGGATCACCCCAGTAACCTCCACCACCGGTTACCACCTGAGTGGTTTGTGAAACATACGATAACTGTACACCTACATCGGCCTGATCTTTTTGTTCAGGATCAGTAATCCGTTCGTATCCCCTACGATTCATCTGACTTTCGACCTCACTGATAATCATCTTCGCATTCTCATCTTTCCAATATGAAGCCCGTACTCCATTTGCTTCCAATATACTATCAGGAAGGAAATAAGTATGAAAGCTGCTGAAATCGGTATTATTGTCGTGGTCTGTATATACTACCAGATCTGCATCCAGTTTACCCATATCCGGGTCTTTCTCGCACGACGACATAAACAATCCCGCCATGCAAACCATAAACAAAATCTTTTTCATAATTTCTAACCTCTTATTAATGATAAAAATTACAAGGAACGTCCTTTAAACACATTACTCTTCTCTATCGGTAAAATAACCCCTTCTAATGTCATGCGATTAGAATTGAAATTGGGATTGATTTCTACCGTAGCATGGTTCGTTCCCTTCGGTAAACTGATAAAAACTCGGGCAGAGATACCAGTTCCCATCACATTCATCGAAATGGAAATATTTCCCTTCTTGTCAGTTTTCACTTCATAATCGGATACACTGCCATCCACAGTAACTCCACCTATTCCGTTCGGCCCACTTATAGGAATATTGAAGGCCACTTGTACTACTGCATTATCGCCTTTTACAGATACGAAATTGGTATTTGAATTGACATATGCCATATTTCCATACTTAAAGACAACACGGTCAGCCTCCAAAGTAAATGCCTTTTCATTGATGGCTTGCACAGCTTCTACAGCCAACAGGCTATCCAGCTGTTCTTGCAAAGCTTTCTTTTCTTCACGGGACAAATTTTGCTCCGTGCTTTGTGCCTGAACGCGACCAACTACCATAGTCAGCGCCAGTATCATAAATAAAACATACTTTTTCATAAGCTTTTCATTTTAAAGTTCAACTATAAAACAAATATATTCCTTTTTTGCTGCATCTGCATCATTTAAAAAAGTATAAAAGCGATATAAATGAATTTTTTCCTCTAGATAATTTGTATATTTAAGAACCTGTTCGAATGATTATCCTGACTAATCTCAGAACCAAGACCTGAGATGAGCATAGGAGTTTCCGAAAACAGGAAGACAGATTCCTTTTGTTTAACCTAAAATATCTAATTATGAACAACATAACCGACATTACCATATTGATAGCAGTCATTGCACTTGCCTTGTGGCCCGTAGTTTTATTTCTTCTCAAAACAATAAATATCCGAAAAAAACGGCTGGAACATCTGGAACGCATGACAAAAAACGAGCTAGACGAAATCAGCACACAAGACCTTGTTATCAGTGTACTGAAAAAAATAGGATGTCAACCCGAAATAAATAGTGAAGGACATGTTACTTTTAAATATCAAGGAGATGACTTTTATATCGCTGCTGAAGAAGAAAACCGCTTTATCATGATATGGAATCCATGGTGGGGATCGATAAGCACAGACAATGAAGCGTTTCCCGTTTTGAAAGAAATCATCAATCTGGTTAATGTCAATTCGCTGGTCACAACCGTATATATGGTAGACGAAGATGAAAAGACCGTGGGACTGCATTCACGTTGCCATACATTCTTTTCCCCCAATGAAGGTGAGCTGGAAGAGCACCTGAAAATGTTACTCGACTATTTCTTCGACACACACAACGCGATTAAAGAGAATCTGAACCAACTGGGTAATGCAGCCGTTGGCGAAGAAGAAAAGAAAGAACGGGTGAAAGTAAAGGGTTTTGCCGCTTATAAAGAAAATACCGTTCCTATCAAGCCCCAAAAAGAATAAGCTCGCAAAAAATACGTAACTTTGCGACATGAAAAAGATTTTAGAAGAGAATAAAGGAATTCCAGCATCTTTACTTTTAATGCTGGCTATCATTGCAGGCATATCCGTAGCTAATCTGTATTATAACCAGCCGCTACTAAACAAAATCAGTGAAGATTTACACGTTTCGGAATTTACAGCCAATCTGATACCGATGACTACGCAGATAGGATACGCGTTGGGACTGCTTTTCATTATACCGCTCGGGGATTTATATAAACGGCGGAATATAATTGTCATTAACTTTTTATTGCTGTCTGTGAGTATGTCAGGATTTGCCATGGCAAGGAACATCCATTTCATCTTGTTAGCTTCATTGATAACAGGTATTTGTTCAGTCATGCCGCAGATTTTTATCCCCATTGCAGCCCAATTCTCTCAGCCAGAAAAAAAAGCACAAAATGTAGGCGTACTAGTGAGCGGACTGCTAACCGGTATTCTCGGGTCACGAGTTGTCAGCGGCATTGTAGGAGAATACTGGGGATGGCGCACAATCTTCTACATAGCTTCTATCCTGATGTTAATCTGTATATTTGTTATCATCCGTATATTGCCTGATATGCCATCCAACTATAAAGGCACTTATGGTGGTCTGATGAAATCAGTATTCACCCTTGTCAAAAACAATGCGACCTTACGACTGGTTTCATTACGGGCAGGCATCTGTTTTGGATGTTTCCTTACCTTATGGGCATGCCTGGCTTTCAAGATGAGCGGTGAGCCTTTTTACGCAGGAAACAACATTATTGGAATGTTGGGACTCTGTGGTATAGCGGGAGCAATGACAGCCTCTTTTGTCGGAAAATTTGTCCGTATATTAGGTGTAAGGGCATTCAACTACATCGGATGCGGCATTATGATCTTTTCGTGGATAATTCTCTACATCTTCCAAAATAGTTATATTGGAATTATCACAGGCATTATTTTAATCGATATCGGCATGCAATGTGTACAAATCAGTAACCAGACTTGTGCCCTGTCACTCATTCCTCAAGCTTCGAATCGCGTGAATACCATTTTTATGACTACCTATTTTCTGGGAGGTTCGTTCGGAACATTTCTGGCCGGGACTTTCTGGCATCAATTTGGCTGGGCTGGAGTTACAGGTGTCGGTATCTGTCTAGCTGCAACTTCGCTGCTGATCACATTATTTACAAAACATTAATCGTATCAAAAACCATGAATAGACCTCAGATTTATGCAAATGAATGGCTGAAACTTCATCCATATACTTCGATACAACCATCGGACAGCTATTTCGTAAACCTGTCAAATGAATTATACCGTGCCTGTACACTGGCACTTCCTGATTCTTTCCGCAAAAAACTAAGTATGTATATTGCCGCCTATCTGGAAGATCAGATATCAGGACTGGGATTGTGGCAAAGCTTCACTACAGAACACAAGCGTCTGTACGGAAAGTACCTTCCCTTTTATGCTGTTTCGAGCGATTATATTGCTGATGAAATCAACGAAGAAGATATCCGTTTCATTATCTGGAATACATGGCAGAAAGTTTCTTCGTTACATGAACACGCCTATATAAATCCTAATAATCCCTCTATCAAAAAGCAGGCGGAAATCTTTTATGCCATATTGGAAAAAGCCTATGAAGAAGCTCCTGAAAACGAAACTCTGTCGGAATACTTTAGCCATCCGGGGAGTAAGATGGAAGCAGACCGCAAACTGACATGGCTTTTTGGACACACTTATCTGACAGAACCATCCATGTTGCCCTACATCGAACAGATAGCCCCTAATGACCGATTCATCATTCCAGTAGGACCACTGGCTTTATTCTTACACGAATGGATTTCACTGTTATCTACCCCTGAAGCATGGAAAGACATAACAGGACTTTTCACACCAGCTCCCGAAGTTCCCGAAGAGGTTCGAAACAAAAACAAAGAAATATATCATAATTTCGTCCATGGAACAGACGGTAAAAAAATTGTTTATCTGAATGGCTACGGAGAACTGCGCCGATTCTTAGTAGAAGTGCTGAAATGGCAGGATGACGATAACCATACCTTACCACAAATGAAAGCACATAGAAACTTCATACTGATGACAGAACCAGAAAAGGGAGTGCTGCTGGCAAAAGACATTTGTGAATACATAGCCGACAAAGAAAATCCTCTTTATAATCAGGAGCTGGCACAGAGAAATGCTTTTCGATTACTTACGGAAGAAACACTCTGCCCACCTGACCTGCTAACATATTGCATACAAAACAATTTCATACCAGATGCACAGCTTCCTGAAGGACAAGAAAAAGAGCTGGTACAACAAAATGCCGATTTTATAGCCCGTCATTCATTACTGTATTATTACCGAGGAGATTAATCGGCAAAACAAGAGCTTCAAAAAAGTGAAAAGCCCTACAAAAAACAGAGAGGTGAAACATCTCTTTCAAAATGTATCACCTCTCTGTTTTATATAATCCCAATCAGCTTTTTCAAAACTCAATTACTAATGACTGACGTGCAGACAATGTAAGATTTTGTGTAAAATCAATTTTTTTACCTGTCGAAACAACCTTTCCTTCCTTAGTCTCTTTTGTTAAAGCCTGATAATGACTACTTGGCAGAACCTGTTCTCTGTCAGTACTGTTCAATACAATCATTTCTGTTTTACCTTCACTAGTACGCGCATACAAGTATATTCCTTGTTCCGGAATATGATACTTTACAGTTTTGTTTTCTGACATTTGTTGTTAAGTTTTTGTTTGCGGTGCAAAATTAGAATATCAGTAAGAAATTGCAAGTAGAGAAATAGTTAAAAATCAGCAAGCAGAGTTATTTTATTGATTTATATCAAGATTTCATTCTTTTAAAAGAGTTTTTCCATGCCTTTTACCTTCTGGCAACAAAAAACGAAAAGAATAAAAAGACACAGATACAGCATGCAATCAGAAAACAATCGCTAAAAATAAAAGCAAAAAAGGAGAATACGATAGATTAAAATATCATAAAGAAAGTTCCGGTCTATTTTGTACCCTTTCATTCAAATGAATTAAACGAAACTCACACCTGAACTTATAAATTATAAGTGAGGCTGTTTCAGCAATAAAAATGAAACAGCCTCACTCTCTATTTAAAGGATACAAAAAATTCCACGGAAACGCTTGCAAAATCAAAGTTCAATATTAGAACTCACTTGTAAAGTGGAACTTAATATGCTTAAAATCCATTTGCGCCATCTGAAGTACATAGCCACTATCCGCGAGGAACACATCACGACCCTCACGATCTTTAGCCATATACTGATACTTACGTTTTTTAAAGGCTTCCAGTTCTTCCGGATCGTCACTTTCTATCCAGCATGCCTTATACAGACTGACAGGCTCCCAACGGCACTTAGCATTGTATTCATTTTCCAAACGGTATTGGATAACTTCGAACTGCAACTGTCCTACCGTACCAATAATCTTTCGACCATTGAACTGATTGATAAACAACTGTGCAACACCTTCGTCCATCAGCTGATCAATACCCTTATTCAACTGCTTGGTCTTCATCGGATCAGCATTTTCTATATACTTGAACATTTCAGGCGAGAAACTCGGCAGTCCCTTGAAGTGAAGTACCTCTCCTTCCGTCAAGGTATCGCCAATCTTGAAGGTTCCATTGTCCGGCAAGCCGATAATATCTCCTGCCCAAGCCTCATCAACCGTAGTCTTACGTTGTGCCATGAACTGAGTCGGCGAAGAAAAACGCATCGTCTTGTTGTGACGTACATGCAAATAAGGAGTATTACGAGTAAACTTACCCGAACAAACCTTACAGAAAGCAACACACGAACGGTGGTTAGGGTCAATATTAGCTGTAATTTTAAAGACAAAACCTGTAAACTTCGGTTCATCAGGCATAACAATACGCTCTTCTGCCTGCACCGGACGAGGACTCGGAGCTATTTCAACAAAACAATCCAGCAACTCCTGTACACCAAAGTTATTTAAGGCAGAGCCGAAAAATACCGGTGCCAGTTCACCTTTCAGATAATCATCTACATTAAAAGCAGGATATACTCCATCAATCAGTTCCAGTTCGCTACGCAGTTTCTCTGCAAGCGGCGTTCCGATATGATTATCCAAATCTTCCGTATGGATATCCACCTCCACTTTTTCTGTTACGACCTGTTTAGAAGGCTGGAATAAATTCAGCTTCTGCTCATATATATTATATACTCCCTTGAAGCGAGGACCACTTTCGATAGGCCATGTCAAGGGACGAACATTGATAACCAGTTCTTCTTCCAGTTCATCCAGCAAATCGAACGGATCTTTCGCCTCACGGTCCATCTTGTTGACAAAGATAATAACCGGAGTATTACGCATACGGCAAACTTCCATCAGCTTACGTGTCTGCGATTCCACACCCTTCGCACCATCAACCACAATGATAACACTATCTACCGCCGTAAGCGTACGATAAGTATCTTCGGCAAAGTCCTGGTGTCCCGGAGTATCCAGAATATTGATTTTGTAGTCGTGGTAATCAAACTCCATCACAGAGGTTGTAACAGATATACCACGTTGCTTTTCGATGTCCATCCAGTCGGATGTCGCAGTTTTCTTAATTTTATTCGACTTAACAGCTCCAGCCACCTGAATCTGTCCACCAAAAAGCAACAGCTTTTCAGTCAACGAAGTCTTACCGGCATCCGGATGTGCAATAATCGCAAATGTACGTCTTCTTTCTATTTCAGCGTTCATTCTTTATTTATCTATTTACCTTTTATTATCATGCTAACAATTTGTCGATACACTCTTTCAGGCTGTCCACCCAATAAGGAATTTCTATGCCATATATATCTTTTATCTTCGTTTTATCGAGTACAGAGTAATGAGGTCGTTTGGCTTTTGTAGGATACTCTTCCGTATGCAGTGGCCTCAGTTTACAGGTCTTAATATCAGCCAGATGGTGAATCATCTGTGTAAAATCGTACCAAGAGCAAACACCTTCATTGCTGAAATGATAAATACCCGGTATGATGCCTTTATGAATAGCAGCAAAGATAGCAACCGCCAGATCACGTGCATAGGTCGGAGTACCTATCTGATCGAAAATCACTCCCAATGAATCCTTTTCCCGTCCCAGACGAAGCATCGTCTTCACAAAATTATTTCCAAAAGTAGAATATAACCACGCTGTACGAATAATCATCGTATTGGCACAATATTTCATAGCTTCCTGTTCACCGGCGAGCTTGGTTGTTCCATAAACAGAATCAGGACAAGTAGGCTGTTCTTCCGTATAAGGAACATGTGCGGTACCATCAAATACATAATCAGTAGATACCTGTACAAGATATCCTCCACGCGTTTGAATCGCTTTTGCCAAATACCCCGGCGCTACATGATTCAGTTTATCACAAAGTTCCTGGTTATCTTCTGCTTTATCGACTGCCGTATATGCAGCACAATTCACTATAATATCGATCTGATGAGCAGTTACAAAATTCATCACAGCCTGTTCGTCGCAGATATCCAGTTCTGCCACATCGGTAAAGAAATAGGTATATTCCTTATTGACTTCTGCAAGCAGACGCATTTCATTTCCTAGCTGTCCGTTTGCCCCAGTAACTAAAATATTCTTCATTATTCCTTTATTTTGACGGGAAGAAGATCAATCAAAATCCAGTTCCCCTTGTTTATCCTTAATATAATACCCGGCAAGCATAGCCAGCAAATCACCTATCACTTTCAATGCTTTCTGAGTTTCTTCTGTTATCTCCTTTTTCTGAAGTTTCAACATCAAGACCCCATACATAGCATCAAAACATGTTTCCAGTTCGGGAACATCTTTATCGGCTCCCTTTGCACGTAACTCCACGATAAAGGGCAAAGCCTTATAATAAGCCGCACTATAATATGGGAATTTAGGAGAAGCCAGCAAACGTAAGTGCAAATCGGTCAACCAGACAATTACATTTTTATTAATCTGTATATGCCCTTTTTCCATTACGCCTTCGTCATGCATCATATTGATAAGATCTGCATACCATTGAGTCAATGCCCTTTTCTGTTCATCCGACAACGACGGATACGGGTCTACGATATTCTTTTTTATTTTTTCTATATCGAACCCATTGGCACGAATCATATCCTCAACCTGCCACATATACAGCAGGTATTCGGCAATATTCTGTTGTTTTAATTGTTGAGAGATATACATATATCAAGATAAAGATTTTCCGGCAATAGTCAATACAATACCTACAATCGATGCAATAATCACAACTACACCGATAATACGATTTAATATCCAGATACCCCGCACATTGAACTGCGTACGTACCTTGTTCACAAAATAAGTAATTCCAAACCACCAGGTCAAAGCCCCAATGACGATGGCAAGATAACCCACCAGCTGAAAGCCCAACGGACTGCCCGGCATTACAAATGAAAAACGGGCAAAAAGACCGATAAACAAGAAAATGATCAGCGGATTGGAAAAAGTAACGAAAAAAGCTGTAATAAAATTATGAAGATAAGTACCGCGATTGGCGGATGTGGGACGAAGGGATTTTACAGGATTACTACGAAAAGTATATATACCAAAAGCCAGTAGCATGATACTACCCACCACCTGTAGAAAGGTTTGGTGCTTAAGTATTAATTCGTCCATGAAACTCATTCCATAACCTGTTATAAGGGCATAGCATGTATCACTTAGTGCAGCTCCCAAGCCGGTTACAAAGCCAAACCAGCGCCCCTTGTTCAGTGTCCGCTGAATACAAAGCACGCCAACCGGTCCCAGAGGAGCCGAAACGATGACTCCTATGATAAAGCCTTTCACTAATAAATCTAGTATAGTAACCTGTTCTATCCAATTCATACTGCAAAGATGCTACTTTTTTTATAAAGTACCTATATTTCGTTTCGTTTTTCTTTCGTACAAGAAGGAGTTTATGTAACTTTGCACTGCATTATTCCGTTAATAAGATTATCATTTTAACAAACATAAACAAGTGCTATGATTCTATTTTTCAGAACACCTACTAACAGTGTAATTGCTACCGAATGTAGCAAAGAACTGAACTCTGAAGACATCAAGAAATTATGCTGGCTATACAGCGACGCTACTGTAGAAACGGAAGATAACCTTAAAGGATGGTTTATCGGTCCACGTCGTGAAATGATTACTCCGTGGAGTACAAACGCTGTCGAAATCACTCAGAATATGGGATTGCAAGGGATTCGCCGTATCGAGGAATACTTCCCTGTAAAAGACGAAAATGCCGACCATGACCCGATGCTGCAACGCATGTATCACGGACTGGATCAAAAAATATTCGATGTAAACATCAAACCACAACCGATTATTTACATTGAGAATCTGGAAGAATACAACGAGCAGGAAGGACTTGCGCTCTCACGTGAAGAGATGGACTACCTGCTGAAAGTAGAAAAAGACTTGGGTAGAAAACTGACAGACTCTGAAGTTTTCGGATTTGCACAAATCAACTCAGAACACTGTCGCCATAAAATATTCGGCGGAACATTCATCATCGACGGAAAAGAAATGGAATCTTCACTTTTCCAGATGATCAAAAAAACCACTCAGGAGAATCCTAACAAAATCATCTCTGCTTACAAAGACAATGTTGCTTTTGCCGAAGGTCCGGTTGTAGAACAATTTGCTCCGAAAGACCACTCCACTTCCGATTATTTCATTATTAAAGATATCAAGACGGTTATTTCACTGAAAGCCGAGACTCACAACTTCCCGACAACTGTCGAGCCGTTCAACGGTGCATCTACCGGTACCGGTGGAGAAATCCGCGACCGTATGGGCGGTGGTAAAGGCTCATGGCCGATTGCAGGTACAGCCGTTTACATGACTTCTTATCCACGGACAGACGAAGGACGCGAATGGGAAAACATTCTCCCCGTACGTAAATGGTTATACCAGACTCCTGAACAGATTTTGATTAAAGCCTCAAACGGTGCATCCGATTTCGGTAACAAGTTCGGCCAGCCGCTGATCTGTGGTTCTGTCCTGACTTTCGAACATCAGGAAAACGGTGAAAAATATGCTTACGACAAAGTTATCATGCTGGCTGGAGGTGTAGGATATGGTACGCAGCGCGACTGTCTGAAAGGTACTCCCGAAGCTGGCGACAAGATTGTTGTCATGGGTGGTGATAACTACCGTATCGGTTTAGGTGGTGGTTCCGTTTCTTCAGTAGAAACCGGACGTTACTCTTCCGGTATTGAACTGAATGCCGTACAGCGTGCCAATGCTGAAATGCAGAAACGTGCTTACAACGTCGTTCGTGCGTTGTGCGAGGAAGATGAGAACCCGATTGTTTCTATTCACGACCACGGATCTGCCGGTCACGTAAACTGTCTGTCTGAATTGGTAGAAGATTGTGGTGGCTTGATTCATATGGACAAACTTCCTATCGGTGACGAAACTTTGTCTGCTAAAGAAATTATCGCCAACGAATCTCAGGAGCGTATGGGATTGCTGATTGACGAAAAGGCCATCGAACATGTACAGAAAATTGCCGACCGCGAGCGTTCTCCGATGTATGTTGTTGGAGAAACAACTGGTGATCATCGCTTTGCTTTCGAACAAGCTGATGGTGTCCGTCCGTTCGACTTGGCAGTAGACCAGATGTTCGGTTCATCTCCCAAGACTTATATGGTGGACAAGACCGTAGAACGTCATTACGAAAATGTATCATACGATACTGCTAAATTAAATGAATATATCCGCCAGGTATTGCAACTGGAAGCTGTTGCTTGTAAAGACTGGTTAACCAACAAGGTAGACCGTTCCGTTACAGGTAAGATTGCACGCCAGCAGTGTCAGGGCGAACTTCAGTTGCCGTTGAGCGACTGTGGTGTCGTTGCTCTCGATTACCGTGGAGAAAAAGGTATCGCTACTGCATTAGGTCATGCACCTCAGGCAGCCTTGGCTAATCCGGCAGCAGGTTCTGTACTCGCTGTATCAGAAGCTTTGACCAACATTGTATGGGCACCGATGGCAGAAGGACTCGACAGTGTTTCTCTGTCGGCTAACTGGATGTGGCCTTGCCGTTCACAGGAAGGTGAAGATGCACGTTTGTACACAGCGGTTAAAGCCTTGTCTGATTTCTGCTGCGCACTGCAAATCAACGTTCCGACCGGAAAAGACTCTTTGTCAATGACTCAGAAATATCCGAACGGAGAAAAAATCATCAGCCCGGGAACAGTTATTGTTTCTGCCGGAGGTGAAGTTTCTGACGTCAAGAAAGTGGTTTCTCCTGTTATGGTAAACAAAGAAAAATCTACTTTCTATCACATCGACTTCAGTTTCGATGAATTGAGATTAGGTGGTTCAGCATTTGCGCAGTCACTGAATAAAGTAGGTGATGATGTTCCGACTGTACAGAATCCGGAATACTTCCGTGATGCATTCCTTGCTATTCAGGAACTGGTAGACAAGAAACTGATCCTTGCCGGACACGATATCTCTGCCGGAGGTATGATCACTACTCTTTTGGAAATGTGCTTTGCCAACACCGAAGGCGGTATGGAAATCAACCTCGACAAGATTAAGTGTGACGACATCGTGAAGATTTTGTTTGCAGAAAATCCGGGTGTTATCATTCAGGTAGCCGACAAGCACAAATCGGAAGTCAAGAAGATTCTGGAAGATGCTGGTGTAGGTTATGTCAAGATTGGTGTTCCTACAGACGAACGTCATATCTTGGTAACCAAGCACGATGCTACTTACCAGTTTGGTATCGATTATCTGCGTGATGTATGGTACTCTACTTCATACTTGCTCGACCGCAAGCAGAGCATGAATGGTTGTGCAAAGAAACGTTTCGAAAACTACAAGCAGCAACCGCTGGAATTCGTATTCGACAAGTCGTTTACCGGTAAGCTTTCACAGTTCGGTCTGGATCCGGATCGTCGTACGCCAAGTGGTATCAAAGCTGCGATCATCCGTGAAAAAGGAACAAACGGTGAACGTGAAATGGCTTACATGCTCTATCTGGCAGGCTTCGATGTGAAGGATGTCACCATGACCGACTTGGTAAGCGGAAGAGAAACATTGGAAGACATTAACATGGTAGTTTACTGTGGTGGTTTCTCTAACTCCGATGTATTGGGTTCTGCCAAAGGTTGGGCAGGAAGCTTCCTGTTTAACCCGAAAGCTAAAGCAGCCCTCGACAACTTCTATGCTCGCGAAGATACCTTGTCACTCGGCGTTTGCAACGGCTGCCAGTTGATGATGGAACTCGGCCTGATCACTCCGGAAGACAAGAAGAAAGGCAAGATGCTGCATAACGATTCACACAAGTTCGAATCTGCTTTCTTGGGCGTAACTGTTCCAATGAACCGCAGTGTAATGTTCGGCTCGTTGAGTGGATCGAAACTGGGTATTTGGGTAGCTCACGGAGAAGGAAAGTTCTCTCTGCCTTATCCGGAAGATCATTATAATGTAGTATTGAAATATTCTTATGATGAATATCCAGGCAACCCGAACGGTTCTGATTACAGCGTAGCAGGTATTGCTTCACAAGACGGACGTCATTTGGCGATGATGCCTCACTTGGAGCGTGCTTGTTTCCCATGGGAAAACGCTTACTATCCATTAGACCGTAAGGACAGCGACCAGATCACTCCGTGGATGGAAGCTTTCGTCAATGCACGCAAATGGGTAGAAGCTCATAAGAAATAAAGATACAATTCTTTCTTATAAATAGTAAAAGGCCATCTTGAATTCAAATTTGAGATGGCTTTTTTTATGTTTATCAAAATCCGACGTATTCTGATTTTACTTATCCCCAACAACACAATTCCACTCGATATTTTATAAACTTCATACCGAAAAAAGATAAACCTCATGCAAACCGATTAAGAGCCTAATCTAAATATGTAGGAAGAAACAAAGAAGGAAAAACATCAAAGGAACCTAAAGCAGAAGTAATTAGAAGGATTGAAAAAAATAAAAACTAATTGTTTTAGTTATTTAACTATAAAAATTAGTTTATAAACTAAAAGTTTTAGTTCTTTGCAGTAATCAAATGAAACGGATATGAAAACACTTACCGCCAAAGAAGAAGAAATCATGGGATTTTTCTGGGAAAAAGGTCCCATGTTTGTTAAGCAGCTAGTAGAACTCTACGAAGAGCCACGGCCACATTTCAATACCCTATCAACCATTGTGCGGGGACTGGAAGAGAAAGGTTACCTGTCGCACACGGCATTTGGCAATACCTATCAGTATTATGCCATAGTATCGGAAGACGAATTCCGACGGAAAACGCTGCGAGGGGTTATTCGCAAATATTTCAACAACTCATTTTTAGGTGCCGTTTCCTCACTGGTGAAGGAAGAGGATATCTCGGTAGAGGAACTCAAAGAGCTCATCCGTCAGGTAGAAGAAGGACAACACGAAAAGCCACAATAAAACCTTTCTACTTATGGGATACTTTTTAGTCTATATATTCAAATCGGCTGTCTGCCTCACCATGTTCTACTTATTTTATCGCCTGCTGCTCAGTAAGGAGACTTTCCACCGCTTCAACCGGATGGCATTGATAGGGATCATGCTGTTTTCGTGTTTATTGCCACTGATACAAGTTACGGTAAAAGAGGGTTCTCCGATAAACACACAAGTCATGTCGATGGAAGATTTACTATTGATGTACCAATGGAACAACAGAGCAATAGTAATAGGAGAAGACACTTGTTCGTTTCGCTGGCAGGAAGGACTGGTATTAGGGTATTTTGCAGGATTACTATCCGTCATAACCTGCCACCTTTGGTCACTGGGACGTATGCTTTACCTCATTCGCCACAGCCGATGTAAAAAGCTGGACCACGGTGTCCGTCTGGTGATACACCAACGCAATATAGCCCCTTTCAGCTGGATGCGATACATCGTAATCTCAGAAACAGACCTGAAGGAAAACGGACACCACATCCTTGTACACGAACTGGCCCACATCCGATATCATCATTCATGGGACCTGCTACTGACTGAGCTTTGTATCTGGGGGCAATGGTTCAATCCCGCAATCTGGCTACTCAGACAAGAGTTACAGAACATCCACGAATATGAGGCCGATGAAGAAGTACTCCGTCAGGGCATCAACGCAAAAGAATATCAAATGTTATTAATAAAAAAAGCCGTTGGCGCAAGGCTCTACTCTATTGCCAACAGCTTTAATCACAGTTCACTTAAAAAACGTATCACTATGATGATTCGAAAAAAATCCAATCCATGGGCACGTGCTAAGTACCTCTACGTACTTCCGTTGGCTGCTGTCACGATGGCTGCCTTTGCCCGCCCAGAAATCTCCCAGCCATTGGACGAGATTTCAAGTGTCAAAGTTAATGATTTATCGGCAGTTATGAAAAAGGACACCGATAAAAATGTGTCAACTACCGCAGAAAAGGTTACACTGAAGATGAAAGTGGTAGATGAAAAAGGCAAGCCTGTAATGGGAGCTACCGTACTCATCGCAAACACCACCAAGGGTACGGTAACAGACACAGACGGCAATTTCACGCTGGAAGCCGGAACCGACCAACAACTTCAAGTGGCCTACATCGGTATGGGTACGGTCACGCTGTCCGTCGCAGACTGCCTGAAGAAGACCGACCAGACTATCCGGCTGACAGCCGACAATACTGCCCTTCAAAAAGAACTGAAAGGTCGTGTGGAAAACATACAACAAAACGAATCTCCGGTTGTAACGCCGACCATTCAGATACATCAGGGAAACAAGGATGACTACAACGTTCAGGTAAAAGCAGAACACTCACCGCTTGTCATATTAGACGAAACGGAAGTCTCAACCGAAACAATGAAAAAGCTCAATCCGGAAAACATTGAATCGATCACCGTATTGAAAGACGTGTCGGCTACGGCCAAATACGGTCAGAAAGGAAAATACGGAGTTATTCTCATCACCACCCGAAAAAAAATGAATAAATGAAACTGTATCAAAATGAAGAACTGAGATAGGCCTACTTATAATCTATAAGTTACAACAAAAAATCTCCTACTTTAACCTTTGTTTTTTTTCAATTATAGGATTAAAGGTAGGAGATTTTTTACTTCTAAGTTTCAATCTATAAGATTTTTACTCTTGCAGCTCAAACTAACTGAAGCATACCGTAACGATTTTGTATTCAATTTTCACCGTATACTTCATTTTAAGACAGCCCCTTTTTATTTTCTCCCGTTTTGTTTTGAGGACTCAGCCTTTTTCCCGACATTTGCAAAATATGACCTTCGGGATAAAACTAATAATAATGAAACGGATTATCTTAATTACAGCGTGCTTATTACTATCGTTTTTCTTTCCGCTACAAGCCCAAATCTTTGAATACATCAACATGGAGAATGGACTCAGCAGTCGAAGAGTCTTATCTATACAGCAGGACAAACAAAACTATATTTGGATTCTTACCCATAAAGGACTGGACCGATACAACGGAAAACAGTTCAAGCACTATCTGCTCCGTCATCAGAAGACAGCTATCAGTTTCTACCCGAATCTGAATTATCTCTATGCAGATAAAGACAGTAACATTTGGGAAGCTGGTAAAGACGGGCTTATATTCCGGTACGACGAACCCACGGATTCTTTTCAACTCGTCTTCGACTTCAAGACAAAGTATCCCGAAATGAAGAAGACTCCCATTTCCAACGTATATATGGATATGAAGTCTAATTTCTGGCTGTGCGCAGGTTCCAGACAGTATATATACAATCATTTCACAGGTAAAAGTTTTCAGCTGGTACCTGGCATTCAGGATAATATCGTCAGCATCACTCAGGCTGAAGGAAACAAATACTATCTTGCTTCCGAACACCGGCTATATGAGGCGCAACTCGTCAACGAACAATTGTCATCCATAAAGGCCATCAAACTGGAGGATGTATACCTCATTGATTACATTTATTACAACAAGCCTTCCAAACAGCTAGTAGTCAACACACTGCTGGACAAGCTTTTTATATACGACACACAAAACCAGCAAATCAGCAACACGGGCAATACTATGAGAGATATCGGCATAAACAAAATTATTCCGAGTAAAAAAGAGAAAAATGTACTGCTCATTGCAACAGATGGCGATGGAGTATACAAGCTAGACCTCAACCGGAAAACACTGGCTCATTTCCTACAGGAAGATACCCGCCGTCCCAATAAGATGAACGGCAGCATTGTCAAAGATATCTACATGGATAATGCCAACCGAATCTGGAATGTCATCTATCCCACCGGAATCACTATTTATACCGAAAAATATCCCGCGTACGAATGGTTCATGCACTCGGCCAATTATACAAACTCGTTAATAAATAACTGTATAAACGGCATCATGGAAGATTCTGAAGGTGACTCATGGTATGCTACGAGTGACGGAGTATGTTATTTTGATGTCAGTGAAAACAAATGGGTTAATTTCTATTCATCGCATACCCCCAATGCAGACCAGAGCGAAAACCATATCTTTATTTCTTTGTGCGAAAGCAGTCCGGGTATCATCTTGGCAGGCGGCTACATGTCCGGCATCTACAAGATAGACAAGAAAAAACGTGAAGTAACATTCTTCCAGCAGAAAGATATCCGGCAGGGAGAAGGTCCCGATAAATATATCCGTAGCATTTATCGCGACAATGAAGGGTTTATCTGGATTGGAGGATTCTATCGCCTGAAGTCCTACAACCTCGCTACCAAAGAGATAAGCGAGTACAACGTCGGGTATCCTATCACTTATATTACCCAGAAAGACGAACATTCTTTATGGGTAGGAACCATCAACGGACTGTTTGTCTTCGACAAGCAGAAGAATAAGGTCATGCCGTTTGATACAAATTTCGATATTCAATGTATCAATATGGTATACAATGATCCGTCGGGGAAATATTCTTATTTCGGAACTTATGGCAATGGACTCTTCATATATGATAACCACACCAAACAGGTTACCCGGTATTATGATGAAAACTGCGGCCTCATCAGTAACAACATTTACAGCATCGTGCCCGACCGGAACGGAAATCTTTATCTCGGTACAGAAAACGGACTGTCTTTTTTCGACATCAAGGCCGATACATTTACCAACTGGACCAAAGAACAGGGATTACTGGCTGCCAGCTTCAATCCCAACGCGGCGATACGTACACGCGACGGTCACATGATTTTTGGAAGCAATGAAGGAGTCATCGTACTGCCCGACAGCATCCAGTTGCCAAAAACATTTACCAGCCAGATGATATTCTCCGACCTGAGTATCATGTACCGCACTGTACATCCGGGAGAAAAGGGCTCACCGCTCACACAACCGCTGAACCAGACTTCTCGTATAGAACTGGATTACGACCAGAATACATTCTCGATGAATGTTTCATCCATCAATTTCGATAATCCGTCCAATATCATGTACAGCTGGAAACTGGAGGGATTTTACGATCACTGGACTCCTCCCTCGAGAGACAATCTGATAAGATACACCAACTTATCACCGGGCAATTACACCCTTCACGTCCGTGCCATCTTAATGGATAACCACCAAGTGCTGGAAGAGCGGGAAATACAGATTATGATAGGCCGACCTATCTGGATGACATTCTGGGCATTTTTATTTTATGCTTTGATTATCGTCGGCATAAGCTATGCCATCATGCGATACCAGATGATACGCCGCGACAAACAAATATCGCAGGCCAAAATCAATTTCTTCATGCAGACGGCACACGATATACGTACTCCGCTGACTCTGATCAAAGCGCCTTTGGGGGAAATTCTGAAAAACGAGCAGTTAACGGAACAGGGAAATGCTAACCTGAACCTTGCCATTCAAAGTACGGACAATCTTTCCGAACTGGCAAACAACCTCATGAATTTCCAAAAAGAAGAACTGTATAGTTCTCGCATTCTGGTAACTCGACATGAACTGAACCAGTATATACAAAGCTATATGCAGCAATTCAAGGCTTATGCCGAGCAAAAGGGTATAGATTTTCAGTATCAAAGCGATTTCAGCAGTCTGGAAGTATGGATCGACCAGAACAAGATTGATTCTATCCTACAGAACCTGTTAAGCAATGCGTTGAAATATACGCCTAAGGGGGGAAATGTAACCATAGAAGCCGGCTACAACAAAAGCCGCTGGACCCTGATTATAAAAGATACCGGCATCGGCATCCCGAAAGAGGATCAGAAAAAGTTATTCAAATTTCTGTTCCGGGGAAAGAATGCCACCAATCAACTGATAACAGGTTCCGGTGTAGGCATGCTGCTCACATACCGGTTAATCAAGAACCATGAAGGCAAGATCAGCTTCACCAGTACGGAAAATGTAGGTACCACGTTCCAGCTGAGTTTCCCTATCCGGAGCGAACACTACCAGTACCGCAACGAGGAATACAACAGCAACGTAGCTCCAGTGCTGCTGCAAGATGGCATTTCTCCTGTCATGCCGGTCGTGGAACAGCCTCTGGTAACTGCCCGTCCCGACAGTCCGCGCATCCTGATAGTGGAAGATAATGCCAGTCTTCGCCTGTTCCTGATGAAAAGCCTGTCGGACACCTATCAGGTAGAGGGAGCAGAAAACGGGCAGGAAGCCATCGACAAGATAAAAATCCAGCAGCCCGACCTGATCATATCGGACGTGATGATGTCTGTCATGGATGGAGAAACCATGTGCCGTACCCTGAAATCGGATATTGAAACCAGCCATATTCCGATTATACTGCTTACAGCTCTGGGAGATAAAAAAGATATCCTGCGTGGTTTGGAAACCAAAGCCGACATGTATATTGTCAAGCCATTCGACCTGATGGTGCTGAAGGCAAACATCAGCAACATCCTGGAGAACCGTGAAATCATACGCAAGAAGCTGCAACAGGCCTCGGTGAGCCCTGAAGCTCCAACCGAGGAGATAGCCATGCCGACCAATCTGGATAACGAATTTATGCAGAAAGTAACGACGCTGGTCAAGGAAAATCTGGGAAAAGACCTTACGGTAGATACCCTCTGTGCAGGAATGAACATGAGCCGTACCAGTTTTTACAATAAGATAAAGGCTTTGACAGGCATGGCTCCCAATGATTTCATACGGAATATACGCATGCAGGAAGCAGCTACTTTGCTCCGAAGCCAGAAATATACCGTAGCCGAAGTAGCCGACATGATGGGATTTGCCGATCCGAAGTATTTCACCGATACATTCAAGAAATTTTACGGCGTACCGCCCAGCATCTATAAGAAAAGTGAATAATGAACAATAATAAGAAACAATGAATTTTTACATCAAATCATTTCTGATCTTTACCCGAATCGGAGCCTTTACCATTGGCGGGGGATATGCCATGGTACCTCTGATAGAAAATGAACTGGTAGACAAGAGAAAATGGATTTCAAGAGAAGATTTTCTCGATTTAATGGCATTGGCCCAAACCGTTCCCGGAATTTTTGCTGTCAATATTGCCATCTTTATCGGATACAAACTGAGAAAATTCTGGGGAGCATTCTGGATGGCTTTAGGTACGATTCTGCCTTCTTTTGTCATCATGCTTGCCATAGCCCTGTTCTTCCAGCAGTTCAAGCATATTCCGACAGTAGAGAATATTTTCAAAGGCATCCGTCCGGCCGTAGTAGCACTGATAGCCGCGCCGACATTCAAAATGGCAAAATCGGCCAAAATCAACCGGTATAATTTCTGGATTCCGTGTGTTTCTGCATTGCTTATCTGGCTGCTCGACTTCTCTCCTATCTATGTCATCATATTAAGTGGAGTGGGCGGCTATCTGTATGGACGATATAAAGACAAACAAAACGTAAACGAAGAAAACAAACAGTCATGATATTCTTACAACTATTCTATACATTTTTCAAGATCGGACTCTTCGGTTTCGGAGGAGGATACGCCATGATCTCCATGATTCAAGGAGAAGTCGTTACACGCCACGAGTGGCTCAGTTCCACAGAATTTACCGATATCATCGCTATCAGCCAGATGACTCCCGGACCTATCGGAATCAACTCGGCTACATACGTAGGATATTCGGCTGTTGTAAACGCAGGATACTCTCATGCCATCGGCATTTTAGGATCTACCGTCGCTACCGTTTCGGTAGTACTGCCGTCGTTTATCCTGATGGTATTGATCAGTAAGTTCTTTTTGAAATATCAGAAGCATCCGATCATTGCTTCCGTGTTCAAGGGATTACGTCCGGGGGTAGTCGGACTGCTGGCAGCCGCTGCACTGGTTCTGATGAACGGAGAGAACTTCGGTACTTACAACTGGCAGATTCTGACGAGTATCTTACTTTTTGCCGGAACATTCATCGCCTCCTACCGCTACAAAGTCAATCCCATTCTCTTGATTGTAATCTGCGGTTTCATCGGCTATATCACATTCGGTTATATTCTTACCCCACAATAATCTGAAAAGATTCCAAGTGTCGGCAGATATACTTTTCACCAAAGCCTCAACATATTTTCTTCTAGACATAAGGTTCTGGTGAAAAGTCCATGCCGACATTTTTTTATTTTTTGTACAAATCCTGAAATTTTTTGTACAAAATTTCCAAAAACATGCCGACGTTTTTTCCGACTTTCGCCAATACATTGGGAAAGATTTTACCGTAGCCGAAGAAGATATTTCTTATGCCTGAATCGCCAGCATTGGAGAGGTGAGCAAAGATTCAAAGGAAGAATAAACCTCGGAAGCCGTCCCGACCGTAAGTACCAACCGGTTCGCAGCCTGCACATCGAGCATCGGCAAGCCCGGTTTTCGGTCTGTTCCGGAACATTCCAGACACAAATACCCGTTACGGTTCATCGCGTTCTGTGTCCAGTGACGCAAGGTTTCATCCCAAGCATTCAGGTAAATACACTTGCTTCCTTTCACGGCAGGAGAATAAATGCCATGCATCGAATCGAAGCGAATGTCTTCGTGCGGAAAAAGGTGATCCATCTTATGAGCCAGTATCAAGTCCTCAGTCACCCCGCAAGTCAATCCTTCTCCCTTCTTCATCAGCCACAATCTGTCACCAAGTACCAGTGCCTGCTCAATGTCGTGAGTAGACATCAGGATAGCGCGCTGTTCTTCCGAAGCAAGCCGGTGAAGCAACGTCATGATTTCAATGCGACTGACCACATCGAGAAAAGCGGTCGGTTCATCGAGCAATATCAACGGACACTCCTGCACCAGCGCTTTGGCTATCATTACTTTCTGACGCTCTCCGTCCGACAGTTCCGCCGTATATTTCGAAGCCTTGTCGTCTATGCCGACAGCCCGCAAAGCATGGTCGATTTTCTCATTATCTTCCCGGCTTAACCGTCCGAAGAATCCCGTATGCGGCTGGCGTCCCAAAGCCACAAGTTCCCGTACCGACAATCCCCCCGCCTGCGTCTTGTCGGTCAGCACAATCCCTATGGCACGCGAACGCTCCTTGGGAGAATAACCGGAAAGCGCTCTGCCGAGCAGAAAAATATCTCCTGCCAACGGCGACTGTACGGCAGCCAATGTACGAAGGAGTGTAGATTTTCCGGCCCCGTTTGCTCCCAGCAGACACGTCAGTTCTCCACGGCACAAACGAAAATTCAAATTGCGGTGTACCACTTCCTCCCGTTTTCCATGACGATAACCGATGGTGAGGTTCTTCCCTTCTATGACAACAGATTTCGAATCCATGCTTTCAATTAAAATATTGTATCTTCCGCTGGTTGACAATCACATAAATAATGACCGGAGCCCCTAGCAGAGGTGTTACGGCATTGAGCGGAATAATACCCGCCTCCCCCGGCAAAATGCAAATCAGATTACACAATAATGCAACGGCACTACCTGTAAGCAGGGTAACCGGCATGAGTGAATTATGATTCGAGGTACCCAGCATCAGTCGTGCCATGTGAGGCACCGCCAGCCCGATAAAGGCAACCGGACCACAAAAGGCAGTCGTGACAGCGGTAAGCAGACCGGTAGCAAGCAACAGCCAGTTACGGATGCGACGTATATTGATTCCTAAATTCTCCGCATAACGAGTACCCAGCAGCAAAGCATTAAGAGGCTTTATCAATAAAATAGCAACCAGCAGTCCCAACAATGTCACAATAGAAAAACCGGGAAGCTGTGCCATCGAGACACCGCCAAAGTTTCCCATTCCCCAGATTACAAAGGAATGAACTCCTTCGGCCGTAGAAAAAAAGTTGAGCAAGGAAATCACCGACGATACGACATAACCTATCATAATTCCGGCAATGAGCAACATCACATTATTCTTTATCACAACCGACAGGAACATGATGACTGCCATGACCAATACAGCACCGGCAAAAGCACCGGCAACCACAGAGAGGAAACCGGAAAGTGCAAATTCTCCGGCAACAATACTTCCTCCCCCAGCCAGCAAGACCAGCGCGACTCCCAGACTGGCTCCCGAACTGATTCCCAAAATGGAAGAGTCGGCAAGCGGATTGCTGAATACCGTCTGAAGCATCAGTCCCGAAGCAGAAAGCGCTGCTCCACAAAGCAAAGCCGTTATACACTGAGGTACGCGTGATTCCCAGACGATGAACTGCCAGCTTTCCTTTTCCACCTCGCCACCAAACAAGATGTTTCCTACAGCCTTCAGCGGAATATCTACCGAACCGAAGGCCAAGTTTGCTGCCATGAGCACCACAATGATTCCTGCGAGTGCACAGCCATATATATACCCCTTATTTGCTTTCATGTGTACCGATTTCTGCTTCACTCCACTAAATTAGTAAAATATCTGGGAGTATAGTCTTTCAAGACAGTGGGATGAAAGACCTTTACCAAATCTTCCAGCAGCAGTTCAGGATGGAAAGGTACTTCTTCATAAAATGGAATACGTCCCGTATTGCAACCATACACCTTTCGGTTACGGAACGCATCAAAATTAGCATACGGAGCATAATCGCTTTTCAGCTCCCGATACGTTTTGTCTACCTGCTGGTTATACTTTATCAACCAGTAATCGGCATGTTGTCCTTTGTCGAATACCGTTTCGAAAGCCAAAGCAGCCGAACCACTTTGCGGAATATCCGCAAAGATATAGCGTGCTCCGGCATCGGCATACACTTTAGCCATCGTACTGTTTCCTCCCGGCACATACCAGGTTCCTCCAGTCTTCAGCTCTGTAATGACAGTCGGCTTGGGAGATATTTCCTTTACCTGATCACGAAGTGTAAGATACTTCCGCTCCACTTCGGCAAACAGCGAATCGGCCTCTTTCTCTTTACCGAACAACAACCCATAGAAACGTACCCATTCGGCACGTCCCAATGCCGAAGTTTCCATATAGTCGGCACATTCCAAAATCGGCACGTTCAGCTTTTCTATCCGTCCATAGCCTCCACTGTTTTCATACGGCGAAAGCAAAATACCATCGGGATGCATGTCGATGACCTTTTCGATGTCCGGACTCATGCTGCTTCCTGCATTTGTTATTTCACCTTTCTGGCATCCTTCCTGTATGGCAGGAATG
>FR887811.1:24505-54073 GCA_000432735.1 Bacteroides sp. CAG:443
ATGGCAGGAATGCGTATATACTGCACATCGCACACACCTTTTATGTGATCCAGAGCCCCCAGTTCCTGCAAAAGAGCACAATGCACCGACGAGTAAACCAGTGCACGGGTCAGAGGTACGTGTATCACCGTCCCTTCAGGAAGAGATATTGCACTTGTATCCGCCTTATCGACCAGCAGGTAAGTACGGAGTATCTTCAGTGTATCCCACGGATTCCGCAACGTAACCTTTGTATACCGGTCGTACTTCACAATCTGCAAGTTCTCGGCATAACGCAGCCGAAGCGTATCTCCCTCCTCCTGCAAAAAAGAGGTCTTGCTCTTTCCACTGCACGCGGAAAACAGCAAGACCATAAGTACTATATGGGCAGATAGTATGTATTTCTTCCAAACGTTCTTTGTCATAACAATAACTAAATTCAATTTAACAAAATACGACAGGGGCGGAAAAAACTCCCGCATTTCCCTACCTGAAATATGATTTTCTCAATCAGTTTACATTCTTATAACCTTTTCCTCGAAGGCATAAGCGCGATATCGTTTTGCAGGTCTTCTGACTTACTCCAGCTTGTTATGCCTTCCCGCCTTTCCTGTGACATTCAGGAAACGGCAGTGGCTCGAAGTGGTAAACAAGCCTCCTCAAGGAGCTTACAGCAGCGGGACTGTCCGGGACTTTCACCCGATTCCCTTTTCATCCGCAGCTTCGCACTACCAATCGGGAAGCCTGACGGAACAAAACTGTGACAAATATATGCAATAACTTGATACAACACAACAAAACGTGAACTAAAATCCAAATTTATTTGTTTACTTTGCACACATTCATTAAAAACATCTATAGGCATGATTACAGCAGAAAACATTTTACTTGTCGGCTCCGTTTTAATCTTTACGAGTATCCTTATCAGTAAAACCGGCTATCGTTTCGGTATTCCTACCTTGCTCTTATTCCTTCTGGTGGGAATGGCCTTCGGCAGTGACGGATTAGGTATCCAGTTCAACAGTGCTTCCGATGCTCAGTTCATCGGTATGATGGCACTCAGCATTATTCTGTTTTCCGGAGGAATGGATACCCGCTATTCTGATATCAAGCCTGTACTGAAACAAGGTATTCTCCTATCTACCGTAGGAGTACTGGTCACTACTCTGCTGACAGGATTGTTTATTTATTTTCTATCCAATCATACACAAGCCAATATCGAACTTACATTGCTGGTATCCTTACTGCTTGCCGCTACCATGTCATCTACCGACTCGGCTTCGGTGTTCAGCCTGCTGCGCTCTCAGCGAATGAATCTAAAGTATAATCTCCGCCCGATGCTGGAATTGGAAAGTGGAAGTAACGACCCCATGGCATATATGCTGACCATCGTACTGATTCAGGTTATCGGAAGCGGAAGTAATTTTGATATTGTCATTATTCTGAAGGACTTGTTCTTGCAGTTCCTTTTCGGAGGAGTATTGGGATATGCTTTCGGAAAGTTCTCTGTATGGCTTATCAACAAGATAGAGCTTTCCAACAGTTCCCTCTACCCGATTTTGCTGCTCAGTATCATCTTTATTACTTTCACACTGACAGACTTAGTGAAAGGAAACGGATATCTGGCCGTATACATTGCCGGAATGATTGTGGGGAATGCCCGCCTTGCCTACCGGAAGGAAACGAATACGTTCATGAACGGACTGACGTGGCTGTTCCAGATTATCATGTTCCTCACGCTGGGACTCTTGGTTAATCCGCACGAAATGATTGACATCGCAGTAACAGCCTTACTCATTGGTATTTTCATGATCCTGATAGCACGACCGGTAAGTGTATTTTTATGCCTGCTTCCCTTCAAAGGAATCAGCAACAAAGCACGTATCTTTATTTCGTGGGTAGGATTAAGAGGAGCCGTTCCCATCATTTTTGCAACGTATCCTGTCATTGCTCAGATACCCGGTTCCAACCAGTTGTTCAACACTGTGTTCTTCATCACTCTGCTGTCACTCATCATACAAGGTATGACAATCTCGAAAATGGCACGCTGGCTCAAGCTGGACTTGCCAGAAGAAAAAGAAGGAAATGAATTTGGTGTAGAACTCCCAGAAGAGATCGATACACACCTGAACGACATCACACTGACGGAAGATATGCTGACTGTCGGAAACCGACTGGCAGATATGAACATTCCCAAAGGAACATTGGTCATGCTCATCAAGCGCGGGAACGAGTTTATTATTCCGAACGGACAGATTGAACTGCACGCCGGCGACAAACTGCTGGTTATGTCAGAGAAGAAATAAAAGTAAGGTTTTCAGCACTTTGTTTCCATTTATTTATTAAATTTGGGATACAACTTTTAATCTCAAACTTTATGGAAACATATCTTTTCTGGTTAATCCCCATCGCATCTGTCGTGGCACTCATTTTCGCCGGTCTTTTTTACAGACAGATGATGCGGGAAAGCGAAGGAACCCCTGAAATGCAAAAAATAGCAGCACATGTACGCAGGGGTGCCATGTCGTATTTAAAACAGCAATACAAAATTGTCACATTAGTATTTATCGGGCTCGTTATTCTGTTTGCCATCATGGCATACGGATTCAACTTGCAAAACCATTGGGTTCCGGTTGCTTTCCTTACAGGAGGTTTCTTTTCCGGATTATCCGGCTACCTGGGAATGAAAACTGCCACCTATGCTTCTGCACGAACGGCCAACGCAGCCCGCCATTCACTGAACGGTGGATTACGGATTGCTTTCCGAAGCGGTGCTGTCATGGGACTGGTCGTTGTGGGCTTGGGGCTGTTCGATATTTCTTTCTGGTACCTGCTGCTGGAACATTTTATTCCTGCCGATGCCATGAACCCTACAGCCAAACTATGCATTATTACAACCACCATGCTGACCTTTGGTATGGGAGCATCGACACAAGCTCTGTTTGCCCGCGTAGGAGGAGGTATCTATACGAAAGCTGCGGATGTAGGAGCTGATCTGGTGGGAAAGGTAGAAGCCGGTATTCCTGAAGACGATCCTCGCAATCCGGCAACAATAGCCGACAATGTCGGCGATAACGTGGGTGATGTCGCAGGAATGGGAGCCGACTTATACGAGTCATATTGTGGTTCCATTCTGGCCACGGCCGCATTGGGAGCGGCTGCCTTTATCGGAACCGGCGATACCGTCATGCAGTTCAAGGCTGTCATTGCACCGATGCTGATTGCAGCCATAGGAATCATTCTCTCCATTATCGGCATATTTGCCGTCCGTACCAAAGAGAATGCAAGTATGAAAGATTTGCTCAAGGCCCTCTCCACCGGTACGACATTGAGTTCTGTCCTCATCATAGCAGGCACCTTCTTGATATTATGGGTACTCAATATTACCAACTGGGTCAATATTGCTTTTTCTGTGGTAGTAGGACTTGTTGTTGGAATCATCATCGGACAATCTACCGAATATTATACCTCTCAATCGTACAAGCCGACTCAGAAACTTTCGGAAAGTGGCAAAACCGGTCCGGCAACCGTCATCATATCGGGAATAGGCTTAGGCATGATTTCTACCACCATTCCCGTCATTGCTGTTGTAGCCGGTATCATCCTCTCCTACTGGCTGGCCTCAGGATTCGATTTTAGCAATATCAGCATGGGATTGTACGGTATCGGTATTGCTGCCGTCGGAATGCTTTCCACCTTAGGTATTACGCTGGCAACCGACGCTTACGGCCCGATAGCCGACAACGCTGGAGGAAATGCCGAGATGAGTGGTCTGGGAAAGGACGTACGCCATCGCACCGATGCACTCGATTCATTAGGAAATACTACAGCCGCAACAGGAAAAGGATTTGCCATCGGCTCGGCTGCTCTAACGGGACTTGCCTTATTGGCCTCATACATTGAAGAAATTCGTATTGGACTGGAACGTATTGGCACAACTACCCTCGAACTACCGGGTGGAAACTCTACAACCATCGGCAGTGCAAGTTTCACCGACTTTATGATGTATTACGATGTAACCTTGATGAACCCCAAAGTTCTCTCGGGAATGTTCATAGGCAGCATGATGGCTTTCCTGTTTTGTGGTCTGACCATGAATGCAGTAGGACGTGCCGCTGCCAGCATGGTAGAAGAAGTCCGTCGTCAGTTCCGTGAGATAAAAGGTATACTGGAAGGAAAAGCTGAACCCGACTACGCCCGTTGTGTACAGATTTCCACCCGAGGGGCACAACGTGAAATGGTATTCCCCTCCTTACTTGCCATCATCGCTCCCGTCGTAACAGGATTGCTTTTCGGTGTTCCGGGGGTGATAGGTCTGCTGGTAGGCGGACTGGCATCCGGTTTCGTACTTGCTATTTTCATGGCAAATGCAGGAGGAGCATGGGATAATGCAAAGAAATATGTAGAAGAAGGAAACTTCGGCGGTAAGGGAAGTGAAGTACACCATGCCACGGTAGTAGGTGATACCGTAGGCGATCCGTTTAAAGATACCTCCGGTCCTAGCCTGAATATCCTCATCAAACTCATGAGCATGGTTTCTATTGTCATGGCAGGTCTGACCGTCTCGTGGAGTCTTTTCTGACAAAAGTTGCCTGATAAAGAAATTTTATACCCTGAATAGCCCTTCACGCCCTTCACATTCTTTATAGAATAAAGATGGATAAGGCATGAAGGGTTATTATTAGTTTCTTTTAAAACTGTTTCTTTTGCAAATAAAAAAGTCAAATGCTTTGGATGCAAATAAAATTAAACTACCTTTGCGGCTTCAAATCACTAAAAATTATTTTTAATGAAGAAGCTTTTATTAATTGGCGCAGCGACGCTAATCGTTTCAACTTCAACTTTTGCAGGAGATTATTTAACGAATACCAATCAGCATGCTGCTTTCTTACGCATGGCAGCGCGAGGTGCTTCGATTGACGTAGACGGAGTATATAGCAATCCGGCCGGACTGGCTTTCTTACCTAAGAACGGATTTCATTTATCACTTACCGGACAAAGTGCCTATCAGACACGTGAGATAGCTGCTACCTCCGGACTGTGGACATTAGACGGACAGGAAACAACGCAGAACTATAAGGGAACAGCCTCGGCACCTTTTATTCCTTCTTTCCATGGTGTGTACAAAGAGGACAAATGGGCTATTTCGGCCAGCTTTGCCGTAACGGGTGGCGGAGGAAAAGCCTCTTTCGACAATGGACTGCCTATGTTCAATGCGCTGGCTATCGGCATGCTGTACCAACAGCAAATCACACCGGACAAATATACAATTAATACGGCTATGGATGGCAAACAATACATCTACGGTGTACAGTTAGGCTTGAGTTACCGAATCAATGACTGGCTCGGTGTTTTTGCAGGGGGGCGTATGAACTATGTAAAAAGCGGATACGAAGGTTACCTGACCGCAACCTTTAAAAAGGACATTCCTCAAATGGGAGGTATGGATATTGCCAATCTGGCCTTAGACTGCGACCAGAGCGGATGGGGTATTACACCTATTATCGGTATAGATGCCAAACTCGGAAAGTGGAATTTCGGAGCTAAATATGAATTTATCACAAACTTAAACATTGAAAACCAGACTCATAAGCTGGAAGCGCCCGAAGCTGTTCCGGCTGAGGTATTAAAGCCCTATGCCAACGGAGAGCAAACTCCCAGCGACATACCTGCCATGTTGAGCGTAGCGGCCGGATATGAAATACTACCGAACTTGCGTGCTTCTGTAGAATATCACTTCTTCGATGACAAACATGCCGGTATGCTGAACGACCGCCAGAAAACACTGACACATGGAACACATGAATACCTGGCTGGTCTGGAATGGGATATCATCAAGGAACTAACCATAAGTGGAGGTTTCCAGAAGACAAGCTACGGACTTAGCGATGATTTTCAGACAGACACCAGCTTTTACTGTAGTTCCTACTCGTTGGGATTTGGTGCACGTATCAATTTCAATGCGGCATGGAGCATCGATGTTGCGTACTTCTGGACCAATTACGACGACTATACCAAGACGCTGGCAAGCTATAACAGTACCGGCATGAAAGGAACAGACGTATACAGCCGTACCAACAAAGTATTCGGATTGAGTCTGAACTATAATTTCTAATGCGATAGCTAGGATATATCATTTTGTACATAAATCTGTAGCTGCATTAAATATTCCATTTGGATATTTTATATAAAATAACATATACAGACAAAATAATCTCCACATTTTTACAGCAGTCACATTTTTTTCTTAACTTTGCGCTGCAACTCAAAGCAAGATTACAAACAACTTTAAACAAAAATATTGAGATTATGATGACTATTGACAAATTCAACTTTGCCGGAAAGAAGGCAATCGTTCGCGTTGACTTCAACGTACCTTTGAACGAAGAAGGTAAAATTACTGACGATACTCGTATCCGTGGTGCTCTGCCTACTCTGAAGAAAATCTTGGCAGACGGTGGTGCTTTGATTATCATGTCACACATGGGTAAGCCAAAAGGTAAAGTAAACGCTAAATATTCTTTGAGCCAGATTGTAGACGCTGTTGCTGCTGCTCTGGGTACTCCTGTTAAATTCGCTCCAGACTGTGCAAAAGCTCAGGACGCTGCTGCTGCATTGAAACCGGGTGAAGTATTGTTGCTCGAAAACCTTCGTTTCTATCCTGAAGAAGAAGGCAAACCTGTAGGTATCGAAAAAGAAGATCCTGCATACGAAGATGCTAAGAAAGAAATGAAAGCTCGTCAGAAAGAATTTGCTAAGACTTTGGCTTCTTACGCTGACTGCTATGTAATGGATGCTTTCGGTACTGCTCACCGTAAACATGCTTCTACAGCTGTTATCGCTGATTACTTCGATGCAGACCACAAGATGTTGGGTTACCTGATGGAAAAAGAAGTAAAAGCTGTAGACAACGTTTTGAAAGATATCAAACGTCCGTTCACTGCTATCATGGGTGGTTCTAAAGTTTCTACTAAGATCGGTATCATCGAAAACTTGATGGACAAAGTAGACAACCTGATTCTTTGTGGTGGTATGGCATTTACATTCGCTAAAGCTCAGGGTGGTCACATCGGTAACTCATTGGTAGAAGATGACAAACTGGATCTGGCTCTGGATATCATCGCTAAAGCTAAAGCTAAAGGTGTTAACTTGGTTTTGGGTTGCGACTGTATCGCTGCTGATAAATTTGCAAACGATGCCAATACTCAGGTTTGCGACGACAAGAACATTCCTGACGGATGGATGGGATTGGATGCAGGTCCTAAGACTCGCGAAGAATTCAAAGAAGCAATCAAGGGTGCTAAGACTATCCTGTGGAACGGTCCTGCCGGTGTATTCGAATTCGACAACTTCGCTGGTGGTTCTAAGGCAATCGCTGAAGCTATCGCAGAAGCAACTAAAGAAGGTGCCTTCTCACTGATTGGTGGTGGTGACTCTGTAGCTTGTATCAACAAGTTCGGTATGGCTGATCAGGTTTCTTACATCTCTACAGGTGGTGGTGCTTTGCTGGAAGCTATCGAAGGTAAAGTTCTTCCGGGTATTGCTGCTATCCGTGGCGACAAATAATCTAGGCTAAAATTCCTACATTATAAGAGTTTATACAAGGCTGTTTCAAAGACAAAAAATTTGAAACAGCCTTTTTTATTTCTCAGACACTGTTTTATCCTGCTTCATTCCCCCTAGTCTTACGGTAAGCCAAGGTATTCCTCCTGTAACTTTCTACTCCGGTACATACAAGAACACCGCTATTTTCCAAAGTAGAAGTCACTCCTTCACGTGCATTCTAAAGAGCTTTTTAGGCTTTCTCTTGAATTCATTTCATGGATAACAGTCCTCCTTACCATGTATATTCTAAAAGGATTATCCATCTAAATTGCGGCTATCTGTGCAACATGAACCTATCTCCTCTTAAAGGTAAACGTATAAAATAAATGCAGCTATTAAACCATATCTCCCTAATAAGACAAATTAGCGCTGCATGAGGCAGAGGAAAAAACAAGAACTCCTTCTATACCTGCCCTCACGCAGCATATAAAAGGAGTTCTTAAATATTAATAGTAAAAATCAAACCTTATCCCAGGAATGAGATCAGCACACCGGCTGCGACAGCCGAACCGATAACCCCCGAAATATTACTTGCCATACAATACTGAAGCACATGGTTCTTCGGATCGTACTTCAGGGCTATTTCATTTGCCACACGACTTGCCATAGGCACAGCACTCAGTCCGGTAGCACCAATCAGCGGATTAATCTTCTTCTTGGTAAAGAGATTGACAACCTTTACAAACAAGATACCACCTGATATAGACAATGCAAAAGCAAGGAAACCACCAATTACGATACCGATGGTAGTCCAGTTCAGGAACGCATCTGTCGTCATGGTTGCACCAACCGAAATACCCAGGAAAATCGTTGCTGCATTCATGATACTATTGGAAGCAGCATCGAACAAACGGGATGTATTGGTACCGATTTCCTTTACCAGGTTACCGAACATCAGCATACCGATCAAAGGTACAGCACTCGGAACAAACAAAGCTACAATAGTTGTAACTACGATAGGGAACAAGATCTTCAGAACACGCAAGTTCTTGATTTCTGTCTTCGAAGGATATTTCTTCTCCTGTTCCTTCATATTGATGGAAAGTTCCTTCTTGGTACACCAGATACGAACTACCAGCGGAATGATAACCGGAACTAGCGCCATGTACGAATAAGCCGCAATAGCGATAGGACCCAGCAAGTGAGGAGCCAGCTTGATCGTAGTAAAGATGGCAGTCGGACCGTCGGCACCACCGATGATACCCAGTGAAGCAGCTTCTTTCGGAGTGAAGCCCATCAGAATGGCAACCAGCAACACGGCAAAGATACCCAACTGTGCAGCCGCACCAAATATAGAAAGACGAAGGTTACGCAACATCGGACCAAAGTCGGTCAACGCACCTACACCCATAAAGATGATAGGAGGAAGGAATCCCGTCTTGATTAACATATAATAGATGAAGTTCATCAAGCCCAGGTCGTGAGCAATTTCATGCAACGGCATTTCCCAGATGTTCTTCATCACTCCATTCACCATCACCATGCCATTTTCATCGGCCTGAATCACTCCCATATCGCCACCGGGGAAGTTAGCAAGCAATACCCCGAAAGCTATCGGTACCAGCAACAGCGGTTCATACTGTTTCTTGATACCCAGATAAAGGAGTATAAAGGCAATGGCATACATGATGAGAAACCGCGGGTCGGCAACTATGTTGCTGAACGCAGTCATATCATATAATCTTGCAAATATATCTTCCATTATAATATCTTCATTAATACATCATCTTCTGATACAGCATCACCCGAATTAGCACAAATAGCAGTGATCGTTCCGCTAAACTCGGCACGTATTGCATTGTACGTCTTCATGGCTTCCACATAACAAATAACATCACCCTGATTAACCTTGTCGCCCACCTTCAATGGAGTTTCCTGAGCGTTCTTGGTCAGGAAGAACTTACCTTCCAGCGGTGAAAGTATTTCCTTGCCTTCGCCTGCCGGAGCCGCAGCTGCCTGTCCGTCGGAAGCACCAGCCTGAGCACCATGCAAGGTTGCCGGATTGACATCACCAAAGGCTACTGTCACACGATACGGCTGTCCGTTGACGTCGACCGTCAGGATCTTGGTCTGATCGTTTGCCATGTGTACTTCTTCCTTGGCTGCACGACGTTTCTTTACGTCTTCCAGGAAATCAGCTTTTGCCTTGCCACTCTTGTAAGCTTCATATTGAGCCGGGTGCATAGCATACTCGAACAATTCTTCGTCGTCCTGTCCGGTATCCCATTTCTTTTCCCACATCATCTGACGGTATTTCTCCAGCTGATCCGGATAATTATCCTGCGGATTGCCAGTAAAGAACTTACGACCTTCGCGTTCGGCCTTTTCGACAATTTCAGGAGCCAGCTTGCCAGGCAACTGTCCTGCCTTACCCAAGATCATATCCCAGATATCATCGGCAATCATACCCCAGCGTTCCTTACCTTTCTCCATCTGGATAACATTCATCATGGCAAGGTTCTTTACATACTGGCTGAACGGAGTAACCAAGCACGGATAACCGACACGCGGCCATACGTAAGAAACTTCGTTGAACAGCTTGATGAGCAATTCATCCTGTGTCATGAACGGCAAGTTACGTTTTGCCTTATACTTATTGATAGACTCCAAGTTGGTTTCCAGATCGGCCATCAAGCTACCCATCATACCACCCGGCAGTCCCGGACCAATCAGCAAGGAGTTCATCAGACGGTTACGCGGACTGATGTACAATCCCAGGAAATCATCCATAAATTCCTGAATGAGTGAACGTACCTTCATGTAAGCATGCATATTGATTTCAGGAACCTTGAAACCGGCATCCTTCAGCATTGCCTGCACACTGATGACATCGGCATGTCCTGTACCCCATGACAGAGGTTCCATACCAACATCTACATAATCGCAACCAGCCTTACATACTTCCAGAATAGAAGCCATGTTGAAGCCCGGTCCGGCATGAGAGTGATACTGAATGGTGATGTCTTTCTTAATCTGCTTGATACCGGCTACGATTTTGCCTAAAAAAAACGGACGTCCGATACCTGCCATATCTTTAATACAGATTTCGTCACATCCGGCTTCAATCAGTTTCTTAGCCATATCCAGGTAGTATTCTACCGTATGTACCGGTGAGTAGGTGATACACAAGCAACATTGTGAAATCATTCCGGCATCGTGTGCATAGCCGATAGAAGGAATAATATTGCGAACATCATTCAGTCCACAGAATGTACGAGTGATATCCGTACCCTGTGCCTTCTTTACTTTGTAAAACAATTTACGTACGTCGGCAGGTACCGGACTCATTCGCAAACCGTTCAACGCACGGTCGAGCATGTGTGTCTGAATTCCTGCTTCGTGGAACGGTTTCGTCCACTCACGTACAGCTTTATTTGGGTTTTCTCCAAAAAGCAGGTTAACTTGTTCAAAACCGCCCCCATTTGTTTCAACACGAGCGAAACACCCCATTTCGATAATGGCCGGGGCCACCTTTACCAACTGGTCTACGCGGGGCACATATTTTCCTGCGCTCTGCCACATATCACGAAAGACCAGACTAAATTTTACTTCTTTTTCCATTGTGCAAGTAATGTGTTTTTCTTAAAACAGAATCATTTCAATTTTTCAATCTTTATCACCTGACCTTTACCGGCAGTCAAGATATCCACAGCAGCTTTGATAGCATCCATTGCTCCAGCATCCGTAGAAGGTCCGCTTGAGACAGGCTTTTTCTTCGGCGCTTCTTCAGGAGCTATTTTATTCACTACAGAAATGAGGAACTGACTTAGCCAGATAACAATCAGAAGAATCAAGAAGACGGTACACATTCCGACGACCATCAACAATAATCCTATTCCGATGTTCTCCATAATAATATTTTAATTAAGTTATAATATAAAAACACTCTCCAGAATACGAAATTCTAAAGAGTGTTCCAAAATTACAGATTCAAATTACAATTCGTAAATATCCCCTATTAAATAATGTAAATTTATCAGAATAAAATATCCTGAAGAGGTTTACGAGTCTTCTCCGGAATGTTTTGGGAATCGGCATAACCCAGCGGAATCAAAGCTATCGGTTCCCAATTTTCGGATAATCCCAGTATTTCCCTGCAACGGGGAACATCGAAGTTGCATACCCAGCATGAACCGAGTCCCTGCTCTGTCGCAGCCAGACACAGGTGTTCTACTGCAATAGCTACATCTACATCGGTATGATCCTTATCATCCAGTTTGCGGTGCCATGCCGCATCGTGATTACCGCACGCTACAATGATACAAGGTGCCGTCTTGATCCACTCGCGAGGATAAGTCGATTTCACAGCATCCAGCAGGTTCTTCTCGGTCACAACCGCAAACTTCCACGGCTGGAAGTTCACTGCCGACGGTGCCAGACGCACACATTCCAATATATAATCCAGTTTACTTTGTTCTATCGGGCGCTCTACATAGCTTCTCACCGAATGACGTGCTTTTACCAATTCCAGAAAATTCATCTTTCCAACTATTTTAAGTATTACTATCAGCAAAGGTACAGAAAGTTCTTCCCATAGAAAAACATCCGCTTCCCTTTTTATTCTCCCGCACCCGCAAACAATCGTCGTGCTGTGACGCATCCGTCAGAACCTGACCAAAAACTCCAGTCCCACAATGTTGATGGAACGTACCGGTTCATACTGCCGGCAGTAAAATACGTCACACGAACATTTCTGTGAGATTCTGACGTTTATTCCCGGACGGTAACGCATGCGCGCTATACTGAAAAAGGCCTCCCCTCCTATCGGCTGGTAAAGTTCCGCAGAAAAATAAGGATGGAGCGTCCACGATGTCGGCACATACTCGGCTTTGATACGCGAACGGAGCCTGCTCTCCGCCTCCCCTTCGGAGATGGTCTGCTGGAAATACTCACGCAAGGAAAACTTAAAGTTACCGCCCTTCACACTTGCCTGAGGTCCTATCAGGTAACGATGCCTGAATTTCCATCCGTCACAGCCTCTGTTCCGGTAGTGCAATTCGTATATTCCCGAAATTTTCAAAAAGGACAGTACATCGCAGGAAGCTCCCAGATTCAAGCTCACACGGTCGGCTTTTTTCAAATGATCCTTCGAACGGAACTCGGTTGCCGCAGAAAGGCTCCACCGAGGAGCAACTTTATGACTGACTTTCACGCCAGTCCATGTAGCAAAATCCTCCGATTGGGCATATACTCTACGTACGGGCAATAACATCAGTATCACCAAAAAGAAACACCCAAAGGTATTTTGTAACTTGTTCTTCATACCAGTTGTCTATCAAGGTTAACTCAGGATCAACAAAACTTTCTTTTTCTATCATCCACCGGCTTGCCTACATCCAGATGGTTAGTCAGCCTCTAAATTACTATTTTTACTCCACCCGAACAAATAAAATGCCTACACTCTGAAAAAGTTTCGTCCTTCCTTTGGCAACTCTCCGGCAAAGCCTTCGGAAAATTTGTACAAATTCTAAAATCTTTTGTACAAATTTCAAAAAAACGTCCCGACGTTTTCTCTGGTTTCCGCCCACGTTTTCATTCATTTCTGCCCGGAAATGAATCCAGCCTCCGCATACAGCCTGCAAACAAGCGCTTTTTCCTTCTAAAAGGACATTATTCACTCATTTATTATATCTTTGCACGAACAAAAACAAGAAATGAAATGATGAAGAAACTAGCTATTTTCGACCTCGACGGAACGTTGCTCAACACGATAGCCGACCTCGCAGGAGCCACTAACTACGCGTTGCGCGAATGTGGATACCCCACACACGATACAGATGCCTACCGCTACTTTGTAGGAAACGGTATCAACAAGCTTTTTGAACGTGCCCTGCCGGAAAGTGAACGCAGTGAAGCCAACGTCCAGAAAATACGTTCCCTGTTTGTTCCTTATTATAATGTACACAACGCTGACCTCAGCCGTCCCTATCCGGGTATCGTCAACGTGCTGGATACGTTACAGCAAAGAGGCATGATGCTGGCTGTTGCTTCCAACAAGTATCAGGAGGCGACCTACAAACTGATCAAGCAATATTTTCCGGAAATAGACTTTGTGCAGATATTCGGACAGCGAGAAGGAGTACCTGCCAAGCCCGATCCGACTGTAATATTCGAGATTATTGAAAAGACTGGAGTAAAGAAAGAAGAAGTGGTTTATCTGGGAGATTCATGTGTAGACATGCAAACCGGAATAAATGCCGGTGTAACAACCATAGGTGTAAGCTGGGGATTCCGTCCACGCACGGAACTGGAGGCTTATCATCCCGACTTCATAGCCGACCGCACCGAAGATATTCTGAAATTTCTGACCGCATAAAAAAAGCGCCACAGGTCTTGTACGTTTCCACCCAAGCGGAACCTGCATAACCTGTGGCGCATTAAAAAACTTTATCAGATAGAAAGCTCATCGAGCACTTTTATCAACGACTTATCCAGCGGCTTGTCTTTCTTGATAGCTTCCGAGAATGGAACGTATACTATCTTGTCATTGCGGATACCAATCATAACGTTACGCTGGTCTTCCTTCAATGCTTCGATAGCTCCCACGCCCAGACGGCTTGCCAGAATACGGTCGTAAGCACTTGGAGAACCACCTCGCTGTAAATGTCCTAAGATGGTTACACGTACATCGTACTGCGGATACTCGTTCTTCACGCGTTCAGCATAATACATAGCACCGCCATTTTTCGGAGCTTCCGATACAATTACGATACTACTGTTCTTCGACTTACGGAAACCACGGCCGATAAACTTCTCAAGCTGGTCGACATCTGTCTGGTCTTCGGGGATAATGGCAGCTTCCGCACCCGAAGCAATCGCACTGTTCTGTGCCAGGAAACCGGCATCACGTCCCATAACTTCCACAAAGAAAATACGGTCGTGCGAAGTAGCCGTATCACGAATCTTATCCACACACTCTACAATTGTATTTAGTGCTGTATCATATCCGATAGTAGAATCGGTACCGTACAAGTCGTTGTCGATGGTTCCCGGCAAACCGATACACGGTACATCATATTCATTGGCAAATATACGTGCTCCGGTCAGTGAACCGTTTCCACCAATGATAACCAAGGCGTCGATACCTGCGGCTACCATATTGTCGTACGCAACCTTACGTCCTTCGGGAGTCATAAAGTCCTTTGAACGTGCCGTTTTCAAGATAGTACCTCCTCGCTGAATAATACTACTTACATCCTGCGTCGTGAGCTCCTTAATCTCATTCCGAATCAAACCTTCATACCCTCTGTAGATGCCCTTTACCGTATAACCGTTGCAAATAGCACTACGTGTCACAGCACGAATTGCTGCATTCATTCCTGACGCATCACCTCCTGATGTCAGGATACCAATACACTTAATCTGTTTCATAAAGTTCGCTTCTTGAATTTTACAATTCATAAATACCATAAAACGGTACCCCAAAAGTAGAACATTTCCAGAAAACAAAATAATCTGCACGTATAAATATATCTAAAAAAGCCCGATTGGCAATAAACGGAACACAGCATTTACAACAGAACCTTTTCTTGTGTAAACCAGAGATTGCTAAACTTGCAGACTGCTTTCAAGGTATTATTCGCAGTAGCCTGAACGTATGGCAGCAGATTGTGGGACGAAAAGACTCAAAACAATCTTAATCGGCCGACAGCTCGCAGACTTTCGTAACGTGCAATACACCGTCGTATTCGGCAGCGAATCCTTCGTCCGACTTTCCCATATCCTTTACTTCCAGCACGGCATGCACGGGTGTACCATTTTTCTGTCCCTTGGTCAGTTCATCGTACTGTTTTTCAAGCTCACCGCTTTTGTCTATCACCCAATAGTCGGCTGTATCTCCGTCGGCAACGAACGAATAGACCTCATGACCGATTATGAGCCGTCCTTCCACTCGCTTCGTCTGCATTTCCGAAACGTTTTGCCGGCCCTGCTCTACGAGGCTTTCCGTTGTCCTCGAATAAGTATATGACACCCCTTCTCTCTCAAGGGTTAAGGTCTGTTCCGACAAACTTTTTATCTGTAGCGTATCAGAAAAAGGTACGGTCTGATGATTGCCTATGCTTCTGCCCGAAAGAATAAGCATCCCTTTTTCCTCTTTCCACGATTCATATTGAAGCGTAGCCATATTGATGGAAGACGCCTTACCTCCGGGAGCAAGCACAAATCCCTGCTGCATTTCTTCCATGCCCGGCACAGGCTCTACCCATGCACCTTCTATATTTACTCCGTTGCAAGCCGACAGCAAGCACAAGCTTCCTAACATCATTGCGTTTACTTTGACAGTATTCTTCATAACATTCTTATTATTTAGATCAGAAAATGAATAAAAATGCAAGATATTAAGAATTAATGAAAGTCACAACAACGAGCCGGACAATGAATACAAGCAGGCAGATTATTGAATAAATTTAACTTTTTCTCGTGCAGGATTTATAACAATCAGCCATTTAAAGAGTAAAAAAGAAAACTTTAATATTCAACTAAAGCAAAATAATCATGAAAACTCTTTTTTCTTTCCGCAAAGGATTGATGATAGCAGCAGCTATAACCAGTATTATCGGATTACAGTCGTGTCTGGACGATGACGACAACAATTACTATCAATTAAATGTTCCCAACGCACTGGTTACAGTAAAAACCGATACAGACAATACATTCTATCTGCAACTGGATGACAATACCACGTTACTACCGGTAAATTATAGCTCATCTCCCTTCGGAGATAAGGAGGTACGTGCTATAGCCAACATCGAAGAAGTAAATGAACCGAGTGGAGCGTATACAAAAGCTGTACAAATCAACTGGATAGACAGCATCCTGACCAAACCGATAGCTCCAGATCTGGGCGAAGAAAACGACCAGACATATGGTACCGATCCGGTAGAAATTGTCAACGACTGGGTAAACATTGCTGAAGACGGATACTTGACCTTACGTTTTCGTACGGTGTGGGGAAACTCGTCACAGGCACACTATGTCAATCTGCTGAAAAGTAACAATCCGGAAAATCCGTACGAAGTGGAATTCAGACACAATGCATTTGGTGACACATCTGGAAGCTATGGTGATGCGCTGGTTGCATTCAAGCTGGACGGACTACCCGATACAGAAGGCAAGACGGTCAAGCTGACCTTGAAATGGCAGTCATTCAGCGGCGAAAAATCAACGACATTCAACTATTGTACACGTAAGTCGACAGCTTCACAAGCCCCGGCTATCACATCGGTCAGAAGCAGTTATCCGCTAAAATAGCAAGCTCATTATTTATATAGTCTGAAACCGACAGTAACGTCCCGGCAACATGTTATCGATTCAACATGTTTGCCGGGATTTTTTGCTGTCAAAGGCAAAAAGAATGCCGGATGTTTCGGCAAAAGCAAGAAACATCCGGCACGAATACTAACCACCATTAGCGTGAAGGAAGTACACCTAAACAATATAACGCGTAACAAATTACAAATATTCGAACTCTACAGTATTGCGTACATCGGCAGAAGACGATGATACATAAGCTTTGAATTTACCCGGCTCAACTACCCATTGATGTTTGCTGTCGTCGAAGAATTGCAAGTCTTCCGGCTTGATGGTGAAAGTAATTTCTTTTTCCTCACCCGGCTGAAGTTCCACTTTCTGGAATCCCTTCAGTTCTTTCAGCGGACGAAGCAAAGAACATTTTTCATCACCAATATACAATTGAACGGTTTCCTTTCCAGCAACAGCTCCGGTATTCTTGACCTTCACCGATACCGACAAGGTTTCTCCAGCCTTCATCTGCTTAGCCGACAGGACAGGTTTGCTGTACTTGTAAGTAGTGTAACTCAGTCCATAGCCAAAGGGGAAGAGCGGTTTAATCTTCTTGGTATCATACCAGCGATAACCTACCAGAATATCTTCTTTGTATTCCTGCTTGATGCTGTCGCCCGGATAGCTCATTTCGCCATAGAAATGTGCCGGACAATCTTTCAATTTTGCCGGATATGAGAAAGGAAGTTTTCCGCTGGGGTTTACCTTTCCAGTTAAGACATCGGCCAGTGCATCGCCACCTATCGAGCCCAGATACCACGACTGAACAATGGAAGGTACTTCTTTTACCCACGGCATTTCGACAGCATTACCACTTACGATGACGGCTACCAGATTTTTATTGGCTTTCAGCAGCTCTTCAATCAGTTCGTTCTGACCGAAAGGCAATCCGAAAGTCAGACGGTCACCTCCTTCACAGTCCTGAAAATGATTTTTATTCAGTCCCCCGATAAAGATAACCAAATCCGCCTGCGCTGCCTTTGCTACAGCATCATTCCGCAATGAGTCCATTGTAGCCTGAGGAATCTTTTCCTCGCGTCCATACATCGGACGACCGGCTGCATACCCTTGTGCATACACAATGCGGTCGCCAAAATATTTCTTCAGTCCGTCCAGCGGAGAGATCACCTTCTTTACTTTCAGTTCGGATGAACCTCCTCCCTGCATCAGGTTGCGTGTTGCATTATCTCCCACAACCAGTACTTTTTTATAGCTATCGGGAGAAAGAGGCAATAAAGGCATTTTCTTTTTCTGCGCCTCGTTTTTCAAAAGCACAATACCTTCCGTTGCCACCCGATAAGCAGCCTGCTCGTGAGCTTCATTTGTCATTGAGCCAAAAGGTTTCTGACGGTTCATCGAAGTACGGAAAATCAATCGCAATACGCGGGCTGCCTTATCGTTGACCACGTCCATTGGAATTTTTCCTTCCTTTACCATCTTCAGGTAATTCTTTCCCAGATAATAGTCATCGTAACCAAATTCAGATTCCGAAGTCAGACCGTTAGTATATGACCCCATTTCGATATCCAGTCCATACATAGCAGCTTCGTACGTATCGTGCGCAGCTCCCCAGTCGGTTATCACGCATCCGTCGAACCCCCATTCACCTTTCAGAATTTCATTGTTCAGGAGCTTATGATGAGCAGCATGCATGCCACGTACCTTATTATATGCTCCCATGATACTCCAGACGCCGCCACGCTGCACAACCGCCTTAAATGCCGGCAGATAAATCTCGTACAGTGCACGGTCGCTAACCTGCACGTCAATATGTCCGCGCCAGAGTTCCTGATTATTCAAGGCATAATGTTTCACGCAGGCAGCAACTCCGTTTTTCTGTACTCCCTGAATATAAGGTACACACATTTCGGAAGCCAGATAAGGATCCTCTCCCATATATTCAAAGTTACGGCCATTGAGAGGCGTACGATAGATGTTCACACCCGGTCCCAACAGCACATCCTTCTTACGGTAACGGGCTTCTTCGCCGATAGCCTTTCCATACTGAGCAGCCAAAGACGGATTCCAGCTTGCAGCCAGACAAGTCAACGCAGGAAAAGCCGTACAACTGTCGCTTGTCCATCCGGCATATCCCCAGTCGTTCCAGTTGATTTCGGCACGAACTCCATGAGGACCATCACTCATCCATAGTTCAGGAATTCCCAGACGAGGACAGCCCGGCGAGCTGAATTTACCTTGAGCATAACTCAATCGGGTCTTTTCCTCCAAAGTCATACGCTTCAAGGCATCCTGAACTCTCAGTTCCAGTGGTTGCTTGTCGTCCAGATAAACAGGTATTTCTGCTGCATTCTGAGCCTTTACAGGAGCCAAAGCAGCCGTTAGCAGTCCTATAATCAAAAAGGTCTTTTTCATAATATCTATATCTTAGTTTAAACAAAATCCAATTAGTGTCATTCTGAAACAATCTCTACAACGGCATCTTCCAGACCTTCGGCCACAGCCTTCAGGCGAGCAGCTCCAGCCTTTCCGTCATTTTGCAGAACAACCAGACACTTGCCATTGAAAGCCTTACGTTTATTATCCTTGAAACGTTCCATCGAAGTCTGACTTCCATTGTCAACACCTGCTATAAAAAGATTACCCTCTACTTCAAAATGTACCAGATTATCCGCGAGAGGACACAAATTACCTTCTGCATCCACAATTTCTACCGTTACAAAACTCAAGTCCTTTCCATCCGCATTCAACGTATTCCGATCAGGAGTCAGACGAATCTTTTTCGGTTCTCCGGCAGTCCGAATCTCTTTTTCACCTACAACCTTTCCGTCTTTCCGTGCTACAACCTTCACACTACCCGGTTCATACTTCACACGCCAGACAACATGTAGATGGTTTTCATCTTTAGCCTTTACACCTTGTGACTTCCCGTTCACAAACAGTTCTACCTCGTCTGCCTGATTGTAATAGCACCACATATCTACATCCTGACCAGCCGTCCAGTTCCAATGCGGGAAAAGATGCAAGACCTGCTTGTTACTCCATTCCGACTGGTATAAATAATAGACATCCTTCGGGAAACCTGCCAAGTCAATAATTCCAAAATAAGAGCTTCGGGCAGGCCATCCATAAGGAGTAGGCTCACCGATATAATCGAATCCAGTCCATACATACTGCCCGCTGATAAAATCATTCTTCTTTGTCAGCAACAAATTCTCTTCGTGTGTGTTTCCCCACGGAGCATGACAGTTGTCGTACGAAGAGCAGGCAAACGTAGCATCGTAGAAAGGTTTGTCCCAGCGTTCCGGCCAGATAAACATTTCGTCACTCGGCATCCGGTAATATCCACGCGTCATCAAGGCCGAATTGCTTTCCGTTATGATAAACGGCTTGCCGGGAAAGTTACGGGGAACGTCAGGTATATTGACATTGTGATAGTTATAACCGATAATATCCAAAGCTTCGGAACGGAACAGATGATTCGCCGGATTCGGTTCGTTACAGCCAGCAGTGACCGGACGAGTAGGATCCAGCGCCTTTACAAAATCAGCCATTTTTTTAGTCAGCAAGGAATTTACACTCACCTCCCCTTCTTTCGCCAGCATATCGGCCGAATGTCCGAAGTTCAAAATCAGATTCGCCTCTTCCAGCGAAAGTGTATCAGCCTGTGCATCACTCCATTGTTCCAAGACCTCATTGCCGATACTCCACATGAATACAGACGGATGATTACGGTCACGAAGAATAAAATCGTGCAAATCCCGTTCATGCCACTCATTGAAATATCGTGAATAATCGTAGGCCGTCTTCTTCTTGCGCCACATATCAAAAGCCTCATCCATCACGATAAAGCCCATACGGTCGCACAAGTCGAGCCACTCCGGAGCCGGAGGATTATGAGAACAGCGAATGCCGTTACATCCCATTTCTTTCAACATCTGCAACTGGCGTTCCATGGCACGAACGTTAACGGCTGCTCCCAAGCATCCTAAGTCGTGGTGCATGCAAACACCGTTTATTTTTGTCGGCTTGCCGTTCAATACAAATCCTTTTGTAGCATCGAAAGAGAACGTACGGATACCCACAGGCGTTACATAACGGTCTACGCACTGTCCGCCTTTCATCACCTCAGTCACCAAAGAATAGAGATAAGGATGCTCCACATCCCATAACTGAGGAGAGGTAACTTGCAGCTTTTGAGCAATCTCCGCCGACTTCTCGGCAACTACATTCGCCGGAGATTCTACCTGAGCGACTTCTTTTCCTTCAGCATCTTTCAAAACAGAGCGTACAGTTACATCAGCATTCTCCTTGCCTGTATTCTCCAAGGTCGTAACCAGATTCAAGGAAGCACCCTGTCCGTCAACCTTTGCCGTCGTGACATATGTACCCCATTCTGCCACACATACATCTCCTGTCTTCAGCAACCACACATTACGATAGATGCCGCAGCCAGAATACCAGCGAGAATTAGGTTGTTCCGCATTATCTACACGTACGGCTATTACATTCTTTTCCCCCCATTTCAGATAGGGAGTCAGATCATAACTGAACGAAATATATCCATAGGGGCGTTTTCCCAAACAAGTACCATTAATGAAAACTTCCGAATTCATATACACTCCGTCGAACTCGATACGGAAATGTTTTCCTTTATCCTTGTTCTCTGCTACGAAAGTTTTCCGATACCATCCGACACCTCCCGGCAAAGCTCCTCCACCTGTACCCGAAGGATTATCCTGACTGAAGTCACCCTCGATAGCCCAGTCGTGCGGCAAGTTCAACTTTCTCCAGCCCGAATCGACAAATTCCGGTCGTGCAGCCAGTGAATCATCCGCCAAGGAAAAAAGCCACCCATCATTAAAGCTCAGTCTTTCCCGAGACTCAGAAGAGAGAGAGCTGCACGCCCCCAGAAAAAGCATGCAGCATACTCCCATAATAACAGTTTGAGTTAACTTACGATTCATCTTTTACAATTGAATAGTTTGTGATGTTCCGTTATATTTCACGACAATACCTTTGGCATTCATATCAAAAGGTTTCGGGCTGTCAGCGTTCACCTGAATGATTTCGAACGTACGCTCTTTCAGCATACCGTCGAACTCTCCCTTCCGATCTCCGATAACCAACTGCTTCTTTGCCTCATTGTAAGCTATCGGAATCATGGTATACTTACCCTGCTCGTAGTTATAGTTCACACCTTCATCCTCATACAAGGTAAATGCCGCATCGGCACCCTGATAAACATACAACTTGATATAATCGGCTTTCTTTTCATCCGTATACTGAATCTCCGGTCCGAAAGGAACAATTGAGCCAGCGCGAACGAACAACGGGATACGTTCATAAGGAGCATCTACTGCTTTCTTTTCGCCACCAGCCTGGAACTTACCCGTATAGAAATCGTACCATCCTGCCGATTTCGGGAAATAAACCTCACGATTTCTGTCGCCGTAATGATAAACCGGAGAAACCATAAACGACGGACCGAACATAAACTGGTCGCCTATATTGTTTACGTTTGTATCATCCGTAAAGTCCATTACCAGCGGACGCATAATCGTATAATCGTTAAACCACGTCATACCTGCCAAAGAATAGATATACGGCATCAGACGATAACGGAGTTTAGAATAATAAACAACCGAGTTGTAAGCCGGATGACCTTCGGGAGCGATTTCCCAAATTTCACGGAACGGATATTGTCCGTGCGCACGATACAACGGACAGAATGCTCCAAACTGATACCAGCGCGCATTCAGTTCACGCCATTCCTTGTAATCGGCATTTTCCGTTTTCGTTGCATTCCACTGCTGTTGTCCGGCTACATAACGATTCTCGACACAGAACCCACCAATATCCATGGTCCAGTAAGGAATGCCACTTATCGCATAATTCAGTCCAGCCGTAATCTGAGCTTTCATATCCTCCCAACGGGTAGCAATATCACCGCTCCATGTAGCTGTAGAATAGCGCTGCAATCCGGCAAATCCGGAACGAGTCAACAAGAACACACGCTTATTGTTATCCACTCCGCGCTGACCATCGTAAATAGCTTCCGCGTTCATCAGTGCATACGCATTGAAATATTCGGTTGAAGGTCCCAAAGCCGTAGGTCCACACAAGTCCTTGCGATATTGCATGTCGGTACAATCTCGGATGTTTGGTTCGCTGGCATCCATCCACCAAGCATCAATTCCCAGCGGATAATAATGATCATACATCTGCTTCCAGAACAACTTGCGTGCATCGGCATCGTAAGCATCGTAGAAACCATAATGGTAACCCGGACCTACCCAGTCCTTCAGGCTATCTTTAACAGACTGCTGATAGATCCATCCGTTCTTATCAAATTCTTTGTAGTGCTCGGTAGTAACATAGAACTTCGGCCATACGGAAACCATCATCCGACCATGCATTGCATGAATGGAATCGACCATTGCTTTCGGATCAGGGAAACGTTTCTTATCGAACTCATGACTTCCCCACGCATTTTCCGTCCAATGCAACCAGTCGAGCACGATATTATCAATAGGAATATTCCGATCTCGGAAACCTTTCAAGGCCCCCAACATTTCATCTGAAGTATTATACTTTTCACGACTCTGCCAGAATCCCATAGCCCATTTAGGCATGATAGGCGCCTTTCCGGTCAACGTACGATAACCGCTGATTACATCATCCATATCATCGCCGGCTATAAAATAATAATCAAGCTGCTTGGTCATTTCGCTCCACCACGACTGCTTGCCCTGCTCTTTCGGATCTACCGGACTCAACACACGCAGGCCAGAGTAAGAAACGGCTCCATCCGGTAGCCATTCGACTTTGATAGGCACCTTTTTTCCAGCTTCCAGATTAACTGAAAACTTATAGCTGTTCGGATTCCATGCCGTACGCCAACGTTCTGGAACAACCAACTTATTATCAATATAGACCTTGGTATAACCCGCATAATACAAGATGAACTTAAACTCACCCGTCTGCGAGGGCTCAATCATCCCCTCATAAGTAACTTTCGCTCCCATGAACGGGAAATTTTCCGGCAGATTTACCACCTTCGACAAGTCTTCTCGTTTCAAGTGCTCAAAATAAAGCGAATCTTCCCGGCGTACCAGCGTTTCCGCTCCCGACTTTTCATCAGGCACATATGTACCCGTCAATGCTCCTTCCTTACCATCTTTATCGTAAAGCTTAAAAACTTTTCCCAGCTGAGAGTAATCATTTGGATTACCAAAACGGCACAGAGAATAACTGTCGAGCAGAACACCATAATTCTTATTCGAAACGATAAAAGGAACAGAAACCTTTGTATTATACTGGAAAAGCTCTTCGTTCTTTCCTTTATAATTGAACTCTTCCGACTGATGCTGTCCCAATCCATAAAAAGCCTCATCCTCCGGAGACTCAAACACCTGACGGATAGAATATCCCTTTGTACCCTCCACTTCGATAGGAGTGAATGTTTTTCCTCCACCTTTATTTTCCTGAAGAATCATTTTGCCATTCTCATCCGTAAACCAGACTTCACCGGTAGAACTCAGGACAAAAGCCTTGATTTCTTTTGTAGAGACAGTGATGGTATCCCCCTGTTGAGAAACGGTAAACGGTGTTTGTTTTTCCTGAGGTACGATAATCAAGCTCTTTGAATCGGCAAACTTGCTGTCGGGAGTAGCAGATACATGAATTAACTTATCTCCCATAACCTGAAAACGAACCAGGCGAGCATTCTGCTCTCCTTTCTGCTGAACCTTCACAATTACGCCATTATCTGTCTGTTCATACACCTTCCCGGAGCAGGAACCGAAAATAAGTCCTGCCAGCAAACAGTAAGAAATGTTTTTCATAATCATAACCTATATCTAAAGTTAAACATCAATAATACACATTGTTCTTGTAGGCAAATTTAAGCATTTCACTAAGAAACAACTATTTGAGATGTTTTACAAAAGGGAGATTTTTAAATCTACAGGTTAATCAAATGTTTCTGTTTAGGGTATGATTTGTTATTTTCCATCCTTTTCCTGATATGCAGAAGGCAAAACACCAAATTCTTCCTTAAAATAACGGCTGAAATACTTAGGGTTGTTAAAGCCTACCTGAAATGCTATTTCAGAAACATGGAGCTGACTGTCGCGCAACAATTGCGCCGCCCGCTTCAAACGAATGACACGTATAAATTCTATCGAAGTCTTTCCCGTTATCTGCAACAACTTTTTATACAAGTGCACACGGCTCATGCCTAACTCTCGACTCAACTCTTCTACCGACAAATCGCTACGCGAGATATTATCTTCCACATATTTGATAGCCTTTTCTATCAGCTTCTCGTCCAAAGAAGTGATGACAATCTCACTAGGAGCAGGATCGATAGTTCCCTTCGAAGCATTATAACGGCTCAGTTCAATCAGTTTCCGGATACGCAAAACCAAAATCGTCATGTTGAACGGTTTCGTCACATAGTCATCCGCACCGATACTCAATCCTTCCACTTTCGATTCCGTAGTCTGTTTTGCAGAAAGCAATATTACCGGAATATGAGCCGTACGCTTATCCTGCTTTATCAGTTTACACAATTCATTCCCATCCATTTCCGGCATCATGATATCACAGACCACCAGATCAGGCATTTCCTCACAATTCTGCAAGAAATTCCAGGCCTCCTTTCCACTCGAAGCAAGTTTCACCCGATACTGTAACCCCAGACTCGATTCCATAAACGTACGGAAATCAGCATTATCATCTACCACCAGCAAGAGCGGGAACTGACTTCTGTCAACTTCATCCACCTGCTGTCCGGATGATTCAGACAGCAAACCAGGTACTGGCATCGTATTAATGGGATGATATTGTATGTCGACATGCTTGACAGGTATATGTACCACAAAGACAGCACCTTTACCAATATTATCGAAAACAGTCACGTCGCCACCATGCAACGTCACAAAGTCTTTCACCAGACTCAGTCCGATACCCGTACCTCCTGTATCTTCTCCCGCTTCCTTATTCTCTGTCTGATAAAAACGATCGAAGATATGCTCCTTGTCCTCATCACTCACTCCAATACCCGTATCGGCCACCTTTATCTCAATCACTTCGTTTTCCTCCTGAAGATGTTCCAGCATGACAGTCACCCTTCCACCTTCCGGAGTAAACTTAAACGCATTGGCAAGCAGATTCATCACAATCTTGCCCACCTTGTCAGCATCGAAAGCCATGGTAAAATGATCCACACTCGAGAAAAACGAGAAATGTATCTGCTTCTTGTCTGCCATCAGCAGGAACGAATCGCAGACACCCTGAATGTAGGAAATAATATCTCCTTCAGAAAGCGACAGATGATGGGAACTCATTTCCCCCTTGCGGAAATCGAGCAACTGGTTGACCAGCATCAGCAACCGATGTGCATTCCGATACATCAGCTGAAGACGCATTTCCGGCTTTCGTCATTATCAGCTTCTTTCAGCATCTGTTCCAGCGGCGCAATAATTAACGTCAGCGGAGTACGCAACTCGTGACTGATATTGGTGAAGAAACGGAATTTCATATTGTTCACCTCTTCGTTCTTCGCTACCTCCAGTTCAATCTGATGCAAACGGAACCGTTCTCTTTCGCGCTTCAATATCCAGCTACGAGCCAGGAACAATAAACCGATACCTGCCAGCACATACAGTACGTATGCCCACCATGACATCCAGAACGGAGGAAGAACCTCTATCTCAAGCTGAGAAATCTCCTTGCCTACATATCCGTCACTATTGACAGCTTTCACACTCAAGACATAATTTCCAGGAGCCAGATTGGTAAAAGTAACATTATGCACTCCCTCCGGCAACGACAGCCACTCTTTGCTAAATCCCTTCAACTGATACATATAACAAGTCTTTTCGGGAAGGGATAAATTATCGGAAGCAACCGAAATAGTGAAAATATTCTGTTTATACTTCAGTGTAAGTTTACCAATCTTGTCAAGATTCTTGGGAAGCAATACACTTCCATCAATACGCTCGCCTACCTGAACAACCTTATTAAACAAAGACAGACGCGTAAAAAAGACTTTTGGAAGCTGTTTATTGTAATGCACATTTTCCGGAGTGAAAATATTGATACCATACAATCCGCCGACTAGAATGGCATCATTATTCAATAACCGGATGGAACGGATGTTAAAATCACTATTTTGCAAGCCATCCTTTTCATTATACGTATGAGGGATAAATCGGTAATCTCCATTCTCCTTCTTCGCTACATTCAAGTGAACCAGTTGACGTGCAGAGGTAATCCACATATCCCCGTTAGCATCTTCTGCTATGCCAGCAATAATACCTCCGTTATCCGGCATAATGTCGGAAAGCCCCTTCAGCTTTCCGGTCTTCACATCATAAATATCGAGTCCGCCACGGGTTGCAATCCAAATTAATCCCCGACTATCCTTAAAGACCTGATTAATCTCATTGTGAGCAAGTCCCGTACTATCTTTCTCACGCAATATCGTCTTTATCTTCCGGCTTTCCAAATCAAAGAGAGCAACTCCCTGACTGGCCGTACCTATAACCAGATCATCTTCATCAGTCAGACACAAGGAAGCCACATGATAATCATCCAGCCCAGCCTTTTTCAAGTCGATTGTTTCGAATGTATCGCCCGATGAATGTAAACATTGTATACCTGCATCCAGAAAACCAATCCATATATTCCCTTTACGGTCTTCCTGTAATGCCCATATCTTATTGCTTACCAACTGACCTCCTTCACCAGCTTTAAAGGAACGCACCCGATTCCCTTCGATGCAATACAAGCCACCATTGAATATCCCCACCCAAAGTTTCCCGTCGCTAGCCTTCAGGAGTGCGACAACTGGCGCTTCACCCAGTTCAAAATGCTTCTCTACCCGACGGAGAGAAAAATTCCATAGCAATACTCCATTATCGTTCGTACCCAGCCATGCCCTGTCTTCTCCTTCGGCCTCTATACTCGTTACATCGCCCACATAATCAATATCAAACTTAAAAATACTTTCGCCATAATAAGAGATTCCCTTTTTATATGTACCGGCCCATACAATTCCATCCCTGTCGGTATAAAGAGTGTACACTGTATTATGCGACAATCCTCTGTCTGTATCTTTATCTGCCACCACAGATCTGATCTTCCAAGTGGATTTTTCCAAAATATCGATTCCGCTATAATCTTTCCCCATCCAGATTCTTCCCCTGGCATCCTGCGTAATGGTATGGACAAAATCGGAACGATTCTTCCAACGAGCCGTAACTTCCTCATTCCATTTTCCCGTCCGCAAGTCGTATGCCCATACACCTTCAATACCATATATCCAGATACAGTCTTCTCTATCCACAAACAGAGAAAAGTCTATACGCACTTGTGGCGATCCTTGCTGTACTTCCTTCTTTATCCACTTGACATTCAGTTTATCACGATCAATGCAGACTAGCAACCCTGTATCGTATAACAGTAATATACCGTCTTTACACTCTGCCATATCCGAAACGTCTGAAGGTGGAAAATTATATTTCTGACAAGAAACATAACCTATTTCCTTTTGCCGATTATAGCGATAGCATCCCTCGCCCACGACATATATCCAGACATTTCCTGCAGAATCGACAAAAACATTACCAGGATTACCCTTGCTACCTAACGAAGTCATGAAGGGAGTCAAATCCGACTGAAAAACTTCTTTTGCCTTATCGAACAACACATATCCTTTGGCCGTTTTAATCCAGAACATTCCATCGGGTTGTTCTACAATATTCTCGATATAATTATCAGGAAGAGAATTCGGATTATTCTCCTGATGAGTAAAGACTTTAAATGTATAGCCGTCGTAACAATTCAATCCGGCCAGCGTACCAAACCACATCAGTCCTTCACTATCCTTGTAAATGCAACGAACTGAATTATTCGATAATCCGTCTGAGACCTCCAGATACTTGAACATAAAAGACTGCGCATGGAGACAAAGCAATGAAAAAAACAAAGTCAGCAAAGTATATATCCTTCTCATATCTTATAACGTTTTCAAAAGCAAAGAAAATGAAGTTTGACTAAACAAGCAAGAATCTCTTTTTCTCTTTTTTATACGCCATAGAATGGACAAAATAGATGATTCTACAGCATAAATACCTACCCAATTAATTATCATTTGTCGAAAAAGTAATACAAAAATTGTCAGAAATAAATAAAAATTTGTCCAGAACATTCTGTTCTTTTTGTATAAATATAAAATATGCCTAGCAACTTTTTCTTACAGGCACAAGCACTTTCACCAAAAACATTACACGACAAGTTGTGTCTTTTCTGAGCCTATTTATCGAACAACGTATAACGGATAGCAACCCGCATACTATCCGACAATCACCAAAATATCCCGATCAACAAATCTTTCTTTCAGTGCTTGGAATTGCAACTATACATATTTCTTCAAAAATATCATTCCACCATGAAACAAGTCTCAATAAATCACTTTTAACACGTGTATGTTTCTAACTTTAATATAATCAAGGAAATGAATTGCAAAGAGAAAAAATTTTCTATACACATTCTAGTCATCAAAACGAAACAAAAAACATTTCATATACTATTATGAAACATTTCCTTTTTCATCACATCAATCTTTGCATTAGCTTTGTAATCGTCTTTAACAACATCAGATTATGAAAACACATAGGAAACTTTTTTTCGTCTTGCTGACTGCTTCAGCAG
>FR887811.1:54100-62960 GCA_000432735.1 Bacteroides sp. CAG:443
CTGCTTCAGCAGGAATCATACACGCTCAACATGTATTCAATCTTCCTACAGCTAGTGAGGAACAGCGGCTGGATGACTTAATTGCTCAAATGACCCTCGATGAGAAAGTCGATGCCTTAGGAAACAATACCCAGGTTCCTCGGCTCGGCATACAAGGTTCAGGCAGTGTAGAAGGATTGCATGGAGTGGTTTTAGGAGGACCTACCTATGGAGAAAGACTCAACACACCAACGACGGTCTTTCCACAATCCTACGGACTGGGAGAGACATGGGATACCGACCTGCTGTATCGCGTAGCCACTTACATCAGCATAGAGAACCGTTATCTTTTTCAAAATGCCAATTACCGGAAAAGCGGTCTGGTCATGTGGACTCCCAATGTGGATTTAGGTCGAGATCCTCGCTGGGGACGAACGGAAGAATGCTACGGTGAAGACGCCTTTCTCACATCAAGACTTGCTGTAGCTTTTATCAAAGGTATTCAGGGAGATCATCCTAAATACTGGAGAAATGCTGCACTAATGAAACATTTCTTGTCGAACAGCAATGAATACGGGCGCTCATCCTCATCGTCCAACTATTCCGATAAGTTATTCCGCGAATATTATTCCTATCCTTTCTATAAAGGAGTGACCGAGGGAGGATCACAAGCGCTAATGACGGCCTACAATGCATACAACGGCATTCCCTGTATCATGCATCCCGTACTGCGTGATGTCGTGATGAAAGAATGGGGACTGAATGGTACCTTGATAACCGACGGCGGAGCTTTCCGCCTCTTGCTGAGCGATCACAAACGTTTCGACAACGACCGTGCTGAAGCTGCTGCCGCATGTATCAAAGCCGGCATTACCAAATTTCTGGATGACTACAAAGATGCGGTATACGACGCGTTACGCCGAAAGCTGATCAGTGAAGAAGATATTGAAAAAGCCATCCGGGGCAATCTCAGGATTTCTCTCAAACTGGGCTTGCTGGATGATGCAGCCGACAATCCTTATGCAGCTATCGGTGTGACTGATACCGTTGCCCCATGGAGTAAACCGGAAACCAAAGAACTTGTACGTGAAGCAACACGCAAATCGGTTGTCCTGCTTAAAAACAATAACCACCTGCTCCCGCTCGACAAGCAGAAAATAAAAAAGATTGCCGTCATCGGTCAACGGGCTACCGAGGTTTTACAGGACTGGTATTCTGGCAAGCCTTTCTATACAGTAAACGTACTCGATGCCATCCGGGAAGAAGCCGGAAATGATATTGAAGTACGTTATGTAGCGATCAATCGAATGGACAGTGCCCGTACCGTTGCCGCATGGGCCGATGTGGCTATCGTGTGTGTCGGCAATCATCCTACCTGCAATGCCGGCTGGGAACAAGCCCCTGTGGTAAGTGAAGGAAAAGAAGCCGTAGACCGACAGTCCATCCAGTTGGATCAGGAAGATTTGCTCTTGCAAGTAGCTCAGGCCAATCCTAATACCATCGGAGTGCTGATCAGCAGCTTCCCATATGCCATCAACCGTGCCAACCAACGGGTTCCGGCCCTGCTTCATCTTACGCAATGTAGTGAAGAATTGGGACATGCTGTCAGCGATGTGCTCTTCGGACATTATAATCCGGCAGGCAGACTAACTCAAACTTGGGTAAAAGATATCACCGACCTGCCACACATGATGGATTATGACATCACTCACGGACGCACTTATATGTATTTCAAAGGACAGCCACTCTATCCTTTCGGCTATGGATTAAGTTATACCACATTCAATTATTCACAAATAACAGTCAACGACCGTTCCATTGAACAAGGAGATACTCTAAAAGTCAGCTTCGACCTGAAGAATACCGGCAACTGGGACGGCGATGAAGTGGTACAGCTTTACGTATCAGCACGTATACGTTCAGAACAAGATCCTGTCAAACAATTGAAAGCTTTCCGCCGCGTTCCGACCCGTAAAGGAGAAACACAGAAAGTAGAATTGGAAGTTCCCTACACCGAACTGCAAATCTGGGATGAGAAACAACATAAGTTCATCCTTCCCGACAGAGATATGGTACTGGAAATAGGTACTTCCTCCTCAGATATACGCTTACGGACCTCATTCCGCACCAAAGAATAAAAACAAAAGACATCTTCAAAATGAAAGTGCATCCCAACGTTGGTACAACCGACCTTTAAGGATGCACTTTTATTTTATTCATAACACTGGGAAATAATACATCATCCCAGTAGAAAGAATAAACGGACTTCAGTCCAGAACTTCTTTATTATCTCATACAAAATCTATTCTTCCACGTAACCACACACACTTCATCGGGACTACACTTTCCCATGCTCCTTCCATTGACAAATAATTCGGCTTCTCCGCAATTGCTGAATGCCTGAATCTCCGTCAGTGAATCCGTCCGGTTCCGACAACGTTTGGAAGCAATATACAGTACCTTCTCCTTCCTGTTCCAGTTAGCTTTATAAAAATAGAAAGCATCCTTCCTGATACGCCGGTCATACGTTACCAGCCCTTTATCATTTCGCCCAAAAGTAGTTCCCTCCCGACGTCCAGCCGCCGAGAAATCGAACATGCACCAAACGAACTTACACCACAAAAACGGTCGGGCTCCTTGTTAAAAAACCACCCTCTGTCCAAAGACTCCACTTTCATTGCAGCCGATTTCATTGCAACCGCACCCCACAATAGCAGCAATATGCTCCATCTAACCTTCCATCTGTTCATGTTCTCATTTTATTAGTTTCAGTTTTTAATCATATTCTTAATAGCTGTTCTATCGGCTCCCTTCTCAACAAAGATAGTTTTTCTATCAACGGAAACATATCAAACGCCCCCAAAGTAAACAAATGAAACATTTGAATACCCTATTTAAAACATTTCAACTCGTGCAAGAATACAAAATAACCGACAAAAAACATCAAAATCATATATCTTTGTATTCGAAGTCGGGTAAACGACTTCCAAACTTTTTAACTTTAATAAATTATGCGAAACATTGGTATCTTACTTTGCGCCTTAGCTTGTTCTATATGCGAAACATTTGCTCAGGGCTACAAGAATCCGGTCATTCCCGGATTTCATCCCGACCCCAGCGTATGCAAGGCTGGCGATGACTATTATTTGGTAAACAGCAGTTTTCAATATTTCCCTGGTGTTCCTCTTTTCCATAGCAAAGATTTGGTGAACTGGGAACAGATAGGCAATTGTCTGACACGGGAGTCTCAATTAAACCTGAAAGGTGCCAACGGGGGAAGCGGTATCTTTGCTCCTACCATCCGTTACAACGACGGAGTGTTTTATATGATTACAACCAACATATCAGGGAAAGGTAACTTCTTAGTTCATACAACCGATCCCAAAGGAGAATGGTCGGAACCTGTATGGCTGGAACAAGGAGGCATCGACCCGTCCTTATACTTCGAAAACGGCAAATGCTACATGGTCAGCAACCCCGACGGTTATATCAATCTGTGCGAAATAGACCCGATGACCGGAAAGCAGTTGACCCCATCCAAAAAGATATGGAACGGAACTGGTGGACGTTTCCCCGAAGGGCCGCATCTCTATAAGAAAGACGGATGGTACTACCTGCTCATTTCGGAAGGAGGAACGGAAATAGCACATAGCATCACCATCGCACGCAGCCGCTACATCGACGGACCTTATCTGGGTAATCCAGCCAATCCGATTCTGACACATGCCTGTCAGGCAGCAGAAAACAATCCGATTCAAGGTACAGGTCATGCCGATCTGGTAGAAGGTACCGACGGTTCATGGTGGATGGTTTGTCTGGCCTTCCGCATCATGCCGGGAAATCATCATACCTTAGGACGTGAAACTTTCCTGGCACCTGTACGCTGGGATGAAAACGCATGGCCGGTTGTCAACGGAAACGGCGTCATCCAACTGGACATGAATGTTCCGACGCTTCCACTTCAGGCTGCGAAAGAAAAGCCCGAAACCATCACTTTCGAGAACAAAAAGTTATCTCCCGAATGGATGTACCTGCAAAATCCCGACATGCAGAACTATGAATTCAAAAACGGTAATCTCCGTCTGAAAGCAACACCTGTTTCGTTGAACGACCAAAAGAGTCCGACTTTTGTCGCTATCCGGCAGGAACATTTCAACATGGAAGCTGCAACTTCGCTGAAACTGAAAGACGCGCAAGCAAACGATGAGGCCGGTATCAGCGTATACATGGAATATCACTCACACTACGACCTGTTTGTACGTCAGAACAAAGACAAAAGCCAGTCGGTCGTTCTCCGCTATAAACTGGGTGAACTGAATCACATCGAAAAAGAACTACCACTCAGCGGCAAAGGAAACGTCGAACTGCAAGTAAAATCGGATATTAATTTCTATTACTTCGGTTACACGGAGAACGGTACGTACCACGAATTAGGGAAAATGAACACACGCTACCTGAGCAGCGAAACAGCAGGAGGGTTTACCGGCGTCGTGCTTGGATTGTATGCCGTATCAGCTTCCAGCCAGTCGAAAGCATACGCCGACTTCCAATACATGAAATATAAAGGAAAATAAACATGAGCAAACGATACACATCCATTATAATAAGCATCTTCTTGCTTCTTTTCACTCTGCAAGCACAAGCACAACAAAAGATAAAAATAGCCTGTGTAGGCAACAGCATCACCGAAGGATTCCTGCTACAGAACCCCTCGGAAGAAAGCTATCCGGCTGTGCTTCAAAAATTATTAGGTGATAAGTATGAAGTAGGAAACTTTGGAGTGACAGCTCATACATTGAGTATGAAAGGAGATTTGCCGTACATGAAGACCCAACGTTTTCAGGAAGCACTGGATTTCCTGCCCGACATCGTCACCATCAAGCTCGGTACCAACGACTCCAAGCCGCAGAACTGGCAGCATCATGCATCGTTCAAGGAGGACTTAAACCTGCTGATAGACAAATTTCAGGCACTTGCCTCACATCCTCGTATTTATCTCTGCCTGCCTATTCCCTCCAACCACAAGGAATGGGGCATCAACGACAGTATTATCGTACATGGCATTATTCCCTATATTCAGGAGGTTGCTGCCGAAAGAAACTTGCCGGTCATCGACCTGCATACAGCGATGCGTCCCTATTATCCGCAACTTTATGTCGATGGCGTACATCCCGATAAATATGGAGCAGCCATTATTGCTGAAACCTTGTACAAATATCTTACCGGAGAAGAAGCTTATCCGGCCCCGGGACGCAGCGACCAGACCTTATGGTACGACGAACCTGCCGCTCAGTGGGAAGAAACGCTTCCGTTAGGCAACGGTAGACTGGGGATGATGCCCGACGGAGCTATCGGCAAAGAGCATATCGTCTTGAATGAAATCAGCATGTGGAGCGGATCGGAAGCAAATTACCTGAATCCCGATGCCTCCAAAAGTCTGCCCGAAATCCGCCGGCTGCTGTTCGAAGGAAAGAACAAAGAGGCACAAGAACTGATGTATACCAGTTTCGTGCCCAAGAAACCGGAAAAAGGAGGAACGTACGGCACCTTTCAGATGCTGGCAGACCTATACTTAGAACACCAATACGGAACCCATGCAAAAGATACGGTTTCTCATTACCGCCGCTGGCTGGATTTGAGCAAAGGCATAGCCTATACAACTTTCTCCCGCGGAACGGTGCGTTATGTACGCGAATATGTGGTTTCACGCGATAAGGATGTCATCCTGATACACCTGAAAGCAGATGTTCCCGGCTCCATCCATTTCAAGATGAACTTGAGCCGACCAGAAAGAGGCAACGTACGCAAACTGACAGAAGGGAAACTGGAACTATCCGGTTGTCTGGACAGTGGTTCCTCGCAAGCCGGTGTCCGCTATGCTGCCATTGCCGGAGTAACATGCAAAGGCAAACAGGTACAGCAGTCCACCGATGAGCAGTCTATCGACATACAGCATGCAGACGAAGCATGGATCGTGGTATCGGCAAAGACCTCGTATCTGGCTGGAGAAATCTACACAACAGAAGCCGACCGTCTGCTCAACGAAGCATTGGAAAGCAATCTCTCCGACGCTGTAGCGGAAGCAGTCAGCAGCTATCAGGCTTTATTCAACCGTGCCGGTATCTGCCTGCCCGAGAACGAAGCCGTTTCACAACTTACCACCGACCAGAGAATTGAAAAATTCCAGCAGCAGGACGACCCCTCACTGGCTGCTCTTTACTATAACTACGGACGCTACCTGCTGATAAGCAGTACACGCCCGGGAAGCTTACCTCCTAACTTGCAGGGACTTTGGGCCAATGAACCGATAACTCCTTGGAACGGAGATTATCATACCAACATCAATGTACAAATGAATCACTGGCCCGTGGAGCAAGCCAACTTATCGGAACTGTGCATGCCATTGGTCGATCTGGTCAAACGGCTGGTTGTCAGCGGAGAAGAAAGTGCAAAAGCTTTCTACGGCCCGCAAGCCAAAGGCTGGGTTCTGCACATGACGACCAATGTGTGGGGTTATACCGCACCGGGAGAACATCCGTCATGGGGAGCAACAAATACCGGAGGAGCATGGCTCTGCGCACACTTGTGGGAACATTATCTTTTTAGCGGTGACCAAAAATATCTGGCAGATATTTATCCCATCATGAAAGGTGCCTCCGAATTTTTCTACTCGACTATGGTAAAAGAGCCCAAACACGGCTGGCTGGTCACAGCTCCGACCTCTTCGCCCGAGAACGCTTTCTACTTGCCCGGCAAAGATCGTACACCCATCAGCGTTTGTATGGGGCCGACAATGGACATCCAACTCGTACGCGAACTTTATACCAACGTGATAGAAGCTTCACACATCCTGCATACCGATACAGCTTATGCCGAGGCCTTGCAAGAAGCTATCCGGCTATTGCCTCCTCATCAGATCAGTAAAAAGGGATACCTGATGGAGTGGCTGGAGGATTATGAGGAAACCGACATCCATCACCGCCATGTATCTCATTTATATGGTCTGCATCCGGGTAATCAGATTTCGGTTCTTAAAACGCCCGAACTGGCAGAAGCCTGCCGGAAGACCCTGAACCGACGTGGAGATGAAGGTACGGGATGGAGCCGTGCATGGAAGATCAACTTCTGGGCTCGACTGGGTGACGGAAATCGTGCGTACAAGTTATTCCGCAGCCTGCTTTATCCGGCATATACAGCTCAAAATCCAACCCAGCACGGCAGCGGTACGTTCCCCAATCTCTTCTGCTCACATCCGCCTTTTCAGATGGACGGCAACTGGGGAGGTACATCGGGAATCAACGAAATGCTGTTGCAAAGTCAGGATGGCTTCATCCACTTGCTCCCGGCCCTCCCCGACTCCTGGAAAAACGGTAATTTTTACGGACTGAAAGTAAGAGGTGATGCCACGGTAGACCTCGTATGGAAAGATGGAAAACCCGTACAGGCAACCATCACCGGAGGATGGCAAAGCGACCTGAAGTTGAAATGCCCTAAAGGTGTCAAAAAGGTACTTCTCAACGGTATACCTTGTCAAGCAGACGAATTCATCTCGTTCCATGTAAAGCAGGGAGAACAAGTCACATTTTTATTTGAATAACGAAGAAAGAATTTACAATAATTTTAAATAGAATCATCCATGAAAAATATCAAGAAACTGGCACTGGCATCGGTTCTATGTACCGGTGTATGCCTGACGGCAGGAGGACAAAAGCCTGCTCCTGCCATTCCTTCCGATCCGGTAATCGAGGCACACATTCAGGAATGGCTGAAGAAAATGACACTCGAAGAGAAAGTCGGACAGATGTGTGAAATCACCATCGATGTGGTAAGCGATTTCGAAGCAAGCAAGAAAAACGGATTTACACTGAATCCTGCCATGCTCGATACCGTAATAGGCAAATACAAAGTCGGCTCATTGCTGAATGTTCCGCTAAGTATGGCACAGAAAAAAGAAAAATGGGCTGAAGCTATCAAGCAGATTCAGGATAAATCGATGAAGGAAATCGGTATTCCTTGTATCTACGGTGTCGACCAGATTCACGGAACGACCTACACGCTCGATGGAACCATGTTCCCGCAGGGAGTGAATATGGGAGCTGCTTTCAACCGAGAACTGACCGAAAAGGCTGCATCGATTTCAGCTTACGAAACCAAAGCTTGCTGCATTCCCTGGACGTATGCACCGGTAGTCGACCTGGGACGTGACCCGCGCTGGTCGCGTATGTGGGAGAACTACGGTGAAGACTGCTATGTAAATGCGGAAATGGGTAAGGCTTCCGTCAGAGGTTTTCAAGGAAGCGACCCGAACCATATCGGTGAATACAACGTGGCTGCCTGCATGAAGCACTATATGGGTTATGGCGTTCCCGTATCGGGTAAGGACCGTACACCGTCGTCTATTTCCCGTTCGGATCTGCGCGAAAAGCACTTTGCTCCGTTCCTGGCTGCTGTAAGAGCCGGAGCCTTGTCGGTGATGGTAAACTCGGGCGTAGACAACGGCATGCCTTTCCATGCCAACCGTGAACTGCTGACCGAATGGCTGAAGGAAGACCTGAACTGGGACGGCATGATCGTGACCGACTGGGCGGACATCAATAACCTGTGTACGCGCGACCACATTGCAGCAACCAAGAAGGAGGCCATCAAGATTGCCATCAATGCCGGTATCGACATGTCGATGGTGCCTTACGAAGTGAGCTTCTGCGACTACCTGAAGGAACTGGTTCAGGAAGGCGAGGTACCGATGAGCCGCATCGATGATGCCGTAGCCCGCGTATTGCGCCTGAAGTATCGCCTGGGTCTGTTCGACCATCCGTACTGGGACATCAAGAAATACGATAAGTTCGGTTCGAAGGAGTTTGCTGCCGCTGCTCTTCAGGCT
>FR887812.1:0-4491 GCA_000432735.1 Bacteroides sp. CAG:443
AGCCTGGGGGATTCTTGGTCGGGCATAAATTCTAGCCAGTCTGGACAGGAAGAAACAGGGTTTTGTCCGTGCCCGATTGAACAATTTGGGAGGATGCATGTTTCTGGTAGGGAGATAAAAGATTATTGAATATTTTTTTCTACTTTTGAACAACATATAATTCTTATTGATTATGGATACAATCATTCCTTATGCACTCTTGTGTTTTACTTCGTTCTTTACACTGACGAATCCGTTGGGAACGATGCCTGTATTTCTGACGATGACAAACGGCCTAGATGAGAAGGAGCGTCGTCACATCGTAAAAAGAGCGACAATTATTTCTTTCATTATTCTGATTGCATTTACCTTCTGTGGACAATTCCTGTTTAAATTCTTTGGAATATCTACGAATGGTTTCCGTATTGCGGCGGGTATCATTATCCTGAAAATCGGTTATGATATGCTTCAGGCACGTTATACCAATACGAAACTGAAAGATGAAGAAATAAAGACTTATGCGGATGATATATCCATTACACCGTTGTCTATTCCGATGTTGTGTGGTCCTGGTGCTATTGCCAATGGTATTATTTTGATGGATGATGCGACTACATGGGAGCTGAAGACCACACTGGTCGCAGTGATTGCTGTGGTATACGTTCTAACCTATATTATTTTGCGCTTATCGACTCGTTTGGTTGATGTAATAGGGGAAACTGGTAATAATGTGATGATGCGTCTGATGGGCCTTATTTTGATGGTTATCGCGGTGGAATGTTTTGTAGGTGGTATGAAACCTATTCTTATCGATATCATTCAGTCCAGCCATTAAACGTAGAGTCGTTTGTTCTGATATAAATATTAATCAGAAAGCTGTTCAAAATTCATTTTTAGATGGGTTACTAAAATCTGAAGTTTGAATATTATTCTTAAAGGTAAAAAAGGAAGAGTCGTATCATTACTCAAAAATGGAGTTTGATACGACTCTTCTTTTTTTATGGACAGTCACCGTTTGCGACTTTTCGAAGTAGCGTTTCCTGTACGGGAACTATGATGTTTATGTCTTTTTAGGACCTAGTACATTTATTTCTTCCAGAATTGGAGAGTTCCAGCCTTAACCAGATCGTTGTGGTTTATACGATAACCACACTTCTTGTCACCCATCTTGACTGTTTCTATGTACTCTGAGTCACTTTCCGGATTCATCGTTTCGATGACCAACTGATCTTTTCCATAATATTTAGGATCGAGCTTGATGGTGATCTTGTCGAATGTCGGAGTAGTAAGCGTATATTCAGGTACTCCCGGACAGTCAGGATAGAATCCCATCATGCTGAAGATAGCCCATGTTGACATGGTTCCGGTGTCGTCATTTCCCGGTATTCCGTTCGGCTGAGTTGTGAAATACTTGGCCAGTAATTCTTTTACCAGTTTCTGTGTACGCCATTCTTCCCCTTTGAAGTAACTGAACAAGTAAGGATAAGCGATATCAGGTTCATTGGCCGGATCATAATAACCTTTGTCGAATACCATTTGTAATTTGTCGACAAATGCTTTCTTTCCACCCATCAGTTTGGCAAGTCCTGCAATATCGTGAGGTACATAGAAAGTATAATTCCATGCATTTCCTTCGTGGAATCCCGGACTTGGTTCGAAGTTTTCACCTTGTTTCGGATCGAATGGAGAATAGAATTTACCGTCGGGCAGAATCGGACGAAGCGTACCAAATTCCTTGCAGTAATAGTTCTTGTATCCCATAGAACGTTTATAGAACAACTTGGCATCCTCTTTCTTGCCTAAGGCTTTGGCAAGCGTATAAAGTGAGTAGTCAGCGATATAATATTCCAGTGCATGTGATACCGAATTATCGTATTGCTCTCTCAAGGGGACGTAGCCCAGATTCATGTAATCATCGTTGTCCGGACGCATTAAATTGTCCTTACCCGGCAAGGTTGCTGATTTGTACATCGCTTCATAAGCCAGGTTGATATCGAAATCGCGCAATCCTTTCATCCATGTATCTACAATGACAGGAAGACTCGGGTCACCTTCCATTGTCAATGTTTCGCGTCCATAGAGTTCCCATTTCGGCAACCATCCGTGTTCGCGATACATATCCAGCATTGTATTGACCATATCCATCTGTCGTTCGGGATATACTAGTGTCATCAACTGATGCAGGTTACGGTAAGTATCCCATAAAGAAAATACCGTATAACGATTTCCTTTTGTTGTCAGAATCTTGTCACCTTCCATCTGCGGATATTCTCCGTTTACGTCCTGCAAGGTATTGGGATGAATCAACGCATGATAGAGCCCCGTATAGAATACCGTTTTCTGGTCCTTACTTCCACCTTCTACCATGATTCTTCCCAGATCATCGTTCCAGCGCTGGCGAGCCTCCTGCTGGATAGCAGCAAAGTGTCTTCCAGACTGTTCCTTGTCGAGATTTTCTCTGGCATTCTTGATGCTGACAAACGATACTCCCATGGCAACTTCAATCTGTTCCCCTTCTTCTGTATCGAAAGAGAACCAGGCACCGATGTCATCACCTGCGATATCTTTGTTATATTGTGTATACAATTTGTATTTTCCCTGATCCTTGTCCCATTCAGCCTCTACGCCAGACATCGGACGCTGTTTTTTCCAGTAGCCGGTAGCTTTAGGTGTTTTATTGACACGCATTACAAAATATATCGGGAAGACAGCCTGCGGGTTATAGCAGAATGTTCCCAGCAGTTTCATACCTTCCACTTCACAATCGCTTACGCGGCGCATAAACGCTCCTGTTTCGTTGGTCAATCCTTCTCCTAAATTCAGGAGGATATTGCTTTCTCCCTTGGAAAATGTAAAGCGTGATAACCCCGTGCGTGGTGTGGCAGTCGCCTCGGCCAAGATATTATATTTAGTCAGTGAGATGGTATAATATCCCGGAGTAGCATTTTCTTTCTCATATTTACTTCCGTAGTTGTGATAGTCGACATCCAGTTTTCCGGTAGTAGGCATCAGCAGTAGAGAACCTAGTTCCGGACATCCTACTCCACTAAGGTTCACATGTGCGAAACCCGTAAAGAAACTGTTGGTATAATCATAAGGAGTAGACCACCAGCGTGCGTCTTTGTCGTATTTGTTGTCTTCCGATCCCATTACATTGAATGGAACGACCGACATCATGCCGTTAGGACAGATAGCGCCCGGGTTACAGGTTCCGAAGTTTGTCGTTCCGATAAATGGATTCACATAGTCGGCCGGTTCCTGTGCATGCAATGTTCCTAAGGCAAAAAAGCTAGCCATGCAGATTAACAGTTGTTTCATAAGAATGATATTAGATAAATAAAAACAGAAAAAGGCTGTACCCATAACTCCAGCAAGTTATTCGATACAGCCCAAAAGGTTACTTTATGTAGGAATACCTATGAAAAAATTTCAAGGGCATCAGATAATCGAAGTACGTTTTACATAATCGATAATCTCAGAAACATATCCGAAAGCCATACCTACTACTGTATCAGCAGCACCGTAATATACGGCAACGCGTTCTCCGTCCTGCAAAGCAGCGCACGGGAATACTACATTGGGCACATCTCCCTGCAATTCATACGGTGCGGCAGGGCCCAGGATATAATCACGTGTACGGTACAATACTTTTTCCGGATTATCCTTGTCGAGGATAGCGGCACCCATTGAATAACGGAATCCGTTGCAAGTAGTAATTACTCCGTGATAGAACATCAACCATCCAGCTTCGGTCAGGAAAGGAACAGAACCCGCTCCGATTTTTGTACACTGCCATGCACTTTCGGGGAACGGAGTTACTTTCATTACACAACGATGTTCACCCCAGTATTTCATATCAGGGCTGTAGCTGATATAAATATCACCGAAAGGAGTATGACCGTTGTCGCTCGGACGGCTCAGCATTGCATATTTGCCGTTGATTTTCTGCGGGAACAAAACGCCGTTACGATTGAAAGGTAAGAATGCATTTTCGCACTGATAAAATTCCTTGAAATCGAATGTATAGCCGATACCGATTGTTGGTCCGTGATAACCATTACACCAGGTAATCCAATAACGGTCTTCGATCCAAGTCACACGAGGGTCATATTTATATTCCGATTCAATCATTTCCGTATTTCCAGCTTTAAACTGAATCGGTTCATGATTGATTTCCCAGTTGATACCATCTTTGCTGAAGCCCGCAAAAATATTCATCTGCACTGCCTTGTTGTCGCAGCGGAAAACTCCTGCGAATCCGTCTTTGAACGGAACGACAGCACTATTGAAGATACTGTTTGATGAGGGAATCTGATAACGTCCGATTACGGGGTTTTTTGAGTAACGCCACATCACATCTGTACATCCTGCCGGGCGATCTTCCCACGGCATGTTAAATTTCTCTGCCATATTCTTTATATTATTTGGTTGTTAATTTATTCTCTTTCTCCTTCCATCAGGGTACCATCCTGTTTATATTTGAACGGAACAAAATAAGTAATCAGGAATGCC
>FR887812.1:4513-16330 GCA_000432735.1 Bacteroides sp. CAG:443
AGTAATCAGGAATGCCGGTATGGTTGCAATCAGCACAAAGATAAAGAACGGTTCATATCCTCCCGGCTTATTGAACCATTCACCCAATGTTTCGCATACCCAGCCGCTGAGCATACCCGGAATCATTACTCCCAAGTTCATGATACCTGAAGCAAAAGCATAATGCGCCATCTGGTGCTTTCCTGGAGCTACCTGCTGCATCATAAACAATGTCAGGCCCACGAAGCCAAAACCGTAGCCGAAGTACTCCAGTACGATACCACTGCAAATAAGCAGTCCGTTTTCTGGCTGGAACGTTGCAAACAACGCATATACTACAAAGGGTAAGTTGAATATGCAGCACAACGAGAACAACGTTTTTCTCAGCCCCCGTGCCGATATATAATATCCGGCCAGCAAGGAACCTAAAACGAATGCTGCTGCGCCATATGTTCCGTAATAAAGTCCGATTTCCTTTTCACTCAATCCGAGTCCACCGCTTTCTCTTGTCGCTTTCAGGAACAGAGGGACAATTTTCATGACAAATCCTTCTGCAAACCGGTAAAGAATGATGAAAAAGATGTAATATACGATATGACTTTTCTTGAAAAAGGCAATCAGTACGTTCGACAATTCTTTCATTACCTGTCCGGCTGTACGCTGTTCTCCCTGTTTCTTGGCTCCGCCTGAAGGCAACATAAACAAGTGATAAATACCCAATACAACCATGATGACACACAAGATGGTCATGATAATCATCCACGCCTTCTGGTTGGCTGCGAATAGCGCATCTCCTTCAGCACCTGCTCCTCCATATTTTTCAATCAGGTAGCCAGCCAGATATACCAGACCACCCGTAGCAATAATCTTAGCAATATTATAAAAAGCGCCCTGCCATCCGATATATTTCGCCTGATCATCGTTCGACAATTCGCTCATGTATACGCCATCGCATGCGATGTCGTGAGTAGCACCACTAAAGGCGATGACAGCCAACAAGGCAATGGCGATGCTGAAGAAATGAGGTAAATTCAATGAAAATGCTACCAGGCCAAATGTGATTCCTGTTATGAGCTGTGTAGCAACCACAAAAAACTTTTTGGTCTTGAATAATTCAAGAAACGGACTCCATAAAGGCTTTATTGTCCACGGAAGTAAAATCAGTGAAGTCCAGAAAGTAATCAATTTATCTTCTACTCCCAGTCCTTTGAACATCAGTACCGTGACCATATTCAGTACCACGAAAGGTAAGCCCATGGCAAAATAGGCAGTTGGAACCCATGTAATCGGACTTTTTGCTTTTTTCGGATGATTGTTTTGTCCCATAGTATTGTTTATCAGTTAATTCTTTTTATCTAAATAACAGTTTGTATTCAGAGAATACGCAATTTTAAATTAGGGTTTTAATATATTTTAGAGTTTAGCATATTCTTCTGCTCCAATCTTGTCTGCATTTCCTCTTGTGGGAGAGTTGTTGTCATCGTTTTGCTCTTGAATATTAAAATTTATGCAAAACGGACAGAGAGTTTTTAAAAGAATATCCTTTAATCTATTTAATTACCTGCAAATATACAATTTTCTCTTGAATAGAAGTCTGAAATGAACGAAGTAAGTTCTGTATATATCTAAAAAAAAGTGGTAAAATAAAAGCAGGTTACTTTCCTTTCATATCTTCAATGATTCCTAGGAGGTAGCCTGCTTTCATCGGGACTCGTCAAACAGTCCTTTTATGATTTATTGTTTTACTTCTTTACTGAATGAATACGGCGCATCTTCGGGTGCGATACCTCTGTTCATATTGGGTTTGTCGCCCATGACATAATCGATGGTACCACCATTCTGCAAGGTAGCGTGTGTAATGTAATTCTTGGTATATTCCTGCCCGTTTACCTTCATGTCCTGAATATAGTAATTGGTGTCACTGTTCTGAGGAGCATTGATGACGATGCTCTTGCCATTTTCAAAATGGATGGTGGCTTTCTTAAACAGTGGAGCGCCCAATACATACTGGTCGGTTCCCGGACATACCGGATAGAATCCCAAAGCAGAGAATACATACCATGCAGAAGTTTGTCCGTTGTCTTCATCGCCACAATAACCGTCGGGAGTAGGAGTATACATGCGATCCATGACCTGACGCAGCCAGTACTGTGCTTTCCATGGCTGTTTGGCATAATTGTACAGGTAAATCATGTGCTGGATAGGCTGGTTACCATGCGCATAATTACCCATGTTCATGACCGTCATTTCACGGATTTCGTGAATCGGGAAGCCGTAGTAGCTGTCGTCGAATACAGGCGGAACAGAGAATACTGAATCCAACATAGAAACAAATACCTTGTCGCCGCCCATCAGGTCAATCAGTCCCTGAGGATCGTGGAATACCGACCATGAATAATGCCAGCTGTTGCCTTCAGTAAACGCGTCACCCCATTTCAGTGGAGAGAACGGAGACATGAACTTGCCATCCTTATTCTTGCCGCGCATCAGCAGCGTTTCCTTGTCGAACAAGTTCTTGTAGTTCATGGCACGTTTGGCAAACAGGTTCACTTCCTTCTTCGGACGCTTCAAATCCTTTGCCAGTTTATAGATACACCAGTCGTCGTAAGCATATTCCAGTGTACGGGCTGCGTTCTCATTAATCTTAACATCGTAAGGCACATAACCTAGCTTGTTGTAATATTCATATCCCAGACGGCCGGTAGAAGACACTTCCGGATGCACGTTTTCTGTTCCGTGAATCAGCCCCTTATAAAGCGTTTCCAGATCATCCACCTTTACACCCTTGAAATAAGCATCCACCAAAATGGAAGCCGAGTTGTTTCCGATCATACAACCACGGTGTCCCGGGCTTGCCCATTCGGGGAAGAAGCCGCTTTCCTTATATGTATTGATCAGTCCTTCCTGAATTTCCTTGTTGACCGACGGATAGATCAGGTTCAGCAACGGGAACAGACAGCGGAACGTATCCCAGAAACCTGTATCGGTATACATATATCCTGGAACCACTTCCCCGTTGTAAGGGCTGTAATGAACAATCTGTCCCTGCGCGTCTATTTCGTAGAACTTACGCGGGAAAAGCAATGAGCGGTACAGACAAGAATAGAAGGTACGGTACTGATCCAGATTTCCGCCTTCCACTTCTACCTTACCCAATACATTGTTCCATGCTTCCTTACCTTTTTCCACCAGCGTATTGAAGTCGTCGTTGCCCAGTTCCTTCAGGTTCAATAATGCCTGTTCCGGACTGATAAACGAAGAAGCCACACGAGCATGTACGATTTCCCCTTTCTTTGTAGCAAAGCCGATGATAGCTCCTGCATGATCCGCCTGCTGTTCCGTGCCGTTCTCTTTTACGATACTGTCGGCAACGGTAGCCTGATACGTGAACGGTTTGTCGAATTCGATCACGAAATAATTCTTGAAGTTAGCCGGAACACCACCGCTGTTCTTGGTAGAGTAACCGATGATACGGTTGTTTGCCGCATCAATCTTGACATACGAACCCTTGTCGAAAGCATCCACCACTACGTAGGAATGTTCATTCTCCGGGAAAGTAAAGCGGAACATGGCAGCCCGTTCTGTCGGAGTCAGCTCGGTCACGATATCGTATTCTGCCAGATACACCTTATAATAATAGGCTTTTACCGTTTCACCCTTGTGCGCAAACCAGCTTGCACGCTTGTCTTCGTTGAATTCCGGCTTATTCACCATCGGCATGATAGAGAACTGACCATAGTCGTTTATCCACGGGCTGGGCTGGTGCGTCTGCTTGAATCCGCGGATTTTCGTTGCCGTATACTGATACATCCAGCCGTCGCCCATCTTTCCAGTCTGCGGGCTCCAGAAGTTCATACCCCACGGACGTGCGATAGCCGGATACGTATTACCCGTAGACAGTTCGAATGTAGACTGAGTACCCATCAGTGGGTTCACATAATCAGCATAATTAGTCGCTTTGGCAAGGCAGAAAAAGCCTGCCAGTAAAATAAGTAATGATAATTTTTTCATGGCTTATTTATGATTTTATTGTTTTACTCCCCATTTTGTAGGTTGGTTGGTTAAAGTTATTTCCAGTGTTCCTCCGGCAGCTATATCCTTATGCTCGATAAACGGAACATTCAGTTCCTTACCGTTCAGCGTAGCCGACTGGATATACTTGTTGTCTTTGGAATTATTCTTTGTCAGGATAGTAAACGTCTTGTTATCCCCCGGCAAGTTGATTGTCACCTTGTCGAAGAACGGGCGTCCGATAGAATAAACCGGCTTACCCGGACAAACTTGATAAAATCCCATCGCGTTCAGGATATACCACGCCGACATCTGTCCACAGTCTTCATTGCCCGATAGTCCGTCGGGGGCATCACGATACTGCTCCTTCAGTACGCGGTCAATCAGTTCCTGCGTTTTCCACGGTTGGTTTACATAATTATACATGTGTATAATGTGATGGCTTGGTTCATTTCCATGCGCATACTGTCCAATCAGTCCACTGATATCAGCCGAAACATTTTCTCCTTCCAGGCTGGAATCCGTAGTAAAGAGCGAGTCGAGTTTACCGATGAAGCCCTGTTCTCCTCCCATCAGTTTCACCAGTCCCTCAATATCGTGTGGAGTGAACCATGTCCACTGCCAGGCATTCCCTTCGCAATAATCATCGTAACGATGGTTGGAAGCCTTTGGATTGAACGGGCTGCGCCATTCTCCTTTTGAGTCGACTCCGCGCATAAAGCGTGTAGATGGATCGAAATATCGTTCATAAGCTTTGGCAAACTGTGCGTATTTTTTCTGATTCAGGGAGTCACCTGTCGCTTCGGCAAGGACAGAAATGCAATAATCATCGTAAGCATATTCCAGAGCCTTGGCAACTGATTCGTTCTCGCGGTCGCATGGAATATACCCTAACGTATTCTTATAATACTTGGCCATCGGCATCAGGTGCGGCAATACCAGCGCCGGACATTTAATGCCCGTCGTATCGTATTCCGCAGTACGCAAGCACGCCTTGTAAGCCTCCTGCAAGTCGAAATCAGCATATCCTTTGGTATAAGCGTCGGCGATAAGCGAAGCCGCATGATACCCGATCATTGTTCCCGTATAGTTCGAAGCCAGATCCCACATCGGGAAGATACCTCCCTCCTGATGCTTTTTCAGCAGCGAGCGGATAAAGTCATTGTTCAGCTGCGGTTCGATAATAGACAAGAGCGGGTGCAATGCGCGGAACGTATCCCATAGAGAGAATACCGTGTAGACCGGACGGTCTGCATTTCCCTGATGTACCTTCCGGTCCATTCCCCAGTAACGTCCGTCCACGTCGGTAAACAGATTCGGACTGATAGCCGTATGATACATAGCCGTATAGAAAATGGTGCGGTCGGTATCGCTGGAAGTTGAAACATCTATTTTAGAAAGATAGTCATTCCATGCCTGACGAGCATCGGAACGCACCTTCTCGAAATCCCATGCCGGAATTTCGGCATCTAGATTTTTCTTTGCACCTTCCGTATCGACAGCCGAGATACCCATCTTTACCATGACCTGCTCATCTTTTTTCGTCTTGAAACTGAGCAAAACCTTGCAGCGGGGCTGCATCTTGCCGTTCTGGTCGGTCAGCGTATCCCTTACAATCTGATATGTAAAAGGTTTGGAGAACTTGGCATAAAAACTGATCTGCTGATCGAATGCCCAGTATTCAGTCAATTTATATCCTTTGATTTCCGTATCACTGACCACGTCCACCTTCATATCCATGTTTGTCTGATGCTGGATAGAGTAATCCATGTCGAGAATAAATCCTGCCTCGTCGCTTGCCGGGAACGTATACCGGTGCAAAGCCGCCCGCTTGGTAGCAGTCAGTTCCGCCTTCACTTTATACCGGTCCAGAAAGACCGAGTAATATCCCGGTTCGGCAGTTTCGTTCTGATGTGAGAATTCCGACGCATACGGCAGTGTCTGGCTGGCATAGTCCTGAGGATTGTATGTCTGCTTGCCTACTGTCGGCATCAGTAAGATATCCCCGTAATCGGCACATCCGGTGCCACTTACGTGTGTATGCGAGAATCCGTTAATGGTAGAATCTGCATAATAATATCCCGAGGAAGCATCCCAGCCGTCGATACGGGTATCCGGGCTCGGCTGAATCATTCCATTAGGTACTACGGCTCCGGGGAACGTATGTCCGTGTCCTCCCGTTCCGATAAATGGATTCACATATGCGGCATAGTCTTTTTCTACGCTTTTCGAGGTACATGACACTACTGCCATTGTCATTCCTACAGCACATGCTATCGCACAGATTTTGATTTTCATGGTGTGAAATTATAAGTTAGATAATTAGGATCTTTTCTTTATTCTCTTTCAGGGTAATAAATACATAGAGACTTCATTAAAAATAAATAAATGATGGAAAATCAATTATTTAAACCATATATATCCCGGTTTATTCCCCATTTCCAGTTCAAGTGTATCGCCTTCCATGATTTGCTGATGAGTTATATAATTCTTATCGTATGGCTGTCCGTTGAGCTTCACCGACTGGATATAACAGTTCTCACGGCTGGCATTCCGGGCAATGACCGTGAATGTCTTTCCGTTGTTCAGGTGTAACTGCACTTTCGGAAATTTCGGGCTACCTATTTCGTACCTGCCTGATACCGGATTGACCGGATAGAATCCCATGGCACTAAATACATACCATGCCGACATCTGTCCACAATCCTCGTTGCCGCAGAGTCCTGCCGGGGTATTGGTATACAGTTCATGAGTAATCTGGCTGATGTATTTCTGTCCTTTCCACGGCTGTCCTGCCGCATTGTACAAGTAAGCTACATGATGGCTCGGTTCGTTACCGTGTGCATATTGTCCGATCATTCCCGTGTTGAAAATAGGAAGTTCGTCCTTGTCGGTAGGATGAAACGTAAACATGCTGTCCAGTTTCTGGGCAAAGCGTTCTTTGCTTCCGGTCAGTTCAATCAGTCCGTTCACATCATGTTGTACCGACCAAAAATACTGCCATCCGTTGCTTTCGCAGATATGCGGAGTATATTCGTCAGCCTTGAAATTCTCGATGAAGTTACCCTTCATGTCACGTGGCTGCATGAACGAAGTCGCCGGATTGTACACATTCTTATAATTCTGAGAGCGTGCATAGAACTGTTTGGCAATATCTTCCTTACCCATCTTCTTTGCCATCTCGGCTATACAATAGTCGTCGAAGGCATATTCCAGCGTTTTAGAAAGCGACCAGTTCTCATTATTATATTGGTCGTGCAGGTCGTAAGGAATATATCCTTTTTCCTTGTATACTCCTATGCCACGATACTCGTCGATGTTGGCTGTTGCCACACAAGCAGCCAGTGCTTTCTCAGCATCGAAGTCGCCGATACCTTTCAGGTAAGCATCCACAATCACCGGTACGGCATGGTAACCGATCATCATGTCCGTTTCGCTTCCATAGAAATTCCATACCGGCAGGCGTCCGTTCTGTTCATAAAATGCCAGGAACGACTTGATCATATCGTTGGTACGTTCAGGCTGTGTGTAAGTAAACAGCGGATGTGCTGCGCGATACGTATCCCATAAAGAGAACGTACTGTAGTTCGTCCATCCGTCGGCATGATGCACTTGCTTGTCGGGCCCATAATAAGAGCCGTCCACATCACTGTATATCGTAGGAGCCAGCATACTGTGATACAAAGCCGTGTAGAATACCGTCTTTTCATCCTTGTCAGGCGTATCTATCTGTATTTTGGTAAGCTCCTTGTTCCACATAGCCTTAGCCTTTTCCAGATACGAGTCGAAGTTGTTGTCGGGAGCTTCAGCCTGCAAGTTCTTGGCTGCCCCCTCCATGCTTACCCCCGAAATGGCAGTTGCCAGTGTAATCTGTTCATTCTCCTCTGTGGCATAATCGAAACGTGCGACGACCCCTGTTCCGATACGCTTTCCATCCTTTTCGATGGCAGTAGAATCGATTGTCATCCGGGTAAACGGACGTGAGAAACGGGTGCAGAAATAAATCTTCTGTCCGCGAGCCCAGCCGTCGGAGAAACGATATCCCCGCACGGTTACCGAGTCGACCGCTTCGATATGAGAATCTTGCGTCGCATCCCAGTTCATGGCTTTGGCAAGGTTAAGGAAAATAGCCGATTCAGCTTTCGGGAATGTATAACGCTGGATGCCGCAACGTTCGGTAGCCGTCAGTTCCACGTTGATATTATAATCATCCAGCTTTACCTGATAATATCCGGCATAAGCACTTTCGTTGGTATGTGAAAATTTGGAATATATACCCAGCGGAGCTTCGGCCTCCTTGTATGGAATCGTAACCGGCATAAACGAGACATCGTAAAGATCGCCTGCACCCGTACCCGAAAGGTGTGTATGGCTGAATCCGGCAATTGTGCTGTCCGGATAAAAATAACCGGCAATGCGATCCCATCCGGGCAATCCGTTGTCAGGGCTTAGCTGTACCATTCCAAAGGGAACCTGAGCTCCCGGATAAGTGTTTCCTGTAAAGTCTGTTCCGATAAACGGATTGACGTATTGCGTGTAATCTTCCGTAATACTTGAAGATTGATTCGATGATGTACATGCGGCAAAAGCCAGAGCTGCGTAAAGTGGAATTGTCTTAAATCTCATAATACTAGTTTTGATTTGTAAATATAATAAGAATTATGGGAAAAACACTTATTCCGGTGTCTCATTTCTGCCAATTTGTTATATATGACTGTATATAGCTTCTGAATTTCAAGGTGAAAGGATATTTTGAAAAAATATATAAAGTTTTATTCCCATATACTGTTATCTTGGATGTTTGTGACAATAACCTGATCGTTCGGTAGGTATCATGCAAGGAGAGAAGTTCAGGTTATGTTTGGAAATCAAGCGGGTGATAGACGGACCAATCAATAAGTTGTCAGAATGTTTTTTAAGGTTCATAGCGGAGCTGAGAAAAATAGTGATTTATCGTGATATCTGATGTAAAAGACCGGGTCTTTTGAAAAATTTTCCACGAGGACCGTTGATGTTTTTGTACAAAAACAATAATTTTTTGTACAAAGCTTTCGAGAATTTGTACAAAAATTGTGAGGTTCACGCAGTCGTTTGGGAGCATATGCGTTGAAAAATCTTGTGCCATGAATTGAAAGATGATTTCTGTTCAGGGCTATTTCCAATGACCCTGAACAGAATCGAGAAAATCATAGTCAGCGCTGCATCTGCAGTAAATTAAATCAATTTGAAAATTCAGATGATAAAAGCATTATACTCTTCACTGAACGAATGCGAGCCGTTTTCGTGTGTGAAATCGGTTCCGAGGAAATGATCGGATAACGTACAGAGAGCGTGTTTGCAGTCACTCTGCCGGATGGCTATCGATACGCAATGATTGTCATTCCCGTACGAAATCATTAGGATAGGTATGTCGTGCAGCAATTCGATGATACGATTGCCTGCATCCGAATCTCCCCAGTTCAGCTTTCCGAGTATGCTGATAGTGGCAATATTGTTTTCTGTAGTTATTTCGGCAAATCCTGACAGTTCACGGCGGAGCAGGCTCAGGGTTTCGGTATCTGTTTCTATTGCCATCGAAATGTTGGTGCTGGATGATGTCATCAGATAAATGGATACCTTATACTTCGCAAAGACAGAAAGTGTTTTTTCCAGAAATCGGAAGGAAGAAACACTTCCCGATGAGTGCAGTCGGATGTAGGTGATGTGCTTTCGGGCTGTGATGGCTTTTACGGTATGCGTTTCTTCTTGTATCTCACTGACGAGGTGGATGATGCGGGCTTGTCCGTTTATCAGACGGATGTTAATCTGATATTGATGGGCAAGCGAGAGGCTGCGGGACGATACCAGACGAACGCCGGCATTGATGAGGCTTTCGGCTTCTTCGAAGGAGAACATGGTGCCGTTGTTTTCTTCCGGCTTTTTGTTGTCGTACGGGATGTATATTTCTTTTGCCTGTATTCGTTGTATGAGTTCTTGAGCACGGAAAGCGATAGCCAGATATACGGCATAAGCGCAACTGTCGCCTTTGGCGATATATTCTACTTCACCGTAAGCATTCTGGCATACAAGCGACTGGGTGACATAGACTGCGGCTTGTGCTGTTTGCGAAAAAGCTTGTGCCTGCTGGCAGATTGTTTCTAAATCAGGTTTCCCGTCAGCATCCAGGTGCATCAGTGTCGCAGCATCGGCTACAGTAGCATCGATGTGTCGGCTTTTTAAATAGGCGGCTATCAGTGCGGAAGAAATGTATTCTCCCGAAATAAGCAATCTGCGTTCGTCGGACTGGCTGAACGTGCTGTTTGCCAGTTGCCGGATATGTTGGAAGTTGGATGTGATCTGTGTTTGGGCAAACTCAAAGGCAGAACCATGATCGGGCAGGAATCCGGACATCGTTTCCATGCAGCGTTTTTCCAGATGCAGGATGGCTTGTGAAGCCTTTTCCTCTTCGGCACGGAACAGATGGATGGAAATATCTTGCAGGCTGCGTTTGATCCAGTCGAAAGCAGGAACGATAACGAGGAGAGGAGCTTCTTTGCAGATGACATCGGAGAGTTGCAGGATGTCTTCGGGAGCTGTTACTGTATCTAAATTGCAGACTTTCATTTCTTTTCTTTTGCGTTAAGTGTTTGGTTATCTATGCCTTTTGTTTACCTTTTCTAACTTTGTTTGTACGGTTGTTTTGTAACGAGGCGTAAAGATACATATTTTTATGAAATCATATTCCTTTACTCTACTTTTGTGTGAAGAAGAATTTTCTCTATATTTGCAACCGTCTGAATGAAACTATATGCACGAAATTACATTACATAGCCAGAGAAAATCGATCCGTTTCCGTCGCTGGAGCCGGAAAAATTATGCTGTGTTCGGAAGTCTGCACCGGCATGTCACGATTGGACGGGTGTGTAAGGGAATTGCCGATTCATCGTTGGATAAGGCAAGACATATCGTGTCGGTAGAAGGTAACGGGCAGCGTGTATATGCTATGGACGGCGTCAGGGAGCAGGATGCCTTGGCGCAGGATATAGGAATTCCGCTGGGAAGTGTCATGCTGCTTCTGATGGGACAGCCTGTGGTTGTTGAACCAGCAGGTCGTGAGGCTGCTTGTAGTAGAAAGATTCAGAATAATTGTCATTTATCGAAACGGAATGGCGGAAGGATTCGTGTGGCATCTGGTGATAGGTGCATACGGATACTTTCGCCATTCCGCTTTTTTATGTATACAAAAAATAGATTATGATCGAAAAATTAGAAAAGAAAGTTGACGACGGTGTTGCGTTGACGCAAGAAGAGGCGCTTTGGTTGGCGGAGAAAGCTCCTTTGGATGAATTATATGAAGCGGCTCATCGGATTACGATGAAATATGCTTCGCATAAGTTTGATATGTGTTCCATTATCAATGCTAAGTCGGGACGCTGTTCCGAGGACTGCAAGTGGTGTGCTCAGTCGGCACATTATGCAACGGGTGTTGAGGTGTACGGACTGGTTTCACAAGAGGAGTGTCTGCGTCATGCAAAGGCGAACGAAGAACAGGGCGTTTCTCGCTTCTCGCTGGTGACGAGTGGACGGAAACCTTCCAATAAGGAAATAGAGGTTTTGTGTCAGCATTTTGCATACTTGAAAGAGCACTCGGACATACTGCTTTGCGCTTCGCTGGGACTGGCTACCGAAGAACAGCTTGCTTTGCTGCATGAAGCAGGGATAGTCCGTTATCATTGTAATCTGGAAACGGCTCCTTCTCATTTTGCGAGTCTTTGCTCTACTCACACCCAAAAAGAGAAGTTGGCTACCATACAGGCTGCCCGTTGTGTAGGAATGGATGTGTGTTGC
>FR887812.1:16347-84608 GCA_000432735.1 Bacteroides sp. CAG:443
GTGTAGGAATGGATGTGTGTTGCGGAGGTATTATCGGAATGGGGGAAACCATGCAGCAGCGTGTGGAGTTTGCCTTTACCTTGAAATCGCTGGATATTCAGTCTATCCCGCTCAACTTGTTGCAGCCGATAAAAGGTACTCCACTTGAAACGGAGCCTGCGCTCTCGGAAGAAGAGGTCTTGCGTACGGTAGCCATGTTCCGTTTTGTCAATCCTTCGGCTTATCTCCGCTTTGCGGGAGGACGTTCACAGCTGAGTGATGAGGCAGTGCGCAAGGCGATGTATATCGGCGTAAACTCAGCGATCGTAGGAGATTTGCTGACAACGCTGGGTTCGAAAGTAGCAGAAGATAGAAAACGAATAAAGGAGGTGGGCTATGAGTTATGAACAATGTGTTGATAACTTCGACAGGGAGCATTTGTGGCATCCCTATACGTCGACTATCAATCCGTTGCCTACGTATAAGGTAAAACGGGCAAAAGGGTGTATGATTACGCTGGAGGACGGTACGGAGCTGGTAGACGGTATGTCGTCGTGGTGGTGTGCCGTACATGGATATAATCATCCGGTGCTGAATCGGGCCATCGAAGAACAGTTGAAAAACATGTCGCATGTGATGTTTGGAGGACTGACACACGAGCCTGCCATCGCATTGGGAAAGTTGCTTCTGAAGATTGTTCCGCCTTCCATGCAGAAGATTTTTTATGCCGACAGTGGTTCGGTGGCTGTGGAGGTCGCACTGAAGATGGCGGTGCAGTATCAGTTTGCTGCGGGAAAGCCTGAAAAGAACAATTTTGTGACGATCCGTTCCGGCTATCATGGCGATACGTGGAATGCGATGTCGGTATGCGATCCGGTGACGGGCATGCATAGTTTGTTCGGTCCGGCACTTCCGGTACGTTATTTTGTGCCTGCGCCTCAGTGCCGTTTCGGTGCCGAATGGGACGAGAAGGATATTCTTCCACTGAAGGAAACAATTGAGCAGCATCATCAGACGCTTGCCGGACTGATACTGGAACCGATCGTTCAGGGAGCCGGCGGTATGCGTTTTTATCATCCGCAGTATCTGCGTGAAGCGGCTAAGTTGTGCCGCGAATATGGTTTGCTGCTTATCTTCGACGAGATTGCTACGGGTTTCGGACGTACCGGGAAACTGTTTGCCTGGGAACATGCTGGAGTAGAACCCGATATCATGTGTATCGGTAAGGCGCTGACCGGAGGGTATATGACTTTCTCGGCCGTGCTGACTTCCGATAAGGTAGCGGACTGTATTTCTTCGCACGAGCCGCATGCTTTTATGCACGGGCCTACTTTTATGGGAAATCCGCTTGCCTGTGCGGTGGCTTGTGCTTCCGTCAATCTGCTCTTGTCCAGCGGATGGGAGGAGAAGGTGAAACGCATTGAGTCGCAACTGCGGGAGGAATTGCGCCCGGCTGCCGGATTACCTCAGGTGGCAGATGTGCGTGTGCTGGGAGCTATCGGAGTCATCGAAATGAAGAATCCGGTGGATATGGCATGGATGCAACGCCGGTTTGTGGAAGAAGGTATCTGGGTGCGCCCGTTCGGACGGCTGGTATATATCATGCCTCCGTTTATTATCAGCAAGGAGGAACTGACGAAGCTGACTTCCGGCTTGCTGAAGATTGTAAGAGAAATAACCTGTTAAATAAAAAAGGAAAGGAATGGAAACGATGGTTTCATCGGATAATTTATATAGCCGGACGCTCGATGCGCTGGAGGAAGCGGGTAATCTGCGGACGCTGTCGCAGGCAGAACATCAAGGGAAATGGATCTGGAAGGATGGCAAGCGCATGCTGAATCTTTCTTCGAATGACTATCTGGGACTGGCTGCCGACACTGCGCTGCGTGACGAGTTTATGCGGACGCTTTCGGAACGTGATTTTCTGTTCTCGTCGTCGTCGTCGCGCCTGCTGACCGGTAACTTTACCGTATACGATGAGTTGGAACAGATGCTTGCCGAGATGTTCGGTGCAGGTGGTGCGCTGGTCTTTTCGAGTGGTTATCACATGAATACGGGAATACTTCCTGCCGTGGCTGATGCGCATACGCTGATTCTGGCAGATAAGCTGGTACATGCTAGTCTGATTGACGGAATCCGGCTGTCGGCTGCACGGTGCATCCGTTATCGTCATCAGGATTACGGGCAACTGGAGGCTTTGCTTGCCAAGAGTTATAAGGATTACGAACGGATTGTTATCGTAACGGAGAGTGTCTTTAGTATGGATGGAGATGTGGCTCCTCTCGACCGGCTGGTGGACTTGAAAAAGCGTTATCCCGGTGTGATGCTGTATGTGGATGAGGCTCACGGTATCGGTGTACGTGGCAAAAACGGACTGGGTGTGGCCGAGGAACAGGGATGTCTGAAGGATATTGACTTCTTGTGTGGTACGTTTGGCAAGGCATTGGCTTCGGTCGGAGCGTATGTAGTGTGCAGTGAGGTGATGCGCTCGTTTCTGGTTAACCGGATGCGGACGTTTATCTTTACGACAGCACTTCCTCCGCTGAATGTGGCATGGACAAAGTTTATCCTGTCGCGTCTGGAGAGCTGGAACGACCGTCGGGAATGGTTGGCAAAGGCGGCTCTTCGGGTGCAGAAAGCTGTCCGGGCTTCAGGATGTGAGTGTCCTTCCTCAAGTCATATTGTTCCCTTCATTGTGGGCGAGAGCAGCAAGACTATCCTGAAAGCGGAAGACATGCAGCGGAAAGGATTTTATGTGTTGCCGGTTCGTCCGCCTACGGTTCCCGAAGGAACTTCCCGATTGCGTATTTCGCTGACGGCAGCTATTACGGAAGAGAAAGTGGACAGCTTATGCCGTGAATTGTAAAGATTATGAACGTTTAAAAAATATCGGCACAAATGTATGGAAACGTCGGCGTGTTTTACTGAAAACGTCGGCACGTTTTGATACACGTGCGCCGAATGACTGAATATGAAGCAAGTATTTATAAAAAAAGAGGGTAATCCGCGCTTGCTACTCTTCTTTGCAGGGTGGGGAAGTGACGAGCATTTATTTCGCCGTCCAGTAGCAGAAGGGTATGACTATCTGCTTTGTTTTGATTACCGTACGCTGGATTTCGATTATTCTTTGCTGGATGGCTATCGTGAAATCAGACTGCTTGCCTGGTCGATGGGGGTATGGGTAGCCGGGCAGATTCTTTCGGGACGTACCTGTCCTTGGGAGATGAAGCTGGCTGTCAACGGTACGCCTTTCCCGATAGATGACCAGCGGGGGATTGCGGAAGCGGTTTTTCACGGTACGCTGGAGAATTTTTCGGATGCTACGCTGGCACGTTTCCGACGGAGGATCTGTGGCGGTGCAGGACAGGTGAAGGAGTTTCTTTCGCATCAGCCGTACCGTACGACGGAGGAGTTGAAGGAGGAACTGGCGGCTTTGGAACATGAAGTTGGGAAAGTTCTGCCGGCGGCTTTTGGTTGGGACAAGGCTATCATTGGCTTGTGTGACAAGATTTTTATTCCAACCAATCAACGTGCCGCCTGGAAAGGAACGGAAGTGATGGAGATGGAAGCAGAACATTATGACACGGCGCTGTTCGACCGTCTGCTGGAAGGAAAGGGGGAGGAATGGACAAGACATTGATTCGCCGCCGTTTTGCCAAGGCTGTGAGCAGCTATTCCATACGGGCGGATGTACAGCGACAGATTGCTTACCACATGGCTGATGCCATAGGCAAGTATATCCCTTCGGGGGGACGGCGTAATGTGCTGGAGATTGGCTGCGGAACGGGCATGTTTACCCGTGCCTTTCTGCATTGTGCTACTCCCGAACGGTTGCTACTGAACGATTTGTGTCCCGAAGTGGAACCGTATCTTACCGACTTACTTGCCAATAAGAGGATTCACTTTGCTGCATCCGATGCGGAGGCGTTGAATTTTCCCTCGGGGCAAAACCTGATTGTGTCGTGTTCTGCCATTCAGTGGTTCGACCAGCCGGAAAAGTTTCTGGCAGGCTGCCGCAAGCTCTTGACGACTGACGGCTATCTGGCTTTCAGTACGTTTGGCCCTCAGAATGTAAAGGAAGTGGTATCGCTTACTTCGGATACACTTCCTTATCGTTCGCTGGCGGAACTAACAAAGGTTTTGTCGACTGAGTATCAGATTGTGTATAGTCGGGAGGAAAAGCTGAAATTGTCTTTCACTTCGCCGCTGGAGGTACTGAAGCATCTGAAGGAAACGGGAGTGACGGGCATACGTCAGCAAAGCTGGACAAAGGGAGAACTGAACGATTTCTGCCGCCGTTATAAGGAACTGTATGCAGCGCCCGACGGAACTGTTCCGCTGACTTATCATCCTATTTATATGATTTGTAAAAAGTAAAATGTAATAATATGAAAGACAATGTTTTTTTTGTGAGTGGCATTGATACCAATGTCGGAAAGAGTTATGCAACTGGTTATCTGGCTAAGACATGGAACGAACAAGGTGTGCGTACGATTACGCAGAAATTTATTCAGACGGGGAATGTGGGTATGTCGGAGGATATCGAACTGCACCGCAAGATTATGGGAACCGGTCTGCTGCCGGAAGATGAAAGCGGACTGACCATGCCTGAAATATTTACTTATCCTTGTTCGCCTCATTTGGCAGCCGAAATAGATCATCGTCCGATTGATTTCGACAAGATAGAAAAGGCTACCCGCCAGTTGAGTGAAACCTATGACGCGGTCTTGCTGGAAGGAGCAGGCGGCCTGATGGTCCCGCTTACCCGCGACTTGCTGACAATCGATTATGTGGCACAGAAAAACTATCCGTTGATTTTTGTGACTTCGGGGAAACTGGGAAGCATTAATCATACTTTGTTAAGTCTGGAAGCGATTACTCGTCGGGGTATTCGCCTGCATACCGTGGCTTATAATCTTTTCCCGGAAGAAGATGATGATATTATCCGTCGGGATACAGAAGCCTATATCCGTGACTTGCTGGCAAAGGAATATCCGGAAACTCATTTCGTGGTTATCCCCCAATTATAACTATAAGCACAAATACTTTAAATGGAAAAATCTCCTGCCTTGGTTCATGCTAATTACATGACTGAGGCAGGAGATTTTCATTTAGTAACTTACAGATACAAATAAGGCTGTTTCATCTTTGATATTGAAACAGCCCCTTTCATCTTTTTCCTGGGTGGACCTGGAGGGAATCGAACCCTCGTCCAAACAAGGAAGCCATATGCTTTCTACATGCTTATCTCTGCCTTCGGTTTTCGTGCATAAGCAAGACCAGAGCCACCCACTTATACCTTAGTCCCTAAAATTTCATTTCAGCCTCGGAACCCGACTGAAACTATCCCCGAATTTGCTGTGCCGCTTGACCAAACGCTTCGGAACAAGAGCTTTTGAGCGACATCTCGTTTCCATCACTGTGACGGAAATAAAGCTAATCTACTATTCTTCGATTAAGCAGCGAGAGCATAATTTTCGTTGCCAGATAATTGTTCAGTAACTGAGATTATAGTGCAAATCACTGACGCACTGCATGCTTACATACCACATCTCTCGCTGTCAAATCCAGTCAAGCCCAAGCATGTGATAATTATTGTGCACAAAGATAGGAAATATTTGTGATTTCGCCAAAATATAATGGATTTTAGCTATTTTTGGTGGCTTTAATGAATCAATTAAACGATAGAAACATGAAATTAATAGGTATTTGTATGGCTGCTGCTATGGCTTTGATAGGAAGTGGGTGTGCAGGAAACGCCAATCGGGCGAAAGCTGTGACCGGACAGGCGGATTCGTTGTATCTGCTGGTGGGAAGTTATGCCCCGTCGCAGGATGAAGGTATCCGTGTGTATGTGTTCAATCAGGAAACGGGAAAAGGAACGTATCGGAGTGGTATATCGGGCATTTCGAATCCTTCGTTTCTCATTCCGTCGGCCGACGGTAGCCGGGTGTATGCGGTAGGGGAGGATGAAGGGATTTCTTCTACGGCCAATGCGTTGGCGTTCGATCGAGCAAAAGGTACGCTTTCGCTGATCAACTCTCAACCGACCAATGGAGGGGCGCCTTGTAATATTACGTTGAGTCCGAAAGAGGATTATGTCTTGACGGCCAATTATGCGGGGGGTAGTGTAACGGTATTTCCTTTAGGTAATCGTGGGGAGTTGCTGGCGGGTGACACCTTGACCTTTACGGGTAGCGGACCGGATAAGGAACGACAGGCTCAGCCGCATCTGCATAGTGTGCTCTTCACACCGGACAATCGCCTTTTGCTAGCCAATGATTTGGGAACCGATCGTATTCATGTCTTTCCTGTAAATGATAAGAAAGGTGAAGGTTTATTGAATCGTGCGGCTGCTTACGATGTACAATTAGCTCCGGGATCGGGACCACGTCATACGTGTTTCGCACCCGACGGAAAGCATGTGTATCTCATTACCGAACTGTCGGGGGATGTGATTGCGATTTCTTACGACGAAATGAAACTGGATACTATTCAGACCATTAAGGCAGATACGCTTGATGCTCACGGAAGTGCGGATATTCATATTTCGCCGGATGGTGATTTTGTGTATGCATCCAACCGCTTGAAAGGGGATGGTATTGCTATCTTCTCAGTTAGTTCGGAGGACGGTACGCTGGAAAAGGTAGGGTATCAGCCTACGGGAATTCATCCGCGTAACTTTGTCATTACGCCTAATGGTAAGTTTTTACTGGTAGCTTGTCGAGATACAAATGAGATTCAGGTATTTGCACGGGATGCCGATACCGGATTGCTGAAAGATACCGGCGAGAAAATTGAAATGTCGAAGCCGGTTTGTCTGAAATTTGTTCCGATGAACTGATACTGAAGAAAGACTTGTTTCCTCTGTATAAGAGAACGGTATGTCAATACTCAATGGATGAGGGTAAACCTTCCATTGAATATCCAATAGTAAAAAAGGGTCGTATCAAATTCTGTGAAAATGATACGGCCCTTTTTATGGTAGTATTACATCTTGTTCTCCCGTCACTTGAATGTTCGGGGAGTTTTCATATTTATTATTTCTTGTCCGTCATCTGATAAACCAGTGTACCACCTTTCACAATGTCGGCATGTGAAATGAAGTTCTTGGTATACGGTTCACCGTTCAGTGTAATACTCTTTACATACTTGTTGGCTTCTGAAAGTCCTTCTGCCTTGATAGTGAAGGTCTTTCCGTCTGCCAGGTGAAGTACAAATTCTGGCATCTGAGGAGCTCCGAATACGTATTCGCCGCTTACCGGGTTGACGGGGTAGAATCCCATGGCAGAGAACATGTACCATGCCGACATTTGTCCGCAGTCATCGTTGCCGCACAGGCCGTGAGGCTGAGGTGCATACTGTGTGTCAAAGATTTGGCGAATCAGTTCCTGAGTACGTTCAGGACGTCCGGCAAGGGCATACAGATAGGTTACATGATGGCTAGGTTCATTACCGTGCGCATATTGTCCGATCAATCCGGTTACATCGGCCTGAGTTGTTTCCAGTTTCAATGTAAATACAGAGTCCAGCTTGTTGAGGAAGGCTTCTTCTCCACCGAACAGGGCTATCAATCCCGGTACGTCGTGCTGTACATGCCAGGTATATTGCCATGCGTTTCCTTCGGTATAGTCGCCGCCTACACTTTCAGAGTGCCCTATCTGGCTAGGGTTAAATGGAGTTTTCCAGGTGCCGTCCGATTTTCTGGGGCGCATGAACTTCGTACTTGGGTCGAACAGGTTTTTGTAGAAATCTGCACGGCGTGAGAAGTATTCGGCATCTTCTGTTTTTCCCATACGTTTGGCCATGTCGGCTGCTGCATAGTCATCGTATACGCTTTCCAGTGTAGATGAAACAGATTCAGCCTCGGTCAGGTCAGTCGGGAAATAACCGTATTTCATATAGTTTTCCCAGTTCGACTTTAACGGATGTGATATGGTCTGAGTACGCTTGATGGCGTTGAATGCGCGTTCTGCATCAAAGCCGCGGAATCCTTTGGCATAGGCTTCTGCTACGACAGAAACTCCATGGTTGGCTACCATACAGAAGTTTTCCTTGCCCCACAGTCCCCAGATCGGGAGGTATCCTTGTACGTCGGCCTGATCTACCAGCGAGTTGATGAATCCGTCTACCCGTTCAGGAATCATCAGTGTATAAAACGGATGAGCGGCGCGGTAGGTATCCCACAGAGAGAAAGTAGAATAGAATTTACCTCCTGTTGCATTTACTACAGAGTCGGCTGCATTGCGATAACGTCCGTCAACGTCTGATATTTCGTTCGGCTGAATCAGCGCATGATAAAAGCTGGTGTAAAAGTTTGTCTTTTCTTCGTCAGTACCTGCTACCTCGATACGGCTCAGGTAACTGTTCCAGTCGGCTTTAGCCGCTGTTCGTATCCCTTCGAAATCCCATCCGGGAACTTCAGCAGCCATATTGGCCTTGGCACCTTCTACTCCGGTAGTGGAGAGCGCTACTTTCATCAGCACTTCTTCTCCCGGCTGGAGATTGAAGCTTGCAACGATTCGTTTGCCTTTTTCGACTGCTGCCATAGGGAGTTCGAAATGGTCAACGACCGGACGACTGAATTGCATGACGAAATAATAGTCCTGATTCACCCAGACTTCATTGTTTACATGACCGGTAAGCGTACTATCGTTCTCCCAGTTGACTTCACAGCTTTTTACTTGAGTATGGTATTGTTTCTCGTTCCATACCGGTCCGTGCTGCAAATCTATCAGAATGGAGGCAGAGTCTGCTTTTTCGTACGTATATCGGTGTAGGGCCGTATGGGTTGTAGCAGTCAGTTCTGCTTTTACATTCGATTGGTCGAGGGTAACGGTATAATAGCCGGGAGTAGCACTTTCGCTTTGTTTCTGGAAGCGACTCCGGTAGGCATCCCATGCACGGTGACGTTGTCCGGTAAAAGGCATTACCAGAATATCACCCAGGTCCATGCATCCGGTTCCATTGAGGTGAGTCTGAGTAAATCCCCAGATAATAGAATCGGCATACATGTATTCGGAGCAGTATCTCCATCCTACAGCTCCGGTTACAGGACTGGTTTGTATCATTCCAAAAGGACGACAAGCTCCCGGAAAAGTATGTCCGTTATCGGCTGCTCCAATGAAAGGATCGACATATTGCGTATAATCTATTGGCTGTGATGTTTCTTGCTTGGCTGTATTGCAACTATAGAATGCGCTTCCCAGTGCAAGAGTGTATAAGAATACAGAAAGTTTTTTCATGAATTAGGGTTAATAAGTATGGAAACCAAATCTATTACCATAGAGTATCCAGCAACCTTTGTCGTTGATAGGATTTTCTGCAATTGGAATTTTCTTGCAACCTCTATGGTAATATACTGATTGATTAATAGATAATCATTTTTTTTAAACGATGTGTTATTTATACATAAGTCTCGAGGAACTTGACATGACCGTTCGGAACTACTTCCAGAGTTTTGGTTGTAGCAGGGAACAGAACAGATTCTCCAGCCTGCATCTGAAGTGTATGTCCTTCGTTGTCGGTTACAGTGCAAGAACCCTCCATGCAGATATAAATGACAAACGAATCCAATTCAGTATAATCCATGCTCATCTGTTCGGTCAGATCATAAACAGAAGTGGTGAAGTAAGGACAAGTCACCAGTTCTACCGGTTCATTCTGTTTAGGAGTATAATGAGTACGGTAATCTTCTGATACGGTATAATCGATTGCGTCTTTTGACAATTCAGTATGCAATTCGCGGGTATTGCCGTTCTTGTCTTTACGGTTGAAGTCGTAGATACGGTAAGTAATGTTAGAGGTCTGCTGGATTTCAGCAATGAAACAGCCGGCTCCAATGCTGTGGATACGTCCTGCCGGCAAGAAGAATACATCACCCGGCTGTACAGCATAGTCGGAAAGTGCATCGCAGATTGTATTGTCGGCGATCATGGCAGCATACTGGTCGGGAGTAATCTGTTTGCTCAGACCTGAACGCAGGTGTGCTTTTCCTCCATCGTTACCTATCACATACCACATTTCAGTTTTTCCCATAGAATTATGGCGTTTCATGGCCAGTTCATCATTGGGGTGAACCTGAATAGACAAGTCTTGCTGTGCGTCGATGAATTTTATCAACAAAGGGAATTTACCATTGAAGCGCTTGTAATTGCTTTCGCCTACCAGTGCACCTTTGTATTCGCTTACCATTTGTGTAAGGTTTTTGCCTGCATCGGCTCCATCGGCAACGATTGACTCATCACCTGGAACGTCTGATATTTCCCAGCTCTCACCTACTTGTGCCTGCTGGCAGTCTAAGTGCTTGAACGGAATGATTTTTTCTCCTCCCCAGATAGTGGATTTTAAGATCGGTTTAAATTTTAAAGGGTACATAAGTGTTATAATTAGGTTTACAATTGTAGGCAAATGTAACAAAAACTCGTGATAGTTCAATGAATATTTTGTTTATTCTGGGGAAGCTCTTATGGGTTCTTTGGCGTTTTATCTTTTTCTCGTAGTGATTTTGCAGCTGATTAGTTCTGTAAAAATAAACTATCTTGAGAGAGCTTCCGTATTTTTCTGTTATCTCTGTCTCATCCGAAGTCTCAGGAACCTTGTTGGTCATTGTAATATAAAAGGCTGTTCCGATTGGAACAGCCTTTTGTTGAATAGTTATTACTATATGTTGGACAGAAAATTAAATTTTGTTGCCAAAAGTAATATTGAATCCTAAACTGACATTGGTATTCAGTTTTCCTACTGGAACGTATTGTGGGGTTACTTTTGTCATCAGGTGATCCATGCCAATGAAGAAGTTGAAACCACATGGATGGAAGTTCAATATCCATCCAAAGGATGAACCAAATGATGATATACCGTAATTAACACCTGCATCAAACCATTTGACGGGAGTTACATTGGCCGAAATACGTCCTTCGCTCCAGCTATATTTTCCATTGATACGTGTTGAAGACAAGAACCCGAAATGTAATTTATCGTACAAGGGGAATGTATAATCTGCTCCTATATTCAATGTAGCTCCTAATGCTTTTGTTGAACTGCTTCCTGTTTCTGAACGGTGGAAACTTGCATAATTTTCAACGTCTTTTCCTAAATCTTCCAACTGATCTTCCAATGGTTTGTCGCCATCAGCATCATCAGATCCCATTGCTATATTCTGGAAACCCTTGAACTCCCATGGAGTATTGCTCGTTTTAGCTTTAATCGTATTACTCCAAGAGATAAATCCTAAATCGAGAACGGCTGCTGACAGCGTTAAATCTTCACGAAGCTTGTAAGTCGCTCCCAAGTCGACAGCCATACCGAAACCTGTAAGGCCGGGACTGTCTAAATCGATATTGCCCCAGTCTATCAAATCTTTTTCTGATGGATTGTTGATTTCTTTTTTACTTTCTTCTTTGGTGGGCATGGTTAACCCTTTTACAGAGGCATTCATCTCTCCGTTAGCCTGAACCATCCACTTATCTTCCGCCATCTGGACTTTCATATCTGTCATTTTGAGATTGACGTTACCCATACCTAACAGAAATTTTAATTTACCGCCGACATTTAATTTATCATTGATCTGACGAGAATGTCCCAGTGCTATTTCTGCATAGTTGTTCGATGAAATACCTAAATCATCCATCTCATATACAGAGTTGCTGCTATTCATTCCTAGTTTCATGAATTCGAAGAGTCCACGAGGTAAATTCAGGCTGGTTGTAGAACGCATGTTGATATCAATCGTGTTAAAGCCTCCCCATGCACGGAATCCAGCAGAAAGCAATGTCATATTCAGGTCTGTATTGATACGGTTATTGTCTTTCAATTTGCCGAGGAATTCACTGCTGCTGATGTTGCCGTTCATGAAAGTTGTCAGCTTATTATTTCCATACGGATAGATAAAAGTATTTAAGCCAACATTCGATTGAGCTCCCACATTGATATTACCGATGACCGGAATGGCTACATAATTGCGTTCAGGAGCAAAGGCCGGGTTCATCAAATGACGATATGTATATCCTTCGAGAAAATAGCCGGAATGTAAGGATTGTGCAGAAGCGGCTGTACCCAAGCATATAAAAATTGTAGCTGTAAAAAGGTGAAATATGCTATTCTTTTTCATATAATTCAATGATTGTTATTTTATAGGTTTAATTAATTCAGATCAACGGTAACGCCGCCTTTTACTTTTATAACCATTTTGTCCAAGCGGAGGTATTGATTCTTGTTCAGGATTTTTCCACTTGTTTCAGCAGATGAAGTTGCTGCAACTTCATAGCTAAGTCCGTCCAGTTGCTTGAATACATTGGCATCTGTTGCTTTCAATGTAATTTCAAGTGGGGTTGCTACTCCCTTGTCTGAAATACCTGCTGCTATTTTACTTGAAACTGTTGTAGAGATTTCATTCAATGTCTTTCCGTCCTTATCTATTGCGTTTACAGTCATATCCATTGTCAGAGGAATGGTATTGGTTGCTTCCATCGAAACAACTAGTTCCTTTACAGAAAGGTCTTTAATATCTTTATTCCAATCATTAATAATGTCACTGTAAACAATGTTTGTCCCTTCATTGAATTCCAAAGGAGCATTTATTTCATAATCTGTCTTAACATTGTATGTGCTTCCTAAGTCGATGGTACATTTCTTGTCGGCAGCTTTTGTCTCGATGTTGTCCATACGAATTTCATCAGGAATTGTTTCTATTAAATCATTCAGGTTTTCAACTGTTACGCTGGCATCAGCGCCTTCTACATTCTCGTTCAGTCTGTGCAGGCAGATAATGTAATCGTTAGGTTGATTACCAGGTATGGTTATCAAATTTGGAGACTGTCCAACAGGAACAGATGCAAGCAGCTTACCGCCCTTGTATGATTTTAATACGCCACTAAAGTTTACTTCTACAGGAGAAGTATTGCTGACTGTCAGGTATATTTTAGGATCAGTCATATCTATTCTAACCTGCTCATCTTTCAAGAAGTCGGGTAAGTTATTTATTGTAATCGGATCGATAGAGACATTAATCTCTGGGTTGACCTTTGCTGTAACTTGAGTCAGTTGTATCTCATCGATTTTTATTTCAGTATCCATAATCATTTGGATAGCACTTCCTCCCGTGGTCGTACTGGTTCCGCTTATGTTTATATCGTCTGCGATAACTAAGTGTCCGGGAGCTACGAGACCTTTTCCTGTTCCCATCGATTCAAAATCAATGTGTGTGATATTTAGGAAAATTTTTAATGGTGAAGTTTGGGAAACATTGATATCCTGTATGAATGTCAAGACACTTCCTGCTATCTTAACTCGCTGGTCTGTTGTGGTGATAGTCATGTAGTCAGGAAACTCAATTTGGAATCCTTTTTTGAGTGTCAGTGAATTACTCCCTTCCACGTTCATAAGTAACGATGCAGGCATAATAACGTCTGAACTATATAATTTGGTTACGTCAGTCGTTATGTCTCTTTTATCAATGCTGAAGGAGGTCTTATCGTTTACTGTAGCTTCCAGTGTACCACTCGGCGACATCATATAGTTTAATTCTGTTCTTGCAGACTGGAGTGCGATTTCACTCGATTTGATGGTGATTTCTTCAATAGAAACACGAGTGTCGGAACCTTTGCCTGTTTGAGAAAGAGCATAATTGCCGTCAGCGTCAGCTTTAACTGTACTCTCTTCGTTTAAGTCGAAAATTTTCTCTAGTGTGATGTTTTTGGTGTTGCTTGCTGGAATGGTTAGATTCTCGCCCCCTACCGTCACTGTCATGTCGAGATCCTTACTTAAATCATACTCACTATCTACGCATGATAGCATACAACTGGATAGTAGTACAAATGCACAAGAAAATGTTTTGTTTGTCAGTCGTTTTTTCATGAAATAATTATAATTAATAAGTAACAAATAATCGTTTTTCTGATAAAAAATCAAATAATGTATCTGTGCAGATAATTACTGATGATGCTTATGTGAAGAGGAATAAATCCTTCACTTTATTAATTTTAACAATAAAAACGTAAAAATGTTTATAATTGTTCACTTCTGATTTAGAATAAATATTGTATGTAGCTATAGGTAATTTTATCAATCCCCAATATATTACCAATAAAATATTGCTGTCCGATAAACTTTCGAGACGATAAAAGCGTTGTTCTTCCCCTATTGGGAAAGTTTTATCGGACAGTAATATAAACAGAAACTTATGTTTTAAGTATCTGTTCTTTGTTTTTGCTTATAACGGTGCTACTTCTGTAAGTACCTGATATACCGAGCTGCATACTCCCAGCAGGATAACTCCCATCAGGCAGATAAAGAGACAGGCACGGGTCATCGTACTGCTCTTGAATGTAGCCAGTGGCGTATCGTTTGGAGTAATGTACATGGCTTTGACAATCAGCAGGTAGTAATACAATGAGATAATTGTATTGACCAATGCCAGGAATACTACCAGCCAGTGGCCTGCATGGAATGCCGAAGCAAATACAAAGAACTTAGAGAAGAAGCCCGCAAAGGGAGGAATACCTGCCAGTGAAAACAAGGCGATAGTCATGACGAAGCTCAGTTTCGGATTCGTCTTGTAGAAGCCGTTATATGCATCACGGTCTACTACACCTCCATTATGTTGTTCTACGGTATTGATAACGCCGAATACAGCCAAGTTGGCAACGATGTAAACTACTACATAATATACCAATGAAGCCATTCCCTGAGCCGAGGCACCCAGTACGGCCAGCATGATGTAACCGGCCTGCGAAATACTACTGTATGCCATGAAGCGCTTCAAGTCCTTTTGCAGGATAGCAAATATGTTGGCTATAGTGATGGTCAATACGATGATAACAGAAAGCAGTAAGCTCCAGTTGTCAATCATCGGGGTAAATACTTTCAGCAAGATACTCATCAACGCAAAGGCAGCAGCTCCTTTCGAAATGACAGAAAGGTAAGCACTGACAGTTGTCGGAGCTCCTTGGTAAGTATCAGGTGTCCACATGTGGAAGGGAACAAGGCTCAGCTTGAATCCTAATCCGGCGAAGAATAAGACCATTGCCAGTATCTGAAGCGGACTACCTACCAGTTGTGTACTCAGGTCATTGAAATACATCGTTCCGCACGTACCATATACTAATGACAAACCGTAAAGCATCAATGCTGATGAGAACATGGCATTCAGAATGAATTTAGCTCCGGCTTCAGCGCTGTGGTGACGATATTTGTCGAATGCGATAAGACAAGCCATCGGGATGCTGGCCAGTTCGAGTCCAACATAGAACAGCAGGAAGCTGCCTGCACTGACCATGTAGTACATACCCAATAAGGTAGAGAGTGTCAGCAGATAAAATTCACCTGCCTTATGGCGAGTGTCTTCACGGTTCAGCCAGGTATCTGCTTGCATAAATACCAGCAAGGTACCCAGTGTAAGGATAATCTTTACTACAGAGGTCATCGGAGTATTTTGAAACATACCTCCAAACGCTTCTCCACTGGTGGTAGAACCGAATATATTGTTAAGTAGCAGGATCACGAGCAATGCGCAGGAAAGTCTTTGCATGTTCTTCGGAGATGGCGTCTTCTGAAATAAATCGGCAAGTAGCACGATGATCAGAACGATTGCCAAACCGATTTCTGCCTGCATGGTGTGTAAAGTTGTTATTATATCCATAATGCGTTATAATTGACAAAGTTGTGAAATAATAGGTTCTACACTGCCGCTGATTACATGGCTTACCCAGTAAGGAGCCAGACCTAATCCAGCTACAGCCACGATAAGGCAGATGACGGCGAAGCGTTCATCCCAGGTTGCATCGGTCAGTTTCAGATGTTCTGGGTTGGTGCAGGTACCATATAGTATCTTACCAACTACACGCAAGATGTAGACTGCGGTAATGACGATACTCATTGTAGCAATGATGGTGCATACACGGTGGAAAACATCTGCATGCTGGAAAGATCCAACGAATACAGTCATTTCTGCAACGAAACCGCTTAAGCCTGGAAGACCGAGGTTAGCAAGACCGGCGATAACGTATCCGACTGCAAGGAAAGGCATGATTTTCATCAGACCTCTTAACTGACGGATATCACGTGTGTGAGTACGACCGTAAATCATACCGATCAACGCGAAGAACAAGGCGGTCATCAATCCGTGGCTCAACATCTGAAGGATAGCACCTGTCGCACTTACCTTTGTCATCATCAGCAAAGCAAACAACACCAGTCCGCAGTGGCTTACTGAAGAATAGGCGTTGATGTATTTCAAGTCGGTCTGTACTACGGCACTGAAAGCACCGTATACTACTGAAATGGTTGTCAGTACCAGGAAGAAATCTCCCCAAATAGCAGCACCTGTTGGCATCAGGAACATGGCGATACGGAAGCATCCGTAGCCTCCCAGTTTCATCAATACGCCGGCATGCAACATAGATACGGCAGTCGGCGCTGAAGCATGACCGTCGGGGCTCCATGTATGGAAGGGGAATAAAGCGCCCAATACGCCAAATCCGAGGAATACCATCGGGAAGAAAACGCGTTGTATTTCGGTTGGTATCTGTAATTTGACAATCTCAAGGATGTTCATGGTTTCACCTCCGGCACCGTAGAAGATACCCAGAATACCAATCAACAGAAAGGCAGATCCTCCCATCAACATCAGCGTCAGCTTCATGGCTGCATATTCTTTTCTGCCGCTACCCCATACACCGATAAGCAAGTACATCGGAATCAAGGCAACTTCGTAGAACATGAACATGGTGAACAAGTCGGTAGAAATAAAGAAACCGAATACTCCAGTACTCAATAGGGTAAACCAGAGGAAATATTCTTTAGTCAACGGTTTCAGCTTCCATGATGCAAAGGTTCCGGTAAAGACGATGATGGAACTCAGTAAAAGCATGACAACCGAAATGCCATCTACACCAACCGAATAAGCAATATGTAATGGAGCATACCAGGTAATGCTGTCTGTAAATAACATTTCTTCTGTAGCTCCGCCGTTTCGTAGTCCTATATAAGAAACTGTCAGGTAGGCAGCAAGAATCAACAGAAGTGTTGAGCCGGCTACCATTACTCCTCTTACCTGGTTCACGTTGCGCGCGATCCATAGTCCGAGCAACATGAGCAGAGGAATTAAAACAAAAAGACTTAATATATTCATAATACTAATAACATGACGGTTAATACTATAACTCCGCCCAGGAACCACATGGTGTAGCTCTGAACTTTACCATTTTGTAGAGGCTGTACGCTTTCGCCGGCAGCATTGGTACTCCATGCCATGAAGTTCATGAACTGGTCGATAACGTGACGGTCGAACCATGCAAGTGGAGTAGAGATGCAGCGGAAAATAATCTTCTTGGTGACGAACATCCAGATTTCATCCATATAGAAGCGTCTGTATGCTGCACGATGCAAGGTACTGAAACGTTTTGCCAGCATGTCTGCAACGGGCTGTTTATCGCGTGCGTACATCCATGTAGCAAGTACAATAGCTATGACAGCTACGATGACACTGGTTATAGCTACTTGTGCGTTGAGGTGAATATCGTATGCTTCACCGTTAGCCGAAACAAAGTGTCCGAAAGGAAGAATCCATCCGCAGACGATGGTTACGGCAGCAAGGAACATCAACGGAAAGGTCATAGTCAGAGGACTTTCGTGAGGAACGTGCTCTGCATGAAGTTCTTTGTTCTCTGTACCCCAGAAGATTCCGTAGTATAAGCGGAACATATAGAAAGCTGTCATACCAGCAATGATTGTCATGATCCATCCCATTATCGGGCTGAACTGGAAGCAGGCAGTCAGAATCTCATCCTTCGAGAAGAAACCGGAGAACGGAGGAATACCGGCAATGGCCAGACAGGCAATCAGGAATGTGATGTGAGTGATAGGCATGTATTTGCGAAGTCCTCCCATGGTAGACATTTCGTTGCTATGTACTGCGTGGATAATACATCCGGCTCCTAAGAACAGTAAGGCTTTGAACATGGCATGAGTGAACAGGTGGAACATTCCTGCCATATAACCTAAACCGCCTTCGTGCGGGCTGTTGGAAGTACATACACCAAGTGCAACCATCATGAAACCAATTTGTGAGATTGTTGAAAAGGCAAGTACACGTTTGATATCGCTTTGTGCACAAGCTACAGATGCTGCATAGAAAGCGGTGAATGCTCCTACATAGGCAACCCAGTGCAGGGTGTGGGGAGCAAATCCGATAAATAACGGGAACATGCGGGCTACCAGGTAGACACCTGCAACAACCATTGTTGCCGCATGGATCAGGGCGCTGACCGGAGTCGGACCTTCCATGGCATCGGGCAACCAGATGTGCAGCGGGAACATGGCACTTTTTCCGGCACCACCTACGAACATCAGTCCCAGGGCCCAAGGAAGTACCATTCCGGCTTTCATCAGTTGCTCTTCACCCGGAGTGAAAGTAAAGGTGTGCATGTAGTAGCCGTAAATCAGAATACCGATCAGGAATCCCAGGTCGGCAAATCGGGTAACGATGAATGCTTTCTTGCTGGCTGCGATAGCTTCCGGTTTCGTATAGTAGAAGCCGATGAGCAAGTAAGAAGAAACACCTACCAGCTCCCAGAACACATACATCTGGAAAATATTCGTAGCGAGGACAAGTCCCAGCATGGAGAATGTAAAGAGCGACAGGAATGCGTAGTAACGCTGGTATCCTTTTTCTCCTTTCATGTAGCCGAATGAGTAGATGTGTACCATCAGGCTGACTGTAGAGATGACTACCAGCATCATGACCGAAATAGGATCGAGCAGGATTCCCATGTCAATATGAAGGGAGTCGGTGAAAGGCAGCCACTGGATGTTCCACGGAGTCTGTGTCGGGAATACTCCTTCGGCAGTACGTGGTGCTGTAAAGTAATTGATAGCGGTGAGGTAACTCAATACGGTAACTATGGCCAGTGAGAGAGTTCCGATCAGCCCCGCTACACGATGCTTCATGAACATGCCTGTCAGTCCCAGGATCAGGAAGCTTAGCACAGGCAGTGCGAGTATCAGAATTGTATATTCCATAATCAAAATACTATTTTAGTTATCCTTTCAGATCGGTAATATCGTCGGTCAAGATTTGTTTGATATTGCGGTACACATTAATAATAATGGCAATGGCAACAGCGGTTTCTGCGGCTGCGATAGCGATACCAAACAGACTGAAGAAATGACCTTCCAGATGATCCGGAAAAAGGTAACGATTGAATACTGCAAAGTTGATGTTTGTTGCGTTCAGCATAAGCTCTACCGAGATGAGCAGGGCAAGCAGGTTTTTACGGGTAAAGAATCCATAAATTCCGCAGAACATCATAATGGTACTGATGACCAGATAATGTATTACGTGTATTTCTATTTCCATAATCGTAATTTTTTATTTTTCCTTTCTTGCTATCAGAATACCACCGATCATGCATGCCAGCAACAAGATGCTGACTACTTCGAACGGCAGAACAAACTGGTATTTTCCGGTACCGATCAGTGCCAGACCGATTTCGCGAGCCGGTAATTCCACGCCTTGCGGAATCATGTTAAGCGCAAATCCGTTGGTGAAGACCAGGAACAATACCAATGCAGCTCCAATGACTGTCGTAAGCAGTACGCTGACAAGTTTGGCACGGTTCATCCGGTATTTCATGTCTTTGTCCGACTGGGTCAGCAGGATGGAGAATACATATAATACAACGATACCTCCAGCGTATACCATTAACTGTACAGCACCCAGGAAGGTATATCCCAATACGCCATAAATAGCTCCGGTGCCGAACAGCACGAAAAGCAGATAAGTGGCGGCACGTAAGATTTTTCCAGTTGTTACTGCCAGTACGGAAAATACTGCAATAGCTGCTGCAACAACATAGAATACGATTTCTTGAAGTGTTAATTCCATATTCTCTCCTTTTTATTTAGCAAGTGTTGAACCTTCGTGGTTTAGTGTCAGCAGGAGCTTATCTTTTTCGAAGACTGCATTTTCAAAATCGTTGGTGAACTTGATAGCTCCATGAGGGCATGCGTTGACGCATAACTCACAGAACATGCATGAGCCCAGATTGTATTGGTATTTCACTAAAACCTTTTTCTTTTTACCATCTTCATCTTCGCGCATTTCAGAAATAACCTTGATGGTGCCGTTAGGGCAGGACATCTGGCACAAGCCGCAGGCTATGCAGTGATGATGGTTCTCACTGTCGTGTATCATAACAAGCTTTGCGCGGTGACGTTCGGGGATATGCAGCGTAGTATGACGGTTTTCCGGATACTGTTCGGTTACTTTGGGCTGCCAGAATACTTTCATGGACGTGCGCATACCGATCAGCAGGCTCTTTACTCCTGAAGCAAATCCTTTTATATATTCACTAAAACTTTCCATAATGTTTTGTTGATAGCAATTCCTATCTTATCGGTTGATTAAAATGTTAATCCAAAAACTTTACATAAGGCCATAACCAGCAGTACAACCAGTGAAAGCGGCATCAGGTATTTCCATTCCAGTGTAAGTACCTGGTCGATACGCAGACGAGGGAATGTCCAGCGGATCCACATCAGCAGGAAAACAATGAAGAAAGTTTTTCCTACGAACCAGATTACCCCCGGAATATAATCCATGACAGCGTTGAATCCATCCAGTCCGGCGATATGCAATGGCATCCAGCCTCCCAGGAAGAGGGTAGTGGCGATACCGGCAGTAATGAATAAGTTCAAGTATTCGGCCAGGTAGAAGAATCCGAAGTGCATACCGGAATATTCGGTATGATAACCTGCGGTAAGTTCTTGTTCAGCTTCTGCAAGGTCGAACGGACCACGGTTGGCTTCTGCGTTACCGGCAATCAGATAAATAATGAATGCTGCGATAGCCGGAATGTGTCCCTTGAAGATATTCCATCCGTCAGCTTGTCCGCTTACGATTTGCTGGATATCCATGGTACCGCTCAGCATGACCATTGTCAGTACTGTCAGTCCGATAGAAAGTTCATAACTGATAATCATGGCACCGCTTCGTACGGCTCCGATGATGGTATATTTGCTGTTACTACTCCATCCGGCGAGCAGGATACCCAAAACACCGATAGATGAGGCAGCAAGTACAAAGAAGATACCGATGTTCATGTGAAGAATTTCTCCTCCCTTATTCCATGGCAGGCATGAGAAGGTAAGGATGGAAGCCAGTATAACCAAGAAGGGGGCAAGGTTATAAAGGAAGTGATCGGAGTTCTTCAGTTCGATGATTTCCTTTGTCAGGATTTTGATAACGTCGGCTGGTACCTGTAGCAAGCCTCCTTTACCTCCTACACGGTTCGGACCGATACGGCACTGGAAAGCTGCGCAGACTTTACGCTCCATATAAATTAATATGATGGCAAGTACGGCATACAGCAACAAGATTACTACGCCTACTACCAGTCCTTCCAGAAAGATAGCCAGCCCTTCCGGCATTACACTGCACAGGGCAGAGTGGATTGCCAGGAAAAGCGGTTCAAGATTATAATAATCTAAAAACATATACTTTAAATTAGAAATGATAAATTAAGAAAGCTGTTATCTGTCTATATCCGGAATTACATAGTCCATTGAACCTCCGATTGCAATCAGGTCGGCAATCTTGTTGCCTTTGCAGACTGTATCGAGGGCATGTACCAATGGAAGTCCGGTAGAACGGTAATGCAGACGGTACGGTGTTTTGTCACCATGGCTTTCCAGCATTACGCCAAATTCTCCACGGCTGCTTTCTACTGCTGCCGAATAGTTGCCTTCCGGTAATTTGATGATTGGTTTGGTCTTGACACGATATTCTCCTTCCGGAATATTATCAATCAGCTGTTCGATGATATGACAGGATTCCATGATCTCATCCATACGCACCATGTAGCGTGCAAATGAATCACCTTCCGTATAAGTGATTTCCTTGAAATCGACTTTGCCGTACATGGCGTAAGGATGATGCTTACGTACATCATTTGCCCAGCCTGAAGCACGTCCGGAACCTCCTGTTACTCCCAGTGAGATAGCGTCTTCACGGCTCAGCACTCCGATTCCTTTCAGACGGGTAGTGGCAATCACGTTTCCGGTAAAGATATCGTGATAGTCTTTGATGACACTGCGCAGGTGCTTGATAAATTCTTTTACCTTGCGCTGGAAGTCTGGATGCAGATCGGCTTGTACACCCCCAATCATGTTATAGTTCTGTATCAAGCGTCCGCCGGTTGTCTCTTCGAAGATGTCGAGAATCATTTCACGCTCGCGGAAGCCGTAGAAGAACGGAGTCAGACCTCCCATATCCATTACCAGACAAGAATAGAACAGCAAGTGAGAGTCAATACGCTGGAGTTCATCCATGATGGTACGGATGTACTGTGCGCGTTCGGATATCTCGATACCCGCTGCCTTTTCAATACACATACACAATGCATGACGGTTCTGGTGTGCACTCAGATAGTCCAGACGGTCGGTCAGTGCAAGTGTTTGCGGATAAGTCAGACTTTCATTCATCTTCTCGATACCACGGTGGATATAACCACAGATAGGATCGACTTTGCTGATGGTTTCACCTTCGAGTGAGGTACGCAAACGAAGAACACCGTGAGTTGACGGGTGCTGCGGGCCGATGTTGACAACGAAGTCCTGCTGTCCGAAAACGATATTTTTCTTATCGGCGATGGTTCCGTCCGGATTGAGGTAATATTCATCGGTAATATCGGCATTTTCTTCGTTCTCCATATTCAATGGATTGGAATCCATGTCGTAATCTTTACGCAGCGGATAGCCTTTCCAGTCTTCACGCAAGAACAGGCGTCGCATATCCGGGTTGTTCAGGAAGCGGATGCCGAAGAAATCGAATACCTCGCGTTCCTTGATTTCCGCTGTTTTCCACAAGTCGCAAACCGAAGGCAGATAAGGGTGTTCGCGGTCGGTTGTCGATGTCTTGAGTACGATGCGGCTGTAAGTCTTGCTGGATTCCAGATAATAAAGTGCTCCCAGACCGCCTTCCTGCCAGTCCATTCCTACCACATCCCGCAGGAAGTCCATCGGCTCGTCCTTGTCATTTCTCAAGGCTTCGGCTACTTGATGGAATGATTCTGCCGGAATCGTTACCACCTGGTCACCTTGTTCGGCGACTGTGATACCTGGCACTAATCGGGAAATTTTTTCTATTATATTCATAAATCGCTATTTTCCTGTCGTTTACTATTTTTCACTATCCTCTTGTGGTTCGGGCTTTTTCTCCTGACGGTTGACGCCTCCGAGGAACTTTTCCACTTTAATCTTACGCTGGAGCTGCATCATGCCGTAGTAAAAGGCTTCCGGACGTGGAGGGCATCCCGGGATATATACATCGACCGGAATAATTTTGTCGATACCGTTTACTACGTGGTATGATTTGATGAACGGACCACCTGAAATAGTACATCCACCTACGGCGATGACATATTTAGGATCGGCCATCTGGTCATACAGACGTTTCAATACCGGAGCCATTTTATAAGTGATGGTTCCCAATACCATGATCATATCAGCTTGTCGAGGAGAGTTACGGGTTACTTCGAATCCGAAACGTGCCATATCGTAACGTGCTGCTCCCAATGCCATAAATTCGATGGCGCAGCAGCTGGTTCCGAAGGTAAGCGACCAGAGTGAATTACTTCTTCCCCATTCGATAAGTTCATCAATTGTTCCGATGATGACTCCTGCACCGTCGCGGTTCAGTTCGTCTACCATGCGTTGCAAGTAGTCGTTGTTCTTGAACTCATCGTATTTCATCGAGCGGATTTGAGGTTTCTTTATTTCCATTCCAGCGCTCCTTTCCGCCAAGCATAAGCCAGGCCTAATATTAATACTAATAAGAAAAATGCCACACACACCAGTGCATAGGTTCCGACTTCGTTGACTACTACTGCCCACGGAAACAAGAATACCGTTTCAATATCGAACATCAGGAACAAGATGGCAAACAGGTAATATCCTACCTTGAATTGTACCCATGATTGTCCTCGTGTCGGTATACCACATTCGTAAGGTTCTCCTTTCTGTGGATTGAACGACCGCGGTGCAATAAGCTTTGCGATTGTCATAGCGGCTACCACCAGAGCTATGGCCGTCAGAATGACGACAATTAAAAATGTGAAAAACATAAATAAAACTTTATATTGATAAATCGTACATATAACTTTATATGGTAAAACGCTCTTTACCATATAAATAGAAATGAATATTGAATCTCTCTATCGTTATAGAGAAACTAAATCAATATTTTTTCCAGTGTATAGATATAATAGGAGATTCTGTTATAGAGAGGTGGGTGATTGAAGCATGCGAAACGCTGTTGCTTGTCTGTTCCGCGTTCTGCTTGGCAGATGAGGCTTACGGCATTTCGTAGTGCTGACTTAAAATCATACGTATTAATCGTATGAGTAATTATTGTTTTGTTAGGTATATCGGTGTTGTTTTGTGTTGACAAATACTGAAGCGTTCTCTCTGCCTCCTGCTGAGGCTCTTGAAGTTCACTGTAAGTGGAAGTGTAAGAAAAAAGAGATGAATTGTCGGAAGTTGGTGATGGGGCATAAACAAGATTCCCTATAATCGTTATTATAAGGAACGAAAAGAAAAATGCAATTATTCTTATTTGTTCACCCATCATTATACCTATCTGAAAACGGCAGCAAAGATACATATTTATTTTTAGTCTTTTTAGGAAGATTGTATAAAAAAACAAAATCTTAGTGGGTAGATTTGAGGTAAATCAAGTCTTTTTATAAGAATTGGAAAAGTTGGAAGATTGCAGAAAATGCAGATTCGCTTTCAAGAATTTTGTCTTGCTTTTTCTATGTTTATTGACGTATATTTACACAAGCATGGTATCATGGACTTGGCTTATCTGACTCCTGAATGAAGTTTTGTGATGGCTATTGGGATGATGGTATATTGTGTTCTATCGGAGAATTCACAAAGGAAAGGTGTATGTCAAATGCTTGGAAGATGAAAAAAGAGGAGTCATATTCTCTTTTTCATATTGATGTTGAATATGAGTCCTCTTTTGAGCAGATAAACTCCTACTAAATTATGGAGTCGATTCGGAGATTGCTACATAAAAATTGGTCATGTATGTAGGAAATTCTGGTGTCAGTTAAAGAATTTTTCCAGTTTCTTTATCATCATACCCAGACAGAATACCACGACATGATCGTTTTCTACGATTGTAGTGTTACCGGTAACCAGTATACCTTCTCCGTTTCTGATAAGTCCTCCGATGGTTGCTCCTTTGGGTAGCCCCACATCTTTCACCTGAGAACGTGTGATGCGTGAGCCTGCCTTAACTGTAAACTCTGCAACGTCGGCATTGGCGAAGGTCAGACACTTTACATTCGAAACGTCGGCATCCAGCATCATCTGATAAATGTGACTGGCTGCAATAAATTTCTTGTTGATAACCGTACCGATATCCAGACTCTCTGCCATACTGATATAGTCTATATTCTCTACTTCGGCTACAGTCTTGGTAATTCCCAGTCGTTTGGCTGCCAGACAGGCAAGGATATTGGTTTCCGAATTTCCCGTCAGTGCGACGAAGGCTTCCGTGTTTTTGATACCTTCTTCCAGCAGCAGTTCCATATCCCTGCCATCACCGTTGATGATCATAACCTTGTCATCTACCAGTTCCGTCAGGCGGTTGCAGCGATTGAAATCACTTTCGATGATTTTGGTCCGCATGTATTCCGGCATATACTGTACGGTACGCACGGCAATCCGGCTGCCTCCCATGATCATAACGTTACGGATATCGGCTTCATTCTCTTTGCCGGCTATCTTCCGGATGTAAGGAATGTATTTCTTTGTAGTGGTGAAATACACGATATCGTTTAGTAGAATCGCATCGTCACCTCGTGGAATAATGGTTTCGTTTCCTCGTTTGATGGCAACGATGTGGAAAGGAATATTTCTTCCTCCCAGCTCGTGTAATGGAACATTCAATATTTCTGCCGTTTCTCTCATTTTCGTTCCCAGCAGAACGAGTGCGCCTCCGGCAAATTCCCACCATTGACGAATCCAGCTCATCTTGACGGCATCCACAATCTCTTTGGCTGCCAGCATCTCAGGATAGATGAGTGAATCGACTCCCAGTTTGGCGAAGAATTCTTTATGTTTGGGCAACAAGTACTCGTAATTGTTGATTCGTGCCACTGTCTTTTTGGCACCCAGGCTGGTCGCAAGCATGCACGCCGTCATATTCCGGCTTTCATCGGGGGTGACAGCAATAAACAAGTCGGCTCCTGCCACTCCGGCTTCCTTCAATCCCGAAATAGAGGTCGGGGAAATGTTCACGGTAAGCAGGTCGAAATTATTTCCCAACCTGCCCAGTCTTTCCTCATCGTCATCCATAAGGATAATATCTTGTTTCTCACCCGATAAGAGTTTGGCCAGGTGTGTCCCTACAGCACCTGCACCGGCAATGATAATCTTCATGAGTTCAGAATATGGATTAATGTATTATAGATTCCCGTTTGGTCTATGCCGCAAATGGCGTGTAGGGCACCGACCGGACCATGTTGGATAAAATGGTCGGGGATACCCAGTCGTTTGACCATCGGGGTATAATTGTTGTCTGACATAAACTCCAGAATGGCACTGCCCATTCCGCCTTTTAGCACTCCGTCTTCTACAGTCACGATACGGGAAAATTTCTTTCCGATTTCATGTAGCAAGTCTTCATCCAGTGGTTTCAGGAAGCGCAGGTCGTAATGTGCTATACTGCATTTCTGTGTATTTTCGGCTTCGGCAATGACTTTTGCCGCTGTATTTCCGATAGGTCCTATCGTAATGACGGCCAGATCGGAACCATCTTTGAGTTTACGGCCTTTGCCAACCTCGACAGCTTCCAGTGGACATTCCCAGTCGGTCAGTACCCCCCGTCCGCGTGGATAGCGGATAACGAACGGTCCCTGGTCGGGGAGTTGGGCTGTATACATCAGCCGGCGCAGTTCTTGTTCATCGTACGGTGAGGCAATAGTCAGGTTCGGTATCGGCCGTAAGTAAGCCATATCGAATACCCCATGGTGAGTCGGTCCGTCTTCACCTACCAAGCCTGCACGATCCAGACACAGCACGACGTTGAGCTTTTGTATAGCGATGTCGTGTATGATGTTATCGTATGCCCGTTGCATGAACGAAGAATAAATGTTACAGAAAGGTAGCAAACCTTCTTTTGCCATACCTCCCGAGAAGGTTACGGCATGTCCTTCAGCAATACCCACGTCGAATGCACGGTCGGGCATTGCTTTCATCAAGATGTTCATGGAGCATCCTGTCGGCATGGCGGGAGTTACCCCGATGATTTTGTCATTCTGCTTAGCCAGCTCCAGCAACGTCTTGCCAAATACATCCTGAAACAAAGGAGGCATACCACTGGTATCGTTTACAATTCGTTCTCCCGTTTCCTTGTCGAATATACCCGGAGCATGCCAGATTGTAGCAGCTTCCTCGGCTGGTTTGAACCCTTTGCCTTTGACCGTATGAATATGAAGAAGTTTCGGACCTTTCATATCCTTGATTTCCTTCAGAACCTTGGTCAGTGACAACACATCGTGTCCGTCTACTGGTCCGAAGTAACGGATATTCATACCTTCGAAAATATTCTGTTGCTGGGCGAGCATTGACTTCAGGCTGTTATTAAACCGGATCAGGCTTTTCCGGCGTTCTTCATTCAAGACTCCCCACTGATGCAGCTTTCTGGAAATCTTGTACCGCAGCCGGTTATAACCTTCCGATGTTTGCAGATGCAGCAAGTACTGTTTCATGCCTCCTACACTACGATCGATTGCCATATTGTTATCGTTCAGGATAATCAACAGATTATTCGGGGTGGAAGAGGCGTTGTTCAGTCCTTCGAAAGCTAGTCCTCCACTCATGGAACCATCTCCAATGACGGCTACGACATGACGGTCTTCTTCTCCTTTCCGTGCGGCTGCTACAGCCATTCCCAAAGCTACAGAAATAGAATTTGACGCATGTCCGCAGGTAAATGTATCGTATTCACTTTCGGCCGGTGAAGGAAAAGGACATAAACCGTTCAGTTTCCGGTTGGTACAAAAGCGGTCACGGCGTCCGGTCAGTATCTTGTGTCCGTACGCCTGATGCCCTACGTCCCATACAATGCGGTCGTAAGGCGTATTAAATATATAATGAAGAGCAACAGTAAGCTCGATAACTCCCAAACTTGAGCCGAAATGTCCGGGATTGCGTGAAAGTTCATCTATGATTTTATCCCTGAGCTCCCGGCAGACCTCAGGTAAAGACTCGACAGGAAGTTGACGCAAATCCTTCGGGCTATCTATTTTGTTCAACAATTCGTAAGAAATGGGTTGTTCCATCCGATCTTTATTCAATATTAATTTCACAAAAATACGATAAATATGTGTATTGTGTTTACATTTGCACAAAAAATAATGAACAGTGTATGCCTATGGAGTTTAGAACGAAAGTAGAATTGCCTGTTGGACAAGGAGAAATTCGTCATTCGGATCCGATATTGTTGTGGGGATCTTGCTTTGCCGAGAATATAGGAAAGCTATTGATGGATAATAAGTTCCACTGTGATGTGAATCCTTTTGGCATTCTGTATAATCCACTTTCAATCGCAAAATCTGTGTCTTTATTGCTCGACAATAAGGTGTATAGTGCAGCCGATTTACGTTTTGACAAAGGAATATGGTATAGCCTGATGCATCATAGTTCGTTTTCCTCGGCTGACCAGTCGGAGTGTCTGGAAAAGATTAATTTCCGTATGGCAAAGGGGAGAGAAATGCTGGGCAAGGCAAAATGGATGATATTTACATGGGGAACAGCACGCGTGTACGAATGGAAGGAGAATGGAGAGATTGTAGGCAATTGTCATAAATTGCCCGACCGACTGTTTACACGCCGGTTACTGGAGGTGGAAGAGATTGTATCGGCTTTTGCCTCCCTGCTTGAACGCATCCGTCAGGTGAATCCGGAGGTACAGTTCCTGTTTACCGTGAGTCCGATACGGCATGCCAAGGACGGTATGCACGGCAACCAGCTGAATAAAGCCGTGCTGCTGCTGGCCATCGAAAGATTATGTCAGCTATTTTCGTCATGCCATTATTTCCCTTCGTACGAGATTATGCTGGATGAATTGCGCGATTACCGTTTCTATGCCGACGATATGCTTCATCCCACTCCGCTTGCCGTCAGTTATATTTGGGAATGCTTTTGTGAAAGCTTTTTTACTGCGGATACACTGCGTGTCATGAAAGAGTGGCAGGATATACGGAAAGGCCTCGAGCATCGTCCTTTTGATGCAAAATCGACAGCTTATTATACATTTCTAAGTCAAATTATGTTAAAGATAGAAAGGTTAAAAGAAAAATTCCCGTACTTAGACGTACAAAACGAAATAGCATTATGTCAAACTCGATTGAAGAAATAACCTCCGTCATCGGAGCCAACAGGATAGGGAAGCATCCGGCAACTATTGACTGGATTCTTACAGACAGCCGTTCACTGTGCTTCCCCGAAGAAACTTTGTTTTTCGCTCTGAAGACAAAACGTAACGACGGACACAAATATATACCGGAACTTTATGCTAGAGGAGTGAGGAACTTTGTGGTAACCGATGTGCCTGAAAATCTTTCTCACTATTCTGATGCTAACTTCCTGCAAGTAGCTAATTCGCTGAAGGCTTTGCAGCGTCTGGCATCCAAGCACCGTGAGCAGTATCAGGTGCCTGTGGTAGGTATTACGGGAAGTAATGGCAAGACAGTCGTGAAAGAGTGGATTTATCAGTTGCTGAGTCCGGACAAAGTCATCACCCGCTCGCCGCGCAGCTATAATTCACAGATAGGTGTTCCGTTGTCCGTATGGATGATGAACGAACATACCGAGCTTGGCATTTTCGAGGCTGGTATATCTGAAATGGGAGAAATGGAGGCGTTGCAGCCGATTATACAGCCTACCATTGGGGTGCTGACCAATATTGGAGGAGCACATCAGGAGAATTTCGCTTCGTTGCAGGATAAATGTATGGAGAAACTTCAGCTGTTTAAAGACTGCGACGTGATTATCTACAACGGCGACAATGAGCTGATAAGCAATTGTGTTTCGAAATCATTGCTTACTTCCCGTGAAATAGCCTGGTCGATGAAGGACAATGAACGTCCGCTGTTTATCGAAAAAATAGAGAAGGACAATGACGGAACAACCGTCAAATATCGTTATCTGGGATTCTTAAAGGAATATCGCATACCGTTCATCGACGATGCTTCTATCGAAAATTCGTTGAATGCCCTTGCTGTAGCATTGTATCTGATGGTCTCTCCCGAAGATATTGCCGAACGTATGGCGCATCTGGAACCGGTTGCCATGCGTCTGGAAGTGAAAGAGGGTAAGAATGGCTGTGTCTTGATAAACGACAGTTATAATTCTGATTTTGCTTCTCTCGACATCGCTCTCGACTTTATGGCACGCCGTACAGAAGACAAAGCGCGCCGGCGTACACTCATCTTGTCGGATATACTGGAAAGCGGGCAGCCCAGCAAGCTTCTTTACCGTCAGGTTGCCGATCTGGTACACAGCCGTAAGGTAGACCGTATCATCGGAGTGGGAGAAGAAATCTCTGCCGCCGCTCCTCGTTTCGAGATAGAGAAGCAGTTCTTCCGCACGACGGCCGAACTGATAGAGTCGGGTGTGCTCAATTCATTGCGTAACGAAGTCGTATTGATAAAAGGTGCACGTGCCTTTCATTTCGATGATATAACCGATTTGCTGGAACTGAAGGTACACGAAACGATTCTTGAAATCAATCTGGAAGCTCTGGTCGCTAACCTGAATCATTACCGTAACAAGCTGAAACCGGATACCAAGATGGTATGTATGGTAAAGGCTTCTGCCTATGGTGCCGGCTCGTTTGAGGTGGCGAAGACGCTCGAAGACCATCGGGTGGACTATCTGGCTGTTGCGGTTGCCGACGAAGGTGCCGACTTGCGCAAGGCAGGAATCAACAGTTCTATTATAATTATGAATCCGGAACTGACAGCTTTCAAGACCATGTTCGATCACAAGCTGGAGCCGGAAGTCTATAGCTTTCACTTGCTCGAGGAATTGATTAAGGCAGCCGGACGTGAAGGCGTTTCCAATTTCCCGATACATATCAAGATTGATACGGGTATGCACCGGTTGGGCTTTGCTCCGGAAGAAATTCCTTATCTGGTAGACCGTCTGCACCGTCAGTCGGCAGTTATTCCTCGTTCCGTATTTTCTCACCTGGTGGGAAGTGATGCCGAGCGGTTCGATTCCTTTACACGTCGCCAGATTGAAACATTCGAAGCTGCGGCGGCCGAACTGCAAGCTGGATTCAGCCATAAGATTCTGCGCCATATCTGCAATACAGCGGGTATCGAACGTTATCCGGGAGCTCAGTTCGACATGGTACGTCTGGGTATCGGATTGTATGGTATCGATCCTTTTACAAATAAGATCCTGCATAATGTAAGTACGCTGAAAACGACTATCTTGCAGATACATGATGTTCCAGCCGGTGAAACGGTAGGATATAGCCGTCGCGGAATCCTCGAACGTGATTCAAGGATAGCTGCCATTCCTATCGGATATGCCGACGGATTGAACCGTCATTTAGGCAACGGTAATGCTTACTGTCTGGTAAACGGACAAAAAGCGCCTTATGTGGGCAATATCTGTATGGATGTATGTATGATTGATGTGACTGACATTGATTGCAAGGAAGGCGATAAAGCCATTATCTTTGGCGATGATCTTCCGGTTACTGTACTTGCCGATAAGCTCGATACTATTCCTTATGAAATTCTGACCAGCGTTTCCAATCGGGTGAAACGTATTTATTTCCAGAATTAATTCGTACGGAATCTTTTTAAGATATTTGTTTTTTTAGAAATCCTTGCATGCGGAGAATGTATGCAAGGATTTCTTTTTTGTGGAAATAGGTCAGTTATTGCACCTCAAAGCTTAAAAAATGAACATAGTTGTCGGTTTCTTCTGTTATTTTTGTTATCCGTAAAAAGTATGTTTAACTGAAGAACAGATGTTCATAATATGAAAAATGTAAAATCTTTGTTCCTGAAAGGAGCATTTGTCTGTATGCTGATGTTTTCTGCATTGCCTTCTTCTGCCGAGAATTATCCTTACCGCAGTGATGTATTGTGGGTAACTGTGCCCGATCATGCCGACTGGCTGTATAAGACGGGCGAAAAGGCTGAAGTGGAAATACAATTTTATAAGTATGGTATTCCTCAGGATAATCTGGAGGTGAAGTATGAGCTGGGAGGGGATATGATGCCTGCCGACAAGACTGGTTCGGTAAAGCTGAAAAACGGTCGGGCGGTCATTGATGTCGGAACGATGAAAACGCCCGGATTCCGTGACTGCCGTCTGGTAGCTGTCATAGACGGGAAGGTTTATAAGCACCACGTGAAGGTAGGTTTTTCACCCGAAAAATTACAGCCGTATACGCAGCTTCCGGTTGATTTTGACCAGTTCTGGGAGAAGAATCTGGCAGACGCAGCCCGTTGCCCGATGAAATATACGATTGAACCGGCTCCCGAATATGCCACGGAGAAAGCCGATTGTTACCTGGTCAAGCTACAATGTTTCCGTCCGGGTTCGTATATCTACGGTTATCTCACTCGCCCGAAGGCACCGGGAAAGTATCCGGTTGTGCTTTGTCCGCCGGGGGCAGGTATAAAGACAATCAAGGAACCCAAGCGGCATATCTATTATGCAGAGGAAGGATGTATCCGGCTGGAAATGGAAATTCACGGCTTGAATCCGAAAATGTCTGCCGAGGAGTTTAAAGAGATTTCTTCGGCTTTTGGTAATTATCTGACCAACGGGCTCGACAACCGCGATAATTATTATATGAAGAAAGTCTATATGAGTTGTGTCCGGGCTATCGACTTTCTAATTTCCTTATCGGACTGGGACGGCAAGAATGTGATTGTTCAGGGAGGAAGTCAGGGAGGAGCGCTTGCGCTTGTTACGGCGGGACTGGACAAGCGGGTGACTGCTTGTGTGGCGAATCATCCGGCACTGAGTGACATGGCAGGATACAAAGCCGGACGTGCCGGAGGCTATCCGCATTTCTTCAAGAATTATCAGGGAATGGATACGCCGGAGAAAATTCGTACCATGGCTTATTACGATGTGGTGAACTTTGCCCGTCGGATAAAGGTTCCGGTATATATTACGTGGGGGTACAATGATGATACGTGTCCTCCTACCACCAGTTATATTGTTTACAATGTACTGGACTGTCCGAAGGAAGCACTTATAACTCCGATAAACGAACATTGGACTTCCGATGTTACGGAATACGGACAGTTGAAGTGGATTCAGAAGCATCTTAAATGAGGCTGTATTTGCAGGAGAACTTTCAGGCTTTATCCTCCGCTACAGCTTCAATCAATATTGGCTGAAACTGGCATTCCCTTGTTTCTTGTCTAGGGTTGAAAAAACTGACAGGCAGAAGCAAGGGAATTTTTTATGTAGAGTTGTAGGAACGTGTGCAAGTTTATCTGAGTTTTTGTACAAAAGATTTTGGAATTTGTACAAAAGATAATTTTTTTTGAGCAAATGCAATCGGAAATTTCACCTTGTCTGTGGAGGAAGAAGCATAAAAATCCCCTTTATCTTCCTGACGATTGCTGTTTCTTGTCGGGCAAGCGTCCGAAAATAAAGGGGAAAGAGTATTTTACTTGTTGTTATGTATTATACCTTAACCAGTTTGTATTTAGGAACCAGTACTTTCATGATAATCCATCCTATCAGATAAGCTACGGCACAGATACTGAAAATAATGAAGTAGCCGGCAGCTTTACCTTCAAATCCCATGAATGTCATGTTGGTTTCGGCAGCATAGTCGAACAGACGTCCTGATCCCATGTTGATGAAGAATGAACCGATACCTCCTGCCATACCGCCAATTCCGATAATAGTTGCAATGGTACTCTTTGGGAACATATCACCAACCACCGAATAGATGTTGGCCGACCACGACTGATGTGCGGCTCCTGCAATACCGATAATGATAATCGGGAACCAGTATGAGTAGTTGCCCAGCGGCTGTGCAAATAATGCCAGCAGCGGGAACAGCGCAAAAATAAACATGGCCTGCATGCGTGCTACATACGGATTCTTGCCAGTCTTGTTGATAATGATGGTCGGCAGTTTACCTCCATAGATGGAAAGCATGGTGATGGCATACAAGACAAAGATAAGCATCTGGGCAGTTGCTGTATCGGAAGAGAAACCGTATACATCCGAAATGTAGGCCGGTGTCCAGAACAGATAGAACCACCAAACGCCGTCGGTCATGAATTTACCGAAGAATACAGCCCACGTCTGAGGAAACTTGAAGCATTGAAGGAAAGATATCTTCTGATTGTCGAAGTCGTTGTTTGCACTTTGTGCCTCGGCTTTGTTTGCTTCAGGATCGTTGTTGTCCTGTTCGATGTACGCCAGTTCGGCTGCATTGACATGTGGATTGGCATGTGGCTTCTTGTAGAGGAACATCCACAATCCCATCCAGATGAAGCCCAGTCCACCGATAACGACGAATGCCATTTCCCATCCGTTGCCTACACCGATACTCTGGAAGTAGCGTGCCAAAGGAGGTATGCTGACAGGAGCAATCAAAGCTCCGATAGTAGAGCCTGCATTGAAGATGGAAGTTGAAAACGCGCGGTCTTTTTTAGGGAAATATTCGGCTGTAACTTTGATGGCAGCGGGGAAGTTTCCTGCTTCGCCTGCTCCTAAAACGATACGGGCTGCGATGAAGTAATAAACGCTGGTGATGGCAATGGTTGAGGCTACGGCTCCTGTAGCAGAAAGCATGTCACTTGCGTTGTGAGCACCGATCGTCATCTCGGTAGCCCATCCACACAGAGCATGCAGGCAGGCTCCAGCCGACCAGATAAAAATGGCCCAAAGGTAACCCTTTTTCGTTCCCATCCAGTCGATGAATCGTCCGGCGAAAAGGTTGGCGATGGCATATACAATTGAAAATATAGCTGTGATATCTCCGTAGTTGGAGTCAGTCCAGTGAAATTCCGGAGCGATAAAATCCTTCCAGGTCAGCGAAAGAACCTGTCGGTCGAGGTAGTTTACAGTAGTTGCAAAAAACAACATTCCACAGATAACCCATCGGAAGTTGGTCATTTTTTGTTCTACTTTCTGAAATGTATTCATGGTATTAATTGAAAATTTACATAAGTTGACGATATAAAAAGAGTCATTCCGGATGCTGCCGATCCTTCTCAAAAATGAAGATCACAACATCCGGCGTGGCAAAAAAGATCTGTTGTTATTGAATCACTGGAGAATTCATCTCATTTCAGTATAAGATATCTTGTCCATGTCTCCGTAGTCCAGATTTTCTCCGGCCATTCCCCAGATGAACATGTAGTTGCTTGTTCCGGCTGCGGCATGGATAGACCATTCGGGCGACATAATAGCTTGTTCGTTTGCCAGCCATACCAGTCTTTCTTCCTGAGGCTCTCCCATCAGGTGGCAAATCATGTTACCCGGAGTCAGGTTGAAATAGAAGTATGCTTCAATACGTCGGGAGTGGGTATGTGCAGGCATCGTATTCCATACACTTCCCGGTTTCAGTTCGGTCAATCCCATTTGTAACTGGCAGGGACCTTCTTCGAGTACATTGCTTACAATTAACTGATTGATGACACGGTCATTGCTTTCTTCCATTTTACCTGCCGCAAACGAATTGGCTTTCAGGGAACCTTTACGTCCATCCAGTGTAACGAGCTGTGTCTTGTAAGCTTTATGAGCGATAGCTGAGTTCAGGTAAAATTTGGCAGGCTTTGAAGCATCCTTACTCTTGAAGGTAACTTTCTGGTTGCCTCTTCCTACGTAAAGAGCTTCCTTGAAATTGAGGGTGTATTCCTTTCCGTCGACAGTTACAATTCCTTCTCCGCCGATGTTGATAATTCCCAGTTCACGGTTGAAAAGAAAGTAAGGAGCCTTCAACTGGTCGATGGTGTCGAGTGTCAGTTCCTTGTTGACAGGAACAGCTCCTCCGAAGATAAAGCGGTCGTACATAGAGTAAGTGAGATTGATTTCATCGGCAACCATCACTTTTTCCATCATGAAACTGCTGCGCAGTCTTTGAGTATCGTATGTCTTTACGTCCTGCGGGTTGCATGCCACCTGCATGTGTACGCTGGAAATCTGGGCGTTTGCGCTAACGGAGGCCACGCCAAGCATCATTGCGATAGCTAATTTTTTCATATTTCTTATTTTATATTGTTATTTTATTGATTCTTTAGGTCTAATTATCCCTGCCGGCTTTCTTTGATAATCCGTCTTCTGTTGAAGATGGCAAGTGCCAGTGTACCGATGACCAGGACGGCGGAACCTATTATCTTCAGGTTGTATATCAGGTGGAAGATTATCCACGAGAACAAGCTTGAAGCAAAGTCGAGTGCTCCTCCTTGAAATCCTTCCGGTATCTTTACGGCTGAATCACCTGTCTTGGCAAAGACATCTTGTGCGGCCTGTGTGAAGAACGGTGCAAGATCGGTTACGAAATAAAGTCCAACGATAAGTGCTACCAGTCCGATAATGAATGTTTTCAGAACATTACCTTTGGTAATAGGCAGAACGGCAGGGAACAAATAGAACATTCCTGCAAGCGAAGCCAAAGGCAGGAACTGGTTTCCAGGTAAGACGACGGAAAGAAACAAGGTTACCGGGATGAGCAGCAAGGAAACCACCAGTGTGGTAGGATGTCCGATTACAAGTGCCGGACTCATACCGATGTTCAGTCCTGCCGCATTCTTGAATTTGCGTGCAATCAGTTCGCGTGTGGCATCAGAAATCGGTCGCAGTCCTTCGATGAAGAGCGAAGTGATACGGGGAATAAGTTCCATGACTGCTCCCATCTTGATGCCTAATCCTAAGATAGAAGGAATATTGTCTACCAGTTCTTTACTGTTCTCGCAGGCAAGAGCTCCAATGGCGCATCCTACAATCACTCCCAGGAAAAGTGGTTCTCCCATGATTCCGAATTTTTTCTTCATGCCTTCTGCATCGATGTTCAGCTTTTCGAATCCGGGAATTTTATCGAGTACCTTATTAATTACTACGGCAAATGGGACAAAACCTTGACAGAACGGTTGAGGAATGGAGATTCCTTCCATCTTTTCATAATATGTCTGAAACTGCTTGCTTGTGAGGTCTGCCATAATCAATGTAATGATATAACAAATGATTGCAGCAAAGAATCCCCACCATATATTATCCGATGCAAAATAAACGACTGCTCCGATAAATGCAAAATGCCAGTAGTTCCATAAGTCGATATTGACCGTCTTTGTCGTTTTGGTCAGAAGCATAATAATATTGATAGCCAAACATACGGGGATGATGAATGCTCCTACCGAAGTGTTGTATGCTACCGAAGCTGCGGCCGGCCATCCCATATCAAAAATGCCAAGGCTCAGCCCGTAGATTTCGGTCACTTTTTTCAACGGATCTCCCAGGCTGCTTGTAAGCAATGCCGTTACGACAGACAAGCCGACGAATCCTACTCCTACGAGTAGGCCGCTTTTCAAAGCCTTGCCGAATTTAATTCCGATACAGACTCCTAAAATCGTAAAAATAATAGGCATCATCACTGCTGCTCCCAGACCAATGATATAGCTAAAAACTTGTTCCATAATTTGCTTTTGTCTTTCAATAAATAGTGATGTTAGGGTTAATTATACATTTAGATTGCTTCAAAAATAAGTTCTTTTCTTTTAATTTGCAATCGAATTCTAATTTTATTCGAAACTTTAATGAAATAGACAAGGAAAAACCGTTATCGTACACGATTATTCCATATTGGTGAATAATAAATCTACCTTTAAACTCAAAATTTCTACATACAAGTATTTGTTTTTTTCTACATTTGTACATAAAAAAACTGAAGTCGAAACATGAAAAGCAAACGAATTCTAATGGGATGCTTAGGAGTTATGCTTGCAGTTGTTGGCATAGCTCAGGTACAAGATAGTTTTCCAAAAAATCAGAAACCATGGTCGGTACGGATGGCCGAGTCGGAGATGGTTCGTAATCCGGAATCTTGGCAGGTAGATTTTCAGCCTTCGCTTAAATGGGATTATTGCCATGGACTGGAATTAGGAGCCATGATGGATGTGTATGATCGTTATGGCGATGCCAAATTTTACGAGTATGCCTTAGCTTATGCCGATACGATGGTGAACGAGGACGGTACAATCAAGAAATATAAGCTTACGGATTATAGTTTGGATCGTATCAATTCGGGTAAGATGCTTTTCCGTATTTATGAACAAACCAAAAATGATAAATACAAAAAAGCATTGGATTTGTTGAGAAGTCAGTTCGACGGGCAGCCTCGTAATGCCGACGGTGGCTTTTGGCATAAAAAAGTTTATCCTAATCAGATGTGGCTGGACGGACTTTATATGGGAACTCCTTTCTTGGCGGAATATGCTTATCGAAATAACGAGCCGCAAGCTTATCAGGAGGTGATTAATCAGATAAAGATTGTAGCTCGGCATACGTATGATCCGGCTAATGGTTTGTTTCGTCATGCCTGCGATGTGAGCAAACGGGAAAAATGGGCTGACAAAGAAACTGGGCAGTCACAGCATTGCTGGGGACGTGCGTTGGGATGGTATATGATGGCCATTGTAGATGACTTGGACTTTATTCCGCAGCATGAACCAGGGCGTGACACGGTTTTGGTGATACTGAATCATATTGCTGAAACGCTGAAGAAATATCAAAGTCCGGAGGGCTTATGGTATCAGGTGATGGATAAGAGTGGAGAGCCAGGTAATTATTTGGAATCTTCATGCTCTGCTATGTTTGTTTATTCGTTGTTCAAGGCTGTTCGCAAAGGATATATTCCGTCTTCTTATTTCGCTGTTGCACGAAAGGGGTACGAAGGTATTCTGAATGAATTTATTAAGGTGGATGATAATGGGCTGGTTTCCATTACAAAAGCTTGTGCAGTTGCCGGATTGGGCGGAAAAAATTACAGAATGGGCGATTATGATTATTATATCCATGAACAGATTCGGGATAATGACCCAAAGGCTGTGGGTCCGTTTATTCTGGCAAGTCTGGAATGGGAAGGACTGCCAAAGGAGAAACGCCGGTTTGCGGAACCCAGGGAACTGGTTGTTGCCCAGGATGGAACGGGTGATTATACGACAATAGCTGAAGCCTTGGAAGCTGTTCGTGCCTTTATGGATTTTGATGTAAAGATCTATATAAAGAAAGGTATATACAAAGAAAAACTTGTAGTACCTTCTTGGGTGCAACATATAGAGTTGATAGGTGAAGATGTGCAGAATACGATTATAACTCATGCCGATCATGCCAATATGAATCACATGGGGACTTTCCGAACGTATACGGTTAAAGTTGAGGGTAATTATATTACCTTCCGTAATATTACGATAGAAAATAATGCTCCCAGACTGGGGCAGGCTGTAGCTTTACATACTGAAGGAGATTGCCTCCGTTTTATTAATTGCCGTTTTTTAGGAAATCAGGATACCGTATATACGGGGGTGGAAGGTACTCGTCTGTATTTTGAGAATTGTTATATAGAAGGAACTACAGATTTTATTTTTGGACCTTCGACTGCATGGTTCGAAGGGTGTACGATTCATAGTAAAGCTAATTCATACATAACAGCAGCTTCTACTCCTAAAGATATAGAGTATGGTTATATATTTAATAAATGTAAGTTAACGGCTACTGCTGGGGTCGATAAAGTATATCTGGGTAGACCTTGGCGCCCCTATGCTTATACTATCTTTATGAATTGTGAATTGGGAAAGCATATTGTCGGAGCTGGTTGGGATAATTGGAGAGATGCGAAGAACGAGAAGACCGCCCGTTATGCTGAATATCACAATAGTGGCGAGGGTGCAAAAGCAGACAACCGTGTGAAATGGGCAAAACAGCTTTCTGATAAAGAAGCTGAGAAAATAACTACCGTGAATTGTTACAATTTATCGAAAGGATGGCGATTATTTGAATAAAACAATTTTTACGTTTTTAAAGTCAAAAAATATACATGAAAGATGTATGTTAAGAAGAAATTTGTGAACTAATTTTAATATTCTAAAAACACATTTATTTTATGCATTATCAACAGAGAATAAGGAACGTCGTCTCTTTACTTATTGTGAGTATGCTTTGTCTTGCTTCTTTTGCACAAGGGTTGCAAGTGCAGGGTATTGTAAAGGACAAAAACGGTGAACCTATGATTGGGGTCAACGTGGTAGTGAAAGGTACAACTAATGGTACCATAACAGGTTTGGATGGTGACTTTTCACTTAGTGGATTGAAAAAATCGGATGTCATCTCGTTTACTTATATTGGTTTTAAGACGAAGGATGTGAAGTATGGAGGACAAAAGCAGCTTGATGTAGTATTGGAGGAAGATACGGAAACTCTAGATGAGGTTGTTGTTATCGGTTATGGTACGGTAAACAAGCGCGATTTGACGGGTTCCGTTGCATCTGTCAGTGCTGAAGATATTGCCGCCGTTCCAGTTTCAAGTGCTACTGAAGCTTTGACTGGTAAGTTGGCGGGTGTAAATATCACAACAACCGAAGGTTCTCCTGACGCTGATGTGAAGATTCGTGTTCGTGGTGGTGGTTCTCTGTCGCAAGATAATTCTCCGTTGTATATCGTCGATGGATTCCCTGTTTCAAGTATCAGCGATATTGCACCGTCTGAAATTCAGAGCATCGACGTATTGAAGGATGCTTCTTCTACAGCAATCTATGGTGCGCGTGGTGCCAATGGTGTTATCATCGTAACAACGAAGAGTGGTACGGAAGGGAAGACTCAGGTCGACTTTGGCGCTTCTTTCGGCTTGAAGAAAGTTACCAGACTGACTAAGGTTCTTGATCCTTATAATTATGTAGCTTATCAGCATGAGCTGGGTTCTACAGATTATGGTAATTATTCAGATATGGATATCTGGAAGTCGGTTGAGGGATATGATTTCCAGGATGATATTTTTGGACGTACCGGAAATCAGGCTCAGTATAATGTGAATGTAAGTGGAGGTAGCAAACAAATAAAATATAATGTAAGCTATGCTCATAACGATGAAAAGAGTATCATGCTGGGATCTGGCTTTAATAAGAATAATATTAATGCTAAGATTAACGCTGAACTGAATCAATGGATGTCGTTGGACTTCAATGCTCGTATGAGTTACACTACCATCGATGGTTTGAGTGGTGGTGCTGATACCAATGAATCGAGTGCTGCAAACTCTATTGTTGCAAACGCTGTACATTTTCGTTCTGTTGATCCTTTGACTTCAAATACTGATGATGAAAGTAACAATACTTCATCGCAAAAAAATCCGTTGGAACGTTTGCTGGCTACTTATAAGAAAAGAAATACATTCAATCAGAATTATAATGTAGGTTTAAACTGGAAACCATTCAAGAACTGGACATTCCGTTCTGAATTTGGCTACGGCTGGAAATACGACAACACTGATCAGGTTTGGTCTAGCGATGCTGTTCAGAATTCTAAGTTGGGATATAACGGACAACCGCAGTCTGTTTTTACGCGTGATATCACTAAGAACTGGCGTAACGCCAACACATTGACTTACGATAATAAGAAACTGTTTGGCGGGCGTGATAAACTGAATGTCTTGTTGGGACATGAAGTAAGTAGCAGTCAGGAAACATCGCTCGAAAATACTTCTGTTGCATTCCCTACTACCATGACAATTGATGAAGTTCTGGCTAATATGGGAGCAGGTACTGCGTTGCCTACGCAAACTACCATTTCTGCAAAGGATAATATGTTATCTTTCTTCGGACGAGTAAATTACACTTTAATGGATAAGTATCTGTTAACGGTAACGGTCCGTGCCGATGGCTCTAGTAAGTTTGCAAAAGGTAATCAGTGGGGTGTATTCCCTTCTGCTGCGTTGGCATGGCGTTTGTCGGATGAGGCATTTATGAAAGGTACACAGGACTGGCTATCTAACTTGAAGGTTCGTTTGAGTTATGGTACTGCTGGTAATAACCGTATCAGCTCTGGTTTGATGTATACTACATATACAATGGCAGGCAATACAGGAAAAGCTCCTTTCTTTGATGAAAGTCGTGGTGCTATGCTGGAACATGGCTCTAACTTGTATAACCCGAACTTAAAATGGGAAACAACCATTACACGTAACCTTGGTTTTGATTATGGATTCTTCAACAACCGGTTGTCTGGATCATTGGATCTTTACTGGAACACAACAAAGGATTTGTTGATGAAAACAGAAATTCCATCTAATACGGGTTATAGCTATCAATATCAGAACTTCGGTAAGACTTCTAATAAGGGTGTTGAATTGACTTTGAATGCAGTTTTGGCTGACAAAGCAAAATGGGGATTGAATTTTAACTTTAATATTTCTTATAACCGTAACCGTATTGATGAACTGGGTACAGAGAATCCTTGGCAGAGTAGTAACTGGTCGGGTAGCACTATTGCAAAATACGAAGATTACCGTGTAGAAGAAGGTGGCCGTTTGGGTGAAATATGGGGATATAAGACAAATGGTTTCTATACTGCATATGATCCGGTGACAAATCCGAATGGTGAACTGGTTTTGAATGGTACTTCATGGGCATTGCGTGATGGTATCAAGGATAACAGCTATTCATTGGCAGGTGGTAAACCTTATCCCGGACAGCTGAAATATGAATGTGATGAAAATGGTGATCCGATTAAGCAGAAATTGGGTAATACAGTTGCTCCGCTGACGGGTGGATTCGGTTTTGATGGATTCATAGGAAACTTCGATTTTAATATCTTCTTTAACTATTCTGTAGGTAATCAGATTGTAAACGGAACGAAACTGGCTAACTCATTCTGTGTTGGTTCTTCAAAAGGATATAATTTGGTAAACGATTTTGCTCTGGATAACCGTTATACTTGGATTGATCCTGAAACTGGTTTGAATTTAGGTAAGCCAGATGGTTCTACAGTCGACTACTATGGTGGTGCTGAAGGTTTGATTACACGATTGAACGCAATCAATACAGGAGCAAATATCTATAATCCTGCTGCTGTTACCGCGATGTATCTGAACGATTATGCTGTAGAAGACGCTTCTTTCTTGAGAGTGAACAATATTACTATCGGATATACATTCCCGAAAGCTTGGGTGAAGAAAGCTTTTATGCAGAACGTACGTATTTATGTCACAGGTTATAACCTTTACTGTCTGACAAGCTATTCCGGACCGGATCCGGAAGTAGATACAAGCAGCAAGAAGAATGCAATGACTCCGGGTATTGATTATGCAGCTTATCCAAAGAGCCGTTCTTTTGTTGCTGGTATTAATGTTACATTCTAAATTCTAATATGATATCATTTATGAAAAATATAATTAAGTTATTAGCTTTAGCTGCGGGAGTTGCAGGAATGAGTGCTTGTTCTGATTTTCTGGATCAAACTGCTCCTTCCGAACTAAATGACAATACTGTATATAATTCAACTTATTATACAGGATTGCGTGTGAATAAAATTTATGGTGGATTGGCGCAGGACCAGACTTATTCACAATACATTCCTATTGTATGGGGATTGAACTCCGATTGTGAACTGGTAGATGGTTTGGGTGCCGATGCTGATAATACGACCAGTGAACGTGGTAACATGAACTACAATGCCAGTCCGTCGTGGGGTAATCTGGCAAAGCTTTGGGATGCCATGTATGGTATTATAGAAGATGCAAACTTAACATTGGAAGGTATCAACTCCAGTTCATTGCTTACAGCTGGTGGCTCGGAACAAGCGGCTATGGAACGTTATAAGGGAGAGGCTTTGACCTTGCGTGCCATGATTTATTTTGATCTGGTTCGTTTCTTTGGAGATGTACCTTTGAAACTGGAACCTTCGCAGGCTGATTTGAGTAATGCTTATTTGCATAAGACAGATCGTGATGTTATTCTGGATACGTTAATGGTCGATTTACAGACTGCAACTAAATTATTGCCGTGGGCCGATGAGGTTTCCGGTTATACTACAGAACATGTAACAAAAGGATATGCACATGCTTTATTAGCGAACATTGCCATGACTCGTGCAGGATGGGTGATTCGTGAAAAGGCTAAAGATGGATATGAAACAGCCGACTATAGTGATCCTACTTATCCGACTCAGCGTCCGGATGCTGCTACACGTACCAAACTCTATGAATTGGCATTATCCAATTTGAGTGCTGTTATTACAAATGGAACACATAAATTGAATCCGTCGGTAGAAAATCAATGGTATTTAATCAACCAGCGTGAATTGGATCAGAATTACCATGAGAATATTTTTGAGATTCCGATGGGACTTGGAGTTAGTGGTGAATTAGGTTATACCGTTGGTGTACGTGTGGATGGTGCAACGACGGAATATGGTGTAAAGGGTAATTCATCTGGTAAGATGAAACTGACTGCACCTTTTTTCTATTCATTCGACAAGAAGGATTTGCGTCGTGATATTACTTGTTCACAAGTGCTGTTGAAAGCAGATAACGGTGTTACCAAAGAAATCATGTTGGGTAATACTCCGTTTGGTATCTATGTCGGCAAATGGGATATACGCAAGATGAATGAAGAATGGCGTCAGGCTGCTATTGCAACCGGTAGTGCAAAGTGGATGTCGGGTATTAATGTCGTGAGAGCGCGTTATCCTCAAGTATTGTTGTGGTATGCTGAAGTGATGAACGAACTGGCTGGTCCTGACGGTGATTATACTGGATCTGCAGGCTTGACAGCCCGTCAGGCATTGGCTTTGGTACATACCCGTGCGTTTGCCGATGCAGATAAGGCTGATGCTCAAAAATACATAGATGCAATACCTGTTACCAAGGATGCTATGTTTGATGCGATTGTGGATGAAAATGCATGGGAACTGGCAGGAGAAGGTTTCCGTAAGTTCGATTTGATCCGCTGGAATTTGTTGGCTGAAAAGATTCAGGAATTCAAAGATACTTATTACAATGAACTGATGGATGAATCGAATCCTAATTATTATCCGGAAAAGGTTTACTTTAACTATACCGATGATACCAAGACTAAGATTGATATGTCGAGTGTTACTTGGTATGGTCTGCCGGAGGGAAAAGAGTCATCCGACTACGATGATAATGAGTCATTCTATGGCGCAGAAAGAGATAATCCTAAGACTCAGTTGCCGATTAACTGGCCTTCTATTTCAAGTGGACTGGTTGGAACTAATGTACAGGTGAAAAATCGCTATTTGTTGCCTATTGGATCTACAACCATTTCGGCTGCAAACGGTTATATCCATAACTCTTATGGATACTCAGATTAATATTTAACATAAAATTGGCATAGAATATGAAGATATTTAAATATATTGCAGGTTCTGGAGCATTTATGCTCCTGACCTCTATCATCGGAACGGCATGTACCGATGGTAATGATTGGAACGTAGATAGCACACACGACCGTTTGTTTAGTGTGACAGCTTCAGACATATCGGTTTCGGCTAAACCGACGTCTGCGGAGGTTTCATGGAGAGTAGTTCCTGATGCAGAGTATTATGTGATGGAATATAGTACGGACTCCTTATACGATGAGATAGCAATGGGTGGAACTGAACACTCTGTTATTGTGGGAGAAGATAAGTCTGTCGTTGAGAGTCCTTATACGATTACAGGCTTGCAGGGAGAAACTAAATATTTCTTGCGTATCAAGTCAATGTCTTCTGCGAAGGCTGATTCAAAGTGGACGTATTTGGAAAAGTATTCTTTCAAGACTTCTGCAGAGCAGATTCTGAATGAGGTCGCTTCAATCACGGGCGAAAGTGCTGTTCTTTCTTGGACGGAAGGGGCTGAAGTTACTTTGTTGAAATTGGCAGAGGATAAGGATGATGTAGAAGAAGTAGATACTACATATATCGATCTGGATGCTGCGGCAGTAGCTGCTTCATCGTATACACTTACAGGATTGTCACCTAAAACGAAGTATTCTGTATCTATCTATAATGGCAATGTAAAACGTGGTACAAGAACCTTTACAACGACTGAATCTTATCCGACTGGTTATGATATTGTAAATGTAACTGATGCTGAGATGTTGAACGATGTATTTAGTAATCCGGCTAATTACATACAGGAGAACGGTGGTAATGTAGTTTTGGTATTTGCAAATGGATCTACTACCGATTACATGGGTGAAAGTATGGAACTGACTATCCCGACTGAATTTAAATCTGTTATCTTCTGGGGTGAATCGGGCGATACAAAACCTGTCTTTATGCCTAAGGGACTTTCTATGGCTGGTAGTCATGATTTGATCCGTTTCTACAATTTGGATCTGCAGAATACAAGTAGCGGAAGTGACTACATCGTGAACTTTAATGTAGAAGGTAATGTAGGTGAAATATTGATTGATAACTGTAACATTAGTAAGACTCGTGGTGTAGTTCGTGTTCAGAGTGATGGTGCCAAAGGTTCTATCGGTTCAATTAATATTGATAACTGCGTATTGACGGATATTGGTTCGTATGCAATTGTACAGACGAAAGTTTCTGGCTTTACACTCAATTCGATCAGCTTGTCTAATTCTACAATTAGTACAGTAAATGCCGGTGGAGTGTTGATAACCCAGCAGGATAATGTCAATATCTCAATCGATGCTTGTACGTTCTATAATTGTGTAACTAGCGGTAAGTCATTTATTGATATCAATAAGATGTCGAACGTAACTGTTGATGTCAAGAACACAATTATCGGTCAATTGTATAGCTATACAAGTGGTTCGACCATCAAGGCTACAAGTGTGAAAAATATTGCTACGACAACAAATCTCTTTACTACAACCGACTGTCCATATAACAGTGGTTACGAATGGGGAGAAATGTTGAATGTATCATCTACCGAATTGTTCGTAAATCCGGCTGAAGGTGACTTCCACATACAGTCTGCAAGTCAGAGTGATGTAGCTGGTGCAGGTGACCCACGTTGGAATGAATAAAACTTGTACTGAAATGTAACTGATAAATAACAAGTCCATAGATAGGTATATGCCTGTATATGGACTTGTTTTTATTTTAATTTCATATATTTAGACCTGAAAATCTGCTATAGAAAGATGAATGTTATTGGATTTGTAAAGCAATCGTGTATGATTGTTGCCTTATTTAGTGGGGTGGGGTTATCCTCCTGCTCGGAAGAAACTGTTACGCAAGAGACAAATAGTGAAGTGCAAGTTCCGGAAGAAGATTTGCCTGTTTATCCCGCTCCGGATAGAAGCGTTATTCCTGCCTTTCCCGGGGCTGAGGGAGCCGGTAAGTATACCACGGGTGGTGCCGGAGGTTCTGTTTATGTTGTCACTTCCTTAAAAGATGACGGATCAGAAGGAACACTACGCTGGGCTGTTGAAAAGTCGGGAAAACGTACGGTTGTATTTGCCGTGGGAGGAGTCATTGCACTGACGAAGCAACTGGTTATAAAGAACGATGATCTGACGATTGCCGGACAAACGGCTCCTGGAGCAGGAATTTGTCTGAAAAATTATACTTTACGTATCAATGCCAATAATGTGATCATTCGGTTTATCCGCTGCCGTATGGGAGATGAATGCCAGACGGAAGATGATGCGATGAATGGTTATCAGTCGTCGTATCCCGGAAAGAAAAATATCATAGTCGACCATTGTTCCATGAGCTGGAGTACCGACGAATGTGCTTCTTTTTATGGAAATACTAATTTTACGATGCAATGGTGTATCGTCAGTGAAAGTCTGACCAATTCCATTCATGTAAAGGGAGGACACGGGTATGGTGGCTTGTGGGGAGGTAGTCCCGCTACATTCCATCATAATCTGTTGGCTCATCATAGTAATCGTACTCCACGCTTGTGTGGCAGCCGTTATTCCAACCGGGCAGATATGGAAAAAGTCGACTTGTGCAATAATGTAATCTATAACTGGTCGAGTGAAGGGGCTTATGGGGCACAGGGAGGCTCTTATAACATCATGAATAACTATTATAAGCCGGGTCCGGTAGCAGTTCCTAAGAAAGTACATTGCCGATTCTTTACAGCTTATGTTGACGATGGTGCCAACAATCAGGCTGCCGGTATATATGGTAAATTCTATTTGTCCGGCAACTTTATGGATACCCGCAGCGACTTGTCGAAGAACCAGCTAGCAGAAGTGGAGGCTGCAAATGCAGATAATACTTCCTCTACAGCTTTTGTGGTAAAGAATAATGAAATGTCCGCTCAAGACATGTTGGTTGCGCAGCGCTTTGATATTCTTTCGGACTATTCTTTCATGCAGTCGGCTCAGGAGGCGTACGAAGCTGTTCTGAACTATGCAGGCGCATCCGATAAACGGGATCAGATTGATACCCGCATTATCAATGAAACGCGTACGGGAACGTATTCCCGGGAAGGTTCCAATGGTAGTAGCTATGGCTTTATCGATACACAGAAAGATGCCGAAGAATGGGATGAATACGTTGAGGCACACGCTTCCGAAGTTGATTCGGATGAAGATGGTATGCCTGATGTGTGGGAAGAAAAGAACGGCTTGAATCCGGCAGATAAATCGGATGCTGCAACATATAATTTAAGTAAGGAATATACCAATCTGGAAGTCTATATAAATAGTTTAGTTGAAAAACTATATCCAGCTTTAAAATAAGTATTGTATGAAAAGAATAGTAATAAGTGGACTTTGCGGCTTGTTGTTGGCAGGAACGTTATCGTTGCAAGCACAGGAGTTGAAATCATATCCGGTACCGGACCGTTCGAAAGTTCTTGCTTTCCCGGGAGCAGATGGTGCTGGAAAGTATACTACGGGTGGAGCAGGAGGACAAGTCTTGATTGTCACGTCATTGAAAGACGATGGCTCCGAAGGTACCTTGCGCTGGGCACTTCGTAAGAAGGGACCTCGTACGATTGTGTTTGCCGTGAGTGGTATCATTGAGTTGCAATCACCACTCAAAGTCAATAATGGGGATGTGACCATTGCCGGACAGACAGCTCCGGGAGATGGTATCTGTCTGAAAAATTATACTTTTGGCATTCAGGCAGATAATGTGATTGTCCGTTTTATCCGCTCGCGTATGGGAGCAGATATCAAGCAGAAGGGCGACGATGCAATGAATGGATTCAAGCATCATCGTAACATTATCATCGACCATTGCTCCATGAGCTGGAGCACAGACGAATGTGCTACCTTCTACGACAATAGTCAGTTTACGCTTCAGTGGTGTATCATCAGCGAGAGCCTTGCCAACTCTATCCACGAGAAAGGAGCTCATGGATATGGAGGTATATGGGGCGGTCAGGGTGCTTCGTTTCATCATAATCTGCTGGCTCATCACACAAACCGTACTCCCCGTCTGTGTGGAAGCCGTTATACGGGACGACCGCAGGACGAAAAGGTGGAACTATTCAATAACGTGATTTACAATTATGGAAGTGATGGAGCTTATGCCGGCGAAGGAGGAAGCTATAATTTCCTGAATAATTATTATAAACCGGGTCCTTATACGGCTACGAAATCTTCTTATAAGCGTTTGTTTACCGCTTATCCCGATGATGGAACGAACAATAATGTTAAGGGAACTCATGGCGTTTTTTGTTTTTCCGGTAACTATATTGATCCTACTTGCAGCAAGCTGACTGATAAACAGCGTCAGGCTATTATGAAAGTCAATAAGGATAATGCTGTCGGGCTGATCATAAAGAATCAGTTTGCCCCACAAAGTGAATTGCTGGTTCAGAGTCCTTTCGACATTGCAGAGCATGTTACTCTTCAGCCTACCTGGGAAGCTTATGAGTCTGTCCTGCAATTTGCCGGAGCATCCTATCGGAGAGATGCGTACGACAAGCGGATTGTCGAAGAAACCCGGAAAGGAACTTATACCTATGAGGGAAGTCATGGCAGTACGAATGGCATGATAGATCAGCCCAGCGATGTGGGTGGATGGCCGGAATATCAGGCTGGAGAAGCTCCTGTTGATTCCGATTCGGATGGAATGCCGGATGAATGGGAGAAGGCTCACGGACTGAATCCTCATGATGCGTCAGATGGATGCAATTATAACTTGAGCTCTGATTATACAAACTTGGAAGTTTATCTGAACGGACTGGTACAGCATTTATATCCGAATCTGAAAAAATAACGTTTGAATTTACAATCTCCTTGTTTCCGTCGGGGTGTTATCACCCAAATGAAACAGGGAGATTTTTTTATATCTCACGATAATTCCTAATCACTGGAGAAAGGTCTCCTTGTCGGTCATTTTGAAGTTGTTGTTTGCTTTTCGTTGATGATATACTCATTTTTGTTGATCATGTACTCATTTGCATGCTAAATGCTGCTATTTTGGTTAAATAATAACCATAATAGAACAATTATTCCCTCTCTTCCCCTTGGATTTTTCCTAAATTTGAACACGAATCAAGCTTATGTAATATACTATGAAGAAGAAATATTTCTTGATGTGCTTGCTGATGGGAGCAAGTACCTATACGTTGGCTCAAACCTTTCCTTCTACAGAAGCTTTCAGCGATGGAATCCATCACTGGAATCTGGATCATAGCGAACGGAATTACAAACGTTATCCGGCGGAGCAGTATGTAAAGATTGCCGATAATCTGGTTGCTTACCAGAATGAAGATGGAGGATGGCCTAAGAACATTGACTGGATGGCGGAACTTCCGGCCGATTCTGTAGTCAACAGTTTGTCGGAGCATTATCGTCAGAGTACACTCGATAATCGTAATACGTATTCTCAGATTGAATATTTGGCGCAAGTCTATACACTGACCAAAAAACCGGTATACAGGAAAGCGGTACTCGACGGACTGGAATATCTGTTGAAAACGCAGAAAAAGAATGGTGGATGGCGTGGATGGGATGTCGATGCCATTACGTTCAATGATGAAGTGACGACCGGGGTGTTGCGCTTGTTCCTGCACATCAACGAGGGAGATTTGAACTTTACTTGGCTGGACGATACGATGTGCAAGCGTATTTATCAGGCATTCAATCGGGGTATCGACATGATTTTGCGGACGCAATATGTTCAGAATGGGGTAAAAACCGTGTGGGGACAGCAGCATGATAACCAGACCTTGCTACCGACGGGGGCACGTACGTTCGAACTGGCTTCACTGACGGCTGGCGAGAGTTGTGATGTGGTTCGTCTGCTGATGGAGATACCACACCCTTCTGATGAAGTGATTGAAGCGGTAAAGTCGGCAATGGCTTGGTTCGATAAAGTGGCGATAACAGGTATACGCGTAGAGAAGGTTTCCATTCCTGCGGATCAGATTGTGAACCATGAATATCCGTACGATCGGGTGGTGGTTAAAGACAAGAAGGCTCCTCGTATCTGGGCCCGTTTTTATGAGATGGCAGACAATACTCCGTTTATGTGCAATCGGGATGGCATTAAGGTCTATAAGTTGTCGGATGTAAAGCTGGAGCGTCGGGTTGGCTATGCCTGGTATACGTATGCGCCGGAAGAGCTGTTCGAAGCTTATGACATTTGGTCAAAAAAGATAGAGGCGGAAAAGGCTTATGCAGGTTATGAGGTACAGGATAATATGCCTTCATTCTATGAACAGCTGAAGCAGAACCTGACTTATCCGATGGCATGGGGAAATTCGCCGGAAAAAGATTTCAGTAAATGGCGGGAAGAGGCACGTGAAAAACTGCTGGAATGTATGGATCCCGCTCCTCCGGTTGTTCCTTACGATATGAAAGTGCTGGCTACGGAGAAGCGTAAAGGCTACGAAGTGCAGAAAATAGTTTTCAATGTGTCGGGATATTCGCGTGTTCCTGCCTATTTGCTGGTACCGGAAGGTAAAGGACCTTTTCCGGCTGTGCTGCTTTTGCACGATCACGGAGCTCATTTTACCATCGGAAAAGAAAAGATGGTTCGTCCGTTCGGCGTGTCGGATGTTGTAATGAAAGATGCGGACAACTGGTGTAAGATTTGTTACGACGGGCAGTATGTGGGCGATTATCTGGCAGAAAACGGTTATGTTGTGCTGGCTTTGGATGCTTTGTTCTGGGGAGAACGCGGACGGAAAGAATATGCACGCTATGACTCTCAGCAGGCGTTGTCGGCCAATTTGTTGCAAATGGGGATGTCGTGGGGAGGATTCATCGCATGGGATGATATCCGTAGTGCGGAGTTTCTTGCCTCTTTGCCTCAGGTAGACAAGGAAAAGGTCGGTACAATGGGATTTTCGATGGGAGCACATCGTGCATGGATGACGATGGCAGCTACCGATGTGGTCAAGGCGGGAGCGGCTGTATGCTGGATGAATACGACGGATAGCCTGATGACGTTGACCAACAATCAGAACAAAGGTGGATCGGCTTATGCCATGCTGATACCTAATATTCGCCGTTATATGGACTATCCGCATGTTGCGTCGATTGCCTGTCCGAAACCGATGTTGTTTACCAATGGGTTGAAGGATAAGCTTTTTCCGGTGGAGGGAGTGAAAGCCGCCTATGAAACGATGCATAAGGTATGGGACAGTCAGGGAGCAGGCGAGCATTTGCAAACCAAATTGTATGATTTGCCGCATTTTTGCAGCAAGGAGATTCAGCAGACAATTCTGGAGTTTTTCAATAGGGAATTTAATATAAATCAGAAATAAGCAAGAACATGAGGAAGATTCAATTTGTATGGATTGCACTGGCTGTCCTGCTCTTATCGGCGTTTAAGTCGGACCGTGTAATTACGGTCTTTATGATTGGTGATTCTACCATGGCAAACAAGTCGCTTGAGGGAGGAAATCAGGAACGCGGCTGGGGACACGTGCTGGGAGGTTTCTTTACGGAAGATGTACGGGTAGAGAATCATGCTGTAAACGGGCGGAGCTCGAAGAGTTTTATCGACGAGGGACGCTGGGAAACGGTTGTCAACAAGATCCGGCCGGGTGATTATGTCTTTATTCAGTTTGGACATAATGACGAGAAGTCGAACCCTGAACGGCATACTGATCCGGGGACGACTTTCGATGAGAACTTGCGGAAGTTTGTGCGTGAAACGCGTGAGAAAGGGGGAATTCCCGTATTGTTTAATTCAATCGTACGCCGGAATTTTGGTGTGAACCCGAATGCTGTGACAGCCGACGATATGCGTCCGGAAAAAGATGAGGCTGTAGTAGAAGGAGATACGCTGGTCGATACTCACGGGAAATATTTGGATTCTCCACGGAATGTGGCAAAGGAGATGGATGTCTGCTTTATCGATTTGAACAAGGCGACTAAACAGCTGGTAGAATCGTATGGAGTGGAAGGATCTAAAAAGCTCTTTATGTGGATTCCTGCCGGAACGTGTGTGGCTTGTCCGAAAGGCCGTCAGGATAATACTCATCTCAATGTATACGGTGCCCGCAAGGTTGCGGCACTGGCTGCCGAAGCTATACAGAAGCAGTTGCCGGAGTTAGGTAAATATGTCCGTTTCTATGACTATGTGGTGGCGAAAGACGGTAGCGGAGATTTCTTTACCGTACAGGAAGCCGTGAATGCGGTGCCCGATTTTCGCAAGAACAAGCGCACGACCATTCTGGTGCGTAAGGGAGAATATAAGGAACGGGTGATTATCCCGGCATCGAAAATCAATCTCTCGCTGATTGGTGAGGACGGAGCTGTGCTGACGGATGATGCGTATGCCGCGAAGAAAAATTGTTTTGGTGAGGAAATGTCTACTTCCGGTTCGTCGACGGTCTATATTTATGCTCCCGATTTTTATGCGGAGAACATTACGTTTGCCAATACAGCCGGACGGGTAGGACAGGCTGTCGCTTGTTTTGTAGACGGCGACCGGGCTTATTTCAAGAACTGCCGTTTCTTGGGTAATCAGGACACGCTGTATACCTACGGGAAAGACAGCCGCCAGTATTACGAAGGATGCTACATAGAAGGTACGGTCGATTTTATTTTTGGCTGGTCTACCGCTTTATTTAAGGATTGTACCATCCATAGTCTGGCAAATGGTTATGTTACGGCTCCTTCTACGGATCAAGGAAAGAAATACGGTTATGTCTTCTGGAACTGCCGTCTGACGGGAGCCGACGAAGCGAAAGCGGTTTATCTGTCGCGTCCGTGGCGACCGTATGCACAGGCTGTTTTCATCCGTTGTGAGCTGGGCAAGCATATTTTGCCGGTCGGATGGAACAACTGGGGCAAGAAGTCGAATGAATCGACTGTGTTTTATGCTGAATATCAGAATACTGGAGCTGGTGCAGATACTGCTGCCCGTGCGTCTTACAGTAAACAGTTGAAGGATATTTCTGTCTATCAGCCGGAGGAAGTTCTGAAGGGAACGGATGGCTGGAATCCGATTGCCAACGGCAATGCTTTGCTTACAAACCTGAAGCGGTAAGTCTTTACTTTTTTCTTGCAGGAAAACGTGGCGAGGAATGTTTGGGTTTCTCGCCACGTTTTTGTTAAAACGTCGGGACGTTTTTTATTTTTTTGTACAAAAGATTTTAGAATTTGTACAAAAAACGATACGGACTTGTGCAGGCCTTTTCTTGAACCTGCGCAAGTCCGTGTCGTTATATCATCCGCCATCAGTCTTTAATGCCGAACAGCCAGCGGAAGAAACGTACAAAGATATTCCGTTTCTTCGGTTTGTCGGCTGGAGTATCGGTGGCAGGCTTGAGGGCAGTCGAGTCATTTTTCAAGACGGTTGAATCGTTCAGGATTGTCAAACTATCAGTCTGGAATGACAGACTATCGCCTTTCAGCAACAGAGAATCTCGTTTAAGTTGTACTGGCATTTGCTTGATAGAATCACCTGATAAGCCTAATAGCTTCAACGAGTCGTTTGCCAATGAATCTGTAGGGATTGTATCTTTGGGAGTTGCAGAAGTTTTGACAGGAGTTACCGGCTTTTTCGGAGCAGGTTTCGGCTTTTCTATCTTAAACTGTACCGGAACGGAATACTTGCAACGTACTCTCATGCCACTTTCACGTGCAGGAATCCAGTTGGGCATCTGGCGGATAGCCGTCAGTGCTGCCGAGTCCATATCTGCCCGCAAGCTGCGAACAACTGTTGGATTGGTAATTGTTCCATCCTTTTCTACCACAAACTGTACGGCAACTACGCCTTCCAGTTTTTCTTTCTTAGCTTGCGGAGGATATACCAGATGATGTTTCAGGTAATTCAGGAAGGCTTTCATACCTCCGGGATATTCGGGCATTTGTTCTACGACGGAATAAATGCGGGTAGAATTCTTGCGATACATGACGATGGTATATGGTTCATCCGGATGTTCCAGAAAAGTATTGATATCCAGCGATCGATTTTCCATACCTTCTACGCGTATCGTTATGGGATGATTATAATCTGCATCGATGTGAAACAGACCAATTTCATCGCTCAGTACCCGACGCCCTGTTCCCTGAATGCTGACTACGGCTCCTTGTATGGGCTTCAGTGATGAGTCTTTGACATACCCTTCGATGGCGAATGTCTTGTTGCTTTGCTTGAAGGAAGCAATATCGTCTGCACTATCCAGATAGAGCGTTTTGTTTGTTTCCGTTCCCTTTAACAAGATAGTAGCGACAGCGTTTGTTTCGTTTCCGGGGAAGTAAATATTGGCAAAACGATTGTATTTTTCGTCTATTTCGTAACGGAATGTGATTACACCTTGATCGTTTGACAAATACGTGTCGCTTCTGCCATTTATTTTCAGAATCATTCCGCGTTGAGGCTCCCCGCTGGACTTCAAAATTATGATACGAAATTCCGTACCTTTTTCTTGTCCAAATATATATTGAGGAAGAACAAATGCGAAACAAAATAAGAAAAGGATAAACGTATGCAGTCTTTGAGTAGAATTCATAATTCAGCTATCTAAAATAAAACGGTTGCAAAGCTACAAGTATTCTGCTGTATTTCAAAGTTTATGGAACAAATAAATGCATGAGTAGCAGGGCTAACTTGTTGTTTTATTTGTAAATATGCCGGAATGTCGTATATTTGTACTTTAATCACACCTTTATACTTAATAATTTATGTTAATCGATTTACTTCAATCATCTTACTTTTCTGTTTTCTTGATTGTAGCTTTGGGATTCATGCTGGGACGCATTAAGATAGCGGGGCTGTCGCTTGATGTTTCGGCCGTTATTTTTATCGCTTTGGCGTTTGGGCATTGGGGCGTTTCCATACCGAAGGAGCTGGGTAACTTTGGTCTGGTCTTGTTCATTTTTACGATTGGTATTCAGGCGGGACCTGGTTTTTTCCACTCTTTCCGTAGTAAGGGAAAGACGTTGATACTGATTACATTGCTGATTGTTGCGTCTGCGTGTCTGACAGGCGTAGCTCTGAAATATTTGTTCGATATTGATACGCCGAGTCTGGTGGGACTGATTGCCGGAGCGCTGACTAGTACACCGGGACTTGCCGTGGCCATCGACAGTACACAGTCGCCACTGGCATCCATCGCTTATGGAATAGCTTATCCGTTTGGCGTTATTGGTGTTATTTTGTTTGTAAAACTTTTACCCAAAATATTGCATGTTGATTTGGAGCAGGAGGCACGGCGTCTGGAGAAGGAACGGCGTAGCCAGTTCCCCGAATTGAGTACTTGTCTGTTTCGGGTTACCAATCCTACGGTCATTGGCCGCACCCTGATGCAACTCAATATTCGTGTGATGACGGGAGCTGTCATTTCTCGTTTGAAACGGGGCGAGGAGATTATCATTCCGAAAGCTCATACGGTATTGGCGGAAGGCGATTATGTACAGGCTGTGGGAAGTGAAGATTCGCTGAATAATCTGGCACTGATGCTGGGTGTCCGCGAGGAAGGAGAATTGCCACTAAGTCATACGCAGAGTATCGAATCGTTGTTGTTGACCAAAAAGGATATGATAGGCAAGCAGTTGTGTGACTTGAACTTGCAGCGTAACTTCGGATGTACGGTTACTCGTGTGCGTCGAAGCGGAATAGATATCTCACCTTCTCCAGACTTGGAACTGCGTTTTGGCGATAAGCTGATGATTGTAGGTGAGAAGGAAGGCATTCAGGCTGTAGCACGTCTGATAGGAAACGATGTGAAGAAACTTTCGGATACGGATTTTTTCCCGATTGCTATGGGTATTGTACTGGGTGTCTTGTTTGGTAAACTGAATATTTCGTTTGGCGACGGTATGTCTTTCTCTCCGGGACTGACAGGTGGTATTTTAATGATGGCGCTGTTCCTGAGTGCGATAGGTAAGACGGGACCTATTATCTGGTCTATGTCCGGACCAGCCAATCAGTTGCTTCGCCAGTTGGGCTTGCTGCTGTTTCTTGCCGAAGTAGGAACTTCTGCCGGAAAAACGCTGGTTTCCACTTTTCAGGAGAGCGGATTTTTGTTGTTTGGCGTAGGCGCAGCCATAACATTGGTCCCTATGTTGCTGGCGGCTCTCGTTGGAAGGCTGGTATTTAAGATAAGTATGCTCGATTTGCTGGGAACAATTACCGGAGGTATGACCAGTACTCCTGGTCTGGCTGCTGCCGACTCGATGACAGACAGTAATATTCCGGGAGTGGCTTATGCTACTGTATACCCGATTGCAATGGTATTCCTCATCTTGTTTATACAGGTCATTGCCCTGACTATACTTTAAAGCTGCAGACAGCCGCAGAAAGAAGCAGATGGTATTTCCGGCTTCTCTCTGCGGCTGTCTGTTTGTTATTGCTTGCCTTTGCCGAACGACCGGTATTCGAGCGGGGTAAATCCGGTGTTTTTCTTGAACAGGTTAGAAAAGTGCTCGGTAGATGTGTAACCTAACATGAAGCAGATTTCCTTTACCGGTGAAGTGGTATTGATCAGCATTTGTTTGGCTTTACGCAACTTTAATTCTTGAAAATATTTGGCAGGTGAATATCCTGTGTATTCCTTAAACATTTTTCTAAACCACGAATAACTTATATTCAACTTTTCTGCCAGTTCTTCCGGATCTATTTCCTTGCATACATTTTCGTTCATGATTATTTTTGCCTGTTCCATTCTCTCGGCAACATTGTCTTTTTCGAACTCTTTGTTTTTCGAGATAGACAGTACCATGCCGACAATATGCAGTAAGATGCCCGAAAGATACTGCTGGGAAGCAGTCTTATCAGCCTCTGATACTTCCAGAGCCTGTGCAAAAAGTGCAGCAAGACCTTCGTTGAGACCTATTTCCAGTACCTGCTCTTGTTTAGACAGAAATCCGTTTTTTATCAGCTGGTCGATGAAGTTTCCTTCGAAACCTATATAATATTCGTTCCAGCCGGTAGCTGTATCGGGACTATAAGTATGCCATTGTCCGGGAAACAATATGATAAGATTTCCTTTTCCGATAATTCGTTCTGGTGTATCGTCGGATGCAAAGGTCCCTTTGCCTTTGGTAATATAAAGTAATTGATACTCGTGCAGTGTTCGTCCTTTTTGAACGTTGAACAGGTATCCTGAAGGATGTTCCTTTATGGGATAAGGAGAATGAGGATGTATAGATTGAAATCCTACGGTATTGACCCACAATCCGAATTTTCTGTCTTTTTCATTAACAATCAGATATTTGAACTCTGATTCTAAATCATTGTATGATCGTGTCATCTTCAGTTTTTCATAAGTGTATTATTGATGAACAAAAATACAAATTTTGAGTTAAATATGTTTGGTTGTCCTATATCTGTTTTAAATTCTTTAGAATACATGGAAAGTGGAATTATTGAAAAAGACCAGAGGAATAGTCTATTCAGATTTTCCTCTGGTCTTGATACGCATGACGAAATTTTAATGAACTCTGTCAATAGCAGCTTCGGTGTGTGGACAAATAAAGTTCGTATAGCAATATCCTGTTTTTATTCCTTCTGTTATATTTCTGGTGCTTATATGACAAAGCCGTTTCTTATTTAGGTAAGTGGAAAGCAACAGATATTTCTTTCATTTGTTCTTGGCTCATGCCCTCGGGTTCAAATCCCATATTCTTGGCTGCAATATAAATTAGAGCAGATTTATTCAGAACATCTACTTGGTCGAATGCCGCCATGATATCTGTATCTACGGCAAATACTCCATGTTTTTCCCACATGACGACATCGTAGTCGCTTAGTTCATCAATGGTCGCCTCTGCAAGTTCTACGGAACTTGGAAGTTTGTAAGGAACCATTCCTAAGCCTCTCGGGCAGAATGCCTTTGTTTCCGGTATCATACTCCATAGCAGATTGGAAGCATAGTCTTTTTCCATAAACTTCTTGTTGTGTGTCATGGCTATCAGTTCGATAGGGTGCGTATGCAAGGAGGCTTTGTAATTCGAGCCTTTGGCAATGAGATAGTTGTGTACACTCAGGTGTGAAGGTAGTTCTGACGTTGGATTTACCGGCTGGTCAGCAATGATTACATAGGTTGCACAGTCGTCCAAAATACGGATGACAGAACCGTTTGCCATCGGATCGCGGGCAAGGTCACGCATGCGCCTGTTGGTCCCTTTGCAGAAAAAGTAACAACCTTTCAGATACGGTAAGGTGGCACCTATTGGCTTTACTTCACTAATGGCAGGCATAGCTTTTATCGTATCGTCTACGAGTTCTGTAATATTGATGGTGATATTTCCTCCGTTACGTTCTGCCCATCCCTTTTGCCATAAATATCCGGCCACTTCGGCCACTTTATTGATTTCGGCTGCCAGAGCCGGGCGGTTATTCAAAATCGATTCCATAGTTATATAGCATTAAATATATGATAAAGTTATTGCTCAGGCTTGCGCTATTGCAACTACGATAATAGATGCAATCAGTACTGCAAGGCCGAGTAGGAGGATGCAGATGGTACTGGCACTGCATCCTTTCCATTCTTTCAGTAAGATTCCCCATACGTTACTGAAGGTAACATTCAGCGACATGAGTATACTCCATGAAAAGGCGAGTAATATCGGACTCTCCGTAAGGAAACTTTTCCCCATTTCCAGACCGAAAAACTGTGAATACCATAAGACTCCTGCCAGTGCGCAATATAGTAGATTATTGGTAAATGTACTTTTATTTACTGATAAATATTCTTTTCCCGTATTGTTTTTCAGATTTTGCTGTATGCAGTATGCTGCATTTGTGCAAAAGCCGCCTAACGTAACCAAAAAGATGACGGGTAAGCCGGCGTACAAGGGGGCTGTTCCCTTTTCAAGAGCTGCTTCCTTTATTGGAGTTCCAGCATCCAGTCCCAAGGCAAAGCAAGCACTCATGACTCCGGCAAGCAAAGCTACTAACAAGCCTTTGGTCAGGGCAAAATCTTTTACAGCTACTTTCTTCTCTTCTTCACTCATATTTCTGGAACGGAGGCTGCCTGCATATCCGATGACGGCAATGCCTGCCAGTGTGATGCATACTCCGATAAGTAACATCAAACCTGCTCCGTGCAATAGGTCTGTTCCCCCAAACAAGGCAGGAAACAATGTCCCGAAGGCCGCACATGTACCTAATGAAATGCTTTGTCCTAAAGCTACTCCCAGATAGCGCATACTCAGTCCGAAAGTCAGACCTCCTACGCCCCATAAGATACCATATATGATGGCTGGCAAAGCACCTCCGCTGCTCCATAGTTCCGGAAGCGTGCTACCGGAAGGAACTGCCAATAAGGCTCCTAACAAGGGAAATACAAGCCATGCAAAAATTCCTTGTACGAGCCAGAAACTTTCCCACGACCATTTTTTTACTTTATTGATGGGTACATACGAACTGCTTTGTCCGAAACTTCCTATGGCTATAATTAACAAACCGATCAGCGTGTTCATAAAGAGTATGATTATTTTATCCGATTTTTGTTTGTATTTTCCAAATATCATCTACAGGCATAGCCCTTTGAGTGAAATCTGCAATGAAAATTTAGTTACGTTTTGAGGTAACTTCTGCTTCATATTTTTCGATGTCGGGAATATATTCCTCTCCTACAGGAACGTTGTTCTTTAAGCAGAACATATCCCATACAGCATTCCATGGCAGAACTTTGGCTTCTTCAAGCAGAGCCAGACGCTCGAATAACTGATTATTGGCTTCGTATTCACGGAGTTTTGCCGTTGGCTCGAGCAATGCACGCAACATTGATTTCTGGGTAGCTCGTGCTCCGATGACGTAAGCACCGATACGGTTGATACTAGCGTCGAAGAAATCCAGACCAATATGGACGCGGTCAAGTGCGTTGCAACGAACAATTTCCTGACACAAGTCGACTGTTTCATCGTTCATAATGGTAACATGGTCGCTGTCCCAGCGTACCGGACGGCTTACGTGCAGCATGATTTCTGGAACATATAGTAGCAGAGAGGATAGCTTGTCGGCAACGCTTTCTGTAGGATGGAAGTGTCCCATGTCGAGTGTAATCATTTTCTGCCGGCTGACACCGTAGCCGATATAAAAATCGTTTGAACCTACAGTATAACTTTCCAGACCAATACCGAACACTTTCGATTCGATGCAGTCTTTCATATTTTTATATTCAGTGGCAAAAATACGGTCGAGTGAGTCTTTCAGCAATTCACGATACAGCATGCGATTCACAGTAATATCTTTGCTTCCGTCGTGAACCCATATATTCATGATACAAGGGTCGTTCTGGCGTTTTCCCATTTCTTCGGCTATGGCCCGACAGCGGACAGTATGTTCAACCCAAAAATCGCGAATTGCTTTATCCGGATTGGCTAAAGAGAGATTTCCACTTTTAGGGTGCGAGAAAGACGTTGAGTTAAAATCAAGTTTCATCTTGTTTTCTGCAGCCCATTGTATCCAACTCTCAAAGTACGATACATCCACCTGGTCTCTGTCGACGAACTTTCCTTGAAAATCTCCGTATATTTCATGAAGATTCAGACGATGTGTTCCTGGCAGATAGGAGGCGGCTTTTAGTACGTCCTGACGTACTTCGTCGATGTTACGGGCTTTCCCAGGATAGTTTCCTGTAGCCTGAATTCCTCCGCTGAGTGAGCCGTTGGATTCAAATCCGGCAACGTCATCTGCTTGCCAGCAGTGTAAGGATAATGATATCTTTTGTAAGGTATCCATGGCTTTGTCTACATCTACTCCTATGGCTGCATAGCGTTCTTTAGCTATTTCATACGCTTGTCTAATTAAATTTTCTTTCATGATATGTATTTAGGTTATTGATTGATTATTGAGTAATTGTTTGAAACTGAAGATAAGCCACATCCCATATTTCTTTGTGCTCGGGATAGAACGTCTGTAAGGGGGTGATACGACGTAATAACTGGCGCATAGAAGCAATGTTGGTTGCTTGGCCTGCTGCTACAGCCTGTACCATGATATTTCCTATGGCAGTCGCTTCCGAAGGACCGGCTACAACCGGTATGCCGATTGCGTTTGCTGTCCATTGGTTGAGTAAATCGTTACGGCTTCCTCCTCCTATGACATGCAGTACTTCTATGGGATGGGGAGATAAACTTTTTAGATTTTCAAGGACTTGTCGGTAACGCAGGGCTAAACTCTCGAATATACAACGGACTAATTGTCCGCGTGTTTCAATTGCAGGCTGATTGTGGTTGATACAGTATTTCTTGATAGCTTCTTCCATGTTTGACGGATTGGCAAAGACCGTATCGTCGGGATAGATTAAATTTCGGAACGGCTCACTGGCGTTTGCTTCGGCTATCAGGGTGGAGTATGAGGTCCCTTCCCAGTTGATGCGACACCTTTCCAGCAGCCACATTCCACAGATATTTTTTAACAGACGGATTGTGCCGTCTACTCCTCCTTCATTGGTGAAATTTAGTTTCTCGGTTTCGGATGTTATGACAGGAGTCTGAGTTTCAATTCCCATTAGCGACCAAGTGCCGCTGCTTAGATAAGCAAAATTATGATTGGCTGCCGGTACTGCTGCAACGGCAGCTGCTGTATCGTGCCCTGCTACAGCAATGACAGGGATAGCTCCTAGTTTCGTTTGAAGTTGAACTTCTTCTGTCAGATTTCCTATTTTCTCGCCTGGATATACAAACCGCCCGAAGTGTTTTTTACTTAATCCAATGCTTTCGAGTAATGATGATTCAAGACTGCGCGTCTGTGCATTAACTAACTGTGCTGTCGACGCAATGGTATATTCCGTGACCATCTCTCCGGTCAGCATGTAGCTAAGTGCATCTGGAATGAAGAGTATTTTGTGGGCGTTTGCTAAGGCACTGTCATTGTTCCTGCGCAAAGTATCGAGTTGAAACAGGGAATTGAAGTTCATGACTTGTATACCGGTACATTCGTATACTTTACTTCTGGATATACGCTGGAAATATTTTTCTGGGGCTCCAGTAGTGTGCGGGTCACGATATGAATACGGTTGTCGTAGTATTCCACCATCTTTCCCGATACATACAAAATCTACTCCCCAGGTATCTATGCCTATGGAAATTACTTCTAACTCTTTTCTCCGGCCAACTATTTTCAAGCCTTCTATAATGTTTCGGTAAAGTTCATAGATATCCCAATAAAAATGTTTACCTATTTCTATCAGGTAATTGGGAAATCGATTGATTTCTTCTGTAACCAGTCCTTGTGGAGTAAAATATCCTACAATGGTGCGTCCGCTGGTTGCTCCCAGGTCGATAGCAAAAAAGCATTTTGTCATGGTCTTAATCAGGGCTTTATGTTTTTCAAGTTTAGATGTTGCAAATATAGGTCTTTAGTGAAGGATAAAATTGCGCTTTTTGATTTAACGACTGACTCTTTTGATTTACTTGATTGAAAGTTCTGTGGCCTTTTTATTGCATAAAAAAGAAGAACGTTTTTATGCAGATAGGCTAAGAAAATGAATAGGGAAAAATATCATTTGTGAAGGGGTAGGAATTTTGGAATATAATCGTACGTTATTTATATTTGTATAGTAATAATATGGTGTATATTTTAATTGAAGCAAAATGAAATACTTGACAAAACTGGCTGGAGGCATCTTGTTGTATTTTGCCGCAGCGTCGACGATGAATGCGCAGTTGCCATGGGAAAACGGCAAACTGGAAGTGTCTGCCGAAGGGCGTTACTTGAAGCATCAGAACGGGCAACCATTTTTCTGGCTGGGAGATACCGGCTGGCTGATGCCGCAAAGACAGAACCGGGAAGAGGTGGCTTTTTATTTGGATAACTGTAGTCGTGCCGGATTCAATGTGGTGCAGGTACAGACACTGAATGGGGTACCTTCTATGAATGTATACGGACAATACTCCATGACGGATGGATTCGACTTCAGTCATATCGACAAGGAGGGAGTGTATGGCTACTGGAATCATATGGATTATATCGTCCGTACGGCCGAAAGTAAAGGTATATATATAGGTATGGTATGTATCTGGGGTGGACTGGTAAGGAGTGGTCAGATGAATGTGGAAGAAGCTAAAGCTTACGGGACTTTCTTAGCCGAAAGATATAAGGACACTCCAAACATTGTGTGGATAATCGGAGGAGATACACGCGGAGATGTGAAGACGGAAGTCTGGGAAACGCTGGCACGTACCATTCGTTCTATCGACAAGAACCATTTGATGACGTTTCATCCGTTTGGCAGAACGATGTCTGCCACCTGGTTTAATGACGCCGACTGGCTCGATTTTAACATGTTTCAGAGCGGGCATCGCCGGTACGGACAGACGAAAGGAGATGGTGACAATCTTGCTGACAGCAATGTGGCGGAAGATAACTGGCGTTATGTGGAAGCCAGTCTGTCCCAACGACCGATGAAGCCGGTCTTGGATGGCGAGCCCAGTTACGAAGGAATACCTCAGGGCCTTCACAATCCCAAGGAATATCGTTGGACGGCTGCCGATGCCCGACGTTATGCTTATTGGTCGGTCTTTGCCGGTTCTTTCGGGCATACTTATGGCAATAATTCCATTATGCAGTTCTATCGTGAAGGTTATGCTCCTGCGTATGGAGCCGAAAAGTCATGGCAGGAAGCGTTGGAGGATGAAGGATTCAATCAGATGAAGTACTTGAAGGAACTGATACTTCGATTCCCTTATTTTGAACGTATTCCCGATCAGAGCGTAATTGCGGGGGTAAATGGAGAACGGTATGACCGGGCTATCGCGACACGAGGTCGGGATTTCCTGTTGGTTTATAACTATAGTGCACGTCCCATGCAGATAGATTTGACGAAAATCAGTGGAGATAAAAAGAAAGCATGGTGGTTCAATCCTCAGGATGGGAGTATGAAATATATAGGTGAGTTTGAAAATAAGGTTACGGACTTTCAATACGATGCTCCTTACATGCGAGGCTACGACCGGGTGCTGGTAGTGGTTGATGCAGCGAAAGATTACGTGACGGATTAATCTATACTAAAAAGCTCTGTCACTCTTCAATAAGGGGAGTGTGACAGAGCTTCTTTTAATTCCCTTTATACAAACTTTTATTTAGGGAATATTCTTTGTTTGTTATGTCCTTAGGTTATTGGGCCTATTTTTTACCGGCGATAACTCTCCAGACGATGGCACTCAATATGGCTCCGATGAAAGGACCTACAATGAAAATCCAAAGTTGACTGAGTGCTACTCCTCCCTCGAATAAGGCTGGACCGATACTACGTGCCGGATTAACGGAAGTACCTGTGTAACGGATACAAGCCAGATGTACCAGTATCAGAGAAAGTCCGATAGCCAGTCCGGCAAACTTTCCGGCCCCTTTTTCTGGATCGGTTGTGCCCAATACGACTAAAACGAATACAAATGTAAATACAATTTCAGCTAGTAGGCCACCTAAGATCGAAACTCCTTCCTGACAGCTGTTAGCTCCTGTACCTATAAGCCCCGAATTGCTTGTCAGCAACCAGAGGATAGCCGATCCCAGAATTGCTCCAATTACCTGAAAGATAATATACATTGTTGCATCTTTTGCATTGATGCGTCCCGATAAGGCACAGCCTAATGTAATGGCTGGATTAATGTGGCATCCGGAAATTTCGCCGATAGTATAGGCCATAGCCACCACTGCTAGTCCGAAAGCAATTGCTGTACCAATAACTGTTGCTGCTAAACTTGGGTCTGCCGATGTGCACGATAAACTGACTGCCGTGCCGCAACCCATGAGAACCAGAACCATTGTTCCCATCATTTCCGCAATGTACTTTTTCATAACTATATATTTTAAAGATTAGAGGATAACTTAGGATGTGTTTGTGAGAACTAATTCAGCACAAGGCAAGTTATTAAAAATCTTTCAAATACGCAAGTCTCAAAGCGAAAAGATGTTCCTCTTCGTCTAAAGAGGGGCTATGTTGGTCAGGTCATTTCCTGATGGACGCTGGAATATGCGCAGGCCGAACTCTGGGATAACGGCAAGAATATGGTCGAAAATTTCACCTTGTATCTGTTCGTATTCGGGCCAGACGGTTGTATTCGTGAAGCAATAGATTTCCAAAGGCAATCCTTCGGCGGTTGGTTGCATCTGACGAACCATAATCATCAGCTCCTTGTGGGTGCGAGGATGATTTTTTAAATAATTCAGCAGGTAGTTGCGAAAGACATGCAGATTTACGACTTGTGTTTCCGGCTTACTTTGTTCTTCGTCTATCCATCCGCGTGAGGCAAACTGTTGCTTCTCTTTTTCGGAACAGAAATGTACGGTTGTCATGTCGATGAATACCGAGCGCTTGATACGTCGTCCTCCGGTTTCACGCATTCCTCTCCAGTTCTGGAATGAGTCGCTGACTAGTACGTAGGGGGGAATGGTTGTGATGGTTTTGTCGAAGTTGCGTACCTTGACGGTTGTCAGCGAAACTTCCAGCACATCGCCGTCTGCCCCGTACTTAGGCATCGTGATCCAGTCGCCCGGACGAAGCATGTCGTTTGCCGAAAGTTGTACACCTGCCACCAGACCTAATATGCTATCCTTGAAAATCAACATCAGTACAGCTGCCGAAGCTCCTAGTCCGGCGAGAATGGTTGCCGCATTTTGGTCAATGAGTATACTGATAATCAGGATAATTCCAATACCAATAGCTATTAAGTTAATCATTTGATAGATCCCTTTTAGTGGTCGGTTACGGAATGTCTCATGCTCGTTGGATATTTCATATAGTGAATTCAGGAATGAGTTGATCAGTAAAAGGGTTGTAATTACCAGGTAAATCAGGCATGCTTTCAACAAGATATTAAGAAGTTGAGGTACATTGCTGAATACAAAAGGTAGAAGCAGATAAAACATGATAGGAGGGATCATGCGGCAAAAACTATTCATCATTCTTTTGTTGAATAGGTAATCGTCCCATGTCGCTTTTGTGCGGGAGGTTATCTTGTGTACGGCTGGTATAACCAGATGTCTGAATAATTTTGTGATGATGTAGGAAATGAGTAATATGAGAACAACAAGTGTGAGACGGGTACTCCAGCTCAGGTTCTCTTTATCGATGCCCATATCTGATAATTGCTGGGCTACTTCGAGATATAAATCTTCCATAAATATTTGTATTTGTATGTCGTTTTGGCAAATATACGAAGCTTTTTTCATATATTTAGCGGGTATATTTAAAGATTAAGAGAATGTTACGTCTTTATAGTCTGCTAATGTTGCTGCTTTGGGGTATGCTGTGCTTACCGTCGTGTGTCCGAGAAGATTCTCCTTCTGGGGAGGAAGGGATTTGCCCGGGAGATCGGTTACCTGATTGCACTTTTGTTTTGAGTGACAATACTCGTGTGTCGACTTCCGATCTGCGAGGAAAAGTTTCTGTACTGGTCTTTTTTCATACTTCCTGCCCCGACTGTCAACAGGAGCTTCCTATTGTACAAGAACTTTATGATTATTATCGGGATGATGCTTCGGTAAGGGTATATTGCATTAGCAGGGAAGAAAATTCCGCTGAGATTGCTGCGTATTGGCGGGAAAATGGATTGACAATGCCTTATTCTCCTCAGTCGGGGAGGGAGATATATTCTTTATTTTCTGAACGAGGGATTCCCCGTGTTTATATTGCTGACAAGCAGCTTGTAGTATATTCTGTTTATTCTGATAATCCGATTGCTTCATTTGAACAATTGCAGGCGGATGTAGAAGCTTCTTTGAAATGAAGTTGGATGAGGTTGCACGAACGGAGGTGGAATGTGCATTTTTTTCTCATATCTTTTTGCAAAACAAATGGTTTCATTAAATTTGCCGTCAATTAAACTACTAATACTAATTAATATATTATCTAATGAGCTTGAAAATTGTTGTATTGGCGAAGCAAGTACCTGACACTCGCTGTGTAGGGA
>FR887812.1:84640-98834 GCA_000432735.1 Bacteroides sp. CAG:443
CTGTGTAGGGAAAGATGCCATGAATGCCGACGGTACTATCAATCGTGCGGCTCTTCCGGCTATCTTCAATCCGGAAGACCTGAATGCTTTGGAACAAGCGCTCAGACTGAAAGACACACATCCGGGGTCAACCGTAACTATCTTGACCATGGGACCGGGACGTGCCGCTGAAATCATTCGTGAAGGATTATACAGAGGAGCTGATAATGGTTATTTGTTGACAGACCGTGCTTTTGCTGGAGCTGATACGTTGGCTACTTCGTATGCACTGGCTACAGCTATCCGTAAGATTGGCGAGTATGATATTATCGTAGGTGGTCGCCAGGCTATCGATGGTGATACTGCACAGGTAGGTCCTCAGGTCGCAGAAAAGCTGGGATTGCCTCAGGTTACATATGTTGAAGAAATTCAGGAAGTAAAAGACGGACGTATCCGTGTAAAACGTCATATTGACGGTGGTGTAGAAACAGTAGAAGCTCCGCTTCCAATTGTCCTGACTGTAAACGGTAGTGCTGCTCCTTGCCGTCCGCGTAATGCAAAACTGGTTCAGAAATACAAACGTGCTTTGGGAGCACAAGAAAAGGCTGCCATTACAAAAGATGGAACAGCATTGCCTTATGCTTCTTTATATGAGAGCCGTCCTTATCTGAATATCACAGAGTGGAGCGTAGCCGATGTAAACGGTGATACGAAACAATGTGGTTTGTCGGGTTCACCTACTAAAGTGAAGAAGATTGAAAACATCATCTTCCAGGCAAAGGAAAGCAAAACTATTACAGGTAGCGATGCTGATGTAGAGAATTTGATTGTAGAACTGTTGGCTAACCACACTATTGGATAAAGACTATGAATAACGTATTTGTATATTGTGAGATGGAAGGCAAGCATGTTGCCGATGTCAGTCTCGAACTTTTAACCAAAGGTCGTAAGTTAGCCAATCAGTTGGGATGTCAGTTGGAAACCATCTGTGCCGGCAGCGACCTTGCCGATGTAGAAAAACAAGTGTTGCCATACGGAGTAGACCGTGTTCACGTGTTCGATGCTCCGGGCTTGTTCCCTTATACTTCACTTCCTCATACTTCTATTCTTGTTAATTTGTTTAAGGAAGAAAAACCGCAGATCTGTTTGATGGGTGCTACCGTTATCGGTCGTGACCTGGGACCGCGTGTGTCTTCAGCTTTGACAAGTGGTCTGACTGCCGACTGTACTCAGTTGGAAATCGGTAATCACGAGGATAAGAAGAATGGCGTTACTTACGAAAATCTGTTGTATCAGATTCGTCCTGCTTTCGGCGGTAACATTGTGGCTACCATTGTCAATCCGGAGCATCGTCCGCAGATGGCGACTGTTCGTGAGGGTGTGATGAAGAAAGAAATTGTAGATGCCAACTATCAGGGTGAAGTGATTCGTCACGACGTTGCGAAGTATGTTCCCGAAACGGATTATGTAGTAAAGGTTATCGACCGTCATGTAGAAAAAGCAAAACATAATCTGAAGGGTGCTCCTATCGTAGTAGCCGGCGGTTATGGTATGGGAAGCAAGGAAGGATTCGATATGTTGTTCGAACTTGCCAAGGAACTTCATGCAGAAGTGGGTGCCAGCCGTGCTGCCGTGGATGCCGGTTTCTGCGAACACGACCGTCAGATCGGACAGACAGGTGTAACAGTACATCCGAAGTTGTATATCGCTTGTGGTATTTCTGGTCAGATTCAGCATATTGCCGGTATGCAGGATGCAGGTATCATTATATCTGTAAACAATGATCCGAATGCGCCGATTAATACCATCGCTGATTATGTAATCAACGGAACAGTGGAAGAAGTGATTCCGAAAATGATTAAATACTATAAGAAGAACAGTAAGTAAAGAGATTATGGCAAACTTTTATACAGAACATCCGGAACTCAAGTTTCACTTGAACAATCCGATGATGGAGCGTATCTGTCAGTTGAAAGAACGCGATTACAGAGATAAAGACGAGTACGATTATGCACCGCAGGATTATACGGATGCTATCGACTCTTACGATAAAGTATTGGAAATTACTGGTGAAATTACCGGTGAGGTGATTGCAGCCAATGCGGAAGGAGTAGACCAGGAAGGTCCGCACCATGCTAATGGACGTGTGGAATATGCTTCGGGCACAAAAGCTAATCTGGATGCAATGGTGAAGGCAGGTCTGAACGGTATGACAATGCCTCGCCGTTTTGGTGGTTTGAACTTCCCGATTACTCCGTATACCATGTGCGCGGAAATCGTAGCTCAGGCTGATGCAGGTTTCGGTAATATCTGGTCATTGCAGGATTGTATCGAAACACTTTATGAATTTGGAAACGAAGACCAGCACAGCCGTTTCATTCCACGTATTTGTGCAGGTGAAACTATGTCTATGGACCTGACTGAACCGGATGCCGGTTCTGACCTTCAGAGTGTGATGTTGAAAGCTACTTACGATGAGGCTAACAACTGCTGGCGCCTGAATGGTGTGAAACGTTTTATCACAAACGGTGATGCGAACCTGCATCTGGTATTGGCTCGTTCGGAAGAAGGTACACACGACGGCCGTGGATTGTCTATGTTTATCTACGATAAGAATGACGGTGGAGTAGATGTACGTCGTATCGAAAATAAGCTGGGTATTCATGGTTCTCCAACTTGTGAACTGGTTTACAAGAATGCAAAGGCTGAGCTTTGCGGCGACCGCAAGCTTGGTTTGATTAAATATGTCATGGCTTTGATGAACGGTGCCCGTCTGGGTATCGCTGCTCAGTCAGTAGGTTTGAGCCAGGCTGCATACGATGAGGCTTTGGCTTATGCAAAAGACCGTAAGCAGTTCGGTAAAGCCATTATCGAGTTCCCGGCTGTATACGACATGCTGGCTACTATCAAGGCCAAACTGGATGCTGGCCGTGCGTTGTTGTATCAGACTTCTCGTTACGTAGATATCTATAAGGCTTTGGATGATATTGCCCGTGAGCGTAAGCTGACTCCGGAAGAACGTCAGGAACAGAAACGTTATGCAAAACTGGCCGATAGCTTTACTCCGCTGGCAAAAGGTATGAACTCTGAATATGCTAACCAGAATGCATACGACTGTATTCAGGTACATGGCGGTTCTGGATTCATGATGGAATATGCTTGCCAGCGTATCTACCGTGATGCTCGTATTACAAGTATTTACGAAGGTACTACTCAGTTGCAGACTGTTGCGGCTATCCGTTATGTAACTAACGGTGCTTATGCTGCTACCTTGCATGAATACGAAACGATTCCTTGCGCTCCGGAATATGAAAATTATATGAACCGTATTAAGGAAATGACTCGTAAGCTGGAGGCTTGTACGAATGCAGTAAAAGAAGCTCAAAACCAGGAATTGCTCGATTTCGTAGCACGTCGCTTGTATGAAATGGCGGCTGTCTGCGTAATGAGTCATCTGTTGCTGCAGGATGCAACGAAAGCTCCTGACCTGTTTGGCAAGTCGTTGAATGTATATGTAAATTATGCAGAATCGGAAGTTGAGAAACATTTCAACTTTATCCGTAAGTTCAATGCAGAAGAACTGGCAAATTATCGGAAATAAAGTATTTTCTGATTTTGCTTAATCTATAAATCAGTATAAACAATCCTCCTGTTTTTAGCCTTGGTTATTTATATGGCTATATACAGGAGGATTGTTTTTTGTATATCAACGTAAGGTGATGCATAATTGCTTGACTTGTTCTTCAAATTCATCCCGATTACGCGCACGGTTACGTACAGATGTCCGATAGTTATAAATGGTTTGCGGGGAATAAAACATGAGGGTGGCTATACGGGAACTGTCTTTAATTCCCATGCGGATAAGGGCAAAGATTCGTAGCTCTGTGTTAAGAATTTCTCCCTTTTGTGGATAAATTTCTTCTCCGGGACGTAACAGAGCATTGAACTCTGTTATGAACTGAGGATAAAGGGTCAGAAAAGCAGTATCAAAATTTACGAAGAAACGTTTGGTATCTGCTTCCGACATTTTTGTATTGTTTTGTTTTAATAAATCATCGGCCTGTTTTGCCTTGATTTTTCGTTTCACCAGATCTTGGTAGCGGTTAAGCTTGTCGATATAGGAGGCACATAAATCGAGAAACAGACTAACATATTCTTCCCGTGTATGGTTCGTTTTGAAAAGTTCATCGTTGAGATGGCAGAGTTGTTCATTCAATTCCTTAAGAGAATGCTGTGCCTTATTTACCTGTCGTAACTGACGACGTATAAAGACGATGGATGCAATCAGCAACAGACTTAAAGCACTGATGAAAATTACAGCTGCTGTGAGGTGATGTTTCGCATCGATGTTTTCCTGTTGATATGCATTGAAGATAGCAGGGATTTTACGAGCTATTTCAAGCATTCGAAGACGGTTGTTGTAGAAAGTTGCGTCTTCCATGGAATATTGCAGGTATCGGTTGGCCTGCTCCATTGATTGTGTCTTTTGTCGATAAATGTATAAAGCCAACTCTTGTAGCGACAAGTTTTCTTTTAGTGGGCAGACATTGTCGGATATGGCGGAAAGAATCAGATAGCGTTCAAGCTCTTGCAGATGTCCTTGTCTGCTATGGGCAAAAGCCAGTCCGCACGTAATGCATGCATAAAGTCGGGTATTTACAGGCATACCTTTCAATGCCTTTTCATAGGCTTTTTGTGCACCTTCCTGATCACCGGTTCGTGCTTTGTATTCTCCGGTCCAGTAATAATATTCATTACTCCCGGGAGGAAGTACTTGTAGTAAAGAGTCATTGTAAAGAATCTCTTTTTTCCGGTAGTGTGGGGCATAGTATTCATCATCGGTATATTCACTCCATACACTATATACCCATTCGTAGGCTTCATAATAGTCTGCAAGTAATGTACTATCTATGCTTGCTCTGTCAATATGTTGTAACTGAGATAAAGCCTGAGAAAAATATCCGGTTGTGGCCAGTACGGTCGCCCGGCTGATATAGCAAAGATGTTTCTGCTTGAGAATATTGGTTCGTGAAGCAATTTCTTCCGCCTTATCAATATAAAAGAAGGCAGAATCAGATCTGTACGTAAGATATTCCTGATAGAGGGTATAGTAATGGTCGAAAAGCTTTTGAGCCGACATATCCGGTGTTATTAAATTTTGGATACTGTCGATTCGAGCTTCTTTACGTTGGGAAGCTATATTGCGTTGAGCCAGGGAAAGTTCAAGTTGTCTGTAAAGATCTTTAATATCTTGTTGTGCATGGATAACTTGAAGTGGAATGATAAACAAAAACAGAGAAAGTAGATTCTTCATATAATACTTGGTTTAAGATTCTTCCTTGTAGCTTTATCAAAAGCGAAAATAAGGATTTTTTGTTGAATATCCAATTTTAGAGATTGTCTATTTTGAGAAAAAGTAAAAGTTTATATCTACTTTGATTTTTAAATGCAACTTGTAAAAATATTGATTATCAAATATATATAGATTTATAATGTTGTGTTTCATCTACTTTGGTTCTACTGCTAAAAACAAAGGGAATCACCTCATATTACTTTTGCGTCACGAAGAATTTCTTTACAGAATGTTCCTCGTTAAAAGAGTGATTATTAACCTTTGGAATGTATAATCCTTAAATTGTAGATTTATGAGAACAAAAATGTTATTCCCTTGCACAATGATTGCGGTCTGGACATCGGGTCTGCTTTCTGTTGCTTCCGCACAAACAGTAACAGATAGTGTGAATGTGAAGAAGGCAGATGGTAGCGAACGTAATGTCATGCTGAATGCTTCAGATGCGACAAAGCCTCGTGAAATTCAAATTGGTTTACCTAGTGAAGATGTAAATGTATATGAGAATGGTCTTCCTGCCGTATATTCGTCTGCTGTACATAAATTGCAATATCATTGGCGTAGTGATGCCAGTTTAGGAGAAGTTGGTTTGATGTCACCTTCAGAGTCGGCTATTCGTACAGGTAATATCGCTTATTCGGTCGATTCCTATAGTAAGTTGGGTCAGAAAGAATTTAAAGGAATATTGAATTACCGCGCCAATCATTTCGGTATGCAGCAGTTCGATTTAAACGTTTCAGGTGGTATCGGTGATAAATGGTTGTATTCTGGCAGCGTATATCAGAATTTCGATCCCGGAAGTTTTGAGGCAAAATTTGATGAATATACCGACCGTATGCAAATGTATCGTGCTGGCATAACACGTTTGTTGGGTAATAAAGGTAAAATCAGCTTGCAATATAAATATGCTTATAGCCGAAATACAGGAAATGAACTGAATGCTGCACCTTTTATTTACGTAGGTGATGGTTCCATCAAGGAAATTCCAGGATTTGAACCCGGTCTGGCTTCTTATGGTCCAGCAAGTGGTGAAATAGAGTATATGGATGTCATGGATGGAAAGATGAAAAAGGCGAATTTGCGTGATCTGGCAGATAACCGTTCACACGAAATTGCGTTATTGACTGATTATACTTTTGACAATGGTGCGAAATGGAGTTTGAATATGAAGTATATGAATGCTCCGGAAGCCAATTATGTCGATTTTGGTGGTAGTACTATTAGTGAACTGAGTGTGGAAGATGGTTATACGCTGGCTGATGGCACACCTTATTCAGGTCTTGTGGAAGGCAGACGTACTTGGCTGCACTTTGGAAAAGTTCAGAATTTCTTAATTACTTCGGAGCTTGAAAAACGTTTTGGCAATCACCAGTTGCGCTTTGGATTGAATGAATGGTATTATTATTTGGATTATCATTCATCTTCTTTCCAGTGGGTGGGGAGCGTAAAAGAGTATCCTGATATTCTGACAGCTTCAGATGGTTCACGCTTCTATGGCTTTAATGAACTGAGTCCGGAATACACGGTAGGATCGGAAAATAAATTGGCGGTATATGTAACCGATAACTGGCAAATTTCTCCAAAATTGAACTTCTATTATGGTGGGCGACTGGAATATTATCGTATGTCGGCCGACCAGGTTGCCCATTCACGCTACTCAGGATTCTATATCGGTGGTACAGCTCCTGACGGTGAAGTGATTACTCCTGCTAATGTTACAAAGGATAAACTGAATTATGCTGCAACAGCTCAGTTGACTTATAATATGACCAAACATTTTGGCTTGACGGCCGATGCGACTGTGGCAACTCGTTTCCCGAGAATCAATGAATATGCAGGAACAGGTCCTACAGAAGAGCAGTATAAACGTGTAACTATTCCTTTGATTCGTGGTGGGTTATTCTATAAGAATAGCTGGATTGATTTGACTTCCATGGTGACTTATATCGCAAAGACCAATAACATCGACCAGCAGAATCTGACTAAACCTGGTACGAGTGAAGGCAAGACCGTTTTGCTGATTTATGATATCCAGACACTGGGATGGACGACTTCTGCTGAAATTGACCCGTTCAAGGGATTCCATCTGCATGCATTGTTTACTTATCAGAAGCCTGTGTACAAAAATTATAGTGCAGGCGTGACTTTCAATGATGGAACACAGATGAGTGTCAATGCCAACAATATGATTGTGAAGGAAATTCCTCAGATTCTTGTAGAGTTGGATCCAAGTTACAACATTACAAAAGATTTGCGCTTGTGGTTGAGCTTCCGTTATTTCGGTAAAATCTATGCCAATTTGCAGGAAGCACTTTACTTCAACGGACGCTGGGAAACATTTGGTGGAATCAACTGGAGTGTAAACAAGCATCTGGATCTGGGAGTATCTGTAGTGAACTTCCTGAATCAGAAAGGTGCGAAGGGTACCATCAGCGGTTCTGAACTGATTACGAAAGAAGAAGCTTCAAAATATGCTGGTTGCTACATGAGCGGAAGCTATTTGCGTCCGTTTACTGTTGAATTCAGCGCAAGTATTAAGTTCTAAAAATATAAACTGAAAATCTTTAGATAACCATGAAACAATTATTAGTATCAGGAGCATTATTACTGGCTGCCATGCAGGTAAATGCTGTCGAAAAGAAAGTGTTTCGTATTTCTACGGAACAGACCGATCTGATTCTTCAGGTAGGAGATAACGGACGTCTATATCAGACTTATCTGGGTGAGAAACTTTTAAATGATGCTGATATTCAGAATTTCGCATGGGATGTACATGCAGGTTCCGATGGAAGTATCAGTCAGCGTGGATGGGAAGTATATAGTGGCTCAGGAAATGAAGATTATTTTGAACCGGCTATTGCGATAACTCATAATGATGGACATAATTCTACTTATCTATATTATGTATCATCTGCTACACAACCAGTAGAGGGTGGTGTACATACTACCATTAATCTGCGTGATGACCAGTATCCGGTAGATGTTACTTTACATTATATTGCTTATCAGAAAGAGAATGTAATCAAGACATGGAGTGAAATCAAACATCAGGAAAAGCGTCCGGTAACGCTGAATACGTATGCTTCTACCATGTTGTATTTCAATTGTCCTTCTTATTATCTGACAGAATTTAGCAGTGACTGGGCAAAAGAAGCACAGATGAGCAGTCAGCAGTTACAGTTTGGTAAGAAAGTGATTGATACCAAGTTGGGTAGCCGTGCAGCTATGCATACGCATCCGTTCTTTGAAGTTGGATTGGGACAGCCGGTTGCCGAAAATCAGGGTGAGGTACTGATGGGTACATTGGGATGGACTGGTAACTTCCGCTTTACGTTTGAAGTGGACAATGCCGGAAATCTTCGTGTTATTCCTGCTATCAATCCTTATGCTTCTTATTATGAATTGAAAAAAGACGAAGTGTTTACTACTCCTGAGTTCATTTTTACATTAAGCTATAATGGTACGTCTGAAGGTAGCCGCAATTTGCACAACTGGGCTCGTAATTATAGCTTGAAGGATGGAAAGAAAGACAGACTTACATTGTTGAACAACTGGGAAAATACCGGATTTGACTTTAATCAGGAAAAGCTGGCAGAACTGATGAAAGAAGCTAAACATTTAGGCGTGGACATGTTCTTGCTGGACGACGGTTGGTTTGCCAATAAATATCCTCGTAAAGATGATAAGGCAGGATTGGGCGACTGGGAAGTAACCCATAGCAAGTTGCCTGGTGGTGTACCTGCACTGGTTGAGGCTGCAAAGGAAGCTGGTGTAAAATTTGGTATTTGGATTGAGCCGGAAATGGTAAATCCGAAGAGTGAATTGTTTGAAAAACATCCCGACTGGGCAATCCACGATACAAAGAGAAAATTGTATTATTACCGCAATCAGCTGGTATTGGATTTAAGTAATCCGGAAGTACAGGACTATGTATACGGAGTGGTTGACAAATTGATGAAGGAAAATCCGGAAATAGCATTCTTTAAATGGGATTGCAACAGTCCGATTACAAATATTTATTCTCCGTATCTGAAGGAAAAGCAGGGCAATCTGTATATCGATCATGTACGCGGCGTGTATAATGTCATGAAACGGGTAAAAGAAAATTATCCGGATGTACCGATGATGCTTTGCTCAGGAGGTGGTGCTCGCTGTGATTATGAAGCACTGAAATACTTTACAGAATTCTGGTGTAGTGATAATACAGATCCGGTAGAACGTGCTTACATTCAGTGGGGATTCTCTCAATTCTTCCCGGCAAAGGCCATGTGTGCTCATGTGACAAGCTGGAACAAGAATACTTCTGTGAAATTCCGTACGGATATGGCTTCTATGTGTAAGCTGGGATTTGATATAGGCCTGAAGGATATGACGAAGGATGAGCTGTCTTATTGTCAGGAAGCTGTTGCCAACTGGAAGCGTTTGCAGCCAGCAGTAATGGATGGTGATCAGTATCGTCTGGTTTCACCGTATGTTACTAATCACATGGCTGTAAATTATGTAAGCAAGGATACAAACAAAGCCGTACTGTTTGCTTATGATATCTATCCTCGCTATCAGGAAAAACTGATGGCTGTAAAGTTACAGGGACTGGATGCTCATAAAATGTATAAAGTAGAGGAAATCAACCTGATGCCTGGAGTAACTTCTACATTGGAAGCAAATGGAAAGGTGTTCTCGGGTGATTATCTGATGAAGGTTGGTCTGAATGTCTTTGGCTTTGCCGCAACTCAGAGTCATGTGATAGAACTGACTGCACAATAAAATGTGATATTATTAAACTTATAAATATGCTTATTTCAATAGGCAAGATTAATTTTTAGGATAGAGGTTGTACTCCCTTTGTTCGGCTTAAGGCTTGAGCAAAGGGAGTTTTTATGTTAGTCTTTATAGATAATGTAAACTTGAGCCTGATTACAATAAATGCTTGTACTTACGTCTTAACCAGCGGTCGAAAATTCGCAATAGAGGCAAGGCTATCAGCATGGGAAGATAGAAGATGAGCGATGAAGGTTCGGGCAAGCTATGGGTCATTATATACAATGCTTCGGCTATTTCTTTTCCGTATGTCCATACGACCATGCCGATGCATCCTGTGAACATGCAAGCAACTGTGATGATCATTAATATGAACATACGTTTTTCTTGTCGTTTCTCACGCAGATACATTTCTTCAGCAATCCGTTTCATGGTGCGATAGGTGAAATTGCTGGAAAGCCGTGGAGTATAATTTTGTCTGGCAGCTTTTCTTAATCCATTGTCCTTGTTGTCTGTCATAGTTAATCCTCCTTTTGCATCAGTAGATATAATTTTTTGCGTAAGCGATGTAGTTTGACTTTAATATTCCCTTCGTTCAGGTTCAGGATGTGGGCAAGTTCCTGTATAGGACGTTCCTCTTCATAAAATAGAGTGACCAGCGCACGTTCTTCGGCCGTCAGTTTGGTCAATGCTTGTTGTAGCTTTTCTATTTGTTCTTCTGAGTCATTATTCAAAGCATCATCTATTTGTGTATCCGATATCTGGTTCCAAGAGTTTTCGTCAATCACAGTTTGTTCTACATTTTTCTTTCTCAGAAAAGAGAGTGCCGTATTATAGGCAATACGGTAAATCCAAGTAGAGAAACTACTTTTCCCGTTGAAGGCTGATAAATGTTCGAAGGCTTTCATAAATGCATCTTGCGTCAGCTCTTCGGCATCTTCTTCGGAATTGACCATACGGACAATCAAAGCAAAAACCGGTTGTCCGTAGGTATCGAGGAAGTAAGCATACTCTTCAGTCTTTCCTGTCAGGATACGCGTGATGATATATGATTCGTCTTTTTTCATTTGTCTTTTTAGACGCTTGTCAGAAGTCGAGGTTACAAAAATTGAGAAAAAATTTTTTCTTCATTAGAATTGTAACCTTTTCATGTATTGGTTCGTCTAAACGGACAAAGAAACAAAATTATTCACTTAAGAGAAATGCGATATGGAAGAATTAATGATTGTGGCTAATGTTGCAATAGTTTTTGGAGTTATTTACAAGTTGTTCGAACTGTTTGTCGGTAGGAAAGAACGTATGATGTTGATAGAAAAACTTCCTGTGGAAACTTTGACGGACGAAAAGCTGAAAAATGGTGGCTTGTCTTTGTGTGATTTGAAGGAGAATCTTTTTCCAACATCTTCTACCTCTCTTCGTTTTGGCTGTCTGCTGATAGGGCTTGGACTGGGGCTATTGGCTGGCTATTGTCTCGTTTTAAACTCACAGCCGGAATATTTTGCGAGCGATGAAATCAGTCGTCCTGTCCGTGAAACCGTTTCCATTATTTATGGTGCCTGTGTGTTGTTGGGAGGAGGTATTGGACTGATTGTAGCATTTGTTATCGAGGTCATTCGTGCTTCCCGTCATAAATAGAAGTCCATATTCTGAGCTTTTATAAACTCTTTGTATCTTTGTCGGTGTAATTGATTGGATTTATGGCAAGAAAAGAGGAATATAAACAGCAGAACATTGATTTCTTGAAAGAGATTTCACAGAAAGAAGGAGTACAAAGACATCCTTCCGGTATTATGTATGAGGTTGTTCAGCAGGGAAGTTGTACACAATCGCCTAATTTTATGAGGTTGTTCAGCAGGGAAGTGGTACACAATCGCCTAATTTGAGAAGTATTGTTTCTGTGCATTATCGAGGAACGCTGATTAATGGGCGTGAGTTTGATAACTCGTGGAAGAGAGGATGTCCAGAAGCATTGCGCTTGTCGGATGTGATAGAAGGCTGGCAGATAGCTTTGCAACAGATGCGTGTCGGCGATCGTTGGATGATTTATATTCCTTCTGAACTGGGGTATGGTAATCGGCCTTCAGGCCCCATTCCGGCTTGTTCCACATTGATTTTTGACGTGGAATTGCTCAATGTATTTTGAAAACTTGTTTAAAACTCAATTTTATTCAAGATGAATGTTAATCTGAATCTTGAATAGTACGGAGGTAAAAGAGAGGGGTGTATCATTACTCAAAATAGAGTTTGATATGCCTTTTCTTTTGCATTCATTATAAGAATTAAGTAGAGGACAATTGTTCGTTGGGCGCGTGGAGACAGATGATTGCAGTTATACTTCATGTAATAATACTTTGGTCTGTTTCATTTTTCATCGAATCGATCTTTAAAGAAAAACCCGTAAATGCTTGTATCTTATTCCTTTTATGTTTAAATTGCACAAAAGAAATAAGATGTAAGTCGTTGATTAAAATCTAATATCTATGAAAACGTTTTCTCAAATTTATTAAGTGTTGCTTCGTGCGTGTTTTTTTGTAACTCCAAAGATTCACTGTGGCATGGGGCTGCATCATCGACTGATTTTAATCTCTAAGATGATGTAATGTTGATTGATCCTAGCTCTACTGAGTTGACTTCTGAAGATACTAACGAGTATCAGATTTATTTATAAAACGTGAGAATATTTCTTCTACTTTTTGCTCTGTTTCTTCTTCCCGAAATTAGAGGGGAATATCGTCAATAAGGATTGATAAGGAATATATTGCAGCTTGTGATGTGGTAATTTTGATCGTTTTATAGTAGAATAAAAGTAATGCGATAACTTTAATAAATCAATTTAGAATATATGAGAATCGTAGAAAATGTAGTTGCAGCATTGTTGGTATTTGGCTTTGCGGTCGGACTATCTGCCTGTAAAGATGATAGCTATCCTGAAGGTCCGCTACCTGGTACAGAATATGATATACTTCCTGTGGTTATTAAGGTTTATGTAACCGATAGCGAAGGACATGATTTATTGAATCCGGAAGTGACGAATACGATTGTGAACAATAAGATTAAGGTCCTTTACAAAGCTAAGGAATATGAGATGCATTGGGAACCGGAGCATTCTTCTGGATCAAGGGCAATACCGGTTGTGTGGAATGGGTTGCAGGTGTGTAAACCTTACAATGAAGATGGACGTTATTTTCTGACATTCGGTGATTTCGATCGACAGACATGTTATGAAGATGAAGAGTTTGTGATAGACTGGGGTGATGGAAGTTGGAATACAGTCTTTCGTTTTTCCAATTCTTTTTGGTGGGAAAATCATGAACCTGAAAATGTCTTCTATCTTTATGTAAATGGTGAGAAGCAGAAAGAGGGATGGGAAGAGGTCACAATAGTGAAGTCATTTGATAATGATATTTAAATGGCTAACGGGCCTTTTAGTGTGTACGATATGTACGAGATGTGAGTTTATTGCCTTTTTAGCCCTTCACACCGATTTGTTTCTTGTCGCATATGACTAAAAATGACGACTCTCTATGCACTGGTGAAGGGCGTGAAGGGCAAAAATAGGTTTTTTTTCTTTAAAAGGTGCCTGAAATGGTGGAACTAGCCCTTCACGGTCCTGTTGAGGTGTGCTTGTTTTTGCTCCTTTGCTCGGATTTTTTTGTCGTTTCCACAGGGAAGGAGTTTTTGCTTTTCTTGTTGGAGCAGGATTGGAAGTCCAGGAAAGCTGCTTGTTTATTGTAGTCGTAGAATTTTTAGAATACACACTTTTCGTTGCTTTTCCAGAATGTATTTGCTGGGATAGTTTGGAATCCGTTACTGCATCCTGGCTTGTTTTGATTTTATCATCCATACATTTTTTGCATAGTGGGGGTGAACTTGAAAAATTTGTTTCTTCGCCTATCTGTTCTGCAGAGTATATCCGGTATTTTTTCCCGTTTCTTTCTTCTGTATTGTACTTGAATCTTTCCTTTTCCGCATAATATTTCATCATTTTTCTGTTCCGAACCTCACTATTACGCGGTGTCTCGGAAAAATTTCTTTCGTATTTCCTTCGGTTTCTCCCGCTGTTGTTTCATGTTTTTGTACAAAACTTTCTGGAATTTGTACAAAACA
>FR887813.1:0-9129 GCA_000432735.1 Bacteroides sp. CAG:443
TCCCCGAGGAATGGAAAAAATGTTCGTTCGGACAGAAAATTCATTCCGGGAAATAAGGATTTTTCTGCCGGAAAATTCCAAAAGAAGCGCGAAAATGATGAAAACGGGAAGAAAAATTTCTTTCCCTGCACGGGAAAAAGCATGAAAATTATCCCGATGGCAAGGAAAAACATGTCCGAAACTGGGCAATGGAAAGTGAAAAAAGCGGATTTTTCTTTTGAAAAAATTCAGGAGAAGCATAAAAATACGGGGACGAAATGGAAAAATTTCTCAGTTTCCCCACGAAAAAAACTTGAAAAATATCCGGATTGTCAGGAAAGACATGCCTGAAAACCGATGACAGAAACAAAATAAAACAGATTCTTCTTTTAAAAAAGTTCCAAGAAAGCAAAAAAATTATGGAAACAGACAGAAAATTTTCTCAGCCCCACATAAAAAAGGCAGGGAAAATTATTCCGACGAAGCGAAAAAGGTCTCAAAAAACGGACGATCCGGATGAAAAAAAAGCAGCAGATTTTTTTGCAGACGGACGGAAAAATGCAGAAATGCACGGGAAAAGAAGCTGAAAAATTTATCGAATCATCCGAAAAAAGCATGAAAAATATACGGCCGATAGGAATAAATTCTATCATTGACGGACGGTCGGGTTAAAAAAACGGATTTTTCCACCGGAAAAGTCAAGAGAAAAAAGCAAAAAAATCCGCAATACGCATAAAAAGATCCCGACAATGCTAAAAAAACATGCCGGAATTTCCTCCGGTTTTTGTACAAAAAATATTTTGTTCTGTACAAATCCCAAAAAGCTTTGTACAAAAACGTGGGACAGCAGCGGGAAAAACCGAAGGAAATACGAAAGAAAATTTTCCGAGACACCGCGTAATAGTACGGTCCGGAACAGAAAAATGATGAAATTTTATGCGAAAAAGGGAAAAAGCCCCCTCCTCTGCCGGGAACTATTACGAAATCCGAGAAAGGAGCAAAAACAAGCACACCTCAACAGGACTGTGAAGGGCTGTTTCTACCAGTTCAGGCACCTTTAAAAAAGAAAAACACCTGATTTTGCCCTCCACGCCCTTCACCGATAATATCGTCACTGCTCTTATCTGAGATAACAACCCCTCTAACGACTATTAATATTTCCCTATCGACATGATAAATTCCAGATATTCATTTGTCATGATATACACCGAACGCCATTCATGTGAAGGGCGTGAAGGGCAAAAGCGGCTAATTTAATTAAAGTGTCTAAAAATCATACACCATGTGTCAAATTATTAGACACCTCCAGCTAAGTATTATTTTACATACATCCTGATTATCAACACATTGCAACAATGGCACGCACTTTGCTATATTATAACCGAACAAACCATTAATAAACAGATGAAAGGACTCAAAACATATTTTACTTTTCTCAATAAGAACAAGATGTTCACACTTGTGAATATGGGAGGACTAAGCATTTCACTAATGTTCGTGTTGTTAATAGCCAACATGGTGAGCCGACAACTGAGTATCGACAAAGAGCAGCCCGATGCTTCTCGTATCTATGCATTTGGCAATGAACAATACATCGGCTCACATTATCTGGTAGGAGAAATACTAAGTACCCAATATCCGGAAATAGAAGACTGGTGTGCCGTTAGCAATTTGGCATATACCGGTACCTATGTCTTACAAGAAACCAGAAAAGTAAAATTAAAGATTTTGGCATCCCGCAACAATTTCTTTCAGTTCTTTTATTTCAAATTACTATCAGGACGTCCCGACCAGGTTTTAACAGACAAAAACAGCATTGTTCTAACCGAAAACGGGGCGAGAAAACTTTTTGGCAATGAACCAGCTATCGGTAAGGCTCTCCGACTATCCGCCAACAGCCAAGAAACATATACTGTAACAGGTATTATGAAAAACATCGGCAACTCACTATTTCCCAGTGATATAGAAGCGATTGTCCCATACGATTTCATCGACTATATTGACAAAAGCAGCAGTATGCATGAACGCAACATGAACAATGCCGGAGGTGCAACTGTTTTTGCCCGCTTCCACGAAGGGACTAATCCCAATGATAAAGCTACACAAATGCTCGATTATTTGAAGAAGTATTACTGGATATATGCGCTTGGCTATATGAAGGAAGTAAAATGGGTATCCATGCACGATTTTCATTTCAGTGAAATTCCATCGAATGGTACCTTCCTGCAATACAGTTTTACAAAAGTAGTAATCTTCATCTGCGTAGGAATACTCATTCTGCTGATGGCAGTCTTCAATTATATCAGCATGAGCGTAGCCCAAACCAGCTATCGTGCCAAAGAAATGGCTACCCGAAGACTGCTGGGTTCTTCACGCCCCGATATCTTCTGGCGTATGATTGCAGAATCTTTCTTGCTCACATTAGGCGCTTTTCTTCTCGCCTTTCTACTGGCAAGAGCCGTTGAGCCATTTGCTTCGGACTTGTTACAAGTGAACCTTGACCTGACTGGCGATTTAAATATTCTTACCCTGAGCATTTATCTGGCCGGTATCCTGCTGCTCTCTCTCCTTGCAGGCTTTGTTCCGGCAACCCTGCTCTCACGATATAATCCGCTGGATATAGTAAAAGGTAATTTCCGACGCAAGACAAAAGTCGTTTATTTACGCGGATTATACATCACACAAAGCAGTCTTACTCTTGCCATGCTGACTTGTGCAATCTATTTAAGTATCCAACTATATAATATCTTACATGAGCCGCTGGGATACAGTTACGGCAATATCCTCAACTATCCGGCACTAGTCAATAAACAGAAGTTGCAGACATTCCGCGACAAAGCCCGCACACTGCCATTTGTAAACAAGGTATGTTTCACACAAGGAACTCCCGCCGACCTTCAGGGAGAAAACAATGCCGTACAGATATATAACGGAAAAGGAGAAATACAAAACATACGATGGAGACATCTGACAGCCGATTCAACATTCATCCATCTGTTTCATCTGAACATCATAAACAACCATCTACCGGTTACGGAAGAAACAACCTATTTCTTTTCCGACAGTGTATTCAATGCCTTGGGTCTCAGCCATGACGCAGATTATCTAAGAAGCAGTCCCCAGATGGGAAGCATGCATTATCCTGTAGCAGGAACATTCAAGGATATCAAGTCCGGTTCCATACTGGATACCCAATACCCGACCATGCTATCCATCATGCATCCGGACAGTATCTATCCGTGGAATATTCTGATAGAAGTAACTGGCAACGAGCTAACCTACTATAAAAAAGAGCTCGACAGCCTATATTCGGAAACAATAGAAGGGATCCCATTCGAGTCGGAATGGTATCACAATCAGGTAAAAGCGATATACAAAGACCTGACCAATTTACAGCATACGATAGGAATCTTTACCGGTGCCGCCCTGCTGATTTCTTTGCTCGGGCTAACTGCCATGAGTCTATATTTCATAGCACAACGCAAACGCGATATGGCTATCCGTAAAGTATTTGGATCGAGCAGCAGACAAGAAATGAAGCGACTGATACAATTCGCATTCAGTTCTTTGGTTATCAGTATTATAATTGCACTTCCGCTAGCCTACATCGGCATCATGCAAATCAACCGGATAACCCATTATCAAAGTACCATGCCCTGGTTGAGCGGAATCATCGCCTTTATTACCGTAACTGCCATATCGCTCGGTTCTGTTTATCTGATCAGCCGGAATGCTACTCGCGAAAACCCTATAAAAAACTTAAAGACAGAATAAACATTACAACATTATGAAAACAATACTACGTAACCTGTTCTATACACTCAAGCGCTTTCGGACAGCTTCCGTACTCAACTTATTAGGACTGTCGACTGCCTTTGCGGCTTTCATACTGATTATGATGAAAGCAAGTTACGAATATAGCTTCGATACGTGTTATCCCAACCCCGACCGCCTGGTCGGACTAAATTTGGGAGAAGAGAAAGATAACTCCATCATGGCTCTTCCACGAGGACCGATTGATTTCCTCATCGAGCAGATACCCGGCATCGAATACGGAACCATCTATGCTCCCTGCTGGCAGAAACAGGCATTCTGCACCAATCCTGAAAGTCCGCAATATTTCTATGAAACCCCGTGGGCCGTATACCCCGATTTCGCAAAAGTTATCGGATTGCAGTTCGTAGAAGGCAGTGACAAGGACATGAATAAACCTGAAAGTATCATTATTTCGGAAAGCTATGCCCGCAAACTTTTCCCTAAAGGCAACGCCCTGGGCTCCTATCTCTATACGGAAGGCGACAATGGGCTGGTAAAGGGAATAGATAAGTTCAGAATATGTGGTATCTTTAAAGACCTCCCTGAGAACTGCCAGTTTAAAAATGATATGTTCATCCGGATGAGTGATTACCAAAAAGATGACTGGGCAAGCCAGAACTACTTTGCCTTTTTCCGGCTGAAACCGGGAGTTAGTGCAGCCGATATCAACCAGCAAATAGAAGCCAGCGGTGCCAACAAGCGACTGAATATTGTAGACAAAGGAAATCAACGACTCTACGTATTCCCCATCAAGAAGCTTTATTACGATATGTCGGCATCCTATTACCTCAAGACAGGGGACCGTAGTACAATGGTATTGATTGTAAGTATCGGATTACTGATTATCATTATCGCCTGCATCAACCTGATCAACTTCAGTACAGCCTTAGCTCCGGTTCGCATACGCAGTATCAATACACAAAAAGTATTGGGCAGCAGCAACTGGGAACTACGCCGTGCCTTATTAACAGAATCTGTCGGTACCGTCCTGATAAGCTGGCTCGTATCACTGGGCATTGTCGAAATACTCATACGCCTGAAGGTACTTTCTTTTATGGGATTCACCCCTTCACTGATTACCTACTGGCACATCATCGGATATACCGGAATCATTGCACTGGTGACAGGAATCATTGCCGGACTCTATCCGTCATGGTACATGACTTCTTTCTCTCCTGCCCTTGTGCTGAAAGGAAACTATGCCCTAAGCGGAAGAGGCAAACGGCTCCGCATGTCACTTATCGGTTTCCAATACATCATTTCATTTGTGCTGATTGTAACTGCCGGATTCATTTTTCTGCAAAACCGCTATATGCAAAATTATACATCAGGCATTGACAAAGACCAGATACTGGTTGCTTCTCTCCCACAAATGCCTTATCAAAGTTCCGAATACCGCAACTTTACAAATGCCCTAAAAAGTTTTGCAGAAATAGATGATATCGCCTATGCTAAATCAAGTCTGGGCGGAGGAGGCGGATATACTCAATATGCCTTCTTATATAAAGGAGAAGTGCACGGACATTACTACATCGACGTCACGACAAACTTCTGTAAGGTAATGGGTTTAAAAATTGTATCGGGAGAAGATTTCCTCCCCAGCGACTCCATCTATCACAATGACCAGAACTTTATTGCCACACAAGACTTACAGCAACAAACCGGCATTCCGGCCGGCGAAATACTGGACTTCTTTGTCTGGGGTGTGAATGCGCGACTAAAAGGCTACGTCAACAACGTACAATTAACCTCACTCCGCTCAAGAGCACTTCCTTACATATTCTGTCCAAACGGGAAATACGGCAGCAATATCCTGCCTTTTGCCTACATTCGTGTAAAAGCCGGAAGCAATATGGAAACAGCCTTGAAGCACATCCGTCAAACCATTGCCAAATGTTTTGTCGGTTATCCCGTCGATATAAAATTCTATGACCAAGTATATAGTCAGCTCTACCAGAAAGAGGCCGATCAGCAACAGTTGATTACCCTGTCCAGTCTGCTTGCCATTCTGATTTCACTGGTAGGAGTCTTTGGACTGGTTATCTTCGAAGCAGAACAGCGCCGCAAAGAAATCGGTATCCGAAAGGTATATGGAGCCTATACCCGTCAGATTCTCTGGATGTTCGGACGATCATATCTTACGCTGTCGGTAGTCAGTTCCGTCATTGCGACACCGATAGCCTGGTATATCGTATCCAAATGGCTGGAACAGTTTACTGAACGGATAGCCATCACGCCGTGGGTATTCATTCTGACCTGTATCGTCATCAGCCTCATCACACTGATAACGATTACAGTACAGAATTACCGAACGGCCATCAGCAATCCGACAGACAACTTAAAAGCAGAATAATAAACAAAAGAATAATATAATAACAATTTAATACTTATCACTATGATTAAGATTGAAAACCTTTGCAAGACATTCCGTACAACGGAAGTAGAAACAATTGCCTTGAACAATGTAAACTTGGAAGTCAATGAAAAAGAATTCGTGGCCATCATGGGACCTTCCGGTTGTGGAAAATCAACCTTACTGAATATCCTCGGCTTATTGGATAATCCGACTTCAGGCAACTATTATCTGGACAACAAAGAGGTAGGACATCTGAAGGAGAAAGATCGTACCAATGTACGCAAAGGCAACATCGGTTTTGTTTTTCAGAGCTTTAACCTGATAGACGAACTGAATGTTTTCGAGAATGTCGAGCTTCCGCTTACGTATTTGAATATTCCTGCCGAAGAACGCAAGAAACGCGTAACCGAAATGCTGTCGCGTATGAATATCAGTCATCGTGCCAAACATTATCCCCAGCAGCTCTCCGGAGGTCAGCAGCAGCGTGTGGCCATCGCCCGTGCCGTAGTTTCCAATCCGAAAATCATCCTCGCCGATGAGCCGACCGGTAATCTGGATTCTAAAAACGGTCTGGAAGTGATGGAACTGCTTACCGAACTGAACAAAGAAGGAACTACCATCGTAATGGTAACCCACAGCCAGCGTGATGCCGGATTTGCCGGACGTGTGATCAATCTGTTCGACGGGCAGATTGTATCCTCTATCAGTGAAATGTAATCTCTCTTAAGTTTTCTCTATATGTAAGGAGGTATACCGGCAATATAGCTGGATATGCCTTCTTACTTTAACTTCAATCCAAGCGAATGATGAAAAGAGCCCTACAGAATCTTTTCCGAAAAGGAGAAGGTAACCTAACAAAAATTCTCTGTCTGGGTGTGGGAATGGCTATCGGACTGGTAATGCTTGCCGAAGTAATTTTCGAACGGTCGTATGATAACTTTATTCCCCATCTGGAAGATACCTATATCATACAGGAAAATTATAAGCATCAAGGTAATGACTGGAAAAATCACAACACCGTATCGGGAGCTATTGCCCCGGGCATCAAACGATATTGTCCGGAAGTAGAAGCAGCCACTCGTTTTACCATATTGAATGAAGATCTGCTGTTAACAACCGCTGACCAACGTACCATAAAAGGTAATGCTTATTTGTGCGACAGCTCTTTTTTCGAGGTCTTTCCACGAAAAATCTTAATGGGAGAAGCGCCTCATACCGGACTGGAAAAAGCCAACAATGCTTATATATCAGCCAAACTGCTGAAAGTACTGGGAAATGATATTATAGGCAAACAACTGACTTGGAAAATTTTCCCGGATTTTCATCTGACGGTAGTGGGAGTCTTTGAGGATTTCCCAGAAAATACTCATTTGCCGAAAATAGATATTGCTGTAGCTTTGCCTACCATTGGCCAAATAATGGGAGACGGAAGAAACAATTGGCTGGGGAACGACCGTTATTCCGGATATATCCGCCTGCGGCCCGGTACAGATCCGCAAACGCTGGAACCTAACATCAAGCACATGCTGTACACCAATGCTCCGATGGAAGAGCTGGAACGTTCGGGCAGCCAGTTTTACCTGAACCTGAAACCTGTAAGCAAGATCTTTCTATCCTCGGAATACAACCGTATCATGAACATCGTATTCCTCATCTTTGCCTTTATCATGCTGGCAGTAGCAGTCCTGAACTATATCCTGCTGGTTGTTTCATCGGTAGTGAAACGAGCCAAAAGTATTGCTACTTACCGCTGTTACGGAGCAGAAAGCAAGGATATTTATCGTATGATACTGGCAGAATCGGCATTGCACTGCTTCATTGCTCTAATACTTGCCGTACTCATTGTTTTCGGTCTGCAAGATTTTCTGCAAGAACAAATGGGACATAGTTTGCGAGCCTTATTTTCTCCCACTGCTTTAGTGCTGTGCCTGATGGTCGTTATTGCTGTTGCTGTAATTTGCGGAGTAATGCCCGGCTATATATATACACGCATACCTGTCACTTACGCCTATCGCCGATACACGGAGAACAAACGACAATGGAAGTTGGGACTCTTATTTGTACAGTTCATGCTAACTACTTTCTTTGTCTGCCTGCTTACCGTTATCGGACTTCAGTATCAGGCATTGACCAATTATCGCACCGGATTCGAATATAAGAATATACTTTATACTTCTCTATCCGGTACTCAGAACGTAGAACGTGAACGTTGTATACAGGAATTAAAAAGACTTCCTAATGTAAGCGGAGTGACTTGGGGATATCAGGAAATGTTTATGAAATGCAGCGGAAACAATGTATACGACCCACAAAACGATAAGGAATACATGAATATTGCCGATATGTATGATGTAGGCCCCGACTATCATAAAGTATTCAGTATCCCCATTTTGGAAGGAACGGGCTTTACCACCGAACTGGGAGATAGTGTCAGTCAGGAAGTAATGGTGAGCCGTAGCTTCATCGACAAGATGGAAAAACTCGCCGGATGGACAGGTTCTCCTATTGGTAAGCAAGTCTTTATCACAGAGCATCAAGGTCGTCCTTATACTATCTGTGGTGTGTACGAAGAAATTCATCTGGGTTCTCAAGTTGCGGAAGATTTCGACGATCGCCCAACGGTGATGTTCTACAACACGCATCCTAACCATCTTCTTTACATTCGTTTGAAAGAAATGGGTCCAGAACAAATAAAGGAGATACAAGACATAGTCAGCCGCACCATGCCCAGCCAGGAAAAACATGTATATAGCCTCGACTTGGAAATGGCTAATCAGTACAACATGCTGTTACACGTAAGAAACAGTATACTCTTTGTCGGACTATGTATTCTGGTAATTGCACTTATCGGACTGATAGCCTATATCCGTGATGAAGTCAACCGTCGACGTTCGGAAATAGCTATCCGTATCATTCACGGAGCACAAGTAAAGGATGTACAACTCATCTTCTTGAAGGATATTCTGAAAATAGCCATT